>NZ_CP116899.1:3000000-3600000 GCF_030997045.1 Microbulbifer sp. TB1203 | reverse complement strand
AGGCAGGCCGCTTTTCTCGTCCAGGGTGGGAACGACGCAGCAGGGCAGGCCGGCGGTGGAGATTGGCTGGGTGAAGTAGCCCAGGTTGGGCCGCAACGGCTGTTCCTCGCCGCGGATATTCAATATTTTCTCCCCCATCCGCGGCGCCACGCAGGGCGTCGCCGCGGCGACAATTACGTCCACATTGGCGAACACCTCGCGCACCTTTTCCGCATACCAGTGCCGTACCTGCTGGGCGCGCGCGTACCAGGCCGCCGGGAGCAGGGCACCGGCGATAAAGCGGTCGCGGGTGTCCGGGTCGAAATCCTGCGGCCGGGTTTGCAGCCGCGACAGGTGCAGCCGGCTACCTTCCACATTGGTGATCAGGTAGGCCGCGGAGCGGCCCTCCAGGGTGCCGGGCAGTTCGATTTCGTCGGTGCACTCCAGGGCCCGGCACACCTTGTCCACCGCGCGCTGCGCCTGGGGAAAATCCTCCAAAGAGAAATAGCCAGCGGCGCGGGTGATGCGTAAACCATCTACACCCTTTTCCAATTCGGCCATCGTATCCATGGGTGCCCGATCTGCGCAGGCGTGGTCGCTCGCGCTGTAGCCCTGCATGGCGTCGAAACTGCGGGCCAGGTCCTCGCAGCTGCGCGCCAGGGGCCCGACGTGGTCGAGGCTGTCGCAGAACGGGTAACTACCGGTGCGCGGCAGGCGCCCATAGGTGGGCTTGAGGCCGAAGATGCCGCAGAAGGACGCGGGTACACGGATGGAGCCGTTGGTGTCGGAGCCCAGTGCCAGCGGCACCAGTCCACCGCCCACCGCGGCGCCGGAGCCGGAGGAGGAACCGCCGCTCATATGCTTGGTGTTCCAGGGGTTGGCGCAGTTGCCGTAGTGGCGATTCTCGCCGGTAAAGTCGTAGGCGTATTCGCCCATGCCCAGGGCGCCAATGAGTATCGCCCCCTTTTCCTCCAGGCGCTGGATCAGCAATGCGTCTTCGCGGGCGGGTGGGTTGCCGACGTTGATCGCCGAGCCGGCGAGGGTGGTGAGGCCGCGGATATCGAACAGGTTTTTCGCTGCAAAGGGCACTCCGGCGAGCGGGCCGGGGTTTTCTCCCCGGGCCGTCATCGCGTCCAGTTGTGCGGCCCGCTGCCTCGCCCGCTCGGCCAGCACCCGGGTAAAGGCGTTCAGGGTCGGATGCTGCTCCTCGATATGGGCGAGGAAAAAATCCACCACTTCGCTGGTGCTGAAGCGGCCGCTGTTTACACCGTCGGCGATGGCGCTGGCGGAGGAAAAGAGCAGTCCGTTCACGGCGACTTCACCCGGAAAACATTGGCGAGGTCGATGGTGTCCGGGTCTATCTCCGCCGATTCCACAATTCCCGCCATTTTTGCTGCGGTGGCCAAGTGCTGGGCCACGCCGGTTTTCCACTCGTCGCGGACGGGAATGCCCGCGACGGTTTGCATCAGTTCCAGATAAGTCTGCGGATCAAAGTGGCTTTCTGTTGCCATAGAGACTCTCAATAGTTGCGTAGGGTGGATGCGCTGTGCTTATCCACCCTATGGATCGGCCCGCTGCTCGCGGTCTGCGTACTTATTGTGGGTGTGTGTGCGCAGTTTGTACACTGGCCGCCCGGGTATCCCCCTGCTTTGGCTCCGCACCGTAGCCCAGCGGGTCGCGGGGGTAGTGGTCGGTCATGATTGTGTTTATCCTCCGTTGCGGATTAATACCCGATGCAAAAAGCTGTCCATTCGGCCTGGGGTTGGCATACCGATTGCGACTTGGTACGGCGGTTGTGACATGGATAAAGTGCGATGATCGACATAGGGAGAAAAATCCGATGCGGTGCAAATTTATAGGTCGTTTTCTGTGTGTCATGCTTTTTTCTGGTGCGGCGATCGCGGATGACAACTGGTTCGAAGTGTTCAAGCGCGACGCCAGTGACGCGGAACTCTACCGTTTCCTGTACGCCATGCCCAAGGGCGGGGATCTGCACAATCATATTTCCGGGGCCGGCTTCTCCGAGTGGTGGTACCGGCTGGCGCTGCAGCAGGAAGAGCGGGGCTACCGCTACTACACCAAGGTGCGGATCGAAAACTGCCGTGACTATGGCACCAATGAATTTTCCGCGCAGCCCTACCTGCTGCTGTTCCAGAATATCCTTTCCGCCACCTACGACAAACTCCCCGACTGCGAAAAACGCGAATACAAATCGCTGGCGGAACTGAGCAGCGAAGAGCGGCTGGGCTGGCAGAACAGCATCCGTCTGGACAAGCCCCACGAGGGCCGCGATGAATTTTTCCAGACCCACTGGCAGCGCCTGAACGAGCTGTACAAGAATCCCTATATCATCGCCGAACTGATCTACCTGAATATGAAGTATTTTGGCGAAGAGGGCCTGCTGTACTTCGAACCCCAGGTGGGCGTGCACGGATTCCTGCGCGCGGACGGCGGAGCCTTCAGCCCCGACGAGGTGGCGGCCATCTACCGCGAGCGAATCCGTCGCGCGGACGCGCGGAAGACCGGCGTGACGGTGCGCTTCCAGAGTTCGCTACTGCGCTTCCACCCGCGGGCGGAAGAGATTCTCGGTACCCTCTACCGCTTCGTGCACAACAACAGCGATCTCTGGGTGGCGGTGAATATGGTCGGCCGCGAGGACAACGATAAGGGTTACCCGCTGCGCTTCCTGCCGACACTGCGCAAACTGCGCCGGCAGTATCCCGGGGTGAAGCTGTCCATCCATGCCGGCGAGGTGGACGAGCCCAACCGCCATGTGCGCGACACATTGCTGCTGGGCGCCGACCGCATCGGTCACGGTATCAACCTGATCGATGATCCCGACACCCTGCTGGCCATGCGCCATGGGCCCTACCTGGTGGAGATCAACCTGATCAGCAACCTGCTGCTGGAATACGTGAACGACTACGGCGAGCACCCCTTTCCCGAATACCTGCGTACCGGCGTGCCGGTGGCCCTGTCCACCGATGACCGCGGCATGTGGGATTCCATCATGACCGATGAATTTTTTGTGGCGGTGAAGGAGTTCAACCTCTCCTGGGAGGAATTGGTGCTGCTCGGCCGCAACTCCCTGGCTTACAGCTTTGCCGACGAGGAGACCCGAGGAGAGCTGGTGGATAAGTTCGAGCGCCGCGTCGCCGCTTTCGAGCGCCGGGCGCAACGGGGACATTTCTGGACGCAGGGGGAAGTCCCCGTGCCGCGGGGGTTTATCTGTGCGCACTATGAGCTCTGCGCACTGAACTGAAAAAATTTGCAATTGCAGGGTGCACAAGGTTGCAACCTCCGCGACTCGCTGGATGAAGTACGCCGAAGATCCCCAGCGCCAGGCACAAAACCGCCGAGGTTGATTGCGCTCCCTGTAGACATCATGGATTGACCTGCCCAGCCTCGACATCGTGGGTTATGTTTGGAGGTTGGGAAAAAACCCTAAACACAGAGCCACATCGAGGGGGCAGGTCATGCAAGAGTTTAACAATATCTACGTCGGTTTGGATGTTCATAAGAACAGTATTGCGGTTGCGGTGGCCCGGGAAGGTCGGGACAACCCGGAGTACTTGGGAGAAATTGCGCACGACAGCACCTCTATCCGCAAGCTGCTCAAGCGCTTGAGCCCCAATGGTGAGGTACTGAACGTCTGTTATGAAGCGGGCCCCACCGGCTACGGGCTGTATCGCGAGCTGACCAACCGGGGCCATGAGTGCGACGTGGTAGCGCCATCGCTGATCCCCCGCAAGCCGGGGGAGCGGCTAAAGACGGATCGCCGGGATGCCCAGATGCTGGCGCGCCTGCACAGGGCTGGAGAGCTGACCCCGGTGTGGGTTCCGGACCAGGAACAGGAAGCCATGCGCGATCTGACCCGCGCGCGGGAGGACATGAAGGCGATAGAGCTGAAATCCCGCCAGCGACTGGGCGCCTTCCTGCTCCGGCACGGTAAGGTTTACCAGGGGAAGAGCCGCTGGACCCAGGCCCATTGGCGCTGGCTGGAGGAAGTGAAGTTTGACAGTCCCGTCCAGCAGATCGTCTTGCAGGAGTACGTCGATGCGGTCAGTGCGGCTCAGCAGCGGGTAGAAGACCTGGAGAAGGTCATGCGCGAGGCGCTGCAAGGTTGGACATTGCAGCCGGTGGCGGAAGGCCTGATGGCCCTGCGTGGTGTCGACGTGGTTACCGCGATGACGATCCTGGCGGAGCTGGGAGACATCACCCGCTTCGACTCCCCACGGGAACTGATGGCCTATCTTGGCGTGGTACCCAGCGAACACTCCAGCGGGGAGAGTCGTCGCCAGGGCGGCATCACCCGCACGGGCAACGGCCACGTGCGGCGGGTACTGGTGGAATCAGCGCACAGCTACCGCTACCCGGCGCGCAAGACACGCTGTATCCAGCGGCGGGCCGAGAAGACCTCAGACCGGGTGCAGGCCATAGCTTGGGAGAGCCAGAAGCGCTTGTGTGGGCGTTACCAGAAGCTGCTGCAGGCCGGCAAATTGAAGAACGTGGTCGTCACAGCGATAGCCCGCGAGCTGGCGGGTTTTATCTGGGCGATCGCCTGTGAAGTAGCCGGCAAGCCGCACGGCAGCAAGGTTGTGGCATGAACTGTTGTCAGTGGCTTCGGGTCAGGGCATGGGAGGCCGGTGAGGAGAACCCTAGAGGCTCCTATGTGGCGCCCTTCGAGCCCGGAGGGTGACCCACGACAGTAGAGAAAGGCAGCTCCGCGACGAAGTGAAGTCAGGTCGGTAACCAACCCACGCATATCAGAATGATCCACCGTCGCAAACAGCCTTTCATGTCCTGACCCGAAGCCACTGACAGAGAGGAACAACGGAAAATGCAGTGCCAATAGTTGACAGGTCAATCCATATCAGGAGCCTGCTTGCAGGCGAACGATTCGGAGCAGGGAAACTCCCGTAGGATGGGCAAAGGAGCGAAGCGACGTGCCCATCATAACCTACCGGAATGATGGGCACACTCGCTGCGCGAGCTTTGCCCATCCTACAAAAATAGGAATTTAACAATGCTGAAAAAAATATCAATTGTCTTTCTCACCCTCGGCCTGCTCGCCTGCAACGCCGAGCGCGAAGCCATAGCTCCGCTAACAAAAAAAGAAACTCCGCTACCGGTAAAAGTAGTGGTAGTCACCATGTTCGAAATCGGCGAGGACAGCGGCGATACCGCTGGCGAATTCCAGTTGTGGAATGAGCGCCGCAAGCTGGACCAGGTACTGCCCTTTCACGGCCATCACGACCTGCACTACAACGCGGAATCGCAGATCCTCGGCATGGTCACCGGCATAGGCACCGCCAAGTCCGCCGCCTCGGTAATGGCCCTGGGTATGGACCCGCGCTTTGACCTGAGCAAGGCCTATTGGCTGGTGGCGGGTATCTCCGGCTTCGACCCGGCAGACGCCTCCATCGGCTCCGCCGCCTGGGCCGACTACGTGGTGGACGGCGACCTGGCCCACGAAATCGACCCGCGGGAAATTCCCGAGGACTGGCCGTTCGGTTATTTCGCCCGCGACAGCAAGGGCCCCATGGACAAACGCCCGGAACCCAGCGGCGAAGTCTTCGCGCTGAATAAATCCCTGAGCGACTGGGCCTACGGGCTCACCAAGGATATGAAGCTGCAGGATTTCCCCGGCATGGAGCCCGTGCGCGCGCTCTACACCGGAACCCCTGCGGCGCAGCGCGAGCCGTTCGTGCTGAAGGGGGACAACCTGGCGGCCATGACCTACTGGCACGGCGACCTGATGAACGACTGGGCCAACCGCTGGGTGGACTACTGGACCGACGGCGAGGGCCAGTTTGTCTCCTCGGCCATGGAGGATACCGGCACCTACCAGTCGCTGCTGTGGCTGAGCAAAACCGGGCGCGCGGATGTGCAGCGCCTGATGGTGCTGCGCACCGCCAGCAACTACACCACGCCGCCTCCCGGGATGACCGCGGTGGAAAACCTGCTCAAGGACAACGAGGGCTACCCCGGCCTGCAGGCCTCACTGGAATCCGCCTACAGTGTCGGCTCGGTGGTGATCGACGAGTTGCTGGCTAACTGGGACAGCTATAAAGACACCATTCCACGCTCAATAAATTAACTTAATGACCCAAATCGCCTTCACCGCCCCCCACTTCAAGGCTACCGAAGCAGGCATGGCGATACTCCGCCGCGGCGGCTCGGCCGTGGACGCGATGATCGCCGCCGCCGCGGCCATCGCCGTGCATTACCCGCATATGAACAGCCTGGGCGGCGACGGCTTCTGGCTGATCCAGCGCAAAGATGCGCAGCCGGTCGCCATCGACGCCGCCGGCTGCGCAGCTATGGCCCTGGAACCGGAAACGGCACCGCCGAGCCGCGGCGCCGGCGCGGCCCTGACCATGGCGGGCACGGTAGCCGGCTGGCAGGCGGCGCGGGAAACTACTTCGGAATTTGCCGAGCCGTTACCGCTGGAAATTCTGTTCGCCGAAGCGCGGCGCGGCTGCGAGGAAGGCATAGAAGTCACCGCCAGCCTGCGGGCGGCGCTGCGCAAACTGGCGGGCGAGGGCTGCACGGATATCCGGAAACTCTATTACCCGGACGGGCGAATGCCGCAAGCGGGCGAGGGGCTGCGCAACCCGCGTCTGGGCCGGCTTTTCCAGCGCCTGGCGGCGGAGGGGCTGGACAGCTTCTACCGAGGCTCCCTGGCGGAGGAGATGGCCCTGGCACTGGAGGTGGCGGGCAGCCCGTTGCGCCTGGGAGATTTCCGCAGGTACCGCGCGCAATGGCAGTCGCCCCTCAATATACAGACTTCACAGGCGCAGCTGTTCAACCTGGGCCCGCCCACCCAAGGGATCGCCTCGCTGCTGATCCTGGCCATCTACGACCAGCTGTATCAATCCCACTGGGAGGAGGTGCAGCGGGTGCACCACCTGATCGAGGCCACCAAACAGGCCTTCCTGGTGCGCGACCGGGAGGTGGCGGACCCGCGTTGCCTGAGCGAACGCTGGTCCGAATTATTGCAGCCGGACCATATCCGCGAACTGGCGGGGAATATCCGCGCGGACCGGGCGTTGCCCTGGGGCAAAGAGGCGGAACCCGGCGACACCGTGTGGATGGGCGCACTGGATAAAGACGGCACTTTGGTGAGTTTTATCCAGAGCATCTACTGGGAATTCGGCTCCGGCCTGGTGCTGCCATGCCTGGGGCTGGTGTGGAACAACCGCGGCCTGGGCTTCTCCCGCGATCCGGCGTCGCGCAACTGTGCAGCGCCGGGCAAGAAACCCTTCCACACATTGAACCCGGCCATGGCGCAGTTCGCCGACGGCGCGCGCGTCGCCTACGGCACCATGGGCGGCGAGGGCCAGCCGCAGACCCAGGCGGCGCTGTTTGCGCGTTGCTTCTATGAAGGCAGGCCGCTGGCCGAGTCCGTCGCCGACGGACGCTGGCTGCTGGGGCGTACCTGGGGCGAGTCTTCCACCGACCTGAAACTGGAAGAGAACTTGTACCGGCGCATCGGCCCCGAACTGGAAGCGCTGGGACACGAAATTTCTGTAGTGCCGGAGCACAGCGAAATAATGGGTCACGCCGGCGCTATCCATATCGACGCCGCCGGCCGCGTAGAGTGCGCCACCGATCCGCGCAGCGACGGCCTGGCGCTGTGTGAAACTTATTAACCCGACAACCGAATAAGTCATTCTTGATCTATTTGGTTGTTGCCCTTGAAATACTGGCGGATGGCCGCCCCACGCATTTGCGGTCGGCGAGCGCGTCTAAAAAGCATTGCGCGCCACCGCATGGACTGCCGGGGTCTATATTCCAAATGAAGTGGACGGGGAAAAATCCGCGCGCGGGAATGCGGGAATGCGGGAATGCGGTACTGCGGACTCTCACCTGGAGCACTATTGAATTTGAATGGCGTCAAAATCCAAACCGACGCCATCCCCGCCGCCATGGACCAATACAATAGCGCCCTGTAGAAGCCTGAGAAAAAAGCGAGTAAGGATGATGAGCGAACAGAAAAACTTCGAAGACTGGCTGAAAGCCGCCCCCAAATCAGAATTGCACCTCCACCTGGACGGCACCCTGGAGGCCCGTCGCCTGCTGTCTCTGGCGGAAAAAACACATGTGCCATTGTCCTTCCAGACTCTTGAGGAAGTGGAAGCCGCCTATCAGTTCGAAAACCTGCAGAGCTTTCTTGACCTCTACTATTTGGGCGCCTCGGTGCTGCGCGACGAGGAGGATTTTTACCATCTGATGATGGACTATCTCCAGCGCTGCCGGGAAAACAATATCGTCCACACGGAAATAATGATCGAACCGCAAATCTATTTACCCAACGGTATTGAATTCCCGGTATTTATGGCCGGCTTCAAACGCGCAATCGCCGATGCCCACAGTCAGTGGGGCCAGTCCGCGCTGATGATCTTGAGCTTCCTGCGCCATATGCCGGAGGCGGATGCGCTGCACGTGCTGGATTTGGCGGAAGCCTACCGCGACGACTTCGTCGCCGTAGGCCTGGCCAGCGGGGAGAAGGGCAATCCGCCGCAAAAATTTACCGAACTCTACCGCCGCGCGCGGGAGCGCGGCTACCGCCTGACCGCCCACGCCGGCGAGGAGGGGCCGCCGGCTTATATCCGTTCGGCGCTGGAGGACTTGCAGGTGGAGCGTATCGACCACGGTGTGCGCTGTGTGGAGGACGAATCGCTGGTGGAAGAGCTGCGCGAGCGGCAAATTCCGCTGACCGTCTGCCCGTTTTCCAATGTGCGTCTGCGCGTTTTTTCCGAAATGAAACAACACAATATCCTGCAACTGTTGCAGCGGGGCCTGAAGGTCACAGTCAACTCCGACGACCCCGCCTATTTCGGCGGCTACCTGAACGACAATTTCATCGCCCTGTATCGCGAATTGAATTTAAACCGCGAACAGGCCCTGCAACTGCTGCAAAACGGCTTCGAGGCCAGTTTTCTACCAGCGGAAGCCAAACAGAATTACCTCCAACAACTGCGCAATTTCGCGGAGGGCCGGTGAGGCCGCATCTGCTGCAGCGCTGTGTTCGACTGGCGGCGACAAGGTGCAGCCAGCGCAGCGACAAGTAGAGCCAGTCGAAAGCAGTGTTTCGTTTTATTTTTGAACGAATCTCCGTATAGGGGCGTCGACCTCCAGGGATGGCGGGGTGCCGCCCAGCGGAAATGCAGATTTTGCAGGAGCAAAAATCTGTCCATGCCCGCGATCCCGGGAACGCGGAGCTCCAGCTCCGCAATGGGCCGCAGGCCCACCGTTGACTCGAGCCATCTCCGGCGCTCACCCTGCGGGCGCCTTCGGCGTCCAAATTTGTTCCAGACAAACTTGTCGGGGCCTGCGGCCGATCCTACGTGGCGATGTCCCGCGCCAGCGGATTGCGGTAAGCCAGTCTGCCGGCCACATAGGTGCGCTCGACGATGCGCTCGTCCGCCAGGGTCATGTACATAAACAGCTCCTCGCGGATATCGCGGCAGTGGCGCAGGCGCTCGCGCAGCAGGGGGTTGAGGGCGCCGTTCAGCAGCAACAGGTCCGCCTCCTTGCCCGGCGCCAGGTTGCCGATATGGCGATCCAGGTGCAGGGCGCGGGCGGCGCCCAGGCTGGCCATGTAAAAAGCTTCGGCGGCTCCCAGCGGGTAGCCCCCCAACTGACATACCTTGTAGGCATCGCCCATGCTCTGGAGCTGGCACAGGCTGGTGCCGGCGCCCACGTCCGTGGCCAGGGCCACGGGGATGCCGCGCTCGCGCAGCTTTCGCAGTTTCAACAGACCGCTGCCGAGAAACAGGTTGGACGAGGGGCAGAAGGCCACGGCGGCGCCGGCATCGGCCACGCGTTCCAGTTCCGAATCGCTGAGATGAATACAGTGGGCGTAGACGCTGCGCCCGCCGTGCAGGCCGTGCATTTCGTAGGTATGCAAATAGTCGCGGGCCTCGGGAAAGAGGGACGCGGTCCACTTCACCTCCTCGGGGTTTTCGCTTAAGTGCGTCTGCAGCCACAGGTCCGGGTGGTCCCGCAGCAGTTGCCCGGCAACGGCCAATTGCTCCCGGCTGGAGGTGCCGGCGAAGCGGGGTGTGACGGCGTAGCCCAGGCGCCCCTTGTTGTGCCACTTTTCGATCAGCGCGGCGGATTCGCGTCGGGCGCGCTCCGCCGTATCCAACAGGCCTGCCGGCGCGTTGCGGTCCATCAGCACCTTGCCGGCCACCAGGCGCATGCCCGCGCGATAAGCGGCCTCGAACAGGTGCTCCGCGGAGTGCGCGAAGCTTGTGGTGAATACCATGGCGCTGGTAGTGCCGCGGGCCAGCAGGGCGTCGATAAAGAAGTTCGACTGCCGCCGGGAGATTTCCTCGTCGGCGTACTGCAGCTCTGCGGGAAAGGTGTATTTCTCCAGCCAGTCCAGCAGCTTTTCGCCGTAACTGCCCATCACTGGCAGCTGTGGCGCATGCACATGGGCGTCGATAAAGCCGCAGGTCAGCAGCGCCTCTGGCTTGTACTCGGCGGCGGCCAGGTCCAGGCCGCGGGCGCGAGCCGCGCGTGCGTCTTCCAGCAGCGTGATGTGGCCGCCGGCAAAACCGATCACGCCGTCTTCGAAATACTCCAGCGCGGCATCGGGAGAACCGTGCCCGTCGTCGCGGAAGTGAACGATGCGGCTGCGCAGCAGCGTCTGTTCCACTCAGCTCCCCCGATAGGCGGTGTAGCCGTACTGGTTCAGCAGTAGCGGCAGGTGATAGCGACCGCCGCAGTCACCGACGCGGAATGCCAGCGATACCTGTGGAAAGAGGCAGTCCCGCTGCTGTTCGGCGAACCAGGCTTCCAGGTGAAAAACCAGGGTCCAGCGGCCGGGGTCGAGGACCAGGGGGCTGTCCCACTGATCGATACGGCCGTCGCCGTCGCTGCGGGCGGAGGTGAGCAGCTCGCCCTCCCGGTGGAGATCGACGGCAATACCCGCGGCCGGCTCGCCCCGGTGCAGGTCGAGGATATGGGTGGTGATGGGGGATCTTTGCATGTTGACTCCAATGGTTGCTGCGTAGGATGGGCAAAGGAGCGCAGCGACGTGCCCATCACTGACCGGTCGATGGGCACGCTGCGCTTTGCCCATCTGCGGGTTCTGCGCGAACAATTTCTCCCGCAGGCGGGTGATCTCCGCCTGCCGGCGGCAGCAACGCACGGTTTCCGCGCGCGGTTGTTGCCGATGGGTGCGCGTATCAGCGCAAGCATTCTCTCGCGGATTTTCCACTCGCACCGATATTGAAGATAAAATCAAACTTGTCGAAATGGGCGTCTTGAGCCGCTGCGGCTCACCGAGGGTGGTTTCGTCCGCCACGTTCGGTTCCAGGTCCCCGTGCATTGCCAGTAACAGGAGTGCAGATCAATCGTCGATGGCCATATCCGTATCGAAAATCACCGGCCGCGGAGGAGAGCCATTGGCGCTGGTGAGCAGGACGGAAAGCAGCAGGAAGAGGCAGGTGTGGATAAAGAATGGCATCGAGTGCTCGAGCTGGTTGCCGGCCGGAGGACCCGCCGCTGTTCGCGGCGGGTCCATACGTTCAAGCAAGCGGTGTGCCAGGCGGAGCGGTATCTGCCTGAGTAGAAAGCCCATTACTTGAGGGTGACCACTTCCCCTTTTAGGGTGACCCCGGCCATCACCGCTCCAGCCCCGCATTCGAATTCAGTGGGGCTGTTTATTTCGTTCTTTTTGTAGTAGCTGCGGATATTGACCACCGCGTTGCCGCCTTCCCGACGCGCGCGGTCCTGCAGTGCGATCATTGCGGAAAGGAACACCCAGCGACAGGCCTCGGTATCGGATTTGTTGAAAGCGTTGGTTTTCTTGTTGGCGGTGAATTCCCCATGGCGTTGGGTGATAGTGCCTTTTGGGGCCGCGCCGAATTGGAGCTGGATATCCCCGTCCAGCTTCGCTTTGGCATCGGGAGTGGACAGTGCATCCTGGATGGACAGCATATGCCGGGTATCCCGTGCCTGGGCGGTGTTAAGCGTAATCAACAGCAGAACAGCGGTTGCTGAGGCCAAAGTGCGTTTCATCATTTGATCTCCCTGGTTTTCCTGAATGAGCCTCCGTGTTGACGGAAGCTGGGCGAATCATACGAGAGCGCTGTGAAAACAAAAGCGCGTGGCGAAAGGAAATGAGACGCCAGTCAAGGACAAAATGTCAATTTGCTGGCGGAAATTGGTCAGTTTGGGTACCATTTCCGGCTTGTTTGCCGGTGCGGTGGCAAGCCCAAAGTGGCCGGGCTCTGATCAGAGCCACTGGGCTGTCGTATGAGGGACCGCCGGATATTGATTTCTTGGGGGGTGGGACCAGGTCCCATGATTAGCTGGTGCCAAATCATTTCACACTCTCTGCCTGGCGGGCCTGGGCACCGGGAATTGGGGATCAATCCGATTGGGTTCGATGGCGGCGAGGCGAGCTGAGCCTGGCCGGCGATGCCCTGCCGGACGTGTCATTCCTGCCCGCCATGCAGCGCCGACGCCTCAGCGCGCTGGCCAAGGCCGCCTTCTCCACTGCACAGCCGCTGCTCGCCGGGCGCGATATGCCCCTGCTGTGCTGTTCGGTGCACGGCGAGGCCCGGCGCACCTATTCCCTGTTGCAGGATGTGGTCGGTGGTGAGCCGCTGTCCCCCACCGCTTTTGGCCTGTCGGTACACAATGCCATCGCCGGCCAGCTCTCCATTCTCTGCGGTATCCGTTCCCCGGCGCTGGCCCTGGCGGGCGGCGATCTGCCATTGCAGGCGGGTCTGTTGGAGGCGGCGGGGATGCTGGCGGAAGGGCTCCCCGAGCTGGTGCTGCTGTTCTGCGAAGAGCCGCTGCCGGAACTCTACCGGCACAGCGCGCAGAGCCCGCCGTTTATCTGCGCCACCGCTCTCCATCTGAGCGCTGGCTCCGCAGAGGGGGCCGCAATCTGCGAAATGGTGCAGGCCGACGCCGGCGGGCCGGAATCCGCATTCGAGTCCGCCGAATACCAGCTGCCGTTGATTGCGGCGCTGGTGGATGGCGGCGGTCGTGTGCCCCTGGGGCAGGGCTGGGAGGTGCGCATTGGCGGTTGAGAAGATTTCCAACCTGCGGAGAGATTGCTATTGGGGGCGTTTGCTGGCCACCGCCGCCGCCTTCAGCCTGTTCGGGCTCGGCGGCCTGGTGCTGGGCCTGCTGGTGTTCCCGCCGCTCAAACTGATCTACCGCGACAGCGAAGTGTGCCGGCGCCGGGCGCGCCTGCTGGTGCACCATGCCTTCAGGGCCTTTATCGGATTTATGCATATCACCGGCATTTACACTTACCGGTTTTGCGACGAAGCGCGGCTGCGTCAACCGGGGCAGCTGGTGCTGGCCAATCACCCGTCGCTGATCGACGTGGTGTTCCTGATTTCGCGCATTCCTAACACCAACTGCATCGTCAAGGCGAGCCTGTTCCGCAATCCGTTTATGCGCTGGGTTGTGAGTACCGCCGGATATATTCCCAACGACGACCCGGAAAAAATTATCCAGCTGGCTGCGGAGTCGCTGGCGTGCGGCGAGTCGGTGGTGCTGTTTCCCGAGGGCACCCGTTCGGTGCCGGGCAGGGGGCTCAGGCTCCAGCGCGGTGCCGCCTATATGGCCCTGCGCGCCCGGGTGGCTCCCACACTGGTGACCATTCGGTGCAACCCGCCAATGCTGATGAAGAATGTTCCCTGGTACAGCATTCCGCTGTCCCGCCCGCATTTTCAATTCGAGGTCGCCACTGGCGACAGCGTCCTGGAACTGCAGGGCATCCAGGAAACGCCGCTGGCCGCCAGAAAAATAACCAGACAATTAAAAGAGTATTTCACTGAGGAGTGTGTCGCGTGAGCGAATTGGTAGAAGAGCTTAAGGGGCTGATCATAGAAGTGCTGAACCTGGAGGATATTTCCCCCGAGGATATCCAGCCGGAGGAGCCTCTATTCGGCGAGGGCCTGGGCCTGGATTCCATCGATGCGCTGGAGCTGGGTCTCGCACTGCAGAAAAAATACAACATCACTATCGACGCCGAGAGCGAAACGACAAAAACCCATTTCGCCAGTGTAAGCAACCTGGCCAACTTCGTTGCGGACAGTCGCCGCGGGTGAGAGAGATACAAAGATGTTGAATAGTAAAGAAGCGATTCTGTCGGAACTGACCGACATTCTGGTAGAGATGTTTGAAGTGGACGCCGCGGATATAACCCCCGAGGCACACCTGTCCGACGACCTGGATATCGACAGCATCGACGCGGTGGACCTGATCGTGCGGTTGAAGGAGCTTACCGGCAAAAAAATCGCCCCGGAAGAGTTCAAAAGCGTGCGCACCGTGGGCGACGTGGTCGCCGCTATCCAGACGGTTATGGGCCAGGCCTAGAAGTGTCGCGGTTCGCACAGCTGTTGCTGGCCGTTGTTGTCGGACTCTATCCGTTTGCGGTGTATTTCGGCATTCAGTACCTGTCGCTGGGTTCGCTGTTGCTGTTGCTGCTGGCGGTTGCCGGCTTGCGTCTCGCACTGGGCGGCCGCAGCGCAAAGACCGGAGCCAGGCTGGTGGCAGTGGCGATGCTGATCGTCGCCGCCTTCGCCTGGTTGCGCGGCGATGCACAGGGCCTGCTGTGGTATCCGGTGTTGTGCAACAGCATTTTGTTTGCGGTATTCGCCTACAGCCTGCGCCAGCCGCAGACGATCATCGAGCGCCTGGCGCGGCTGCGCGAACCCGATCTGCCGCCAGCGGGCGTGGCTTACACCCGCCGGGTGACCCAGGTGTGGTGCGGTTTTTTTCTGCTGAACGGCGGTATCGCGGCGGCCACCGCATTGGCCGGTGATATGCGGCTGTGGACCTTGTATAACGGCCTGATTTCCTACGGGCTGATGGGAGCGCTGTTCGCCGGTGAGTGGTTGCTGCGGCAGAGACTGATCCAAAAGGTGTAGGCGGATGCAGTTCAATTCGATATTCGGTTACGCCACCGATGACAGTCCCCTGTGCTACAGCGACGGGGGCGTGCTGAGTTTTGGCGCTTTCAAGCGGACGCTGGCCGGCGCCTGCGATGTGTTGCGCGAGCGGCTGCCGCGAGATGCCGACCGACCTTCGGTGGCCCTGTACAGCGGCGACAGCTACGAGTTCTGCGTGCTGCTGTTCGCCGCACTGGCCTGTGATTCGCAGGTGGTTATCCCGGCCAACAACAAGCGCAGCACCGTGCAGTCGCTGCAGCAGGATGTCGACCTGTGGCTTGGGGAGTGGGATGCGGAGGGAGTTGTGACGCTGGACGAGATGCCCGCGGCCGACAGCGGACTGCCGCAGAGTTTTTCCGGCGCTATCCAGCTATTCACTTCCGGCAGCAGCGGCGAGCCGCAGCGGGTGGATAAGACGCTGACGCAACTGCTGCGGGAAATCGCCGCGCAGCAGCGACACTGGGGGTCGCTGGCCGACGCCGCCACGGTGTTGGCGACTGTGAGCCACCAGCATATCTACGGCCTGCTGTTCAAAGTGTTGTGGCCGCTGGCGAACGGCTGTGCCTTTGTCGGCAAGACCTACGTGGATGTGGCGGCACTATTGAGGGACGCGCAGAGGCTGGCCCCGGCGATCTGGGTGGCCAGTCCCGCGCAACTGAGCCGTCGTATCGAAAGCTGGCCCTGGGAACGGGCGGCTTCGCTGCGCGCAATTTTTTCCTCCGGCGGACCGCTGGCGGCGGAGGATGCGAAGCAGATAGAAGCGCTCAGCGGCCTGGCGCCGATCGAGATCTACGGCAGCACCGAGACCGGTGGCATCGCCTGGCGGCGCCAGGCGGAGGGCGACCTGTGGCATCCGCTGGACGGTGTCGAGGTCGATTGCAGCGGCGAAAGCCTGCTGCGGGTGAATTCCCCCTGGCTGGACCGACCCTTCTCCGGGCAGGACCGGGTGCAGCTGGAGGCGCGGGGCTTCCGCTTGCTGGGGCGCGCGGACCGGATTGTAAAAATAGAAGAGAAACGTATCTCGCTTTCACAGATAGAGACACTGCTGTGCCGCAGCGATTGGATTGCCGCGGCCCGGGCGCTGACCCTGAAGCGCGGGCGCGAATGCGTGGCCGCAGTGGCAGTCCTCAGTGAAGAGGGCCGGCGCGAACTGGCGCAGCGGGGCAAATCCGCACTGGTGCGCGCACTGCGCGGCTATCTTGCGCCGGACCTGGAGAGTGTGGCACTGCCGCGACTGTGGCGCTTCATGCGCGAGATACCCACCAATCAGCAGGGCAAGAGCCCGAGAGAATTGTTGATGCAAGTTTTCGATGCGACGCCGTCGGCGATGTTGCCGCGGGTCGAAAGCCGCGAAGCGGAGTTGAACCGCGCGCGGATGGTGATAACTGTTCCCGCAGAACTGATCTGCCTCCCCGGGCACTTTGCCAGCGCCCCAGTAGTGCCCGGCGTGGTGCAGATCGATTGGGCAATGCACTACGGTCGCGAACTGCTGGGCATCGGCGACCGCTTCGATTCGATGGAAGTGATCAAGTTCAAGCAGCTGATGGTGCCCGGCGAGCGGGTAGAGCTGGAGCTGGAATTCAATCCTGAAAAAAACAAACTGAAATTCCGCTTCCGCTGTGCAGAGGATGAGTCCCGCGAGTACAGCAGCGGACAATTGTGTTTCGATCATGGTTAAACCCTGTTTCGTTATCCCGGTCTACAACCACGAGCGCGCCATCGCCGGTACGCTGGATTCCCTGCGCGGCTTCGGGCTGCCCTGCGTGCTGGTGGACGACGGCTGCAACAATAGCTGCCGTGAGGAATTGCAACGGCTTGCGCGGGAGCAGGGCGACTGGCTGCACCTGGTGGTGCGCGGGGAGAATGGCGGCAAGGGTGCCGCGGTAAAAACCGGCCTGCGGGCCGCGCGCGAACTGGGTTTTTCCCACGGTATCCAGGTGGATGCGGACGGCCAGCACGATCCGGCGGACATTCCCCAGTTTCTGCACCACTGCCGGGAGAACCCCACCGCGCTGATCTGTGGCTACCCGGTGTACGACCGCTCCGTGCCCCTGGCGAGGCTGCTGGGCCGCTACCTGACCCACGTGTGGGTGTGGATCAATACCCTGTCGCTGGAAATCCGGGATTCCATGTGCGGCCTGCGCTGTTATCCGCTGGTGGCGACCGTGGCGCTGATCGACGGCGAGTACACCGGTGACCGCATGGATTTCGATCCCGAGGTACTGGTGCGCTGGCACTGGCGCTGTGGGGAGCTGGTACAGCTGCCGGTGCAGGTGCGCTATCCGGTGGACGGCGTGTCCCACTTCCGCGGCCTGCAGGACAATATGCTGATCTCCGCTATGCACACCCGCCTGTTTTTCGGCATGCTGGCACGCCTGCCGCGCAGGTTGAAACCGGAGGCGGCGCTGTGAGCAGTGTGCACTGGTCGCGCTACCGCGAGCAGGGATTTTTCCTCGGGATCAAATTCCTGTTCTGGCTGCATCACTGCCTGGGGCCCGTCGCCTTCAAAATCGCGGTCTACCCGGTAGTGCTCTGTTATTACCTGAAAAATCGCAACGGGCGCCGGGCGATACGCGAATACCTGCAGCTTTTTTCCACGAAATATCCGCAGGCGGAAATTAAAGCAGACTGGTACACCGGCTTTCGGATTTTCCTGAATTTTGCCAACAGCGCGCGGGAGAAACTCGAAGCCTGGTTTGTGGGCATTCCGGCGAGCCAGGTCAATTTCCCCGAGCGCGGGGCGTTTCACCAGCTGGCCAGGAGTGGCCGCGGCGGTATACTGATCGGCTCGCACCTGGGCAACCTGGAAGTCTGCCGCGCCCTGGGCAGCGTGACGGATGTGTCGGTCAATGTATTGGTGCACACCAAGCACGCGGAGAAATTCAACCGTATGATGCGGCTGCTCAACCCCAGGAGCCAGGTGCGCCTCACGCAGGTGACCGAGGTGACCCCGGCGTTGGCCATGCAATTGTCGGAGTCGGTGGAGCGCGGCGAGTTTGTGGTAATCGTCGGCGACCGCACGCCGATCAATTCCGTCGGCCGCACCTGCATCGCGGAATTTCTCGGCCGCCCCGCACCCTTTCCCCAGGGGCCCTACATTCTCGCGGCATTGCTCAAGTGCCCGGTGTACACCCTGTTCTGCCTGCGCAGCCGCGACGGCTACGACATTTATATGGAGCAGCTGTGCGAGCAGGTGCGCATGGCCCGCGGCAACCGCGAGGGCCATATTCGCGAGCTGGTCGCCAGCTACGCGCAGCGGCTTGAACACTACTGTCGCCTGGCGCCGCTGCAGTGGTACAACTTCTATCCGTTCTGGGATCAAAATCGATGAATACAGCAGTGTTACAGCGCACGCCGGTGCTGTTCGACGGCTCCGAACTGAGCGTCGAACAGGTGGACGCAATCGCGCGCGGACGCGCCGCGGTGCAGCTGTCGGACGACGAGGGCTTCGTCGCGCGAATCAATCGGGGCGTGGAGTTTCTCGACCGCCTGTGGCAGCAGGAGGGGGTGATCTACGGCGTAACCACCGGTTACGGCGATTCCTGCACGGTGAATATTCCCGGAGAACTGGTGGAGGAACTGCCCCGCCACCTGTACACCTTTCACGGCTGTGGCCTGGGGGAAGTGTTCACCCTGGAGCAGAGCCGCGCGATTGTCGCCGCGCGCCTGGCCAGTCTCGCCCGCGGCAGTTCCGGAGTCCGTTACGAATTGCTGCAGCAGCTGGCGCGCCTGCTGCAGCAGGACGTGATTCCGGTAATTCCCCAGGAGGGATCGGTGGGCGCCAGCGGCGACCTGACCCCGCTGTCCTATGTGGCCGCGGTGGTGGCCGGTGAGCGCAAGGTCTGGTTCAAGGGCGAGCAGAGACCCACCGCGGAGGTTTTCGACGAATTGCGCATAGCGCCGCTGAAACTGCGCCCCAAGGAGGGCTTGGCGATTATGAACGGCACCGCGGCGATGACCGGCCTCGCCTGCCTGGCTTATCGCCGCGCCGAGTACCTGTGCCAGCTGAGTGCGCGCATCACCGCGCTGATGAGCGTGGCGCTGCAGGGTAACGCCTATCATTTCGACAACGCATTGTTTGCGGTCAAACCGCACCCGGGGCAGAACCGCATTGCGCGCTGGATTCACGACGACCTGAATGTGGGCGAGGCGCCGCGCCAGAGCAGCCGCCTGCAGGATCGCTACTCGCTGCGCTGTGCGCCGCACGTGATTGGCGTGGTCCAGGATTCGCTGCCCTGGCTGCGTCAGTTTATCGAGAACGAACTGAACAGTGCCAACGACAACCCCATCATCGACGGCGAAAACGAACATGTGCTGCATGGTGGCCATTTCTACGGCGGTCATATCGCCTTTGCCATGGACAGCCTGAAAAATGCCGTGGCCAACCTCGCCGATCTGCTCGACCGCCAGATAGCGCAACTCGTCGATGTGAAATTCAACAACGGCCTGCCGGCCAACCTTACCGGCGCCGAAGGTGAGCGCCGGCCCCTCAACCACGGCTTCAAGGCGGTGCAGATAGGAGCCAGCGCCTGGACCGCGGAGGCCCTCAAGCAGACGATGCCGGCGAGTGTCTTTTCCCGCTCCACCGAGTGCCACAACCAGGACAAGGTGAGTATGGGCACCATTGCCGCGCGGGATTGTATGCGGGTGCTGCAGCTCACCGAACAGGTGGCCGCCGCGGCGCTGATGACAGCCTGGCAGGGCGTGCAGCTGCGCCTGCGTGATGGCGTTGTACAGGAAGAAAATCTGTCGCCGGCGCTGCGCGCCAGTCTCCGGCAGGTCGCGGACAATTTCGCGTTGCTGGGGCAGGACCGCGAACTGGAGAGCGACCTGCGCAATTTCGTCAAACTGATACAGCAGCGCCACTGGCGTCTGTACGACGGGCAGCAGCATGGCTAAGCGGGAATTGCCGGCAAACTGGGCCGCGGAAATCGAACTGCAGGTACCCTTCCACGATGTGGATATGATGGAGGTGGCCTGGCACGGTCACTACGCCAAGTATTTCGAAATCGCCCGCTGCGCGCTGCTGGACCAACTGGACTACAACTATCCGCAGATGCGCGACTCCGGCTACGCCTGGCCGGTGATCGACCTGCGTATCCGCTACGCGAAACCGCTGCGCTTCCAGCAGTGGGTGGTGGTGCGCGCGGAAGTCGCCGAGTACGAAAACCGTCTCAAGATCGATTACCAAGTGCGCGACCGCGACAGTGGCGTGCGTCTGACCCGGGGTCATACGGTGCTGGTGGCGGTGGAGATGAGCAGCGGGGAGATGCTGTTTGCTTCGCCGCAGGTGCTGTTGCAGAAGCTGGGGGTGGAGTGATGGCTAAATTGGGTGGCTCTGATTTGAGGGGAGTGGCGGCCCTGCTACCGGTGGCCATCGCATCGCGTTTGGTTTTCGTAGGATGGGCAAAGGAGCGCAGCGACGTGCCCATCAAACCCTCGGAAGATGGGCACGCTCCGCTTTGCCCATCCTACAAGAAGAGGTGGCTTAATTTAGCGCTTTTTATAAAGACGCTTTTTGTTCTTTTGTCCGCACCGGTACAGGCCATCGACCGCCCGACGCTGGAGCAGATAGAAGCCCGGCTGCAAAAGTCCCCCAATATGCTCGGCCGTTTCGAACAGAAAAAAACACTCCCCCAGTTACCGCGGCCGCTGTTGTCCAACGGCGTGGTGGCGCTGTCGGAGGATCGCGGGGTCAGCTGGCGGGTACTGGAGCCTATCGGGTCCCACCGGATTTTCGACGGGGAAGGGCGGGACCCTATGGCCAAGCAGATCGCCTATCCGCTAATGCAGATCTTCCGCGGAAATTTCGCCGCGCTGGAAGAGCTTTTCCAGGTGGATGCTCAGTTGCTGGAAAGCGGTTGGCAGGTGACTTTGATTCCCAAAGGGGACGCGCTTGCCGGATTTGTGCAATCCATCGAAGTCTCCGGCAACGGCGATATCGAAAAACTCCGCCTGGCCGAGACGAACCAGGCGATTACCGAAATGCGCCTGATCGGATTGCAGGCCGTGGATGAACAGGACCCGAAATTCGCTGCGGAATTTGCCAGCGAACCACAAGAATAAGAATATGAAATACCGGTTTGTAATCTGGCTACTGATCGCGGCCGCCTTCGCCCTGGGCGCGGGCTCCCGCTATCAGTCCGGCTGGCTGCAAACCGATATTCTCGCCCTCGCCGGAGACATGTCGGCATCGCCCGCGGTGGCGGCGGCGCAGAAAAAGCTGAACGGCCAGCTGCAGCGGGAACTGCTGTGGATGCTGGTCGCTCCCGCTGGCGATAGCGAGCGGTTGGCGGAATCCACCGAAATACTGGCGCAAAAGCTCCAGGCCTCCGCGGCAATCGAAAAACTGGAATACCGCTGGGCCCGCGGCGAGCGCTACCGGGAGGAGTGGGCGCTGCTGTTTCCCGCGCGCCAGCAGCTGTTGTCCCGCGGCGACCGCAGCCTGCTGGCGGAGTCCCCGGACCAATTGGTGCAGAGGCAGCTGGCGGCCATCTACGGTCCCGAGGCGGGCGGCAGCCTGGACCTGGAGCGGGACCCGCTGGCGGTATTCCGCCACTATTTTGTCGCCGACGTCGCCGTTGATGCCAGCGTGTACCGGGAGATACCGGTGCAGCGCAGCGGCGAGCGCGAATTCACCCTGGTCCGCGCCACCGCAAAGCCGGCGCAGTTGAATGGAAAAATCCGTACACCGCTGCTGGACCTGCGAACGGAATTGAACTCCTGGGCGGAGGAGCGGGGATTTGAGCTGCGGGTGGCGGGCGCGCCGCTGCATACCGAGTACGCTGCCGCCGGCGCGCAGCGGGAAATCCGCCTGATCGGCGGCCTCTCCCTGGCGGCCATCTGCCTGCTCTCCCTGTGGGTGTTCCGTTCGGCACGCCCGCTGTTGCTTTCGGTGTTCGCTATCGGCTGCGGTATTTCCAGTGGCACCGCCGCGGTGATCGCGCTGTTGGGGCAGATACATATCCTCGCCTTTGTGTTCGGCACCACGGTGACCGGGCTGGCCATCGACTACGCATTCCACTTTATCTGTAACCGCCTGCGCCCGGGGCCGGCCCGGGACGGCGATGTGCTGCCCGGCCTGCTGCTGGGGCTGTTGTCCAGCTGCCTGGCTTTTTTCGCCCTGGCGCTGACACCCTTCCCGCTGCTGCGGCAGATGGGGCTCTTCGTCGGCTTCGGCCTGCTCGGCGCCTGGCTCACGGTGATTCTGCTGTTTCCCGCACTGCTGCGCCTGCGGCAAAAGCCGGTCGCACTACTGAAATACCTGCCGCGACTGTCGCGGCGCTGGTACGGCGGAGCGCTGGTCGCGCTGCTGCTGGCCGGGGGGGCAGCGGTGGGGCAGATACGTTTTGCCGACGATTTGCGCCTGTTTTACCGCGCGCCGGAGTTTCTCGCCGGGGACGAGCGCGCGCTCAACCGGCTTCTGCCGTCGCGCCCGGAATCCAGTTATTTCCTGGTGCAGGGGCGGGACCGGGATCAGGTACTGCGCCGCGAATGGCGGTTGACCGACAAGCTTCGGCCGCTGGTGCAAAAAGGACAGCTTCAGCGTTACCAGGCGCTGAGTGAAAGGTTGCCACCAGAGGAAATCCAGCGCGCTGACTGGACCCGTCTCAATCAGCTCTACGCCGGCGAATCCGTACAGGGTTTTTACACCCAACTGGGTTATTCCTCTTCGGAGGCCCGGGATCTGACCGCCGGGCTGCAACAGCCATTCCGGGAAATTTCCCTGGGGGACTGGCTGCGGGTGGCCGGCCCCGAATACCGGGACCTGTGGCTGGGCTGCGGCGACCATGGCTGCGCCTCGATAGTGCGCCTGTACGCAGTGGCTGACGATGCGGTTTTGGAGAATGTGGTCGCGGAGGGCGCGATACTGGTGGACCCGCCGCGGACAATTTCACGGGTGATGTCCCAACAGCGGGACCTGCTGCTCAAGCTGCTGCCGCTGGTGATCGCAATCGCCTACCTGGTGATTGCACTGCGTGCCGGTTTTGTCCGCGCATTGAGTATTGTGGGCCTGCCGGTGGCCGCCCTGGCGGGCTCGATGGCGGCGGTGACGATAAGCGGCGCCGGGGTGAGCCTGTTTCACGTGGCGGCGCTGCTGCTGATTTTTGGGATCGGTGTGGACTACGCGGTATTCAGCCACCTCAGCCGGCAGCGGGAAAAAAGCTACACCCTGCTGGCCATCGCGATGGCCGGGGCCACCACGCTGCTGGGTTTCGGGCTGCTGGCCCTGTCGCAGACACCGGCGATTGCCGATTTTGGATTTACTCTCGCCGTAGGCACTGGACTGACTCTATTGCTGGCGGCACTGTTTTTTTGCGAGAGCGAAAAGAGGCTTGACCGATGAAAGAAGTGGTATCGGATGTGGTAGTGATCGGCGCGGGCCCCGCGGGTGCCGTCGCCAGTGCGCTCCTGGTGCAGCGTGGCTGGAAGGTCTCGGTGGTGGAGCGGCAGGAATTTCCGCGCTTTTCCATCGGCGAGAGCCTGCTACCCCAGTGCATGGAATTCCTGGAGCGGGCGGATATGCTGGAGGCGGTGAAAAGTGCCGGCTTCCAGTTCAAGAACGGCGCCGCTTTCGAGAGGGACGGTGAGCGCACCGCCTTTGACTTTAACGACAAATTCTCCCCCGGTCACGGCACCACTTTCCAGGTGCAGCGGGCCGCCTTCGACAAGATTCTCGCCGACGAGGCGGAGAGGCAGGGAGCGGAAATCCATTATCGTCACAGCATCCGCGAGGCGGACATCAACGAAGAGGGCGTGCGCCTGCTGGCGGAATGCGACGGTGAAGAAGTGATTTTTCGCGGGCGCTTCGTCCTCGACGCCAGCGGCTTCGGCCGTGTGCTACCGCGATTGTTGAAACTGGACAGGCCGTCGGATTTTCCCGCGCGGGAATCCGTGTTCACCCACGTGCAGGACAATATCAGCGATGCCCAGTTTGACCGCAACAAGATCCTGATCACCGTGCACCCGCAGCAGCGGGATATCTGGTACTGGCTGATACCGTTTTCCGGCGGCCGCGCGTCCCTCGGTGTGGTGGGCGACAGTCGCAAAATTTCCGTGTTGGGTGACAGCCCGGAGCAGATATTGCGCCGCGCGGTGGAGGAGGCACCGGAACTGTCGAAAACCCTGCGCGACGCCGAGTTCGATACCCCGGTGCAAAAAATTTCCGGCTACGCCAGCGATGTGACCTCCCTCACCGGGCCCGGCTTCGCGCTGCTGGGCAACGCCGGGGAATTTCTCGACCCGGTGTTTTCCTCCGGCGTGACCATCGCCATGAAATCCGCTCAGCTCGCCAGCGACTGCCTGCACCGCCAGCTGGGTGGCGAGAGCGTGGATTGGCAGGCAGAGTTCGCCGAGCCGCTGAAACACGGTGTGGATGTATTCAAGACCTATGTCACCGCCTGGTACGACGGCCGCTTCCAGGACGTGATTTTCCATCGCACCGGGCAGACGGAAATCAAACGCATGATCTGCTCCATTCTCGCCGGCTACGCCTGGGACAAAAACAATCCCTACGTGGCCGGGGCGGAGCGCCGGCTGAATACCCTGGCGGAAATATGCGCGGCCAGCTGATTCTCGCAACAATTCTGGTTCTGTTCACCGGCTGCAGCAGCGCCGGAAAGGGTCCGGCGCAGATGCGACCGCTGGCCCCTCTGTTGCCCGGTGATAGCCGCCAGCTGGTGCAGCATATCGCCGTGCAGTACCGTGGCGAGCAAAAGGATCTGATGGGCGCGTCGCTGCTGGGGCCGGAGCTGGTGAAGATTTCCTTGCTCACCCCGGAGGGCGTCGGGTTGCTGGATATCTGCTACGACGGACACGAAGTGCGGGCGGAGCAGTATCTGGGCGGCAAGAGCATTCCGCCGGAGGCGCTGCTCGCGGATATGCAACTGGTGTACTGGCCGCTGCAGAGCCTGCGGGATGCGCTGCCGGTGCAGTGGAGCCTGCGCGAGGAGCGCGACGGCGGCAAGCGCAGGCGGCAACTGTTTTTTCGCGGTGAGCTGTTCACCGAAGTGACTTACAGCAGCGACGATATCTGGCGGGCCCGGGTGCAACTGGACCAGAAAGTGCTGGGTTATTCGCTGAATATCAAAAATTTGTAGATGCCTATGAGCCAGTATTTTCTCAACCAACTGGGGCTCGCCTGCGCCCTGGGCAGCGATCGGCGGGAAGTCGCCCGGCGCCTGTTCGCCGGTGACACCTCGGCTATGCGCCCCGGCTCCCCCTGGCTGGACGGACACCAGGGGCGCTTCGGCGCCATCCGGGAAAGCCTGCCGGAGCTGCCCGCGCACCTGCGCCATTTCGATTGCCGCAACAACCGCGTCGCCGCACTGGTGGCGGAACAGATAGTGCCGGCTGTCGCCGAATTGCGGGAATCCTTTGGCGCTGCCCGCCTGGGCGTGGTGATGGGTACTTCCACTTCCGGTATTGCCAGCGGCGAGGCGCGGGTGGGTGGCGGGGAGGAAACCGAATACAGCTACCGCTACCAGCAGCAGATGGCGGGGCTGGCGGAGTTCGTCGCCGGTTACCTGCACATCGAGGGGCCGCGAATCACCGTATCCACCGCCTGCTCCTCCAGCGCCAATGCCTTCGCCAGCGCGCGGCGGCTGCTGGCCGGAAATATCTGCGATGCGGTGGTGGTCGGCGGGGTGGATACCTTTTGCGGTATGACGATAAAGGGATTCCACTCCCTGAGCGCATTGAGCGGCGGGCTGACACAGCCGTTCAGCGGCGCCCGCGACGGCATCAACCTGGGCGAGGCCGGAGCGCTGTTTGTATTGAGCCGGCAGCCCGGGAAAATCCGCCTGTGCGGCGTGGCCGCCAGTTCCGATGCCCACCATATGTCGGCGCCGGAGCCGGGCGGCCGCGGTGCCGAGGCCGCGATGCGCAGTGCGCTGGCGGATGCAAATCTGGCCGCGACAGATATCGATTACCTGAACCTGCATGGCACCGGAACGCCGCAGAACGACGCCATGGAGGCACGCGCGGTGAATGCGGTGCTGGGCTCGGGCGTCCACTGCTCCTCCACCAAGCCGCTGACCGGCCACACCCTGGGTGCCGCCGGCGCGCTGGAGGCCGCATTCTGTTGGCTGGCGTTGGACGAGGGCCGGCTGCCGCCCCACCGCTTCAATGGCGATTACGATGCGGAGCTGCAGCCGGTAAAATTGTATATCGGCGAAGAGCCGGCGCAGCGATCGCTGCGCTACACCATGAGCAATTCCTTCGCCTTCGGCGGCAGCAACTGCTCGGTCATTCTCGGTTTGCAGGGGGAGCAGTAGTGCAAAACTACCCGGCGGAAGAACTGGTACCGCACAGTGGCGATATGGCGCTGCTGGACGAAGTGGTCGGCGTGGGTGAGGAAACCCTCACGGCAACGCTGCGCGTGCGCAAGGACGGGATCTTCGATCGTGAAGGCCGGGTGCCGGCCTATGTGGGCATCGAATATATGGCGCAGGCGGTGGCCGCCTTCTCCGGTTACTGGGCGAAACAGGTGGGGGAGGAGGTGCGCCTGGGCTTCCTGCTGGGTACGCGCAAGTTTCTCAGCAATATCGACAGCTTCCGCTGCGGCGACCAGCTGACTGTCGACGTGGAGCGGCTGCTGCAGGCGGAGAATGGCATGGCCACCTTCGAGTGCCGCATCAGTGGCGAAGGCGTGGAGCAGAGCGCGCGCCTGAATGTGTTTCAACCGGAAAATATCGAAGAATATCTGAAGGGAAAAAAATAAATGTCCGAGTGGATTTTGGTCACCGGCTCCAGCCGGGGAATCGGCCGCGCCATTGCGCTGCAGCTGGCGCACGACGGCTACAACATCGTGCTGCACTGCCGCAGCCGCCGGGAGCAGGCGGAAGCCGTGGCGAAAGAGATCACCGAAGTGGGGCGGGAAGCGAGAATCCTGCAGTTCGATATCCTCGATCGCAGCGGCGCGCGCGAAGCGCTGACAAACGATGTGGAAGCGCACGGCGCCTATTACGGGGTGGTGTGCAACGCGGGTCTCACCGCCGACAACGCCTTCCCGGCGATGCCCGAGGAGGATTGGGACCGGGTGGTGCACACCAACCTGGACGGTTTCTACAATGTGCTGCACCCGCTCACCATGCCCATGGTGCGGCGCAAGGCGCCGGGGCGCATCGTGGTGATGACCTCGGTCTCCGGGCTTGCCGGCAACCGCGGCCAGGTAAATTACTCCGCGTCCAAGGCCGGGTTGATCGGCGCCAGCAAGGCGCTGGCACTGGAGCTGGCCAAGCGCCAGATCACCGTCAATTGTGTGGCCCCCGGGCTGATCGATACCGAAATGGTGAACGAGGATCTGCCGGTGGATGAAATCCTGAAAATGGTTCCCGCCCGCCGCCTGGGCAAACCTGAGGAGGTGGCTGCGACGGTGGCCTTCCTGATGCACGAGCGGGCCGGCTATATCACCCGCCAGGTAATTTCCGTAAACGGTGGTCTCTACTGATGAAACGCGTGGTAGTAACCGGCATGGCCGGCATTTCCCCCATCGGCCAGGGTTGGCAGCAGGTCAGGGAATCCTTGCAAATGCGCCGTTCCGGCGTGGTGTATATGGATGACTGGGACAAATACGAGGGATTGGAGACGCGCCTGGGCGCGCCGGTGGTGGATTTCGAAAAACCCGCGCACTACACCCGCAAGCGGGTGCGCAGCATGGGCCGGGTCTCGCTGATGGCGGTGCGCGCCACCGAGCTGGCGCTGGAGGAGGCTGGCCTGCTGGACGACCCGATCCTGAAAAGCGGTGCCGCCGGTGTGGCCTACGGCTCCTCCGCGGGCACCCCGGCGGCGATCGGCGACTTCGGCAATATGCTGATCAACCACCGCACCGACGGCCTCAACGCCACCAGCTATATCAAAATGATGTCGCACACCACCGCGGTGAATATCGGTGTATTTTTCGGCCTGTGCGGGCGCGTCTACACCACCAGTTCCGCCTGCACCTCCGGCAGCCAGGGCATCGGCTATGCCTACGAGGCGATCCGCAACGGCAGCCAGACGGTGATGGTCGCCGGAGGCGCCGAGGAACTTTGCGCAACCGAGGCGGCGGTGTTCGACACCCTCTTCGCCACTTCCACCAAAAACGAAACGCCGGGCGTCACCCCGCGCCCCTTCGATCGCGAGCGCGACGGTCTGGTGATCGGCGAGGGCGCCTGCACCCTGGTGCTGGAGGAGTACGAGCAGGCGGTAGCTCGCGGCGCGCGGATTTATGCGGAGATTGTCGGCTTCGGCACCAACTCTGACGGCAGCCACGTCACCCAGCCCCAGTCGCCCACCATGCAGGTGGCCCTGGAACAGGCTATCGCCCAGGCGGGCATCGATGCGCAAGCCATCGGCTATGTCAGCGCCCACGGCACCGCCACCGACCGCGGCGACGTGGCCGAGAGCCACGCCACCCTGAACGCCTTCGGTCGCGCCGTGCCGATCAGTTCGATGAAAAGCTACACCGGCCACACCCTGGGCGCCTGCGGCGCACTGGAGTCCTGGGCCAGTATCCAGATGATGCGCGAATGCTGGTTCCACCCCACCATCAACCTGGAAAACATCGATCCGGACTGCGCCGAGCTGGACTACATCCAGGGCGATGGCCGCGCGATCGATACCGAGTATGTGATGAGCAATAACTTTGCTTTTGGCGGCATCAACACTTCGTTGATCTTTAAGCGGCGGGTTTAAGGAATAAATCATCAGGGCCTTCGCGGTTTGCTAGAACCTCTTTGTAGGAGCTTGCTTGCAAGCGAACTGTGCGGGTAGCCAATCGGGAGTTGCCGTCCTTGGCGCAACCTTACAGTGTTCGATCAAGCCCCGGCTCCGCCATCCATGGCGGAGCGCCAATCCGCGCACAAAGCGATGCTTTGTATACGCGCGGCTTGGCCCTGCAAGCAGGCTCCTACAGGGAAAGATTGTAGGATGGGCAAAGCGAAGCGTGCCCATCAATTGAATCGAGGAGAAAGCGGTGAAACAAGTTCTGATTGTGTTGGCCCTGCTGTTGCTGTGCCAATCGGCATCCGCCAACGAACTGCTGCTCAGCGCCGGCGGCGGCCCGCAGCCGGACTCCGACCAGCGCAACCGCACCTACGGCATCGACTACTCCTTCAAAAAATTCGAAAAGAGCCACCGCCAGCATATCCACCTGGGGGTGAGCTACACCAAGGTGGAAACCGATACGGACGAGCACCGCTCCTTCTACGCGATTTCCATTTACCCCCAGCTGAATCTCTACCCGCGCCGGCAGAGCTGGGGCCAGCCGTACTTTTTTGTGCGCGCCCTGGGCCCCAGCTATATCAGCAGCAACCAGCTCGGCGACCGCCACCAGGACAACCACTTCGCCTTCCAGGCCCAGGTGGGCTACGCCGCGCGTATCGACTGGCAGGGCAGGGAGGATTTGGTGCTGATGGTGTCCTGGAAGCACTTTTCCAATGCCAATATCTTCAGTGACAACGACGGTATTGATATGCCTTTTGTGGTCAATGTAGGACTGAATTTCTGATTTTCAGAAATGGTCGCGGTTCTGCAAGGTGACTTGCCGCGATGCTTTTATTTCACCTGATCCAAGAAATAAGGAAAAACCAATAATGAAAAGGCTAATTGCATTTGCCGCAGCATCTCTTGTTCTCGCCGGCTGCTCAACTTCAACCTATCTCAAGCTACCGGAAGATTCGGTACTGAAAATCAAGCGGGGAACCGAAGAACCCTTCGTTGAGGGCAAGGTGACACGGACACCGCTGTCCTGGTCTTCCGCCGGCGGCATTCCATACAAGATCGAACAGAATGGAGAAGTTGTTCAGGAGGGCAGGTTGCGGTCCAGCTTTCGACCCGCGTCCATTTTCTGGCCGCCGGCCGGCGCCATCTATTGGCCGATGGGATTTGCTTATCCCTGCTACGACCTGACGCAGAAGGACGATCAAAGATGTTCCGCTGAAACCCTGCAGGCACTGAAGTCCAAGGATCAATAAGCGCTTGATGCGAAAGGGCACAACTATTGATACTAATGGCCGTGTCGGATCCAACAATTTCAGTCAAAACTCATGCTTTCGATACAGGCAGTATTTTGATCTGGCTGAATTTTTAGAACAATAAACTGGCTATCTTGAATATTCAGATTATCGGTGCGAGCTTTGGCCGCACCGGCACCCTTTCCCTACAGCGGGCGCTGGAAGAGCTCGGTTTTGGTCCCTGCTTGCATATGAGCAACTTCGCTGCGGATACGGAGCGCTGTCGCGCATGGCTGAAGGAGTTCCATGCGAAGCGGATAAACTGGTCGCGCCTGCTCAGTGGCTTCGCATCGGCGGTGGACTGGCCTGTGTGTGTTTTCCCCGAAGAGATTCTGGAGTGGGCTCCGGAGGTCAGGGTGATTGTTACCGAGCGGGATTTTGAGAGCTGGTACCGGAGCGTCTCAGATACCGTTTTCCCAGCATTGCGCTGGGCGGAATTGATACCCGAAAAGGCGAGGCCTGAATTCGTGCAGTTGGCCAGAGAGGTGATCGGCAACAGGACTTTCGCGGGAGAATTTGATCGAGAGTCTGTCTATCGCCTCTATCGGGTCCATTTGGAAAATATTGTTAAAATGGTACCCGCGGATCGGCTGTTGCGCTTCAGTGTCAGTGACGGTTGGGGCCCGCTGTGTGGGTTTCTCGGGAGACCGGTGCCGGACAGGCCTTTTCCCCGGGAAAACTCTTCTGGCGAATTTTTTTCGCTGCTGAGCCGGATGCGGCGGGTTGAAAAGTAGAAGGGGCGAAGTGGGCCATCCGGCAACCAGGCCGCCGGATGGAAGTGTGGATTACGCTTACTTACAGGGCCAGCCGTTTGTGGATAGCGTCATACAGGTAGCTAATCCAGCTTAATAAACACAGTTACCGGCACCTGCCGAGCAACATCAGAGTCCGTCAGAGGTTTCCAAAGTCTGCCGTGCGATTTCCTCTGGATCTTTGGAAAGCCATTTGGTGAGATAGGCATCTTTCTTGGATTCAATACTCGCAGCGTTGTTTTCGGCCCACAGCAGTGAAGTCTCGGAGTTCTCTACCAATTTGGTACTGGTTGCCCAATCGTCGAAATCCTTTGAAGAAGTGCTGAAGCTGCTGTCCGCGTTCTTCTTGATCGGTTGGAAGCTGAAGCGCGCCTTCCAGGCGCCCATGCGCGGGGTTACCATCGCATAATAGGTTTTACCCGCTTCCACGTCGGCCTTCATAAAGTCGGCGGCCTCGGAAACCACCATAAAAGTATGTTCGCCGGGCTCCACTTCATGTGAGATCTTGGTGCCATTGGCTATGATGCCGATAAATTCGTTCTTATCGCCTTTGACTTCAAACAGCGAAGCGTTGATTGCTGAACCGACGAAAGACGAGCGCATAAAAACAACTTGTGCTTTGTCCGGATTCGGAGCGGTGACAGTCTGGTTGGTGCTGACAAGCATCGGATTGCCGGCACAGGCGGCCAGCCAGATGGAGCTGGCGGCAAGTACAAGTTTAACCAAGCGCAACATATTGTTATCTCCCTTTATGGTGAAAAGCGCTAGCGCAGTTTGACATTTTTTAACTTGCCTGGATAGGCTGGCGGCGGAGGAGGATAGAAAGACAGGTCAGTCCTGGATGGCACCAAGTTGAGCGATGACCATGATGCGAAGAGCCTGATGCCGGGGCTTCTTTTGTAGGAGCTTGCTTGCAAGCGAACTGTGCGGGTAGCCAATCGCGAGTGCCGTCCTTGGCGCAAGCGTACAGTGTTCGATCAAGCCCCGGCTCCGCCATCCATGGCGGAGCGCCAATCCGCGCACAAAGCGATGCTTTGTATACGCGCGGCTTGGCCTTGCAAGCAGGCTCCTACAGGGAAAGATCGTAGGATGGGCAAAGCGAAGTGTGCCCATCGACTGAATCGAGGAGAGTAGGCTAAACAAGTTCTGAATGTGTTGGTTCTGCTGTTGCTATACCAGTCGGCATCCGCCAACGAACATCCGGCAGAAGCGCTGCCGGATGGAAGTGTGGGCTGGCTTACTACAAGGCCAGCCGCTTGTGGATAGCGTTATCAAGGTAGCTGATCCAGCGGTTGTAGTTCCGGTGAATGGTGTTGTTTCTCTCGTTGTAGTCCAGCATGGAGCTGTTCTTGTAGAGAATGTTGTAGCTGTTCTTGTTGTAAGAGATTTCAGTGGTGGCCCGGTGATTGCGCACCTTGATTGAGGCTTCGATCAGGCCGGGGCTGATTTCGCGGCAGTTCCAGCCCTTGTCCACGCAGCCGGCGAGAATGCCCTGTCTGACAGTTTCCGCGGTTTGCGGCACCCCGTTCAGGCGATTGGGTACCGGGCTGTCGTTGATATTCATTACCGAGTGACTGGTACAGCCGGCCAGAACTAGTGTAAACAGGGCGATAAAAAGCCCATGTATAACTGAACGCATAAGAATTCCTCAAGTTTCAATTAAACAAAGAGTTGATGTGATTTCGGAGGTCGATTTAACCCTGGTGCTTGTTCTTGATCCACTTGGCGACGTCATTTCCAAGCGTGTGCACGCAGCGCTCCAATACCTGGCATGACCCTTTAAAGCCGCCACCAAAGCCACCACTGGAGTTTCTGGCATTTTGAAAAGAGTCGATCAGTTCGCCGTCCCTATAAAGTTCGGCCTCAACGGTTACCGACTTGCGGTGACCGGTCCAGGCATTGCCGGAGCTGACAGCGTTGAGGATACTCAATTTGAGATTGAAGCCTTCGGTTTTCAGATCCAGCTCGGGCTGCAGTGCTGCGGAAAAACCGTACTTCTCCAGGAATTGTTTCGTCGAATCGGAAAATTTGTACCCCAGATTGGTGCATTCTCGAACGATATTCGGTGCAATTACCTTGGTATCGTAGTATTCCGCTTTCTGGTTGATGATGATCTCGGCATTGTCCTGTGCCAGCGTTGAAGCACCCAACAGAGTTCCGGCCAAGAAAACTACAACTTTCCCTGTTTTCATAATTCCCCCAAATTTGATTGCTATTTGTTCATTTGATTTGTGGCTATTGAAATGCGGGCAGGTTGTTTCCGCTCAAGCACGCGAGCAAAGTTACCAGAAATTGGGGAGGGGCCAAAGTGCAAGTGGCGGGACTGATGGGAATCCTTAACTTGGCGGTATTCGAGTCAGGCCCCGGTGGCGGGGGACCTTCGCACCACCACCGCAGTACGCAACCTCTCCCGCCCAAACAGCGACATCCTGGCAAAGTCCTCCCGCGCGATCGGCAGGTACTGGCTGTCGAGGGGATTCTGCTCGTCGTCGTAGTCCGGATCGTGCACATAGAGGCACTCATCGTCGAGTCCGGTCAGGGTCACCCAGTGGGGTACCTTCCTGCCGTCCAGGCGGTAGGTGCTGATCAGCAGCAGCGCCAGGGCGCCCTGCTCCAGCCACTGTTGTAGCTGGTCCTGGGTGAAGTCCTCCTCGATAACCGGAATATCCCGCTCGTGGGCGGACCGGCGGAAGTCTGCGTCCACCTGCCGAATGACCGTTTTTTTCCTTTCCGAGCGCACGCCGTGGGCGAACAGCGGCGTCCCCTGGTTCAGATAGACGGTGCAGTGAAAGCCGCGTGCGCGCATTGCCAGCGCCAGGCCTATCGGATGGCAGCCGCCGGTCCCGGACGTCATAAAGATGGTGGTGGCCTCGCGCCAAAGGGCCAGCTCCTCGCTGACCGAGGGCCGGTAGTCGGGGCGGAGCGCTGCCATCGCCATCATCGCCGCCGCCGGGCCGCAGGTGAAATCGGTGGTCTGGCCGTACCAGGGCACTTGCAGCCTGTGCAGATTCTCCGGGCGGTAGCGGATGCGCTTCTGCATGCGCAACGCATTGGCGTCGTCTTCGTAGTAATTGGGATAGCTGCCAAAGGTGCGGTAGCCCTGCCGCTGGTAGAGGGCGATGGCGTCGTGGTTGTCCTCGGCCACCTCCAGGCGCATAAAGAGGCGACCGCTGTGGCTGCTTTCCTCTTCAGCCGCCGACAGCAGAGCGCCGCCGATTCCCTGGCCGCGCCCGGCCGGACTCACCGCCAGGGAGTAGAGCCGCGCCAGGCGGGTGCCGCGGCGCAGCAGCACCAGCACATAGCCGAGCAACTGCCCGGCCCGTTCCGCCACCAGGAAGACGCGATTGTCCGCCGCCACCCAATGGCGCAGGCGCCGGCGGGAGAGGCGGTCGCTGCTGAAACAGGCCTGTTCCAGCGTGTGCAGGGCAGGCACATCCGCCGGGCAGGCGGGGCGAATCTGGTAAGTCGGAGAGTCGGAAGAGGGCATCTGGGAGTCCGCCAACCGGCGGCCGGAAACACCGCGAAGCTGCGGCTGAGCTACATTAGCAAAAGGCGCAAAAAAAGATAGGAGCTGGACAAAATTTCTTCTATCTTTCGCGCAGTTTTTCACCCTTACCGAGGCGCCTTTCCGAATGTCCCAGGTGCTGATTGTGATCGACCAACCCGCCGACTGGGCTCCCTACTATCCCAGCGAGCGAGTGATCACCTTTGCCGACTACTTACAACTGCCCGGCCGCCACCAGCGAGTGCGGGTGATCAACCTGTGTGCCAACTACGAGTACCGCAGCGAGGGCTACTACTGCTCGCTGCTGGCGGAGGCGCGCAGCCACCACGTACTGCCCAGCGTGCGCACCCTGAACGACCTGGCGGCGCCGCAGCTGTACAAGCTGCAGCTGGCGCGGGTGCTGCCGGCGTTGGGCAAGCTGCCCCGGCCCGAAGTGCCGGGGGAGACCCTGGTGGTCAAATCCTACTTCGGCCAGTGCCCGGAACCGGCGCTGCAACCCCTGGCGCGCCTGCTGTTCGATCGCTTTGCCTGCCCGGTGCTGGAGATCCACCTGGCCTGCCAGCAGCAGTGGGAGATCGTCGACCTGCGTATCTGTTCCCACCGCGAACTCAATGAGGCGGAGGAGACGCTGTTCGCCGAGGCCCTGGACAGCTTCAGTAATAAAGTGTGGCGCCAGCGCAAAAACCAGGGCAGCACCCGCTACGACCTGGCGATCCTGGTCAACCCGGAAGAGGCGTTGCCGCCCTCGGATAAGAGTGCGATCAAGAAGTTCGTCAGCGCCGGGCGCGAGCTGGGCTTCTCGGTGGAGCTGATCACCCCCGCGGACTATATGCGCCTGCCGGAGTTCGACGCCCTTTTTATCCGCGAGACCACCGCGATAGACCACCACACCTACCGCTTCGCTAAAAAGGCGGAAGCGGAGGGGCTGGTGGTGATCGATGACCCCACCAGCATCCTGCGCTGCACCAACAAGATCTACCTGGCGGATCTGTTTGCCACCCACAAGGTGTCGGCGCCCCGGACCTGCATTCTGCGCCGCGGCGACGAGGACAGCCTGCAGAAGGCGCTTTCAGAACTGGGCCTGCCGATGGTGATTAAAATCCCCGACGGCTCCTTCTCCCGCGGCGTGGTCAAAGTGAAGAGCGAGGAGGAACTGCGGGACAAGCTGGGCGAGTTGTTCGCCGAGTCCAGCCTGCTGCTCGCGCAGGAATACCTCTATACGGAATTCGACTGGCGCATCGGCGTGCTGAACAACAAGCCGCTCTACGCCTGCCGCTACTACATGGCGAAAAACCACTGGCAGATCTACAACCACAGCAACAAGAAAAACGCCAGCGGCGGCTTCGCCACCCTGCCCACTTTCGAGGTGCCGAAAGCCGTGCTGCAGGCCGCACTCAAGGCCACCAAGCCCATCGGCAACGGGTTCTATGGCGTGGATGTGAAGGAGTCCGCCGGCCGCGGCTATGTGATCGAGGTGAATGACAACCCGTCCATCGACAGCGGCGTGGAGGACAAATACCTGGGCCGGGAACTCTACCGGCTGATTCTCCAGGAATTTCTGCAGAGGCTGGATGCGCGGCGGGCGGGGCAGCAGCAGGGATAACCGCTGAGAAGGTCCTTACAGCGCACTTTCGTCGTTCCGGCGCAGGCCGAAACCCAGGTGTCACTGGACTGGACTTGCGCTGATCATCACGGCGCCTGCCGGCACAACTCCAGCCAGCGCTCGATCCCCGCGCTGCGGTACTTCTGCCGGTGCAGGGCGAAATAGAACTCGCGGGAGAAATCCCGCTGCGGCACCGGCAGCTCCACCAGCGAGCCGCGCTTCAGCGCGTCGGACAGGGACACCCTTGAGAGACAGCTGATCCCCAGCCCCGCCTCCACCGCGCGCTTGATCGCCTCGGTGTGCTGCAGCTCCAGCCGTATATGCAACTGCGGCAGCAGCCCGGCGAGAGCGCGCTCGAAGGTCTGGCGGGTGCCGGAGCCGGGCTCGCGCACTATCCAGGTGGCTCCGCACAGGTCTTTGTCGCTCAGCCGTTTGCGCCCCGCCAGGGCATGCTGCGGCGCGCAGAAGACCACCAGCTCGTCGTCGCGCCAGGGGATCATCTCCAGGTCCGGATGGTTGAGCTCCCCCTCGATCAGCCCCAGGTCCAGCTCGAAATTCAGCACCCGCTCGGCGATGGCCGCGGTATTGGCCACCTCCAGCTCCACCCGCGCCCCCGGTTGTTCCTCCATATAAAGGGCCATCACCCCCGCGGCCAGATAGTTGCCGATGGTCAGGGTGGCGCCGATCTTCAGCCGCCCCAGGTCCTGGTGTGCGGCCAGCGTCCGCTCCAGCTCCCGCGCCCGCTCCAGCAACTCCTCCGCCCGCGGCCAAAGCTGGCGGCCCAACTCGTTCAGGCGCAGGCGTTTGCCGGTGCGTTCGAACAGGCGCAGCTCGAACTGCTGCTCGAATTCCTTGAGTGCCGTGGAGGCGGCGGACTGGGACATATTCAGGCTGACCGCCGCGCGGCTCACGTTCTCGTAGTGGGCGCAGGCGAGGAAGACTTCCAACTGGCGAAGGGAATAGCGCACGGGAAATTCTTTAATTGAGTAAATCGATAAGGAATATCGAAATATCCCATTTTGCCAATAGATATTCTAGGGCTAAAATTCAATCATTAAGAGAATTCAGGAATAAGTGGTTCTAAACTTATGTCTAATTTGAATATAGAGAAGGTGCTCGAAGTCCATCACTGGAACGAGACGCTGTTCAGCTTCAAGACCAGTCGCGATCCGGCTTTTCGCTTCGAGAACGGGCACTTTACCATGATCGGTCTGCCGCAGGACAACGGCCGTCCGCTGCTGCGCGCCTACTCTATCGCCAGCGCCAACTACGAGGATGAGCTGGAGTTCTTCAGCATCAAGGTGCCGGACGGACCGCTCACCTCCCAGCTGCAGAAGATCAAGCCCGGCGACGAGATCTTCGTCAGCCGCAAACCCACCGGCACCCTGGTGGCGGACCACCTGCTCCCCGGTAAGCGCCTGTGGCTGCTGTCCACCGGCACCGGCCTGGCGCCCTTCCTCAGCATTATCAAGGACCCGGACGTGTACGAGCGCTTCGACCAGGTGATCCTCACCCACGGCGTGCGCCACGTGTCCGAGCTGGCCTACCAGGACTATATCGAAAACGAACTGCCGAACCACGAGTACTTCGGCGAGATGGTGAGCGAACAACTGCTCTACTACCCCACGGTGACCCGCGAGCCCTACCGCAATAACGGCCGCCTCACCGACCTGATGCTGTCCGGCAAGATCTTCAAGGACCTGGGCGTGCCCCAGCCGAATGTGGAAGAAGACCGCTTTATGCTCTGCGGCAGCCCCGCGATGCTCAAGGACCTCACCACCATTCTCGATGACTGGGGTTTCCGCGAGACCCGCGCCGGCGTGCCCCACGAGTATGTGATCGAGCGGGCCTTTGTGGAAAAGTAAGCGCCGCTAATTCGTCTTTTAAAAAAACCACCCGCCGGGTGGTTTTTTTTAGCGCGCAAAGTCTCTTTAGCTCAGCAATCCCAATCTTCTTAAACTGCCAAGTAACTGCTCACCCGTAGGAGCGGCCCATGGCCGCGATCGGCTTAGCTACGAAGTCAGATCGCTGAGATAGCTCGACACATCCATGTGCCCCGGCCTTTGGCCAGCTAAAGCTGCTCAAACCCGTTCCCAGCGTATTTGCCCGTGGCGTTCACCCTACAGGGAAAATATCGGCGTTTCCGTTATGCGCCGGGCGAGCAGTTACGCTGCCACTCCATAAATCGCCACCGTTTCAGCGATCCCATGTGGCGGCTGCATCTGGTCCATCGGACTCAATACGCCTTTTCCACCCCGGTTTACCACGTGGGTATAGATCTCCGTGGTACTGATATCCGCGTGTCCTAGCAATTCCTGGATAGTGCGAAGATCATAGCCCGCCTCCAACAGATGAGTGGCAAAGCTGTGACGAAATGCGTGCGCACGTGCCGGCTTGTTGATACCCGCCTTCCGCACCGCGGCTCTAATCTGGCGGGTGAGCGTGGTCGGGTGCATATGGTGTCGGCGCAGCACACCGGAGCGAGGACAACGCCCGATAGCGTGGGCTGGGAAGAGGTATTGCCAGCCCAGTTCGCTGGCAGCGCGGGGGTATTTCCGTTCGAGGGCGTCCGGCAGATACACTCGACCATAGCCATCGAGCAGGTCTTGTTGGTGAAGCAGAGCCACGCGCCCTATTTGGTGCTTGAGGCTTGAAATCAACCCCTGTGGCAGCATCGTCGTTCGATCCTTGTTTCCCTTGCCTCCGCGCACAAAAATGTTGTTGCTGCCAAAATCGATATCCTTTACGCGCAGGGACAACAGCTCAGCACTGCGCAGCCCGGAGCCATACATCAGCGCAACCTGGAGATGATGGACTCCTTGCAAATGGGCGAGAATCGCCTTTACCTCCTCCCGGCTGTAAACCACCGGCAGGCGCCGATGCTGTTTGGCGGGATTAAAATTAAGCAGATTGATATCTTTGCTGAGGAAGCGCTTGTAAAGATACACCAGCGCGTTGAGCGCTATACGCTGGGTGTTGACAGAGCAAAAGCGTTGCGAGGCAAGAAAGCTAAGAAAGCCCTCAATTTCCACCTCCCCCATCTCGTTTGGATGCCGTAAGTCGTTGAAATGAATAAACCGTTTGATCCAATGGACATAGGTATGCTCAGTTCGATAGGCCAGTCCGTTTTGCCGAATATGATGCCGCAACTGATCCATAAACTTTTCCGGCTTCCGAGGCAATCTGTGGCGTATGTCATCCATGAGAGACTCCCAGTGAGCTGTTTATCTATACAGTATTGTCTCGAATCGCCACATGTCAATGGCAGAATTCAGCAGCAGGTTCGTCTATCTACGGAAAATTCCCGCTAAGTCATTGACTTTTAAGGGGTTCCCAATATGATCAAAAGCACTTCTGTTGAGGAGATATAAAGCAGCGGTGCGCTATCTATTTGTTGAAATATCCGCCAATATGACTTAACTCTTTGATTTTTCGCAAAAATTCCCGTGGCGGCGATGCGAGAGGCCTGTAGATAGAGAGCTGGGTAGATATAAAGCAGCGTCTTTTGAATTAACTGTTATGAGTCAAACGAACATTAAGGTATGGAGCTAGGAAAAATATATAAAGGGGTTTCCGTTGATGAACTCCACGTAAAACGTGAGGGAGATTCATTTCTAGTTTCTTTTTCTTTCGTTGCTTCTGACGACGCTGTTAACGTAAAGCTGAGTGGCGTTCGAGATCCCGATGACCTATGTGAAATATTGAGTGCTGACAGGTTGTGGATAGAAAAGTCTGAGGGCACCCAGGTTGAATTCGGAGGCTACACATTGGGCGTATCCCATGAGTATTATACGGAGATTGTCTTCGATGCATTGTTGTAGTCCAACTCATAACAAGCGCAGGCTGTCGGAACGCCTTTCCGCTCCTTCGTCGCTACAAGGCGTCCGCAGCTGCGGGCGTTAGCATCTTCCAGTGGGGATAAACTAAATATGGAAATCACCCCGGGATTTATAAAAAAATTGTGCGATGACTGGGTATGCGCGGCGTGTAAGAATGGTGGCATTTCCATTGGTTCTGATTCAGAAAAGTACAGGCTATTAGCTAATGGCGTTCAATTTCACTTGCTAGATTTCGATTCCCTAATAGCCTCGGTTTTAGGCTTGTCCAAAGTGATTTTGCTTCCCGGTATGAACAGCTTTGTGGTGCAAGACCATTTTGGTTTGTGGTCTTGGTGTGGAGAGGTTATAGCTGGAGCGGGTTCCCATTACTTTGAACCAAATGAAAGAGAGATTAAATCGCTGTTTGAAGCGTGTATTAGAGCATCCTTGACTCATTGCAGGAAACCGGCAGCGAGTCCAGAAGAGCATATGAAGCAAAGTGAGGTAGAGCAGCAGCTCCCACACAATGCACGATATTTCTTGCAGGATTCATCGCTAATTTTGGCTTACGTTTCATTTCCCATGTTGGAGGCCATTCTTAAGAAGACGTGCTCTGAATATCTCCGTATGGATGGGTCGGTTAAAAAACAGTTCCAAGTCATGAACCGAGCAAAAAAACCTAGAACATATAAGGTAAGTTCACTGTGTTCAAGCATCAGAGATGAACTGTTCTTACTATATGAGAAGGTGGCTGACAAAGAGCTGAAGACTAATCTCGATGAGTTTAGGGCGCACATTAGTTCTTTAGATTCCAGTAGCGACCCATTTGATTTGATTTACGAATGGAGAAACCAGTCGCTCCACGGCAGTTCAAATTTCCAAACTATAGGTGGAACGCTATTGAACCTTTGCATTCTCATTGCGTTACACTCTATGAAAGTCGAATTTGGCCAGTGGATCGGCAATATTTTACGGAGGTGTGAGCGAGAATCGGACCATGGATTCAGAGCAAGCTGGTCATTTTATCCTCCGTATTAATGCTAACCAAGCGATGCAGCCGACGGCTAAATTTGTGCACTTTTTGCGCGGCCGCTACGCTCCCATTATTGCGCAAAAAGCGCACAAACGTAGCCGCGTCTGATCGCGGCGTTAAGTGTCACTAAGGGAGTTTTGTGAAAAAATTTAAATATGATGAATCAATGAAGCAACGCGGAGAAGTCCTTTTGTATGCGTTTCATCATGATTTGCTTTCCGCATCAGAAAATGAACTTAAAGAGTTTCTAGAAGTGCTTACGAAGTACATCCCAAAAGAAGAAAATCCATGGAAAGGCGAGCAGCCACAATTTTGCAGCTTGGTTTTTAACCAATGGCAGCAGGCGCACTCTAATGTGTCCCAGCTTATAAAGGAAAAGATTGACTATCAGCACAACAACAGGATGTTCTTTCTTTCCTTTTTTTCTGTTTTAATTTTAGCCATAGCGCTTGGTTACAGAGTATTTGTGTCAGATTCAAAAGTTGCCAATCTTCAAGATCAGCTGAAAGCAATAGAATTACGTCAGCTGTCTAATGCAGAAAAACAACCGGCATCAAAGTTGAACAAGGACAGAACACTTAACGATCCCAGGCACAGCGACAGCTAACGCTGCGCGTGCTGGGGGCGTTATTTGCGACATGAAGTTGCATAAATATATGTTGTAATTCGAGGTTTTTCGCAGTTGACGAGTTCGTGCACTACTGGCGAATTCAACAGAAAAGTTTTCGAAAGCGCAACCTGGTGTTCTACCACCAGTATCCTACCCACCATGCGAAACGGATTTGGTATGAAGCGCTGGGGACAATGAACCCTGTTAAGAGGAACCGTGAGGGGAATCGGAACTGCCAGTGTCAGGCGGTCGGGGGCTAGGATGGAGTGACATGATGAACATATGTGAAGAATCGTTGACGTCCCGTGAGACGCCAGATCTGCCAAAGACACTGATAGGCAGTCACCAAAACGGTAAGCAATCTCGGTCGTAACCTTGATAACGTGGGTTGCGCGTAGACACCGCATTGCCGGGATACAGATTCCATCTAACTCGCTCGTTAAGGTATTTATGCAGAACATGGCAATGTCGTAGAGCCTTCACGGAGGAAGAAGGTAGCCAGTGATGGAGCCGGAGACTCTGCGTCCATGAGATGGGGGAAAAAGCGAATGATTTTCTGTAATGGAGAATATACGGATTCAAGATTTGTCCGGCACGAAAGTGAGCAGACGTCCCCTCGGTGCTTTGTTGCGAGAGAATTTGCAGAATGGATTTTATGAAGGAAGGCAAATGATGGCTGAAAAAGCTGGTGCACCTTCAAGCGATGCCCAACGATGGCTGGCGATTGACTGGCCGGAAGTGGAAAAGCACGTTTATCGACTGCAAGTGCGTATCGCAAAATCTATACGCGAACAGCGGTGGGGTAGAGCTCGCGCTCTGCAACACCTGTTATCGCGCTCGTTTGCAGCGAAAGTATTGGCTGTTAAACGGGTCATATCCAATAAAGGAAGCCGCACAGCGGGTGTTGACGGGGTGCTCTGGACGTCACCGGGTCAATACTGGCGTGCGGCGCAAAAACTAAGGACAGCCGGTTATCGAGCGCAACCGCTGCGCAGGATCTATATTCCGAAAAAGAACGGCAAACGCCGCCCTTTAGGAATACCTACCCTTCACGACCGGGCAATGCAAGCGCTCTATGCGCTGGGGCTTAAGCCGATTGCGGAAACCACGGGAGATAAACATTCCTACGGATTTCGAGAGAAGCGCAGCCTGCACGATGCCTGCAAGCAAGGTTTTATTGTTCTGGCCCAAAGGACCGCAGCACAATGGGTTCTGGAAGCTGATATCAAAGCCTGCTTTGATCGCATCAGTCATGAATGGTTGTTGACGCATATCCCGCTGCCCAAGCGGGTGTTAAGGCAATGGCTTAAAGCGGGGTATATGGACAAGGAAGCACGCTACGAAACGGAAGACGGCACCCCGCAAGGTGGCATTATATCGCCGATCCTGTGCAATATGGCACTAGACGGTTTGGAAGAGTTGGTCGTTCCTGCCTCGCGCAGTCGCGGGCGCAGTAAACTGCACGTCATTCGATATGCAGACGACTGTGCGCCACGAAGGCGCACTGGAGGATGTGAATCCTCCGTGCAGCCGTGCTGCACAAGAGATGAGGGCGGGCCCCTCGGAGCCGCCGTGCAGGCGGAGGCTTCAAACCACCTACTGCTGCTGCACTTAAAAGGTGTGGTAGTGAGCGAGTATGGAAAAGGCCGGTCAAGAACCGGTCAGGTAAGGGCCGTGAAGTCGAACGCAAGTGAACCGCTGATGACGTGTCGAAAGCGTAGGGACGACGTCAAAACCGGGGGAAGTCGTTAACCCGGGATAAGTCTGGGAGAAACCTGTCTACTGCCCAGGCGGCGTCCGGCATAAAGGCGGCGAGAACACGGCTCAGGCTCTTGTGTGGAACGTGGGAACCTGTCACCCCGATGCTAAGGGAGCGATGCAAGTGGAAGCCCCACGAGTATCTGAGTACCAATGCGGGGTACAGGGGCGGAGCAACCTGTAGTAGTGAGGAAGGCTCTGTAATGGAGCTGGAGCGAAGGGGTTGCCCTATCCAGCCTGAGACAAGAGTGCAACCAGCAATGGGAGGACACTCTTGAATCAGGCGAAGTCATTTCCTATCACTAAACGTCAGGTGTGGGAAGCCTACAAACGAGTCAAGGCCAATAAGGGCGGGGAAGGCGTAGACGGTCAGACCCTGGAGATGTTTGAAGAGAAGCTGGAAGGCAATCTCTATAAACTCTGGAATCGACTGGCGTCTGGTAGCTACATACCCCCACCGGTCAAACGCGTGGAGATTCCCAAGGCGGACGGTGGTGTTCGTCCACTGGGAATTCCAACGGTTGCGGACCGGGTTGCCCAAATGGTAGTCAAACAAGCCCTGGAGCCGGACCTGGAACGTCATTTTCATCCGGACTCCTACGGCTATCGGCCGGGCAAGTCAGCCCGTCAGGCGATTGGACAGGCGCGCAAGCGCTGCTGGCGCAACGACTGGGTCGTTGATCTGGATATCAGGGGTTTCTTCGATAACATCGATCATGAACTCTTGATGCGAGCGGTGCGCCACCACACCCAAGACAAATGGGTGCTGCTCTACATCGAGCGATGGCTGACAGCCCCGGTGCAACTGAATGGTGGGGCATTACAGGAGAGGACCAAGGGCACCCCGCAAGGGGGTGTGGTCAGTCCTCTGCTGGCGAACCTGTTCTTGCACCATACCTTCGATGCGTGGATGCAAAGGCACTATCCGAGCATTCCCTTCGAGCGGTACGCCGATGATAGTGTTTGTCACTGCCGCACACGGAAGCAGGCCGAACATCTGAAAAATGCGCTGGAACAGCGCTTTGCAGATTGTGGACTGGAACTTCATCCGGAGAAGACCAAGATTGTCTACTGCAAAGACGACGATCGACGTCTGGACTATCCCGCCACCAGTTTCGATTTTCTGGGTTACACCTTTCGCCCGAGAAGATCGAAAAATCGGAAGGGAAAGTTCTTCATCAACTTCAGTCCGGCGATCAGCAACAAAGCGGCGAAAGCAATCCGGCAGGAAGTACGCAGCTGGAAACTGCATCTGCGCAGCGACAAGTCACTGGAAGACTTGGCAAGGATGTTCAACGCGGTGATCCGCGGCTGGATCAATTACTACAGCGCATTTTACAAGTCAGCGCTGTATACAACCCTCCGGCGGATTGACCGTAGGCTCGTAATTTGGGCAACTCGCAAGTTCAAAAGACTGCGGGGCCACAGGAGGCGAGCAACCCACTGGTTGGAGCGTATTGCGCGCAGACAGCCGGGGTTGTTTGCCCATTGGCGTTTATTACATGGACAGGCTGGGTAGGAGGAGCCGGATGAGCGGAGACGTTCACGTCCGGTTCTGTGAGCGCCTCGGGGGGAGGGTCCCCGGGGCGACTCGACTCATTATTACAGGGAAGAGTCCAGCTGCTCTGGAGGAAGAGGTTCGGCCAAAGGTTGAACGTTTCCTGGCAGAGCGCGGATTACAGCTCTCAGAAGAGAAAACGCGCATCAGTCATATTGAGCAAGGCTTCAACTTTCTGGGCTTTCATTTTAAAAAGTACCGAAAAACCTTGCTGATCCAGCCTCAAGACGGTAAAACCCGAGAGTTGCTTATGAAGGTGCGAGGCGTGCTGAAGCAATATCGCGGCATTCCGTTTCACGCCCTACTGGCAAAACTCAACGCTGTGATCAGAGGCTGGGCCTATGCGTATCGACACGTGGTAGCAAAAGAACGCCTGAGTTACGTCGACGACAAGATCTATCCACTGGTGAAAAAGTGGCTTCAAAGGGAACACCGATCTAAGACGTGGGCATGGATCAGAAAACGCTACCGTGAGCGCTTCAAAGGTCGTATTGAGTACGGGTGCTACTATCCGACAACGTCGGGTCCAAAACTCATACGGTTGTTCAAGGCCAGTGACCTGCCGATTCGGTATCACAGCAAGATACGCAGTGATGCCAATCCATATGATCTGGAGGACAGCGATTACTTTGAAGCGAGAGCCAAGAAGCAGCGGGTGAATGCACGACGGGATCGAAGGTTCCTGAACAGCTCGTCGTATGAGAAACTGGCCGCCTAAATGGAGGCCATATTGGATATGAATAGGTGGGTCGCTTGTGCGGCCTTCAAAGGGCTTGAGCTGTATGATGGGAAACTATCACGTACAGTTCTTATGGGGCGAAGGGCCGCAAGGCCCTTAGCTACCAGGTGTTTGAGTGAGGGCATGCAATATTCTAAAGAAGAGATAGAAGCCGCAAGAATACGCGTAAGCACTCATGCTAAAGCGGTAGTTAATGCTCTCATGGATAGATTTTCTCTTTCTCATGCAGATGCTGCTGGGCTCCTAAATACTGTCTTGAAAAATATCGCATGGAAGAAGCGTGATCCTATAAAAGGTGATATAGAATCATTTGTCCGCTGCCAGGAAAAACCTCACGAAATAAATGAGGTGCAACTAGCAGCCTACTTGGAGGAGATGGCCATATGTCCTGCGTGGGTAGCAAACAACCTTAGAGCGGCACTAAACGACAAATTCATGAAAAACATAACTAGGCCAAGCTGACGGACAGCCTACACAATGCGCTTCGCGCAAAAAGCGTTCCGGCTGCCGCAGTTGGCAACGTTCAGGCTGTAGAAAAACTCGAGCACTTCTTGAAGTAGCAAATTTTTCGTGCGGAGAGTGCTCTGAAATGCTTTTCGCCATACAAAACAGGTCCAGAATTCACGTAGGAGCGCGATTTTCTGGGCAAAATATAACCAGAACGAAAGGCCGGAGTTTTTCTACAGCCTCGTTAGTCTTAGAGAGCGTATGAACTCGAATTTACTTCCATTCGCTGGGATAGCCATATACTTTTTCCTAGGCGGATTATTGGAGGGCTACACAGAAAAGAAAAAAATTCAGCCAGCTAAAGCATTCTGGCTGGGGTTTTCCTATCCCGTTCTAATTTTCATCCCAATGCTAGTTGGTGGATTTGTCTACAGAAAATCTAACGAGATAGTTTATAATCAAGAGTACTTAATGCCAATTTTTTGTTTAATGGCTATAGGGTTGGGGATTTATAGGGGAATAAAGCTAAAAAATCATGCGGTTGAAGTGGCAGAAAATATTTGATGTCTTAAAGAATGGGCATGGTTCGGTGCCAGGAACAAGACTAACCAGCGCAGGCACCGAGACGGCCTTTCCGTTACGGCTGCGCCTTCACTACAAGGCCGCGCGTGCTGCGGTCGTTATGCGTAAGTAGCGAACCATGACATATACGAAGTGTTTCAGATGCGGTGAAGAGTTTCATTTGAGAATTACCTCGAGTGAGGCGCTCGGTGAGCTGAGGAAGAAGGAGGCAGCAGAGGAGGTCCTTTGTCTCGGCTGCTTCAAAAGCCTCAAAGAGTATGATGTCGTTAAAGCGATCTCAAAAAACACGAATGTCCCGGAAGCTCAAGTTGGAGAACTGGGAACGATCGTTTTGGCGCACGATGACGGGCGCGATTTCGAAGTAGAATGTGTCCTAGACAATGGCGAGACAAAATGGCTGGGGACTTTCTCAAGAGAGCAATTAAAATGGGTTCAGTCACCGGCCGAGTAATCCAGAATGCGGCCCCGCATAACAAGGCCAGTCACGGCGACGGCTACTACATTGCGGCTTCGCCTTCATTTCGTAGCCGCGCGTGCTGAGCGGCGTTAGTGCGACAAGCAAAGCTTGTCGCATCTTGCAGGGTGAAAGTCCCTGTCGGGTAAGGCCTAGCCAGCCACCCGTATCGAGTCTTGCGCGCTGTGCGGAACCCGGAAATTAGGAATATTTGTGTGGCAGGAAGCACAAGGCGAACAAGCAGCGTGAAGCGTAGACAGAGAATTACATAGGCCATAGGGCGTGCCGTGCGCCTGAAGTGTTGGTATCGCTCCGAAAATAGCGAATCCTGGTTGACGAGGCTTGTAACGCCGTCGAAGTCCATGCAAAACAGCCGCCAAGGGCGAGGTTGTGGCGAGCCAGCGGAGTTATCAAACCGTGGCATGTGTAAAGAGATGCGACAGGAACTTGTGAGATCCAAGGAGGTTCCCGCAGGAAGTGGGTAGGGCTGCCGAGTAAAACGCGAGGCGAACGAAGGCCCCTTGGAAGTCGGATCGGTTCATAGTAGTCCGAAAGCGGGAAAGCCGCTTGCATGGCGAAGGGGCCGACAATGGAATCGTGGCGTTTAACAGAAACATAGTCCGGACAGGGTAGGGCTGGAAACCACTATGACAACCGCCTTAAACGCCATAGCATTTAAAGCACGTACCCATCCCCGGCACCGGTTTCAGAATTTATATGGAGAACTGAATCCCGGTTTGCTGACGCGGGGCTGGGCTAACCTCAACAAGCGATCTGCTCCCGGTGTGGACGGCGTAGAAGCCGAAGACTTCGGGGCGCGATTGCCGGAAAATATCCACCGCATCCATCAGAATCTCAAGGCAAACCGCTTTCGGGTAAATGATGTAAAGCGGGTATACATCCCCAAGGCAAACGGCGCAGAGCGTCCCCTCGGACTGCCCACGATAGAAGACAAGCTGGTGCAGCAAAGTGTTGCGGAGTTACTCCAGAGCATCTGGGAGCAAGACTTTTTGCGCAATAGCTACGGCTACCGCCCGCACAAAAGCGCGCATCAAGCCGTACACAGCTTACAGCTCAATCTTCAGTTCAAGGGCTACGGGTACATCGTCGAAGCGGATATTAAAGGCTTCTTCGATAACATGGACCACGGGTGGCTGCTGCGGATGCTGGAACAGCGCATCGACGACAAACGTCTACTCAACCTGATCAATCAATGGTTGAAGGCGCGCATCATCGAGCCGGACGGCCGTTATCACAAGCCGCTTAGCGGAACCCCGCAAGGGGGCGTGATCAGCCCGGTGCTGGCCAATATCTACTTGCACTACGTGCTCGACCTGTGGTTCGAGAAAAGGGTCAAGCCCGGACTCAGGGGGCGCGCCATGCTCATCCGTTACGCGGACGACTGTGCGCCACGAAGGCGCACTGGAGGATGTGAATCCTCCGTGCAGCCGTGCTGCACAAGAGATGAGGGCGGGCCCCTCGGAGCCGCCGTGCAGGCGGAGGCTTCAAACCACCTACTGCTGCTGCACTTAAAAGGTGTGGTAGTGAGCGAGTATGGAAAAGGCCGGTCAAGAACCGGTCAGGTAAGGGCCGTGAAGTCGAACGCAAGTGAACCGCTGATGACGTGTCGAAAGCGTAGGGACGACGTCAAAACCGGGGGGAAGTCGTTAACCCGGGATAAGTCTGGGAGAAACCTGTCTACTGCCCAGGCGGCGTCCGGCATAAAGGCGGCGAGAACACGGCTCAGGCTCTTGTGTGGAACGTGGGAACCTGTCACCCCGATGCTAAGGGAGCGATGCAAGTGGAAGCCCCACGAGTATCTGAGTACCAATGCGGGGTACAGGGGCGGAGCAACCTGTAGTAGTGAGGAAGGCTCTGTAATGGAGCTGGAGCGAAGGGGTTGCCCTATCCAGCCTGAGACAAGAGTGCAACCAGCAATGGGAGGACACTCTTGAATCAGGCGAAGTCATTTCCTATCACTAAACGTCAGGTGTGGGAAGCCTACAAACGAGTCAAGGCCAATAAGGGCGGGGAAGGCGTAGACGGTCAGACCCTGGAGATGTTTGAAGAGAAGCTGGAAGGCAATCTCTATAAACTCTGGAATCGACTGGCGTCTGGTAGCTACATACCCCCACCGGTCAAACGCGTGGAGATTCCCAAGGCGGACGGTGGTGTTCGTCCACTGGGAATTCCAACGGTTGCGGACCGGGTTGCCCAAATGGTAGTCAAACAAGCCCTGGAGCCGGACCTGGAACGTCATTTTCATCCGGACTCCTACGGCTATCGGCCGGGCAAGTCAGCCCGTCAGGCGATTGGACAGGCGCGCAAGCGCTGCTGGCGCAACGACTGGGTCGTTGATCTGGATATCAGGGGTTTCTTCGATAACATCGATCATGAACTCTTGATGCGAGCGGTGCGCCACCACACCCAAGACAAATGGGTGCTGCTCTACATCGAGCGATGGCTGACAGCCCCGGTGCAACTGAATGGTGGGGCATTACAGGAGAGGACCAAGGGCACCCCGCAAGGGGGTGTGGTCAGTCCTCTGCTGGCGAACCTGTTCTTGCACCATACCTTCGATGCGTGGATGCAAAGGCACTATCCGAGCATTCCCTTCGAGCGGTACGCCGATGATAGTGTTTGTCACTGCCGCACACGGAAGCAGGCCGAACATCTGAAAAATGCGCTGGAACAGCGCTTTGCAGATTGTGGACTGGAACTTCATCCGGAGAAGACCAAGATTGTCTACTGCAAAGACGACGATCGACGTCTGGACTATCCCGCCACCAGTTTCGATTTTCTGGGTTACACCTTTCGCCCGAGAAGATCGAAAAATCGGAAGGGAAAGTTCTTCATCAACTTCAGTCCGGCGATCAGCAACAAAGCGGCGAAAGCAATCCGGCAGGAAGTACGCAGCTGGAAACTGCATCTGCGCAGCGACAAGTCACTGGAAGACTTGGCAAGGATGTTCAACGCGGTGATCCGCGGCTGGATCAATTACTACAGCGCATTTTACAAGTCAGCGCTGTATACAACCCTCCGGCGGATTGACCGTAGGCTCGTAATTTGGGCAACTCGCAAGTTCAAAAGACTGCGGGGCCACAGGAGGCGAGCAACCCACTGGTTGGAGCGTATTGCGCGCAGACAGCCGGGGTTGTTTGCCCATTGGCGTTTATTACATGGACAGGCTGGGTAGGAGGAGCCGGATGAGCGGAGACGTTCACGTCCGGTTCTGTGAGCGCCTCGGGGGAGGGTCCCCGGGGCGACTCGACTTGTTGTAGCGTTTCAGTACCGCGACGAGGCCAACGCCTTCTACCGAGCGTTGCCATCGAGATTAAAGCAATTTAACCTTGATGTCGCGGCCGGTAAAACATCGCTCAAACGCTTCAGCCGCTTTCATCCGGGCCAGGAGCGGAGCTTTGAATTTCTGGGTTTCAGGTTCTATTGGGATGTTGACTTCGGTGGCGGACCTCGTCTGCGGCGGAAGACCGCCCCGAAGAAACACAAATCTCTGCTGCAAGCGCTCTACACATGGATCAAGGAGAATCGCCACAAACGGCTGAATCGCCTGATGCCCATGCTGAAGAGGAAGCTTGACGGAATCGGGAATTACTTCGCCCTGCCGGACAACAGTCTGAGCGTATCCCGTATCTACGGGCATGTTTTGCATAGCCTGTATAAGTGGTTGAATCGACGCAGTCAAAAGCGGAGTTTCAACTGGGTAGGCCTGAAGGAAATGTTGAGATATTACCGAATCCAGCCGTTAACAGTGCGTAAGCGCGCTGTCCCGGCGGATTGGTACTGAGGGGCCTGTGCTTTACACGGGCAATGATTCTATTGAGGAGCCGGATGCGGTAATTCCGCACGTCCGGATCTGTGTGGGGGCGTCCCGGTGACGGGGCGTTCTACCACGACTTGAGGCGGGTTCGGAAACAGAAATCGGCCTGTTGTAGCGAAAAATTTGGAGTTCTTTTTAGGTACGCAGTTGCAAGTCGTGTAAGAAATTCCAGTCCTGCAGCTTCGTTCCTGGTGCCTTCGTCAGAGATCCAGGGGCCGGCAAGTTACAGCAAGTATTGTGGGTTGCCAGTAAGAGAAATTTTGGTTGGGGAAAGCACGGTAATCTTTCCTCGTTTTATCGGGCGGTGGCCCTTCGCTGCGCTACGGGCAAAGTGCCCTTAGCGAGATCGGAGACCGCCTACAATAACCAGGCCATGCTGCGGACGGCCTACGCAACGCGCTTCGCGCTAAAGGCGCTCCGGCCGCCACAGATGGCAACGTTATTGAGGCGGGTTCGGAAACAGAAATCGGCCTGTTGTAGCGAAAAATTTGGAGTTCTTTTTAGGTACGCAGTTGCAAGTCGTGTAAGAAATTCCAGTCCTGCAGCTTCGTTCCTGGTGCCTTCGTCAGAGATCCAGGGGCCGGCAAGTTACAGCAAGTATTGTGGGTTGCCAGTAAGAGAAATTTTGGTTGGGGAAAACACGGTAATCTTTCCTCGTTTTATCGGGCGGTGGCCCTTCGCTGCGCTACGGGCAAAGTGCCCTTAGCGAGATCGGAGACCGCCTACAATAACCAGGCCATGCTGCGGACGGCCTACGCAACGCGCTTCGCGCTAAAGGCGCTCCGGCCGCCACAGATGGCAACGTTATGGTTTCAGAGAGTCCATGAGAAATTTCATACTTTTGCTAGCTGTCTTTCCAATTTTCGCAGTGGCTTATGACACAACCAGCTTGCATTCCCATCACGTCTATATAGAAGGGGTTCTTCCAGAGCCATATAAATCGGTCTCTGTAGAGATATACCTAGATCCAGAAAATGATGATTTGAAGAGTATTGCTCTCAATGTAGATGGTAAATTAATCAGTTTTCCCGAATCAGAGAAGGCAAAACTTACTGATCTTGATTTGCATACCATGAAGGTTGAGCACGGCATATTTAGTGCTCATGATAGCGAAATGAGTGATGTTCTTTATGTGAAAATTGCTAAAGGAGATAGAAAGTCATTGAAATGCAATTTTGATGAAGAAGAACTAAACCACGGCGTCTACGATGTTGCGTTAATCCAGTATAACTTCGAAGACCCGCCGGTTGTCAGGTTGGATAGCCCATATAAATACTATCGTGGCCGTTACCTGTGGTGCTTAGAGGGATGAAAAACCATAACAATCGCAGGCACCGGGACAAAATTTCCGCTGCGCTCCAATTTTTCCCATGCTGCGGGCGTTAGGGCTTGAAATGACCCTCGATGAACTTGCGAACGAACTGCACGCTGCTTCTGACGAGAAGGCCGTCCGAGATCTCGCAAAGTACATCGAAGAATGGAAAGGCGATGATCGAAATGCCGAGGCGCTTGAAAAAATGGTCGAGCGCTTCTTTGGCAACGTCTGGGTATCGAAAGAGGAAGAACATTTAAAGGCATATGGGCTCTGGTCTTCGTTCAGAGATGATGCAATTCACGGCATCGGCGGAATGACGATGAACGAAAGGCTATATGCGTTCGCTCTGTTCGAACGCTTCGATTCCTGTAAGTCCGAAGCGGAAAGGCGCGAAGTTTATGGCAAAGTGCATGCAAAGCCCTAACAATCGCATGCACTCGGACAGCAAAAAGCGGCGCTCCTCGTGCCTCGTCGCTCTGCTTTTTGCTGCCGGTGATGCGAAGCGTTAGTTTGGCGCGTTCATTACAAAACATGTGAAGTTGGTAGCGGAAAGTCCGGGGCAAGTAGCCGGCAATTCGGCATCAAAGTCAGTGCCAGATTGCCGTTAAGTAGTTTCGTTCCTGGTGCCTTCGTTCTGGCCAAAGAGTTTCGGCAGCCGCAAACCAGTATTATGTGTAGCCGGTAAGAGAATTCATCGGTGGGGAAAGTCTGGTATTCTTCTCCATATTATTCGGGCGGTGGCCCTCCGCTGCGCTCCGGGCAAAGTGCCAGTAGCAAGGTCGGTACGGCGCCGCCACTAACCATTCGTTGCAGGGGACAGTCTACAATATGCACCTTTTGCGCAGGTCGCTGCGCTCCCATTGTCGCGCAAAAGGCACATATTGCAGCCTGCCCCTGAACTCGGCGTTCAGGCTGTAGAAAAACTCTTAAAACCCAGCGTTTTTTGGTAAAATTTGACCCTCAAAGGGAGGGGATATGCCAAATTTCAGAAAATACAGCTACAGCCAGGACGCCATGGTCGTCATTAACTTCGAAGACCAACTCCAGCCTGGCACTTTCGAGTTCACTCTCCACCGTTTGATCGACGGGCGTATCGACCTCTCCCCCTTCTACGACAAATACAGCAATGATCAGGGCGGCAGAGCCGCTTACGATCCAGCGATTCTGCTCAAGATCATCCTGTTTGCCTACGCCAAAGGCATCACCTCCAGCCGCGAGATCCAGTGGCAATGTGAAAACAACATCATCTTCAAAGCCCTCTCCTGCGACGCCGTCCCCCACTTCACCAGTATCGCGAGCTTTGTCAGCGGCTACCCCGACGCCATTGAGTCTGTCTTCGAGCAGGTACTGCTTGTCTGCGACCAGCAGGGCCTACTGGGCAATGAACTCTTTGCCATTGACGGCTGCAAGATGCCCTCAGACGCCTCCAAAGAGCATTCCGGCACTTTCAAAGAACTGGAACAGAAGCGAGACAAAATCCAGAAGAAGATCCGGCATTGCATCGAAGAGCACAAACGGCTCGACGGGCGAAAGCCCAAAGAGCGAGACCGAAAGAAGCAGCTCGCCCAGGCCACTGAAACCCTCCAAAAGCACTTCGACAAGATTGATCAGTTCCTAAAGACGGCAACCCCAAGGAAGGGGCAAGGAAAGAACCAGAAAGAAGTAAAGAGCAACATCACCGATAACGAATCCGCCAAAATGACCACCAGCAAAGGCACAATACAGGGCTACAACGGTATTGCCGCCGTCGATAAGGAACACCAGATCATTGTCGAAGCCCAGGCCTTTGGCTCCGGCCAGGAACAGCATACGTTGAAGTCGATTCTGGACGGTATCAGAAAGCGGTATCGTGATACCGGAATCCATGACGATATCCTCAAAAGTCAGGTAATCGTAACCGCAGATACCGGGTTCTCCAGTGAGGAGAATAATGATTATCTCCGCAAAGAGAACATCAACGCCTACATCCCTGACAATAAGTTCCGATCCAGAGACAAAGCTTTCTCTAAGCAGAAAAAGAAGTATGGTAAGCGGAATCAGTACAATGCCAAAGGCCAGAAGAAGATCATCCCGGCCAGCGAATTTCAAATCGATGCCAAGAACAAGATCTGTATCTGTCCGGCCGGAAAGTCTCTTTGGTTCGTTGGTGAATCTCGACCTGTCAAAGGTAAAAGAAAGCTGGTCTTTGAAGGTAACCTGACCGACTGTCGCAGCTGCCAACTGAAAGACCAGTGTATGCGCAATCCAAGTGCCGCCGACACAAGGGAGGGGCACGGTCGCCAGGTATCGATTACAGTGACCAATGGCCACACCGCGACAGATTGGATGAAGCGACGCATCGACAGCCAGGAAGGAAAGGTGATCTACGGGCACCGAATGTCCGTGGTGGAGCCGGTATTTGGCAATACAGGCACCAACAAGGGCCTAAATCGATTCACGTTACGCGGCCTGGACAAGGTCCAGGGGCAATGGAGGATGTTCTGCTTGGTGCATAACATTGAAAAGCTGATGAATTATGGAGCGATTCACTGAGCCAGAAGGCTCTTGACGAAGCCTCTCGATTGACTGCGCAGATTGGATGACTATATGGAAGGACTGTGTTTAAATCGGGCTCAATGATCAATCAAAATATGGCTGGAAGAGCTGATTCTCCGAAATAGTTTTTCTACAGCCTCGTTAGCTGCATGAGAAAATAGTTCAGTGAAAAAAGTAAACCTAGATGGACAGAATCTAATTTTTCTAAATCAAGATGACATTTCTCATATATTAGAAACAGGTTCCTTTGAAGGAGATAAACTTTTTCATCTAGAGACACTCTCTCGTGCACTTCATGAATATCGAGAGTACAGAGGCGTTGAAGTCGCTTTAATGGGAGCGAAAGGCCGCTACCAGTTAATTTGCTTTATCACCATCGCTGGAGAAAAGCATCGAGTTCACATCGAAGATGTAATATGCGAGCACTGCGACAAGAGAAGCGGAATATCGGGAACCCCAGGCGTATGGGATCTCTACTTTTTCTGTACAGATCCACGTGACATGTGGAAGAGGGCAATGGCCTTACCGGTCAAAAAATGTGTACATTGTTCAGGCTCATTAAGCCTTAGGCATACTATATGGTTCGAGCATGAGGAACGCAGCTAACCAAGCGCTGCAGGGGACGGCCAACGCTATGCACCTTTGTGCTGGTCGCTGCGCTCCCATTTTTGCACAAAGGTGCATAGCATTGTCCGCCCTTGAGCGCGGCGTTAGCGGGTGAATATCGGAGCAATAGCATGATTCCCGGAATACAGGGCTACGCGGAGCAGGCGGACGAACTAATTAAACGTTACGAAGCAGTTTCGTTCGCCGAAAAGCATCAGTCGGAGCTCCACATTCTGCCTACCTCGCCGGGCCTTATCTTAGATGTTGGAGCCGGGACAGGGGCTGATGCTGCTTGGTTTGCCTCTCAAGGGCATTCTGTCGTAGCTGTGGAGCCGACCGACGAGCTGCGCGAACCCGGCAAGGCTTTGCATCCTTCCCCCTCAATCGTATGGTTAAAGGATAGCCTCCCGGACCTTGCCTTGGTGCTTGCGCGTGAGCAACAATTTGATGCCGTCATGCTCACTGCCGTATGGATGCATCTCGACGAAGAGGAGCGCCGCATAGGGATGCCAAAATTGAGCTCCCTGCTTGCTCCGGAGGGTGTCTTGGTGATATCGCTTCGTCACGGGCCGGTGCCAGCAGGGAGGCGAATGTTTGATGTAAGTGGCGAGGAAACCATTGCTTTAGCTACGGCGAGTGGTCTACGGACAGTCCTTTGCGCTCATACTGAATCAATCCAGGATTTCAATCGAGTCCAAAACGTAACTTGGACCCGCCTCGCGTTTCGGCGGTCAACTTGAGGGCGCTAACAAGCGACTATGACCCAAAGTCAACCCAATAATCCAAGTCGTAGTTTTTCAAACGTGTCAGCAGACCTCGCCACTTCGATGTGTCCACTGCTTGACCTGATAACAATAGCTCAACGATTTTGAACAGTAAGACAGCTGTATCAGTCCAGAATAAAACCCAACTGACGTGCTTTCAGTACAGCCTGCGTGCGGTTATCACAATTAAACAGCGCCAGTATATCTGACACATATTCTCTGACAGTCGCGGGAGAGATATTGAGCTGTGCTGCTATCTCCTTGTTTGGCAGGCCAAGCGCCAGCAGCTCGAGGGTATCAACCTGGCGTGGTGAAAGTGCGACAAGATCGTCGTTATCTTGTCCGCTAATAATAACCACCTCGCCTTCCATGACTTCCTTTAGCGCTTTGACCATTGTCGCTTTGGAACTGGTTTTGGCAATAAAGCCATCAGCCCCTAGCTGCAACATCTGCTGGATGCTGGCCTGATGATCAATAGTGGATACGACTACCAGTGGCAGCGCAGGGTAACGGGCTTTGATCTCCTTCAGACCATTGAGCCCACTGGTGCCCGGAATATGGATATCAAAAAGCACCAGAGCAATGTCCCGGTGAGCGGTCAGGGTGGCTTTGGCTGTAGAAAAGTCGCCCGCCTCGATGACTTGAATGGCGGGAAATGCCTCCTGCAATAATAACCGTAAACCATCCCGATAGAGTTCGTGATCTTCGGTTATCAGTACCTTAACTGTCATTCTTATGGCTCATTCTGGCCGATCTGCTTTGCCGCTTAACAGCAGATCCTTACCGGGAGTGTAATTTATCACTTCCAGCTCCCTCCCACCATATTCACTTATGCGGGTGTGAGGCTCAACTGCGACCGGCGACGCCTGAGAGCAACATTCAGCAGAGCGCGTAACTGAGAGGGGAGAACAGCGGTAGATAGAGCAATCCAGTTATCCGGCAGGGGGGTATCGGGATCACAGACACAGGCCGCCACAGTCTGCTGTGCCAACATGCCTGCAGCCTCTGAAGACAAAGATGCACTTCCGAGGCTGGGATACTCGCATAGCAGTACAGAGGCGAATGTACTGGACTGACGCGCCGCCTCGACGGAACTGAACGTCAATACTGAGCAGTGCCACCTTTCCAGTCGCTCTATAAGAGAATCCCTGAGCTCGTTGTCCTGAAAAACCAGTGCTACTACTGGCATATCCTCGGCAGGTTTAACCGTCTCATGCTGACTCGGCGACACCTCTCCCAGTCGTGGCACGCTGATTGTGAAACTACTCCCCTTTCCCGGAGCGGATGTCATATTCACCGGATGGTTCAGTAATTCAGAGATATGCTTGACGATGGACAGGCCGATACCGGAGCCATCCGTCTGTTTTGGATCTCTGGCCGAACGGTAATAAATATCAAAGATATGATTCTGGCTTTCCTTATCAATACCACACCCGGTATCCAGTACCTGGATAACAACGTTCTCGCCTCGGCGCCGACAGCCTACAATCACTTTTCCTGAATCAGTGTATTTAATCGCATTGGAGATCAGGTTGCGCAGTATCCGTTCCAACAGCACCGGATCACTGAATACTTTCAGGGAGCATGGTTGAAAAGAAAGTCCAATGTTCTTTTCTGTCGCCAGCATCCGGTACTCATGTTGTAACCGGGAAAATAAATCCGCGAGATTTACCGGTTTTGGCTCGGGTCTTATAGTCCCGGATTCGAGCTTGCTCAAGTCCATGATGGATTTGAATGACTCGCTCATCTGTCGGTGCGTATTTTTTAACCGATCAAATATTTTTGTTCCATCCAAACCATGAATATGTGGCTTTAAATACTCCAGAAAAATACTCATCGAATTGAGCGGTTGGCTCAAGTCGTGGCTGCTCTGGGCGATAAAGCGGGACTTTGCCTGGCTGATGTATTCCGCCCTCAGTTTCTCCTCCCGCAAGGCCCGTATAAGCAGTATCAGGGCGATGGTATGCAGGAACATGTGCAATATCTGTATATAGAGAACGTGAATCATCTTGTAGGAGACAGTCACTTCCCCGAGGGTTTCCCGTGGGCCCTGGGTCACCCAGGCCACCTGCAGTATGGACAGCACCATGGGAAACCACCCGAGCAGATAGATGATGTAGTAGCTGCCCTCGGTGCGGACCTTGGCAACACCCGAACCGAGAATAACCAGCGCCACAACCAGATAGCTCAATGCCGCAAGGCCCATGTTTACCTGGAATGGCAGGACCAGGCTGGCAATGCAGAGAAAGAGCGTTGTCAACGCGGCTCCTAAAAACGCGTAGTACCACTTTCCCGAGTTGCGGTTAAGCTTGAGAAAGCTCCCAGCGAACGCCAGTTGTGACAACATGGTCGAGTAGATCAATAACCAGAACAGCGCCGTCTTTTCATAGGTCGATTGCCACAGGATCGCGGGGATGCTGCTGTGTTCCAGGTAGTAGGCAAGTTGCAGACTTGCAGAAAGTGAAGCCCAGAAGAACGCTCTCTCTCTGGTTAGCAGCCAACAGGTCAGGCCAAGCAGGATAAGACCGAGAATCACTCCTACTGCAAGTTTGTAGGCAAAGTCCTGCTGAGTTTTCCAGGTCTGGTAATGGCGGTCGCTCATCAATGCGATGTACGGATGCCAGGCGGCGTGGTGCGCTTTCAGTTCAACTACCATGAGGTAGGACTTTCCCGCCGGCAGCCTGACCTTCACCGCCCGGCCGATGGTATTGATATCCGTGCCACTTTCGTAGCCTGAGTTACTGAACGTTTTGATTGTCTGCCCGCTGCCATCCCGTATCAGGACCCTGGGCCGCAGAAAACCGAAATTGCTGATGTGAAAAACCCAGTCGCTGTTTTCCGTGTTGTTCTCGATGCGCGTGTATAACCAGTACCGGTGGTGCAGACGAAAGTCCGGATCGAGGCCGAAAGTGGTTTCCTGCGGTACCAGATCCGGGGCATTGTCCAGTGCCACACCCTCCGGCGCGGGTATAAAGCCGGAGGAATTATTGAGAGATGCCAGACCGTAACGAGTATCAGTCCGTGTTAACTCTATAGGTGAGAAGCCGTTGGCCACCTGCACGGGGGAAGCCGGGCTCTTTGCCTGGGTGGGACTAAACACCATCAGCAGCACCACCACCAGACTACCGATCAGGGCCGGATAGAATTTGGATAAGTATCCAGGCAGGCACAAGGCTTGTCGATTCATGCTACTCCCCAAAGTACCTCTCGAAAATCCAGTGGTAACAGTGGCTTACGGGGGTCAAAAACAATGGTATGCAGTAGGCCGGAGATTCGGAGCGATTGCCGATTGAGTCAGAGGCTCCCCAAGCATTGGGCCAGGCTAGAACCCGGTAACATGCCAAGCTCCCCTGATTCTGTCAATGCCGCCTGAGATATTCATCAGCCGGCTTACCCCGACATCTGTCGGGTTTTCGGCTACCGCCTTATGGCGTAATGTTAACCGAACAACTTAGATCCAAATCGGGAATACACATTGCTCGTTTCGCTGCAGCGACTCGCCATACCGTGGGATGCAGTTTGGCGCCGTAAGTTGCACGACGGAATTGATAACGAATGTTGTTATCCATGAATAAAACGCAGGAAGTAGTTAGAAGGAGGATTCTATATGAGCGGCTGTTGGAATATATTTGTATGCGGCGCCAGTTCTTTCATGCCATACCAGGATATGGCCTGCCATACCTGGGCTCTGAGTGGAAGCCAAAGGTCAGGCAGAAGAACAAATGAGCGCTATGTGCAGCAGATGGATGGGTTTGGGCGACACTTTGACTACGGGGGGAACTTGAGAGGGCAAACCCTGGTTGATATACGGGAGGAGTGTATAGAATCTCTGCGCCGGCTTTGTGCGAGAAGAAAGCGGTTAACAGGGCATAGAGTATATTTATGCGGAGGTTTTAGACAGGGACAGGTTTGCCCGGAACATTTGTGGCTTGAGGATCACACCGCTGGATGGACATACGATACATTCATTGATCAGCGTATTCGCAGGGTTAATCGTATCGGTGGAAATCACCAACCGTTCCAGCCGGGGTGTGAAGCGAGACCTTTTGATGCTAATGGCATTGCCAGAATCCGGGTTGATGGATTCACTATCGGCCAACACGAATCGATTCTGAGATACTCCGAAGACGGATAGACAAGAATGGTCGGTATACGTAATTACTTTCTTCATGACCCCGCCAACTACCAGGAAAAGGTATCGTTTCATTTTTGGCCCAGATTTTTGGTCGGTGGCTGGAATTGAATGCAATTTAACAAGCGCGAGCGGTTTACTCAGCGTAGCGACCTGAGTTCCCTCCACCAGCTGAACCCCAGCAACAGTATCAACGCCAGCGCAATCCAATGCCGCGGCAGCGGATTGCGCGGGGTCTCTATATCCGCGACCGGGCCCAGGCGGGCGCTGGCCATTTGCCTGGTGTCGGTGCGCGCTATGGCCCGCTGCCACTGCGGCCAGGCGTTGCGGGGGAATACGTAGAAATCGAATTCGCCGTTACCGCCGTCGATGCGATGCCAGCCGGCCTGTTTGGGCCACCAGGAATGGCAGGCACCACCACCATCGGAGAGAAGGACCACACCGGTCAGCGGATTCCCTGTTCTCTTGTTGTCCACTGCGGCCAATTTCGGCGTCGCCTCGGAAAAAGCCGTGCTGCACAGGGTTACCCGCTGCTGCTCGCGTGGTAGCCGGGGTCGCAGTTTTATCGGCGGTCGGCTGCCGCGGTGGGCCAGCTGGTGGTCGAACAGGGTTTTCCACAGGCGGGCGTAGTCCGCGGCAAATCCGGCGGTGATCCAGCGGTAACTGCGGTCGAAGAGCACAAAACCCAGCGACTGGCCAGGATTGTTGCGCACCCAGTAAATCGGCTGGGCACCGAGTTCGATATCGCCGGGACGCGTTTGTTGCGGTTGGTAGCCGGCCAGCGCCAGCAGTGGCATTTCTCCACTGCTCGCCAATGGATTTTCGATCTCGGAGTTATTGACGGGGGCGAGTGGCATACCCTGCGCGTGGGCGTAATCCAGAAAGCCCCGCGGAGTATCGGCACTCACCAGCCACAGCAGGGATTTTCTTTCGGCCAGGGCCGGCAGTAGCCGGCGTTGCGCGGGGCTCAGTTGCGGCCATAGATGGCTGTCCAGGAGCAGCAGATCGAAGGGGCCATTGGGGGCGAGCAGCTGTGGGGTTTTTGCGTCCAGCCCGTTGAAGGATTCCCGCCGTATGATTTCCGGCGCCAGCTGGGTGACGACCCGGGCGGGGGCGCCGGACTGGCGCAGCCAGCGCGACAGGGCGGCGGTCTCAAATCCCGGGCGTGCCAGCCACAGCAAAATTCTCGGCGCCTCCGGCGCATGCACTTGGACCGGCAGTGGCTCACGGCGCACGATGGTGCCGCCGTCGGCTTTCGTCTCGATACGCAGTTGGTAGAGCCAACGGCCGGCGAGCTTGGGTGTGTCGCTGAGAACCGCCGCGCCGCCTTCCGCGGACAGCACTGCACTGTCTACCTCGCCGCCAAACGGATCTTCAAGAAACAGCCGGCTCGCGATGCCGCTACCGTGGGCGATGCGCAGCTGCAAGGGTTCGCCCAGTGATAGCCGCTGCGGCCAGTTCACCTGCCAGCCGGGAGCGTCGCTCTCTGTTTCCACACGCAGTCGCGTCGGCGGCAGGTCGCGCAGTGCGTCCCGGCTTTGCGGCAGTGCAATTTGCAGCGCGGTGGTGTCAGCCGGTGGCAGCAGCGCTGGGGGATTTACCAGTGCCCAGACGAGTCCCCAGATGGCGATCTGCAGCAGCATCGCGCCGGCGCGATGCGCACCGCCTTTTTCCCGGCGGGCGATCAGCAGCAGGGAAATTCCCAGGGTGACAATGCAGATGGCGGCGATCCAGAAATTCATTCGCGCTCTCCGCCTTGTTCCTGCAGCCAGTTGTCGAAACTGCCTGTAGTAGCGCGCTCCCTCGGCAGCGACGGCTGCGCCTGCGGCGCCGGCAGCAGCTGATACAGCAGCGCGGAAAGCTGCCGGCGACAGTCGGTGCAATCCGCCTGCTGTCGGTACAGACGCAGGTTTTTCGACAGCTCCACGCGCAATTGCGGTTGCTCGCGCAACTGCGGCAGCGACAGCAGTTCCTCCGCTGTGCCGTCATCCGGCGCGTCGCCTGCGCGTACCCGCTGCAGCAGTTTTAATAGCTGTTCGCGCTCACTGTCGCTACGCGTGGCGCTTACACGCGGTGGCTTTACGCCGTCCCGCTCGCCGCTGAGGCGTCGACTTTGGTCCAGGGCCGGCGGCTCGAAACCCACACGTTGCAGATAGATACGGGAGGCCTGCTGCACTTCCTTGATGTAACGCAGGGCAGTGTGCTGGTGGGGCAGGGAGGCGCGGGGTTCGATGACCGACAGCTCGCGCCAGGAACTCCACATGGCATTCAGCGCGTTGCGCAGCAGCTCCTTGGTCTGCGGATCGAATAGGGTTGCGTGTTCCGAGGTGTCGTGACTGTGCCCCGCAGCGGCGATTACACCGCTGGCATCGCCGAACTGTTGTGTCGGGGCTTCGTGGTCGTCTCCGTGATCTCCGTGGTTTCCATGGTCTTCGTGATCCCCGTGGTCTTTGTGTTCCTCCCCATGTGCGTCTACGCTTTCGCCGTGCGCTTCATGGTGGGGTCCGGATTCATCATCGTGTTCCAGCGCCGAGTCCTCCTCGCCGAGGAAATGGCCGTAGCGCATACGCAGCAGGTTCTGTTCGTAGGCCAGGGATTCCGAGCGTTTTCGGAAATCCCCCTCGCTGAGCTGCTCCCGTTCCGCCAGCAGCGCCTCGGTATCGATGATCAGCTGGCGCTGGCTACGGAAATATTCCGGCAGAACCTTGATCGCCATGCCCTCGGCATCGCTGAGGCCGAAAATCTCCGCCTGTGGCCAGCGGATAATAAAGTGCTGGCTCTTCCGCAGGTTCGGCTCGGGTTCGCGGTTGTCGCGCGCCTGCAGGAACCAGTAGAGTTCATCGCCGGGCTCGATCTGGTACCGCTTCACCGGCACGCTGAAGTGGTAACGCTTTGCGCCTTCAGTGGTGTCGGCCGGCTCCAGTTTTATTCTGTCATTTCGGAAGCGGACATTTTCGCCGTCGCCGCTCGCCAGGGTGATCAGCAGATCGGTTTCCGCCACCTGAAAGTCGTCCGTCACCTCGACATCGACCTGCAGCAGCGACGACCTCTCGCTGTCGGTATTGATCGTCGTCACATTGTCCCGTGGCAGGCTGAAGGAGAATTCCGGTGCGCGATCGGCTTCGATCCCGATATTGTGAATCTGTGGCAACAATATCTCCTCTTCGCCCCTGCGCGCGGACAGCTGGTAAAAATCCGCTTCCGCCAGCGTCCGCGTCAGTTGCCAGTGGCGGCTGGGCAGCGTTTCCGTTGGGGAAAAAACGAAATTCTCGCGGGCGGCGAGCATCGTCAGCGCGCCGGCGGGTGTATTCAGTGTGATCCGCCAGGTGATACGGGACTGTTCCGGCGCCTTTACCTGCAGCGACTGGGTTAGCGCGGGCAGGTCGGTGTAGGCGGGCGGGCGGATCTCGGTAATGGCCTCCACCACCTCGATCGACCCCGCTGCAGCGGCGGCCTGTGCGGCGGCCACCTGGCCGGGCGCATCCCGTTGCGGCAGCGTATTGGCAATAACAAACACCAGCAGGCCGAGACAGGCACCGGCGGCGTTGGTTACCGCGCTGCGGTGCCAAGGAGGTCGGAAATTCTTCAGTGCACTGCTATCCAGCAACTGTTGCAGTGTGGCGGCCGTGCGTTGCCGCTGTACTTTTGCCAGCGGCCCGAGTGTCTCCGGTGGCTTGTTCAATAGCTGGCTGCTGTCCTGTAGCACTGGAAAGCGGCCGTCCAGCTTGCGGCAGATGTCGGCAGTCGAGAGGCGCCAGTTGCGATCCAGCAGCAGTGCCAGTGCAATCGCGGCCAGGCATGCGAAGGGAATCCAAACCGACCACTGCAGTTGCACAATGCCGATTGCACTGATCCCGGCGACGGCCGTTGCGAGCCAGAAATAGGGCCACAGACTGCCGCTACGCCAGTTGCGCCCCGCGCGTCGCAATAATTGAGGGGCGTGATCAGTCACGGTCGCGACTCCCCGCTGCGGGGCGCGCAAGCGCGACTGTGCGCTCCAGCGCGAGCAGCAGCACAAATGCCAGCAGCAGCCAGTGCTCCATCGGCACAAGGCGCGATCGGCCCACTTTGGATTCAGGTATGGCAATGCCTGGCGGCGCGGTGACAGACCAGAGGCCGCGGCTGCGCGTTTGCAGCGCCCAGTCCTGAGCGAACCACTGTTGCCACAGTTTTTCCGGGAGATCCGGGTGCCGGAAAAAATCCTCGCTGTGCCAGTCCCGCCCGTAGCGCAGCCAGCTGCCGCGACCCAGTGCGGCGGACTGCAGCGATCCGTCGTCCGCGACTTCGACAAACGGCATTTCATCCGCCGGCTGTACGCGCCGGTCCGTGATCAGCAGGCCGCCATCGCGGATAAATTCCCGCAGCGCTGCGGGCAACGCACCGGCTGTGTCGTAGATCAGCCAGTCCTGCTCGGTCGCGCCCACGCTGTCGATCGTATCGAGTTTTTGCAACTCCAGTTGCGGCAGTTCGGTTTCCCGCAGTTGCCGCAACGCCGCTTCGAGCCACGGCGGCCCTTCGTCCAGCAATGCCAACCTCGGCAGCGGTGCGGAATTTTCCGTATTTGCATTTTCCAGCGCATGCCACTGCCAATGCGGGCTGATCCGCAGGGCGCCGTGGCCGCTCGGGTTTTCCGCACTGCGCAGCAGAATATGAGCGCGGCGGAATTCGCCGGCATCGGCGAGGCCGGAAAGCGTCTTCCAGAGATCTGGTGCCTGTGGCCGCGGCGCGGTGACCGGCACCGGTTCCGGCTGCAGCCACAGAACGGATGCAAAGCCGGGGTTTTCCTGCAGAAATGTTTCCAGTTGCCCGTGCTCGATGCGTGGGTCCACCAGCAGCAGGTCTGGGGAAGTAATACCGTCCCGTTGCAACAGCGGCTGTGCGAGCATTAATACAAGAAGCGCCAGCAGCAGCATTCTCAACAACAACAGCCATTTCTCCCGCAACAGCAGGTGCTTTGTGAACTGCGGTTTCTGTCGCAGCCAGTGCACTGCGGCAAAGGTGATTTCACGGGAGGCATTGCGCTGCAACAGGTGAACCAGCAGCGGAATCGCCAGGGCGCACAGCAACCACAGCCATTGGGAGGACTGCCAGAGCATTTCAGTCGATCCTCCCCAGATCAATCCTGGAATGCGCGCGGATAAACCGGCGCAGTGACTGATCCAGCGGCTGCTCTATGGCGACGCTGGTCAGCGGGCACTCCTGCACGGCGAAACGCGCGGCAAGCGCCTTTTGCGCGGCGCCGAACGCGTGCAGGTAATCGGCGCGCTGCTGGCGGGCACTGAGTTCGGTTACAGCGGGTGATTCCGGATCGCGGATTTTCAGTTCGCCGTCGAACGGAAATGTCTCCTCGGCTTCCACCAATAACTGCATCGGCAGGCAGGGACGGCCGGCGGCGTGCAGGCGGCCGGCGAAGGCGCTGATCTCTCCGCTACGTTCAAAAAAATCGCTGACCAGCACCACTTGGCAAGGCTGTTCAAACCGCTTCCAGAGTGGTGCCAGTTGGTCTTCTCCTGGCCAGTGACCCATTGCCTGCAACCGCTCCAGTTCCAGCGAGACGCGTCGGTGGTGCTCCTCGCCCTGGTCCTCCGGCACAAAGCGGGTGCCGCCGTCGTTCAACGCCAGCAGGGAGAAGCGATCGCCCTGGCGGTGCAGCATCCAGCATAGGGTCGCGATCCAGCACTTTGCGTACTGCAGTTTGTTCAGTTGCGGATGGATAAAACTGGGTTGCGCCATGGAGGCGCTGGTATCGAGCGCGATGCACACGTGCATCTGGCTCTCCCGTTCCGCCTCGCGCACATAGTAGCGGTCCGAGCGCGCGAACAGTTTCCAGTCGATATGACGGATGGAGTCGCCGGGCTCGTAGCTGCGGTACTGCTGGAACTCGATACCGGCGCCGCGTCGCTGGCTGTGCTGCATTCCCAGCAGCATGCCCTCGGCGATATGCCGCGACAGCCAGGCGAGGTCGCGGGTGGCGGCCAGCGTCAGCGGGTCCGTCAGTTTCAAGGTATTAGTCTCACGGTATCAGTCCCGCCCGGGTTCCGGGACGCTGTCGAGCAGCTCCCGCAGCAGTTGCGGAACCGTGACACCGTCCGCCTGGGCGTGGAAGCTGAGCAGGATGCGGTGGCGCAGTACCGGCAACAGCAGCGCCTGAATATCCGCGCGGGTGACCGCGAGGCGCTGTTGCAGAAACGCACGCGCTTTTGCGGCGACAATCAGTGCCTGGCCGGCCCGCGGTCCGGCGCCCCATTTGATCCACTGCTGTAATTTCGAATTGGTGCTCTCGCCGGTGCGGGTCGCGCGCACCAGGCGTGCGACGTAGTGATAGAGATCGTCGCTGACGTGGATCTCGCGCACCAGCCGCTGCATTTCCAGCAGCTCGGCGGCGTCCAGGCAGGGCGCGGGTTTTTCCGGGGCGCCTCCTGTCGTTGCGCGCAGTATTTCCACTTCGTCCTGTTCCGCCGGGTAATCGATATGGATATTCAGCAGGAAGCGGTCCAGTTGTGCTTCCGGCAGCGGGTAGGTGCCGGCCTGTTCGATCGGGTTCTGGGTCGCCAGCACGAAGTAGGGTTCCGGCAGCGCGATGGTTTCGCCGGCCACGGTTACCGCGTATTCCTGCATCGATTCCAACAGCGCCGCCTGGGTTTTCGGCGGTGTGCGGTTGATTTCGTCCGCGAGCAGGATATTGGTGAAAATCGGGCCGCGCTGGAATTTGAAGAAGCGTTTTCCGGTGGAGTGATCCTCTTCGAGAATCTCGCTGCCGAGAATATCCCCGGGCATCAGGTCCGGCGTGAACTGCACCCGCTTGAATGCCAGCTCGGTGCAGTCCGCCAGGGTTTTTACCAGCAGCGTCTTGCCCAGGCCGGGCACGCCTTCGAGCAACGCGTGGCCGCGGGCCAGCAGGCAGATCAGCAGTTGGTCCACCACTTCCCGCTGGCCGACGATGACCTTGCCGATCTCGCTTCTGAGTTTTTCCAGGCCGGTCAGGCGCTGCTCTACTGTTTCTTCGATGGTGCTGTCAATGGTATTTGGCATGGGAATTCAGCTTGTCAGTGCGTAGATAACGATGTTCACGGCGAATTTGGTATTGTCGATGGCGAGCCAGCGCTTGTTGCGATAATCGTAGTCCCACTCGCAACCGAAGTCCTTGTTGCTGTAGAGCACCGCGATGCGGTCGTCGACGATAATGGCTTTCAGGTAGTCGTGTACCAGGTCGTCGCCCCAGCCGTTCAGTTCGAAGCTGGTCACCGGCAGTTCATCGAACTGGAAGAAGCAGTTGTACAGGTCGTGATCGTGCGGCAGTTTCTGCAGGCAGTCTTCGCCGAACAGCTCCGCCATCTGCGCCTCGAAGGACTTGGCGAAGAGACCGTCGATATCGTGGTTGCAGTCATCCACGAAAACGAAGCCGCCGCGGTTGACGTAGTCGCGAAAATTGCGCGCCTCTGCCGTGGTGAACTCCAGCAGCTTGTGCCCGGCCAGGTAGCAGAAAGGCGCCAGCAGCATTTCCGGGTCCGCCAGCGGGACTATGTGCTCCTTCGGGTCCACCTTGAGGTTGGTGTACTCGATCAGCGAATTCAGCAGGTTGGAGGGCATGCGCTGGTCCACGTCCCAGTCGCCGGATTCGTACATCAGGCGGGTGAAGTGGAAGTCGTAGTGTTGCTCCGGCTGTGCGCGTGTGCCGATTGGCAGGAGAGCACTGCTGGTCAGCATCAGGTTTTGCAGGAAGTGTCTACGGGTTAGCGGCATGGTTTTACAGCATTAGGGTTTGATGGGCACGCTGCGCTTTGCCCATCCTACGATATTCTACTTGTCGTCATACCGGCGCAGGCCGGTATCCAGTTTCGTGGCTTCTGGATTCCGGCCTGCGCCGGAATGACGAACTAGCTTTGTAGGAGCCTGCCCTGCAGGCGAATGGTTACGGAGCTCCGCTCTTGTTCGCCTGCAAGGCAGGCTCCCACATCAGTCCTTCGGACTAGCCAATATTGCGCTTGGTATTGATTACATTCACCCCATCAAACCGCGCCGTCGAGCTGCCGTGGGACACAGCGCTGACCTGGCTCGGCTGGCCCTTGCCGTCGAAGAAGGAGCCGCCCAGGCGGTAGTCGCGCTCGTCGCAGATCTGCGAACAGGAATTCCAGAATTCCCGGGTGTTCGACTGGTAGGCGACGTCCTCGACCATGCCGGTGATCTTGCCGTCCTCGATCTCGTAGAACAGCTGGCCGCCGAACTGGAAGTTGTAGCGCTGCTGGTCGATGGAGAAGGAGCCGTCGCCGATAATGTAGATGCCTTTTTCCACATCCTTGATCATCTCGTCGACACTCAACTTGTCCTCGCCCGGCTGCAGCGACACGTTGGCCATGCGCTGGAACTGCACGCTGGACCAGCTGTCGGCGTAGCAGCAGCCCTGGGACTCTTTCTGCCCGAGCATATGCACCTGGTCGCGGATCGCCTGGTAGTTCACCAGCACGCCGTCCTTGATCAGGTCCCAGCGCTTGGTCTTCACGCCTTCGTCGTCGTAGCCGACCGCACCGAGGGAGCCGGGCTGTACCTTATCGGCAAAGAGGTTGACCTTGTCGCTGCCGTACTGGAATTTGCCGTCGCGCCATTTGTCGATGGTGGCGAAGGAGGTGCCGGCGTAGTTGGCCTCGTAGCCCAATACGCGGTCCAGTTCCAGCGGGTGGCCGACGGATTCATGGATAGTGAGCCACAGGTGGCTCGGGTCCAGCACCAGGTCGTACTTGCCAGGTTTGACGGACTTGGCCTTGAGCTTTTCCTGCGCCTGCTGCGCGGCCAGCTTGGCGTCCTCGATCATATCGTAGGAATCGCGGTACAACACCGTCTGCGACTGTATCTTGTCCTCGGCGCGGCCGTCGAGGTATTCGAAGCCGCGGCCCACCGGCTGGCCCAGGCCTTCGCGGGTGCGGAAGCCGCCGTCCTTCTTGTCCACCGCGGTAACGCTGAACGGCGCCCACAGGCGGTGTACATCCTGGTCGACATAGGAGCCGTCGGTGGAGGCGAAATACTTTTGCTCGTTGACCAGGTACAGCATGGAATTGATGAAGCTGGCACCGGCATCCAGTGCGGATTTGTTCACTTCCATCAGCAGGTCGACTTTCTCCGCCAGCGGAATCTCCATGGCGTTTTTGCGGATCGGGGTCTTCCAGCTAACTTCACCGTAGCCTTTCTGCTTTGCCAGTTGCACCGGCTCCTTCTGGTATTTGGAATTGGCCTTGGCGGTGGCGACAGCCTGTGCGGTGGCGCGGGCGATGCCGTCTGCAGTCATATCGTTGGTGGCGGCGAAGCCCCAGGTGCCGTTGGCGATCACGCGCACGCCCATACCGATGGACTCGGTATTGACCACGTTCTGCACTTTCATTTCGCGGGTGATCACATACTGGTTCAGGTAGCGGCCGATGCGCACGTCGGCATAGCTGGCGCCCAGCTTGGTGGCGGTGTTCAGCGCCGCATCCGCCAGTTCTTTCTTGACGGCGACGTCCATACCACTGTGGACCAGCTTGCTTTCCGCCACCAGGTTGCCGGACAGCGGCAGCATGGAAAAGCCCAGGCCGGCGCCGCTCAGCTGGAGAAATTTTCTTCTGTCCATTTCTGAATCCTCGATTCGCTATGGCCGTTACACGGCGTCGGAAAGGCTGCTGAAGGTGAAGTCGCGCACTTTCAGTGCGGGGATCATCGCCGAGTAACCCCACATGCCCACGCGCTCGGCGCGGCCCATGTCCTCGATGTTGTTCAGCATGATCACCGGGCTCTCATTGAAGCGGAAATTCTTGATCGGGTATTTGATCTTGCCGTTTTCGATATAGAAGGTGCCGTCGCGGGTCAGGCCGGTGAGCAGCAGGGACTGGGGGTCCACCATGCGGATATACCAGGTGCGGGTCACCAGTACGCCGCGGCGGGTGTTTTTGATCAGTTCCGCGGTCGACTTGTCGCCGCCGACCATGATCAGGTTGTTCGGCTGTGGAATCGCTTTTTCCTTTTCCTTGGATTGACTGGCCCAGTAGCGGCTGCGCGGGAGGTTCTTCACCACGCCGTCCCTGATCCAGTCGACGCGCTCCTGGGCCATGAAATCGTCCTCCGCCCAGGGCATCGCCGGCACATCCGGGTCCGCCGGGTCCGAGTAGATGTGCACGCGCTTGTCGAACATCTTTTCGCCGATGCGGTTGCCGCCGCCCTTCTTGCTCATAAAGCTGCGGCCCTCGTCGGCGCTGCGTGCGTCGTAGTTCCACATCATAAAGCCGACCAGTCCGGACACCGCACTGGGCTCCAGAATCACCGTGTATTTGCCCGGTTCCAGTGCGCGCGCTTCCTGGGATTGCACCGCCTTGTCGATGGCGATATTGGAGACGGCGCCGGTGTTCATGGTGGAGAAATCGGAAACGTCACTCTGCGCCCAGCCGGAGCCCAGGCCATTTTCCGTGCGCATGGTTACGGTGAAATTCGCCGAGGTGGAAACGTGGTAGCCGAACAGGCCCTTGGTGTTGGCCACGGCGGCGAAGGAGCGCGCGTCCTCCAGGTAGCCGGCGGCGATCACCTTTCTCTCCCTGGCCGCCATGATGGAGTCGGCCGCCGCCTTGGCGCGCTGGTCCGGAGTGATGTCCGCGGTGGATTTGGCGAAGCCGTTCACCTTCGGGTATTTCTGCTCGCCCAGCAGCGGCATGGCCTCCGGGTTGTCCGGTGACAGCTTGGCCAGCTCCTCGGCGCGGCGCATGACTTTTGCCAGCGCCGCATCGCTGAATTCGTTGATGGTGGCGATGCCGGACTTCTTGCCGAAACGCGCCTCCACCGCCAGTTCGATATCGTTGACGATACCGCTGGTGGAAACACTGTTGCGTGCGTAGCGGATATTGCCGGTCTCGGCACCGGTGAGCTGGGCGCTGGCCGCTTCGGCTTTGCTGTATTTCAGCACCTTGTCGAGAATTTGTTTCGCTTCACTTCTGGATAAAATTGCCATTTCTTTTTCTCCAAAAACTTATTGTTGTTCGTTGCTGCCTGAATAACATTTGGACCTCGTCATTCCGGCGAAGGCCGGAATCCATAGAGCTCGTAGGTAGATGGATTCCGGCCTGCGCCGGAATGACGATGTCCTTAACTAATATTGCGCTTGGTGTTGATAACGTTGATCTTGTCGAAACGGCTGGTGGAACAGCCGTGGGACACGGCGCTCACCTGGCTCGGCTGGCCCTTGCCATCGAAGAAGGTGCCGCCCAGGCGGTAGTCGCTGCTGTCGCAGACGGCGGTGCAGGAATTCCAGAATTCCTGGGTGTTCGACTGGTAGGCGACGTCCTCCACCTGGCCGACGATCTCGCCATCTTTTATCTCGTAGAACAGCTGGCCGCCGAACTGGAAGTTGTAGCGCTGCTGATCGATGGAGTAGGAGCCGCGGCCGAGAATATAGATGCCCTTCTCCACGTCGCGGATCATGTCCTTCGCCGAATACTTTTCCTTCCCCGGCGCCAGGGACACGTTGGGCATGCGCTGGAATTGCACACTGGACCAGCTGTCGGCGTAGCAGCAGCCGTGGGATTCCTTCTGGTCGATCATATGCACCTGGTCGCGGGTGGCCTGGTAGTTCACCAGAATGCCGTCCTTCACCAGGTCCCAGCGTTTGGTCTTCACGCCCTCGTCGTCGTAGCCGACCGCCCCCAGTGAACCCGGCTGCACCTTGTCAGCGAATAGATTGACCTTGTCGCTGCCGTACTGGAATTTGCCGCTGCGCCACTTGTCCAGGGTGGCGAAGGAGGTGCCGGCGTAGTTGGCCTCGTAGCCGAGTACACGGTCCAGCTCCAGCGGGTGGCCGACGGATTCGTGGATGGTGAGCATTAGGTGGGAGGGTTCCAGCACCAGATCGTACTTGCCCGGCTGGATGGATTTGGCGGACAGCTTGGCTCTCGCCTGCTCCGCGGCGAGGCGCGCGTCCTCGGCCATATCGTAGGAGTTTGTGTACAGGGTGGTCTGGCCGTGGATCTTGTCTTCCGCGCGCCCGTCCAGGTATTCGTAGCCGCGGCCGACCGGGTCGCTGAGGCCATTGCGGGTCTTGAAAACACCGGTCTTCTTGTCCACTACGGTCACTTCCATCGGCGCCCACAGGCGGTGCACGTCCTGGTCGATATAGGAGCCGTCGCTGGAGGCGAAATACTTCTGCTCGTTGACCAGGTACAGGGACGAGTTGATAAAGCTGGCCCCGGCCTTGAGCGCGCCGTTGTTCACCTCCATCAGGAAGTCGACCTTCTCGCCGATGGGTACCTCGAAGGCGTTTTTCTGGATCGGTGTCTGCCAGGAGACTTCGCCGACGCCTTTCACCGGCGCCAGCTGCACCGGCTCCGTCTGGTATTTGGCGTTGGCCTTGGCCACGGCCACCGCCTGGCGCGCCGCGCGGGCGATGCTGTCCGGGGTCAGGTCGTTGGTGGCCGAAAAGCCCCAGGTGCCGCCCGCGATCACACGGATGCCGGCGCCGAAGGATTCGGTGTTGACGATATTCTCGACGTTGGTCTCGCGGGTCAGCACGAACTGGTTCAGATAGCGGCCGATGCGCACATCGGTATAGCTGGCGCCGGCCTTGCGGGCGGTATTGAGCACGACGTCGGCAAGGGCTTTCTTTTGCCGCACATCCAGGCCATTGCCGGCCAACTGCTCCGCGGAGACCGGAACGCCGTAGACCGGCAGCAGGATACCGCCGGCGCCGACACCGGCGAGTTTGAGGAATTTTCTTCTTTGCATGGCACCTCCGGGCTGTCCCCATAACCTGGCCGTGTGGGCGGGGTCGGGACGGTTTTTATCGTTATCGCTGCCGCCCGGATCACGGGCGAACAGGTGCTCACCAATATGCGAGACTCACGCCAAAGTAAAGTGCCATGTCGTTGAGATGAGCGGGATCGGGGGCGAATCGAAGCTATCGCTATAATTCAGGCAGGTCTCGCATAACAAGCTTCAGTTGCTAGCTCCGAGGCCGGGTCTGGCATGCCTTCGACGCACAGCCTTCGCATAGCAAACCACCGGGACGATCACCAGGAACGCAAGTGCCCCCAGGACCGGGGCATGGGTCTGGTCTAATGCCGCCAGGTTTACGATCTCTCCTGCCTGCTCGTTGTTTATCTGGTTGGCGATCGAGATTGGTCCAATTGCCGCGTCTTTTGCAACAGAGAAGCCTCCGCTGAAGGCGCTCTCCCAGCCCATGGCAGAGAGCGAAGCATAGGCCTTGTATCCGATTGCCGAGGCGCCCAATGCCAGCAGGCCAATCCCTACGGTGCCCATTCCTACGATGCCAATCCCTATGGCGCCGGCTGTCACCAAACCACAGGATACGATTCCAACGCTTATCGGTGCCACTGCGAAGCCACCCCATGCGAATACCAAGCCGTACGCCCTGTCGCCTGCGGCGATCCAGCCTACAGCGGGCGCATCGCCCGCCTCTGGCTTCGCAAGTTTGACATGAAGAAGCGGCAGGCCGAACAGATGCAAGCGGCTACGGATTTCGCGCCGTTTCGACTCAGGTTGATCCTCAGGGGCCTTGAACAGATCTGGCCGTCTCAAGCGCTCAGACGCTCTCAAGGTTCGCTGGCTCTTGAGCAAATGATACGTCATCGCAACATAGCTGATAGAAAATCCAAGAACCATCGCTTGGGCCAATACGGAATAGAATTGGACGTCTTCATGCGACCCCATTGCGAGTTGCCTGAGCGCAAACATCCCTGCCACGAAGACAACCGCCGAGCCAAAGAACAGCAACGACCACTTTACGACGGACCGGCGTTCACGCCTGGTGCGCGATTGATCCAGGCTTGCACGCATGCCAAAGACCGAGCTGACCAATCCGGAAACCGTTGCCATAAACGTAGCCACACCGGCCCATTTGATCCAGGAACTCGCATGGGCCGCCAGCATGGCGGCGGTGGCAGCTTTGGCGGGAGGGGCGATCGTCGGCAAGGCGGCGAGTACGCCTATTGTAAATACCGATCCAGGAGTACTCTTGGCCAGGGCGCCTTCTACGAAAGCCAACATTCGCTCCTGCAGGATTTTTCGACCGCGTGACAGGCGCTGCTTCACTGCATCCTCTGAAAGATCGAGCTCGTCGGCCACGCGCTCCACGGACCGGTGCTCCCGGTAGTACAGAATCAAGGGTTCGCGATAGATTTCCGGCACTTTCTCCAAAGCCGTCCATAGCAAGGCCTGTTCTTCTTCCTTGATCGCCATCCCCTCGATGCCTTCATCATCGGATTCAAACGCTTCCGCTTCCTGCAAGTCCTCGGCGTGCCGCACTGGCTGCCGGGCCTCCTTTCGGCGGTGATGGCTGATCTTGAAACGCAGGATCCCGCACAACCAGGGCTTGAGTTTTTCTGGCTCGCGCAGGCTTTCAAGGCTCTTCCAGGCCTCAACAAAGGTTTCCTGGGCGACATCCTCGCTTTCGCCGAAGCTGCCCAGCGATGAATAGGCCAAGGAGCAAAGCAAGCGCTGGTAGCGGCTTACGATGCTTCCAAAGGCTTGCTGATCACCTCCAATCGATGCCAGCACCAGGGACGCGTCGCTGGCGTCTTCCAGAGTCGATCTTTTTTCGAATAGTTTCATGAGCGTCCAAATAGCCGGTGCCTGTATAGCAGGTGCCCGGTCCTGGCCCAAAGGTGACAGGATCTTTCGAAAAGGCCAAAAAAAGCGCTCCAGGGGGAATACATGAGATTTCCGTGTCACCTCCCTTTCCTCGATGGGCACTTACCGGGTGCAACAGCAAGCAATCGTCCGAAATCGCCGGACTCCGATCTGAAAATAACCGCAACCCACCAGGAAAAGCATCATGACTACATTCAACTCGCTCAATCGCCTTGTCTCCAGGACGCTGGCGACGATCGCCGTGATCGCAATCATCAACCCGGCTGTTGGCGATGAGGCACTGCAAACGGTCGACGACTTCAGCGATTCCCAGCGCAACAGCCTCGGAATCGAGCGTCAATTTATCGACGACACGACGGCGGGGGGAAATACCGCCGTTCACTATAGCATCGAAGACGGCATCCTCGTCGCCAGGGGCGAAATTGCGCCGCCACGCGGACAACCGGGTTGGGCTAGCGCGGTATTGCTACTCGATCCCCAGGGGCTGCCGATAAACGTCAGCAAATTCCAAGGCGTTCGTCTCCTGGTACGCGTCAACAAGGGCAATCTGTCCATTTCGGCCATTAGTCCGGAGGTTACGAATTTCGACTACCATGCCGCGCCGATTGCACTCCAGGCCGATGGTCAGTTCCACGAAGTCAAGATCCCCTTTGCGAGCATGAAGCGAGCCTGGTCGGAGCAAACGCCCTTGAATACGGAAACGATTTCCAGTCTCAGCATGGTCGCTTTCGACGTGCGAAGAAACGCCTTCGATTTCGAAGTGGACGAGGTGAGCTTCTACTAGCCGATCCAATCGTATCCGAATATTCAATCCAGGAATCTCGACAACCATGACTGCCACAATCGAAAGCAATCGACTCGACTACCTAGACGCCGTGCGGGCCTTCGCCCTGCTGCTCGGAATCGTCTTCCATGCCAGCTTGTCGTTTCTGCCGATCTTCATCGGCTGGGCAGTCATGGACGTGTCGACCAGCTACCTCTTGTCAAATGTCGTAATGGTAAGCCATTCCTTTCGCATGGAGCTGTTTTTCCTGATCGCAGGTTTCTTTAGCCACATGACCTTCCACCGCCAAGGGGCCGGTTCTTTTCTTCAATCGAGACTGATTCGAATCGCTATCCCATTCGTGGTTGGCTGGTTCATCCTGAGACCCTTGCTCGTCGCTTCCTGGGCCATGGGAAGCGAAAGCATGCGAGGAGAGGTCAACATCCTTTCCGGTTTGAAAATTGGCTTTCAATCGCTTGCCGAGCTTCCCAAGGGGCTTTTTACCGGCAGCCATCTCTGGTTCCTCTATTACTTGCTATTGGTGACCGGCATCACGCTTGGACTGCGTTCTCTAATTGGCCTACGGCCCCAACTGCGTGAATTCTTGACCCGAAAAGTCGATTCGGCAATCACCCGGCTGTCGGATTCTCGATTCGCCCTCATCGTCCTGGCCGCTCTCACCGCAATCAGCCTTTGGCATATGAAACTGTGGGGCATGGACACGCCCGATCAGTCGCTGGCGCCCCACCTACCTGTCCTGTTGGTGTATGGAAGCTTCTTCCTCCTCGGCTGGCTTCTGCAGCGGCAGCAGTCGCTCATCGGCCAATTCGCTCGCCTGTCGATTGCAACCGTCGCGCTCTGCATCGCCGGAATTGCCACGTCCGTTTACCTTGCTAAGTTTCAGTTAGAGTCCGGCCATCCCCAGATCACGCTGATCCGCGTCTTGTTCGTAGCCGGCTATGCGATCATGATGTGGACCTTGGTCGCCGTTGGCATCGGACTCTTCAAACGATTCTTCGACAAGCCCAGCAAGCTGGTCCGCTACATCGCGGACTCCTCTTACTGGGTCTACCTAATTCACCTGCCGATCGTAGTCTGGTTGCAGATTGCCTTCGCCGAAGTGGCCTTGCATTGGTCGCTTAAACTGGTCGCCATTTCGGCCATCACTATCGGCCTTTCGCTGATACTCTACGATCTGGTGGTTCGCTCCACTGCCATTGGAATGGTCCTCAACGGTCGAAGGAGAGATCGAGTCCTTTTCGCTTTCCCGGGATTGTTGTCGGCCAAGCTTGACGAAGGTGGCGAACGCGGGTGAGGGTGCGAGCAGGAGTGGGTGGGAAGAGGCTCGTTTCCTTCCGACACTTACTGTGTGTCGTCCAGTTTCGCAAGCGGCAAAGCCCCCACGAACAGCTTTCGGCGGGACACTGCGAGGATGGCATGAAGGGGCCTTGGTTTTTAGCGCAGCTCAGCCCGCGCGCGCACCTGGTCGAAGGATGTCTCCGTCAGTAGCCGTCCGTCCCGGAACACCGGCCGCAGCAGGTTCTCCCGTTCTCCCTGCTGTTCCAGTCGGATCGTCTCCATTTCCCCGTCCGGGTTCTCGATCAGCGCCAACCGCCCGCGCTTGGATTTCTTCTCCGGCCCGGTCACCGGATTCTTGTACACATCGTGCCACTGGCCATCGATGCGGATGGCGCTGGCCTTCATCGCGAAGCTCAGGATGTCCCGGTGCAGCTTCTGCAGCAGTTCGCCGCCCATACCGAAGGTGACGTTGTCGGCACTCTGTTTGCGCTCCTTCATCGCCTGCAGAATTTTGGGAATGGAACGCCGAGAGATGCCGTCGCCCTGGATGATGCGGATAAAGTCCGGCAGCATCCGGTAGCCCTTGCTATTCGTCTGACAGCCGAAAATACGCATCAGCCGCTCCAGGCTTTCGGTGACTATTCTCACCGGCTCGCCGGAGTCCGGCCTGATGACCAAGGTGCCGCCGTTGTCGATCACCCGCTGCCTGAGCACGCCGCCCCAGATATTCTCGATCGCATTCCAGATGTCGTAGCTGTCGCTGACCACCGCCACCAGTTTGTCCGGCCCGGCGAACTGGTCGAGCATATTGGCATAGGCGTCCGCCTCCCTTTCCTTCCCCCAGGCGGTCATGGTGCTGTGCTCGGCGGCGGGGATCGAGTAGCCGGCCATATCCGCGCCGTAATATTTTCGTGTCGCCACCAGCCCGGACACCGTGTCCGTGCCGTGGAAATTCACCAGGTGCGCCATGCCGCCGAGCATGGCCGTCTCCAGGCTGCTGGCGCCGCGGGCGCCGAAGTCGTGCAGCTTGAACGGCAGGCCGTCCAGGGAATCCGCGGTCTCCTCCAGGTAATGGGCAATGATCTTTTTGATCTCACGGCTCTGGGTGGCCACGGTCACCGGATACCAGATGGCGCGCACCAGGGCGGTCTCGATATAGGTAGTGAGCCAGAAACAGGCGGGGCAGGTGTTCACCACCTGCAGCATCACATTGTGCAGCGGCACCGCCGTGCCCTCGGGTACCGCGGATATCTCCAACGGGAGCAGGCCGCCGTGCTCCTCGACGATATGCTCCCAGCCGGCGCGGTGGCAGGGCAGGCCGTGGGCGTGCAGCATCGCCTCCGCCTCGTCGATATCCGCGGCGGAAACCGGCTGCTGCAGGTACTGCTTGATAAATGCCTGCAGCCCGAAAAACACCGCCTCGGGAAATTCGCCGCCGCGGCACTCCATGTAACTGCTCACATACTCGGAACCCGGCGGGTACTGCAGGTAGTGGCTGGCCTTGTAGCTGTCGACGTTGAGGATCAGGTTGTGCTCGGTCATCATCGGATTGTAGTTCCGCGGCCGCTCAACTTTTGCTCAAGCGGTGTCGCGGAGCCAAGAAAGGCGCGCGGCTATTCCTTCTCCTCTCCCCTTTATTTGGCGTGTATTTCTTTATAAGGAGAATTTCATCATCGGCGAAGCCGCCTCCGGCCCACCGGCAGAAGTGCGCTTCAGCGACCAGTTTGGCACCACCCATTATGTGATGGTGGAGCATCGCGCAAGGGCACCAGGCGCTGATCACCAAGGACCGGATGCGCGTGGATGTGCTCGCGGAATTCTACCTGCGGGTCAAGCCGGATAACGACGCCATCGGCAATGCCGCGCAGACTCTGGGGGTGCGCACCCTGGACCCGGAAGCCCTGGTCGGCAGCGCCCTCAAGCACCGCGCCATGGCGCCGCTGGTGGATTCCCTGCTGAAGGAGACCGGTGTCGGCGACTTCGCCAAGGTGCCGGAAACTGAAGCCTGAAACCAAAGCCGCCCAAGGACGGCTTTTTACTGGGCGATAAGACTCAACACAAATACTGGTCGAAAAAACGCAATCATGTTGTCTAATGTATCCGGTGTCCTCTTCGAAACAGCCGTCGAGAAACTCATTGTGTCCGTCGAGAAAGGCTCGTGTAACATTGCCGCATCACTTGAGGCTGACACCAGGAAGTAACTTTGAAAACGATAAATCTGTTGAGGACAATCGGCTCAATGAGCGCCAGCTTTCTGCTGGGCGCTTGCAGCGGCGATGGAGGCGAAGATTCCGGCAACGATGAGCGGGTACTTGCAACCCAGACCATTGAGGAGTTGCTGAATATCGGCGAACTCAGCGACTACATTTCTCTATATCCCACTACTCCCATGCGCGAGAGCCGCTGTGAGCTCGGCCAAGGACCGACATCAGGCGAGCTGATTGAAGAGGATGACTGCATCTACCGTTACCAGCCGGACAGCAGTTTTCTCGGCGACGATCAGGCGGTTATTAATATCCGCGGCGAAGACAGTGACGGAGGGGCGGTGCGACAGCGATTTAAGATCAATTTCTCAATACGTCTGCGCGAGCTGGATCTGGAGGCCCTCGGGGATACCGACGTGGTGAAGTTTGTCACTTTCCGGGTGGGGCCTGAATCTTTCTCTCCGCGAAACGATGTCGCTGGTCTGGGCGATTTCAACGGCGACGGGCGCGACGATTTCGGCATCCTATACAAGCGCGCGGAGACGAGTTATCCCGAAATGGCGGTGCTTTACGGCCGAGGCCAGTTCGACAGCCACTACGACCTGCTGGCGTGGCCCGAAAACATGGATCCGGCACTGGGCCACCATTTCAACTGGGGGGACTACCTGCTCGAGGTCAGCCCCCTCGGCGATTTCAATGCCGACGGCTACGACGATATCGCCCTCGGCAACCGCGTCTCCGCAGCCATCTTTGGTGGAGCCGACCCGGTGCCGGAGCCCTATACGGAAGTCACTATCAACAACAATACCCAAGTGGGCCTGCAAACGGCTGAGTTCAATGCAATCGTATCGGGGGAATCCCGCTACTTTACCCGCGGCGTGGGTGATATCAACGGTGATGGTGCCGTCGATATGGCGATGACCGGTGTCGAACCGACGGAGCCGAGCTACGGGCAGTTCTTTGTCGTACCCGGTGGAGCGGACGTCAGCGAGATTCCATCGACCGACGCGGAGTACGGAATCTATACCTTCCAGATGGCCGAGGCCGGTTACGCCGGGGACAGCTTCGGCTGGATACCGCAGGATGGTTTCGGCGACGTCAACGGAGACGGTATCGACGACCTGCTCACATCGGAAACTTCCATTGATGACCAATCCGAGGGGCGCGCCTATCTGTTTTACGGCAACGGTAATTTCCCCCGTGTGACCACGGTGGATACGTTCGCGCAGACCATCCCCGGTGGCATGGTAGTCACCTCCGTACCAGAAACCGGAACCCGCCTCGGTCGCTGCCTATCCATCGTCAATGATCTCAATGGCGATGGCTTGGACGAAATAGCCCTGGGCCAGGACGGCAACGACGAGGGAAGCGCTGAGAGACTGCGCATTATTTATGGCAGCGGCAATTTCCCGGAGACGGTGCAGCTGCAATCGGAGGAAACGGTGTTTGACGACGCGCCGAACGGCGGTTTTTCCGTGATCGGCAGAGGCTCCTGTCGGGCCTTATCCGTGGGGGATGTGAATGGCGACGACTACAACGATCTGGCCGTCATGGACACCCACGACACCTATATCAATGCGGGCAGTTTTACCCTGATTTACGGCGGTGCCGATATCCCCCGGGAAGTCTCGCTGTATGAACGTTCAAACCGTATGGTCCGCTTCTATACTGGCGGAACCTCCTTGACTGGCTATACCGGCGAAGTCTCCACTGTTGCCGGTGTGGGAGATGTCAATGGCGACGGCTACGACGACATGCTGGTGCCCACCCGCGAGAACGAAACAGGTGATGTATTCCTGTTGCTGGGAGGCAGCTACTTTTTCGAATAAGCGCCGGGGCGAGCCGGAGGAGGAGAGCGGTACGTCAGTCTCGTGGAAAATGCGGTGCTTTTCGGCTTTCCTGAATTGAGAGAGTGCCGAATCTGGTCGCAACCCCGAGCACGCATGGAATACAAGGACTACTACAAAATCCTCGGCCTCGAACGCGACGCCAGCCAGGATGAGATCAAGCGTGCCTACCGCAAGCTGGCGCGCAAATATCATCCGGACGTGAGTGCGGAGGCGAGTGCCGAGGACCGCTTCAAGGAGGTCAGCGAGGCCTACGAGGTGCTCAAGGACCCGGAGAAGCGCGCCGCCTACGACCAGTTGGGCAGCGGCTGGCAGTCGGGGCAGGAGTTCCGCCCGCCGCCGGACTGGGACCAGGGCTTCGAGTTTCACGGTGGCGGCTTTACCGAGGCGGATCCGGAGATGTTCAGCGACTTCTTCGAGAGCCTGTTTGGCCGCGGCGGATTTTCCCCGGGATTCGGCGGCGGCTTTCGGCGCGAGTACCGCGCCCGGGGCGAGAACACCTACGCCAGGATCGCCATCGACCTGGAGGACAGCTACCGCGGCGCCACCCGCCAGATCACTTTGAAGCACTCCGAACTGGGCCCGGACGGCCGCCCGCAGCTGCGCGAGCGCACCCTCAACGTGAAGATTCCCAAGGGTGTCACGGAGGGCCAGCAGATACGCCTGGCGGGTCAGGGAGAACCGGGATTCGGCGGTGGCGGCACCGGGGACCTGTACCTGGAGATCCACTTCAATCCTCACCCGTTCTATTCGGTGGAGGGCAAGACGGTGTACCTGGACCTGCCGGTAACTCCCTGGGAGGCGGCGCTGGGAGCGAAGGTGCGGGTGCCCACGCCGGAGGGCGCGGTCAATCTCACCGTGCCCGCCAACAGTGCCACCGGCGGCAAGCTGCGGCTCAGGGGCCGCGGCATACCGGCCGCGGAGCCCGGAGACTTCTATGTAGTGTTGAAGGTGGTCCCGCCGCCGGCTGACACCGAGGCGGAGAAGGAGGCCTACCGCCGCTTCGGCGACGCCTTCGACTTCAATCCGCGAAGCGGCATGGGAGGCTGACGCAATGAAAACCCAACTTGCGGAGGAGATCAGCGGCGCGCTGCTCGACGAGCGCTACGAACTCACCCTCAGCGAACTCTGCCGCGCCTGCGAACTGCCGGCGGAGGAGGTTCTCGCGCTGGTGGAGGAGGGAGTTATCGAACCCCTGGGCCAGGGGCGGACCCAGTGGCGTTTCAGCGGTATCTGCGTGCGGCGGGTGCGACGGGTGCGGAGCCTGAAGCGGGACCTGGGTGTGAACCTGCCCGGCGCGGCGCTGGCGATAGAACTGCTGGAGGAAATTGAGCACCTTCAGGCACAGCTGCGCCGTTTCGAAGAGCAACTGTAGGAGCGGGCGCCCTGGGAACGCCGAGCTCCAGCTCGGCATGCGGGCCGGAGGCTCGCCGGAGTGTTAAACCACCGCCCGCGTAATCGTCATCACCAGATAGGCGTTGTAGACGATATAGGCGAGCAGCAGCACTCCGCCCCCCCAGCGGTTGATCTGCCCCTGGCCGCGAAAGCCATAACCGAAAACGAACAGCGCCACCGTCAGCCCCACCATCACCGGCCAGTCCCGGGTCAGCACTTCCGGCGGAACGTTCGACATGGGCGCGATGGCGCCAGCGATCCCCACCACCGCCAGCAGGTTGAACATGTTCGAACCCACCACATTGCCGATGGCGATATCGTGCTCGCCCTTGCGCGCGGCGATCACCGTGGCCGCCAGTTCCGGCAGCGAGGTACCCAGGGCGACGATGGTGAGGCCGATGATCAGGTCGCTGACCCCCAGCGACTCGGCGATGGTCACCGCGCCCCAAACCAGGATGCGCGAACTGACGATCAGCAGCGTGAGGCCCACGGCCAGCCAGAAGAGTGCGCGCGGCAGCGTCATTGGATGGGCTTCCAGCTCGCTCTCCATTTCCTCGCCGAAGTCGTCCCCCTTCCCGCGCAGGGCGGAGAAAATGGACCAGCCCACCAGGCCGAAGAAGCCCAGCAGCAGCACCAGCGCCTCCCAACGCTCCAGGCTGTCGTTCCACAGGAAAGCGCCGGTCAGGCAGCTGATCGCCAGCAGCAGCGGCAGCTCCTTGCGCACAATCCTGGAGTGCATTGTCAGCGGTATCAGCAGCGCGGTGAACCCCAGGATCAGCCCGGTGTTGGCAATATTGGAGCCGTAGGCGTTGCCCAGCGCCAAGCCCGGGCTGCCGTCCAGGGCCGCCATCGCCGACACCACCATCTCCGGCGCCGAGGTGCCGAAACCGACGATCACCATGCCGATCAGCAGGGGCGGCATACCGGCGTGCTTCGCGGTGGCCGCGGCGCCGTCCACGAAGCGGTCGGCGCTCCAGATCAGCAGGGCGAAACCGGCAGCGATGGCGAGGGCGGCGAGGATCATAGGGCGTCCTGTTGTCAGTGAACTCGGGGTGGGGCTCCGCGACACGGGCCTGCAAACGGGGGCCGATTGTAACGGCTCAGCGGAATTCAGAAAGGGCGTAATTGCGATTCAGGACAAATCGCTGCTGGGCTACAGTGAATACATATCCGGTCGAGTATGACTAGGTGCCGGTGTCCACAGTGGCCGATAACCCATAGCCCCGCCGGTGCGGGGTGCCGATATGTACCCGAGAGGAGGTACCCATGAGCGTAAAGGCTTCAGCCAAAGTACTGGCGGTATTCGCATTGACCGTGTTGTTTGCGGCCTGTGCTCCACCGGATGACCAGCGGGAAAACGAACAACAGAACAGGGCTGGGGGGCCGACCGGGTGCTGCCAGAGAACGGAAACATCCTGCGCGAGCCCGGTTACCAAGGAGCAGTGCGATGAGATCAGGGGTGCTTTTCACGAGGGTGGAGACTGCAGGTCCGACACCGGCAGCTGTGGCGTGGAGCACGAATAGATTCTCCGACGCGGCCTGAGCGCCGCAGCACCCGCAAACCGCCCGCGATTCCTCCCGGCCAGGTGGCAGAGTTGCCTGGCCGGGTTCCGCCAGTTCGCTGCAGATAGGCGGCGAGATCCCAAATTCAGCCCCCTTGACTGTAGTTGCAATTGTAACTAAATTGGTTGCACTTGAAACTAATGAGTCTGCTGCCGCGCCCCGACGGCGGTGCAATGAGAGAAAAAAAGGGAGGGCCGAATGTCCGATTTGTTTGAAAACCCCATGGGTCTCGACGGCTTTGAATTTGTGGAGTTTACCGCTCCTGAGAAAGGCATCCTCGAGACCGTATTCGAGGCCATGGGCTTCGAGAAGGTCGCCCGGCACCGGTCCAAAGACGTGGAGCTGTGGCGCCAGGGCGATATCAACTTTATCACCAACTACGAGCCCAACAGCCACGCCTACTACTATGCGCAGGAGCACGGCCCCTCCGCCTGCGGCCTGGCCTTCCGGGTAAAGGACGCCAAGTTCGCCTACAGCGAAGCACTCAAAAAAGGCGCCCAGCCGGTCGACGTAGCCACCGGCCCCATGGAGCTGCGGCTGCCGGCGATCAAGGGCATCGGCGGCGCCACCCTGTACCTGATCGACCGCTACCGGGAAGGCGAAGCCATCTACGATATCGACTTCCAGTGGCTCGAAGGCGTCGACCGCCATCCGCAGGGCTGCGGCTTCCACACCCTGGATCACCTGACCCACAACGTCTACCGCGGCCGCATGGAGTACTGGGCCAACTACTACACCGAGCTGTTCAACTTCCGCGAAATCCGCTACTTCGACATCAAGGGCGAGTACACCGGCCTGCTCTCCAAGGCCATGACCGCACCGGACGGCAAGATCCGCATCCCCCTGAACGAAGAGGCCGCCGGTGGCGGCGGCCAGATCGAAGAGTTCCTGATGAAATACAACGGCGAGGGCATCCAGCACATCGCTTTCGCCTGTGACGATCTGCTCGCCTGCTGGGACAGGCTCAAGGCCCGCGGCATGGAATTCATGACCCCGCCGCCAGAGACCTACTACGAAATGCTGGAAGAGCGCCTGCCCGGCCACGGTGAGCCCACCGGGGAATTGAAATCCCGCGGCATCCTGCTGGACGGCACCACCGAGGGCGGCCAGCCGCGCCTGCTGCTGCAGATCTTCTCCGCCAACATGCTCGGCCCGGTGTTCTTCGAGTTTATCCAGCGCAAGGAAGACGAGGGCTTCGGCGAGGGCAACTTCAAGGCCCTGTTCGAGTCCATCGAGCGCGACCAACTGCAGCGCGGCGCAATCAAGAAAGAAGAGAAGGCGAGGGCCTGATGGCGATCAAACGCATTCACCACGTGGCCTATCGCTGCAGGGATGCCAGGGAGACGGTGGAGTTCTACCGCGATCTCCTCGGCATGGACTTCCAACTGGCCATCGCCGAAGACAAGGTGCCCTCCACCGGCGCGCCGGACCCCTACATGCACGTGTTCCTCGACGCAGGCATGGGCAATGTGCTGGCTTTCTTCGAGCTGCCCAACTCCCCGGAGATGGGCCGCGACGAAAATACGCCCCAATGGGTGCAGCACATCGCCCTGGAGGTGGAGAGTATGGACGAACTGCTGGCGGCCAAGGACAAACTGGAAGCCGCCGGCATCGACGTGCTCGGCCCGACGGATCACACCATTTTCAAATCCATCTATTTCTTCGACCCCAACGGCCATCGCATCGAGTTGGCCGCCAATACCGCCAGGCCGGGGATGCACAAAGAGCTGAAGCGGGTGGCGGAAGACATGCTCGAGGAGTGGTCCAGAACCAAAAAAGCACCCAGGCACGCCGCGTGGATGCACGGCGAGGAAGAGTTTGTACCGATTGTTGACGAGAAGCGGAGTTGAGCCTGCATTGATTGCGAAAGCCGGCGGAGCGCCTTTCCGGGACAGTCGTAGGGTGCGCCGTGCGCACCAAAAAACCTGAGGTCCCCGGCAGCCCTGGAGCGGTGCGCACGGCGCACCCTACGGTTGAACTCCGAAACTTGGAAAGAACTACTCTGTAGGAGCCTGTTGTGACCGCCATGGATGGCGGAAATGCAGATTTTGCAGGAGCAAAAATCTGCCAGGCGAACGGCTGCGGAGTTCCGTTGTTGTTCGCCTGCAAGCAGGCTCCTACAGCGGGGAGTAGTTCGCGACGGGCAGTTGGTGGTGGTCTTAGGTGAGGGGCGCCGCGCGGCAATGCTGCTCGATAAACTCGTCATGTGTCGGCATGGCCTCGGCGCCGCGGCGCAGTAACTGGCGCATCTCCTCCAGCATACCCAGCAGTTTCCGCTCCGGCTTGTTGTCCACCACTGGATCGTGGTGCTCCGGGACAATACCCTGACCCATCAACACCGCCAGCCAGCTTGCGCTCTTGAACAGGTCTTCCTCGCGCTCAAAGATGCGGCCTCGGTTGCGGAACAGGGCGACGCGGTGTGCGAGCGTCTGCGGAACCGGCATCTCGCGACAGTATTGCCACAGCGGTTCGCTGCGCGCATTGGCGCAGTAGTGGAGGATGATGAAATCGCGGATAAACTCATATTCCCGGGCCGTTTGCGCGTTGAATTCGTCGATGTCCGCTTGGTGGAACTCGCGTCCGGGAAACAGCAGCAACAGCCGCGAAATACCGGTCTGTACCAGGTGGATGGCCGTCGACTCCAGCGGCTCCATAAAACCCGCCGCCAGTCCCAGCGCCAGGCAGTTCCGGTGCCAGAATTCCCGGCGCCGGCCGGTGGTGAAGCGCAGGCGTTTCGGTTCCGCCAGCGGCTGCCCCTCCAGGTTGGCGAGCAGTGTGGCGACGGCTTCGTCTTCGGAGAGGTGGTCGCTGCAGTAGACCAGGCCATTGCCGGTGCGGTGCTGCAGGGGAATACGCCACTGCCAGCCGGCGGCGCTGGCGGTGGATTGGGTATAGGGCCTTGTAGGACCGACATTTTCCGAGGGCACCGCCACGGCGCTGTCCGCCGGCAGGTGGTGAGACCAGTCCTCGTAGCCGACGTTCAGGGCCCCGCCAATCAGCAGCCCGGCAAAGCCGCTGCAGTCGATAAAGAAATCCCCCTCCAGCATCTGCCCCGACTCCAGCACCAGACTGCGGATATGGCCGTTACCCGTGTGCAGGGTCACATCCACCACCTTCCCCTCTACTCGCTTCACGCCCAGCCCCTCGGCGTAATGGCGCAGGAATTTCGCGTAGAGGCCGGCATCGAAATGGTAGGCGTAGCCGAGCGAGGAGAGTATCGAGCCGGGGTCGGAGTTCGCGGGCAGGAAGCGCCCCAATTCCGCCGCCACGGCGCACAGGGAGTAGTCGGACAGGCTGCCGCAGTCGGCAATGGTGCTGCCGCGCAGCCAGTACTGGTGAAACGGAATCGAGTCGAATTCGCGGCCGTAGTGACCAAAGGGGTGGAAGTAGCGGCCGTCGGGTTTGCCCCAGCCGCGGAATTCGATACCCAGTTTAAAGGTGGCCTGGGTCGCGCGGATAAAATCCACTTCGCGGATTCCCAGCATTTTGTGAAAAGTCTGGATGGTGGGAATGGTGGCCTCGCCGACACCGACGGTACCGATGGCCTCGGACTCGACCAGGGTAATGTCGCAGTGGTCCCGGCCCAGTACCCGCGCCAGTGCCGCAGCTGCGGTCCAGCCGGCGGTGCCGCCGCCGGCGATAACGATGCGGCGGATTTTATTGTTGCTTGTCTGCTGTTCTGTCATTGTTTTTATAGAAAGTTTTTCATAAAAGTAACTACTCACCCCTGTAGGAGCGGGGGGGCGGCCATCCGCTCCTACAGGGTGGTTCCCTTAAGCCAATGCAGGTTCCCTGTGAGTGAGTAGTTACCCATAAAAAAGGGTCCAGCCGCAAGCGGCTGAACCAGGGCGTCGTGCGGTACAACGTAACAACGCGAGAGGGCTTCTGATTAAAAGCGATAGGCAAAACGCAATCCGGCCTCCCGCGACGGAGCCCAGGTGTAGGCAGTCTGGACGCCGCCGATAAACAACTCCTGTTTGATGCCCTCGTCGGTCAGGTTGTTGCCGTAGAGTTCCGCCGTCCAGCTGTCGTCGGCACTGGCATAGGTCAGGCTCGCATCGAATTTCGCATAGGCTTCCTGCACGTCGAAATCCCTTTCGCCGGGGTCATTCGGGGCCAGGGTGCCGGCGGGTCGGTCGCCGCGGTTTTCGTAGGTCAGGTAGGTATCATCCTGGTAGGTCACGCGAATCCGCGGTGTGAGGATGTCCCCGTTGCCCATGGGAATATCGTGCTTGTAAGACACGCTCAGGGTTACCTCCGGCGCGTTCGGCAGGGTGTTGCCGGAAAAATCCCACAGGTCGTTTTCACAGGTGGAACCGGCGCCGGGGCCGATCGCGCAGGAGTTCCAGTTCAGGCCGGCATCGCTGTTGAAATTGGTTTCCTGGCCGTCGTAGTCGTCGTAGGTGGCATCCAGCAGGGAACCGGTGGCAGTGAGCACGCCGTTTTCGGTCACCGCGTAATTCATGGTGAATTCCAGCCCTTGAATAGTGGCGGAACCGGCATTGGTTTTGGTCAGCCGCGACTCGCCGGTAACCGGATCGATCACCGCGGAGGTCACCTGCATGTCGGTGTAGTCCATCAGGAACAGGTTGGCGTTCAGCGTCATGCGGTTGTCGAGCAGGTAGGACTTGATACCCAGTTCCAGGCTGTTGTTTTCTTCCGGTTGCTGAACCAGCTGGCTGTTGCCGGCTACATCCGGATTTTCATTGGTATTGGTGGGGCTGGCGTTCTGGCCGTCCTGCAGCACGCCGGACTTCCAGCCGGTGGCGTAGGACAGGAAGAGCATCACGTCCGCGCTGATATCCTTTTCCAGGCGGACGAGGTAGGTGGTGTCGCTCCAGTCGTCCTTCATGTCGTTGATCTGGCGGTAGTAGCAGCCCTGGCCGCCGTCGGCAACGATTTCAGCCTGGCTGCCGAAGCCGATATCGATCGGGCCGGGCCCGTGGGCATAAGTGCAGTCGATGCTGCGGCCGCCCTTGTCCTCGCGGGTGTCGTCGGTATAGCGCAGGCCGGCGGTGGCGCGCCAGGTGTCGGTGAGATCCAGGGTGCCCTGCACATAGGCGCTGCGGGATTCGGTGCTGCGGTTCGGCTGCTGGAAGGAGGACAGGGTGACATCCTGGTCCTGGGGGGTGAAGCCCCAACTGCCGTGCAGCATGTCGAAGCGGATATCGTTTTCCTCCTCGAAAGCGTAGAGGCCGGCGGTCCAGCGAAAACGGTTGTCGTCGGAGTTTTTCAGCTGCAGCTCGTGGGAGCTGGCCTCGTGACCCGAGGACACGGTGTTGCGGGTATCGCCCTGGAACTGGTTGCCGTACAGCTGGCTCTGGGACATGTCGGTGTAGCCGCCGATATAGCTCAGCATCATGTCGTTGCCGAAGGTGTAGTCGAGGCGGGTGCGGATGGTATCGGTTTCCAGGTCGATGTCACCGGCCGCGGTTGCATCGTTCACTTGATCGTCGAAATCCGTGCTGGGCAGGTCGCCGGTCCCCTGATTGGCGAAATATTCGTAGGACAGGAACCACTCCAGGTTTTCCGTCGGCCGGAACAGGGAGCTGGCGCGGAAAGACGACAGGTCTTTGGTGCCGTATTCATCTTCTCCCGCAAACGGATTGCCGTCGGCGTAGTCGGTTTCCCCGTCCTGCTGGTCGGTGACGCCGGCAAAGCGCAGCGCCCACTGGTCGTTGATCGGCGTGTTGAGCATAAAGCGCAGCGCCTGCCGGCTGCGCTCGCCCAGGGTGGCGCTGACCGAACCGGCGAAGTCGTCACTGGGCTTGGCGGTCACCAGCGATACCGCACCGGCGGTGGAGTTGCGGCCGAACAGTGTCCCCTGAGGCCCGCGCAGAACCTCCACTCGCTCCATATCGTACATCAGCGCGGTGGCGCCCTGGGCGCGCGCGGAAAAGACGCCGTCGGTATAGAAGGCGACACCGCCGTCGCCGGCTTCCGTCTGGTCGATGGTGCCCTGGCCGCGGATGAAAATCAGCGGCACGCCGTGGTCGCCGTTGGAGCGGATCTGCAGGCTGGGGGCCATGCCGCGCAGATCGAAGATATTGGTTACGTGGTTTTCCACCAGGGTATTTTCGCTGAAGGCAGAAATGGCCAGCGGGGTATCCTGCAGGTTTGTGGTCCGCTTGGTCGCGGTCACAGTCACTTCTTCCAACTCGTAGGCCAGGGCGCCGCCGGCCTGCAGTGCCACCGCGGAAGCGATCACGGTGGCCAGCTTGTTATTCCTGAATGACTTGCTCATTCTCTCTCTCCGTTGTTTTCTCCATGAAGGGCGCGCATTTGTGATAATGCATTTTGCGCGCAAACATGAAACGGACAGGGAGGGTAAAACGTCTCCCCCGGAGTGCGTTTTATTTCTTAATTCGCCGCGAACCGAGGCTGATCGCGGGCATGTCGGATGGCCGCCCCGCCGCTCCTACAGGTGGCTCCCTTAAGCCAATGCAGGTTACCTATGAGTGAGGAGTTACCTTAGGGAACCTCTGAACATCGTCATTCCGGCGAAGGCCGGAATCCAAAGGACGGTGATTTCTCTGGGCTCCGGCCTTCGCCGGAGTGACGAAATAGAGTATTCAGAACTTGAGTTAATTTGCAGTCGTCCGCGGCCAGATCACGATGCGGTTGTCGGCTTCGCGATAGACGCTGACCGGCAGTGATTGTTCCAGCATGGAAATCATGGTCTCCACCTGGTTCACGGAAAAGGAAGTGGTCACTCGCAGCTCCGCCAGCTGCGGCGCACCGAGAAGGATGCCGCCCGGCCGATAGCGGTTGGCGTCCGCCACTACTTCAGAGAGCCGTGCATTCCGGTAGACGAGCTTGCCGCGGCGCCAGCTCGCGAGTTCGTCTGCGCCGATTGTTTCCACGTTGCCGCTGCCCTCCGCACTCACGCGCACCCGTTGGCCCGCGAGCAGTCGCACTCTTGTAGCCGCGGTGTTGCGGTTTTCTTTGCGGCTCTTGTGATCCACGTGATCCACGTGAGTTACGTCCACTATGCCCTCCTCGACGGACACCTTCACGCCGCCGGGCGCGCGATGCACCTCGAAGCGCGTACCCACCACCCTGACGCTGGCATTGTCCGTGTTGACGAAGAAGGGCCGCGCGGGATCGGTGGCGACCGAGAAAAAAGCCTGGCCCTTCAGCAGGGAGATATCGCGGCGGCGCTCCGCGAAAGTGAACTCGATCTGCGAGTCGGCCCCGAGGGTGACTTCGCTGCCGTCCTGCAGCGTGATGGTGCGCGTCTGCGCGATACCGGTCTTATAAGAGCCGGGTGCGGGGTCACTGCCGGGTGCCCCCAAATTGATACTTGCCAGCCCTACAGCCATAAACACTACCAGTGCCATAGCGAGCGCCGGGGCCGGCGCCGGCGCCGGCGCGCCGCGCAGGAAACCGCTCAGGGTTCTCTGCAGTCGCTCGCGCCAGCCAGTTCGCGCAGTCTGCGCGCGCAGACGCTCGCCCTCCGCGGTGGCGGCAATCGCCAGCAGGCCGCGGTCCACCTGTTCCAGTTGCCGGTAGCTGGCCCGGTGCGAAGGCTCCTCCATCCACCGCTCGAATTCCGCCTCTTCCCGCGGGCTGAGGTTGCGCTCGTGCCGGAGCATAAACCACGACCGCGCCCGCTCATCCACAAGCCTCTGACTGCGCCCCTGCGCCATTACAAGTCCCCCCCATTGGCACGAAGCTCGGCCTGGCACGCGGCCAGCGCTTTAGCGACATGCTTTTTAACTACGGTTGCCGACAGACCCTCCCGCCGCGCTATCTCCGCGTAAGACAGCCCGTCGACACGATTCATCAACAACAGTCTCCGCCGCTTCTGCGGCATGCCCCAGAGCGCGCGACTGATCAATCCCAACAGCTGGCGCCCGACCGCGACCCGCTCCGGGCTGACGCTGTCGATTTCGATTTCGGGGTCGCTCTCTGCCGATTGCGCGAAGTCCCTGCGTACCTGGTTGCGGCGCAGCAGGTCGATGGCGGCGTTGCTGACCGTCCTGTACAGGAAGGCGCGGACATTCTCCACTTCCGCCGACTCGAACAGCGGCGCAAACCGGGTAAAGGCGGCCTGCATTACGTCCTCGGCCTCGACCGCAGTCAGGCCGAACTTACCGGTCGCGTAGCGGCACAATTCCCGGTGGTGTTCGCGGTAGTAGTCGCTCAGGGCTTTCCCTCTATCGCTGAGGGCTTTTTCCTCGCCGAGCGCTTTTTCTTCCCCGCTGAGGGCTCTTTTGTTATTGGCCGCCAAGGGGCTGGCCGAGGCTTGCAACATGGAAATTGTTCACCATTTCTTCTCTCTTGGGGATTCCCCGCATCGTTTTTTGCCCGGGAATTCCGCGGCGGAGTTCCGGGCATTTTTTTATTCTCGACCGCTTGAGACGCAGCGGCCTTGGCAATCGTCCCCCCTTGGATGGAAAAAGGTTGGTTAGTCGAACTGCACGCCCAGGTGAACGCCGAGGGTGCGCGGCGGGGCGAGGTAGAATTCCGGGCGCGTCAGCTCCGGGGTCTCGACGTCGTAGCGCACCAGTTCGTCGGTGAGATTCTCTCCGTACAGCTCCACCCACCAGTTGCCAGCGCTCGGCTCTATCCTGATACCAGCATCCCACAGCCAGTAGGCCGGCTGAGAGTCGATGCTTGCGGCGGGGCCATTGGGGTCTTCCACCCAGAGGCCGGTGCGATTGTCCCGCAGCTTGCCACTGCGCTGTCCGCGGTTGGCCTCATCGAAATAGACCCGGTCGGAATAGCGCACGCCGAGCCGCGAGGTGAGCCGCGCCAGGTCGCGGATGGTCACGCTGTGGCTGTAATTCAGGCCGAAGCTCAGCTTCGGCGCCTGCTTGAGCTGGTTGCCGCTGAAATCCATCAGGTCGGGGATGTCGGTATCGCCAGCGCTGGGGTTCCAGGTCTGGCCGTAGCGCGGAAAGTCGTTGTCGACACCGAGAAAACGGTCGTAGCGGGCATCGAGCAGCGACAGGAAACCGCCCAGATGCCCGTTGAGGCTGGTGGCCCAGTTGAGTTCCAGCTCCAGGCCGCGGATGGTGGCCGAGGCGGCGCTGGTGCTGCGCACCCGCTCAAAGCCCCGTTCGTCCACGGCCACACCGGACACCTGCAGATCCCGGTAGTGTGTATTGAACAGGGCGCCGTTGAGGGTCATGGCGCCGTCGAGGAGCCCCAGCTTGAAACCCAGCTCCAGGTTGGTGCTGGTCTCCGGTTCCACATAGGCGCGCGCCTGGGGATTGTCGCTGTTGTTGGTGGCGATCAGATCGGCCAGCGCCGCGCGGAAGCGGGGATCGTCGGCGCCGGCATAGACACCTTCCAGGCTGCCACCATCCTCGACGATACCGGGCTTGAAGCCTTCGGCGTAGAGCAGGTACAGCAGGGCTCGCGGCCGCGGTCGCCAGGACACCCGTGCCATGGTGGTGGTGCTGTCCCACGACTGCGATACGTCGTTGTAGTTGCTGACGAAACACTGTCCCTCCGCGGCGGACTCCCGGTTCACCGCCACCTGGCCCAGCTCTCCGCCGCGGTCGGAGCGGATCAGGTCGGGGCAGCCGATATTGCGTCCGCCGCGATCATAGCGCCGGTCGCGCCCGGTCCTCGCGCCGGCGGACAGCTGCCACTGGTGTGGCAGATCGATATCCAGCTGGCCGTAGAAGGCACTCAGCCGCGAGCCGCGGTCCGGCTGCTGGAAACTGTGCGCGGGCGCACCGCCCCAGCCGCTGCCGTCGCTGGTCTGGTGCTCGAGGTCGAAGCGTATATCGTTGCGTTCACTGAAGTCGAAATAGGCCAGCAGCCAGCGCAGCGGCTGGTCGTCGTCGCTCTTGAGCTGCAGTTCGTGCTGGCGCGAGATATGGTCCGCCCAGACGGTGCGGTTGCTCTGGTGGTATTCGCGCGGATCCGTCTCGCTGCCGAGAGCGCCGCTGCGGTCGCCGTCCCAGTCCTGGCTGCGGTGCATGCGACTGTAGCCGGCGATATAGGTGAGGCCCATGCCGTTGTCGAATGTCCACTCGAGGCGGCTGCGATAGGTGTCCTGCACCAGGTCCGTCTTGCCGGGGGTGTCGATCCGCACCGGTGTGTGGTGGTCCGCCACTGGCAGGCTGCCCGCGCCGCGATCTTCGAAGCGCTCGTAGCTGGACCACCAGTTGAGGTTGTCGCTCGCGCGCCAGCTGGAACTCAGGCGGTAGCCGAAGCGGTCCGCATTGTTGTAGCGTTCCGACGCGCCGGCGGACGCGGAGTCCGGCGCAAACCTGGTATAGCCGTCGGCCTCGTCGGAGGCGCCGGCCAAGCGCAGTGCCCAGTCGTCCGTCACCGGCAGGTTGACGACGCCGGTCAGCTTCCTGCGCCGGTAATTGCCGAAGGTGGCGCCGAAGCGGGAAAATGCCTCCTGTTCCGGCCGCGCCGTGTGGTAATTGATGACCCCGGCAGTGGAGTTGCGCCCGAACAGGGTGCCCTGCGGGCCGCGCAGCACCTCCACCCGGCCCAGGTCGTAGAACATTGCGGAAGAGCCCTGGTTGCGACTGCTGTAGATGCCGTCCACATGGGTGGCGAGACCCGGGTCGCCGGCTTCGGTGTAATTGTCCGAGCCGACGCCGCGCAGGTACAGCATCGATGCCGTGTGGTCGCCGTTGCGCGCAATCTCCAGGCTGGGAACCTGCCGCACCAGCTTGAACAGACCGTCGATCTGGCGCTCTTGCAGCAGTTCGTCGCCGAGCGCGGTCACCGCCATCGGGGTTTCCTGCAGCTTGGTGGGCCTTTTACTGGCCACCACCACCACCTCGTCGAGATAGGGTCCGTCCTCCGCCGTTTTTGCAGAGGCGCGGTCTCTTCCGGCCCGGCCGGCAGGCGCGGGCAGTATCACCAGACCCTGGCCGTCCACCTGCCTGAAGGTCAAGCCGGAACCCTCCAGCAACAGCGCCAGTGCCTCCCGGGCCGGCATTTCCGCGTTGAGTGGTGGCGACTCTCCCGTCAGGTCGAGCTCCGATGAGGCCAGTACCGCGAGTCCCGACTGGTGGGAGAATTCCAGCAGCGCCTGGCTCAAGGGTTGCGGGGGAATATCGAAGCGGAAAGGTGCATACGGCTGCGGAGCCGCTGCGGGGACAGTTTCCGCCGCGTACGAGAGGGCGCCACCGGCACCCAGAAATGCCGCCAGCAATAACGGGAAACCTGACCTCGTACGGGCCGCAAGCATGGGCATTTCATATCGCCGGAAGGCGCGGGGCGGGGCCGGAGAGGCCGCAGACAACGGCGGGCCGCCAACGCAAATTTTATTTTCGTGAGCGCCCGAAAATACACCAGTAAACCGAAGCAAATCAACAGCGCGCGGCCGCCCGAGATTATGGGGCGACAGCGCGTTGCAAACGACCGGAATTTGCCGGACCGTTCATCGGATGACCTTTTAATGGCCCCTTGACATTGGTTTCAGTTGCAACTAATTTCGCTGCCTCTGAAACTAAGAGGCTTGCCGCACCGCCAGGCCCGGCATGCACGGCGAAGAAGAATTTGTACGACTGTTAAAGGGGAGGCACAGTGAAGTTAGCCAGTCTTAAATCCGGTCGCGACGGCCAGTTGGTGGTGGTCAGCAATGACCTGACCCGCATGATCTCCGCCGCCGGAATTGCGCCGACACTGCAGAGTGCGCTGGACAACTGGCCCGCGGCGTCGGCAGACCTGGAAGCGTTGCACGCCAGCTTGGAAAGCGGCGAAATCCGGGGCGAAGCCTTCGACCAGGCCAAATGCCACTCGCCCCTGCCGCGGGCCTACCACTGGGCCGACGGCAGTGCCTACGTCAACCACGTCGAACTGGTGCGCAAGGCCAGGGGCGCGGAAATTCCGGAGAGCTTCTGGACCGACCCGCTGATGTACCAGGGCGGCTCCGACACCTTCCTGGCCCCGCGCGAACCGATCCTGATGCCGCAAAGCGAGGGCTTCGGCATCGACTTCGAAGCGGAAATCGCCGTGATCACCGACGACGTGCCCATGGGGGTGTCCCCGGGAGATGCGCTCGCGCACATCGTGCTGGTAATGCTGGTCAACGACGTCTCCCTGCGCGGCCTCATTCCCTCCGAACTCGCCAAAGGCTTCGGCTTCTACCAGTCCAAACCCTCCAGCGCCTTCTCCCCGGTGTGCGTCACCCCGCAGCAGCTCGGCGAAAAATGGCGGGACGGCAAGCTGCACCTGCCACTGGTCTCCCACCTGAACGGCAAAAAATTCGGCGAGCCCAACGCCGGCGTGAACATGACCTTCCACTTCGGCCAACTGATCGCCCACGCCGCCAAAACCCGCAGGCTCGCCGCCGGCACCATCATCGGCTCCGGCACCGTGTCCAACAAACTGGACGGCGGCCCCGGCAAGCCGGTCTCCGAGGGCGGCGTCGGTTACAGCTGCATCGCCGAGATCCGCATGATCGAGACGATTCAGAATGGTGAGCCGGGCACGCCGTTTATGCAGTTCGGCGACCGGATTGCGATCGAGATGCTGGACGACAACGGCCAATCCATCTTCGGGCGTATTGAGCAGACGGTTCAGCAGGCCTGATGCCGTAAGGGGGGGCAGGTTTACACCGTGCCATCACAGTGCGAAATCGCTATTTAGCCTGCTCCAATGCACTTTCAGAGCTTCTTTGTGCCCGCTATTCATCGGCGCTTGCCGGAGATAATCCGGCCACAGGCTGCGGGCTTTTTCCATCACATCATCCAGGTGTGGCTTGATCGTTCGCCAAGGCACGCTAACTGAATTCGCCCAGGATTCAAAATGCCCTAAATGCAATTTGTACCAGTCCTTGCTGCCGGCCAGATTAAGCGAAGCTTGCGACTCGCCGGGAATATACGCCTGGGTATAGACAATATCGTATGCCGGGGCCAGCTCTGCAGTTATTTGATCCGGGTAAATCAGGCTCCAGTTTTTCAGGTGGGCATCGCCATTGCCCAGCAGAATATTTACCAGCAGGCGCCTCGCCAGTTGTTGTGTGTTAGCCAGTTTGTGCCCGGTGAACTGGTAAACAACTCTGCCGATATGTTCGAAATTGGTGGAGCCATATTTTTCGTGGGCGTACTTGAACAGCACCTGGGCGAAATCTTCGGCGTGAATGCGCTTGCGGTGAGCGTCCCGGTCATAGCGGCGGATCGCGTAGGCGTAATGCTCCTCAGGCAGATTGATCGGCGGCAGGTCCAGCAGTTGATCCAGCATAATCAGCTTTACCTCGGGAATATCCACCCCCACCAGTTCCGCCAGCTTCATCGCAGTGTACTCGTTGAGCGGTACATCGCGGTGGCGGGTGGAAGGCGTTTTTACGATCCACTCGCCGAGGCTATCCGGCTGGGAGATATTGAAGCGCCCGTCAGATTCGTGCATGGAAAACTTCATCTGCACGCCCGCCAGGGAAAAGTGTGGACGTCCGTCCATAATCATACGCGGCACCGACTCGATCCGCGTGCGATGATCCAGCACACCTACGGGGATTTGCTCCGGCACAACCGGTTCGGCTGTCAGCGCGCCGGGCAGATCCGCGGCCAATTGTGCGAACAGCGGGAATTCGTTGTCCGGATGTACCTTGAGCATCTGCGCAAACCAGTCACGCAGAGCGCCCTCGGGCAGCAGGTTGGATAGCACTGGGTGGAGCCGCTGCTGCCTGACCCAGGGGCTCGCATACAACTTTCTGCAGGCAGGATGATCGGCAATGCCTGACAGGGTAAAGGTGGGACGATCGGGATCAGCGATATAGGCCGGGTTAAAAACCAGAATGTTCCTGCCGCCCTGATAGCCGGCCAGATGGCCCAGGGTGACTCCATGCAGGCGGAGCTCGAGCACCTCAACAGCTTCAGTTGCCATTTTTTGCTTCCGCGCTATTTCAGAATATCTGACCAGGGATCTTCGTCTGCTCTGGGTTTATCCTTACCTTCGTTTTTCCTTGGCCCATTGTCGCTGAGCAGCGTCCTCACGGCTCGAAGCTTCTCTTTTGGTATCAGGAGCAGCTCCGCATCCAGTCCTTCGGCAACCAGCTCCAAGGTATTCAGGCGCGGATTACCGCCGGCCTCTATGCGTTGGAACTGCTGCTGGTTCATTCCGATGCGCAGCTTCATGTCCTTCTGTTGAAGGCCCAGTTGCAGACGACGGTTCTTGATTTGCGAGGTCAGTTTCACAGGAGGCACCCGATCAAACATCAGATAAATTGTCTATAGCATAAATACAACTTTTATATTGTTCAATATTGAAATTACAGCATATAAATTGTTTCTGAGTCCCTCTATAGTTGGCCAGAGTAAATAACAACTCATAAGTTGTACTGAATAATGGGCTTTCGCGCTGGACTTTGGTTCACTATAGTGATCCATCAGTTCAGTATCAGGCTCTTTGGATCACTATAGTGGCCCAAAGAGCTGGCCGCGGAGGCCTGCGCCAAACAACACCAAGGGTTGAGAAGATCGAATGAAGTTGACCCGGGAACAGATTACGGAGCAAAAGCAGCTCCTGAAACAAAATATAGAGAAGGGCGAGCTGACCCTCGGCCAGGCCGTGCGCCAGATGCGCGGGATCACCGGCATGAATCAGAAAGAATACGCACAGAAAATTGTCGGCATCTCCCCGAGGATCCTCGCAGAAATCGAACGCGATGCCGGCAACCCGACGCTGGAGACACTCAACAAAATCGGCCGCCCCTTCGGCTATCGGGTTGGCTTTGTTGCGAAAAAACCAGCAGGTTAGATTTGACTCCAATGTATGGATTTAAGACGAACTCCATGTAGGAGCCTGTTGTGACCGCCATGGATGGCGGAATGCCGCCCAGCGGAATGCCGCCCAGCGGAATGCCGCCCAGCGGAATGCCGCCCAACGGAGTGCCGCCCAACGGAAATGCAGATTTTGCAGGAGCAAAAATCTGTCAGGCGAAAGAAAAATGCACCAAAGCCCGACGAATTGCTGAGCCTTGGGCAGAACGGGAAAAGTAACAGTAGGATGGTCATAAGAAGTGCAGCGACGCGCCCATCATCTGACGTTCGGACTCGAAGATAAACCGGAGAACAAAATAATGGTATCAAGGCTTCAGAAATTTCTGTCTGTCCTTTATGTAGTCGCCTGGTTATTCGCCCCCGCTGCCCAAGCCGCCACGGCCACCGAGCAGCTGCAAAGCATTATCGACGACCACTGGCAGTTCAGCCTCAAAGAAGACCCGATCATGGCAGGCCGCATGGGGGTGCCCGACTACAACGACCGCCTGCCAGCCGTCGCCGCCGAAGACCGCGCGCGGCGCCTGAAGAAAGAGAAAGAGTTTCTCACCCGCCTCGAAGCAATTGACGCGGCCCAGCTGAGCGAGTCGGACCGGGTGAATCGCGATCTGCTGACCTGGGTGCTGGAAAACTCCCTCGAGTCCAACGAACTGTTCCTCGACCGCATCCCCCTCAACACCTTCTACAGCTTTTACACATCGGCGCTGGACGCCAGCGACGGCCTGGCCATGAACCGTGCGGCCGACTACCAGGACTACATTGCGCGGATTCGGGATTTCGACCGCTACTTCAACGAAAACATCGTCAATATGCGCGAGGGAATCAAAAGCGGTTTCGTGCTACCGAAAATCGTCGTCGAGGGCATAGCGCCCACGGTGCGCGCCCAGGTCTACAGCGACCCGAAAAAGAGCAGCCTCTACGAGCCGTTTGAGAATATGCCCGCGTCCATTCCGCAAAAGGAACAACAGCGGCTGCGCAAAGCCGGCGAGCACGCAATAAAAGAAACCGCCATTCCCGCCTTCGCCCGGGTGGCGGACTTTCTCGAAGGCGACTACATGCGAGCCGCCCCCGAAACCCTCGGCGCTGAACAGCTGCCCGGCGGCAAGGCTTACTACCGCCACACCATTCGCACCTACGTCACCCAGGATATGGACCCGGCAGAAATCCACAAAATCGGCCTCGCCGAAGTGCAGCGCATCCGCGCGGAAATGGATGAATTGATTAAGGCATCCGGCTTCGACGGGGACTTCAAGGCATTCACCAAATTCCTGCGCACCGACCCGCAGTTCTACGCCAAAACCCCCGAGGAACTGCTCAAAGAGGCCTCCTATATCGCCAAGCGCATCGACTACCGCCTGCCGGAATTCTTCGGCAAACTCCCGCGCCTGCCCTACGGCATAGTACCGGTGCCGGACGAAATCGCCCCCAACTACACCACCGCCTCCTACAATCCTGCGGCCATCGGCGGCGTCCGCGGGGGCGCCTATTGGCTCAACACCCACGGCCTGGACCAGCGCCCCCTGTACGAACTGCCGGCCCTGACCCTGCACGAAGCCGTCCCCGGCCACCACCTGCAGAACGCCCTGTCCCAGGAACTGGAAAACGTCCCCGACTTCCGCCGCAACCTCTACCTCAGCGCTTTCGGCGAGGGCTGGGGCCTTTACTCGGAACGCCTGGGCAAAGAGATGGGCATCTACACCACCCCCTACCAACACTTCGGCCGCCTGAGCTATGAAATGTGGCGCGCCTGCCGGCTGGTGATCGACACCGGCATCCACTCCCAGGGCTGGACCCGCCAACAGGCCCTGGACTTCCTCGCCGACAACACCTCCCTGTCAAAAGCCAACGTGCGCGCGGAAGTGGACCGCTATATCTCCTGGCCGGGGCAGGCGCTGTCTTACAAGATGGGAGAGATCGAGATTCGCGAACTGCGGGCCAGGGCTGAGAAAGCGCTCGGGGATCAGTTCGATCTGCGGGAGTTTCACGATGCGGTGCTGGCCAATGGCGCCTTACCGCTGTCGATGCTGGAAGAACAGATGGAGCGCTATATTATCGAGGTAAGAAGCCAGTAAGAACCGAGAGCGCAGTGCCCGCCGGCATTTTGGCGGGCATTAGCTATTTTCCTTTGATTCGATGCAAAAATTCTTTGTATCCCTGCTCCTGTCCTTCATTACTATGCCAGCTTTCCAATGATTTCAGATTAATTGGCTGGGCTTTGGCAACCAAAACAGCCTGTTCGAGGCACTGGTTATCCCTGAAATAGTAGTAGTTTGCCAGGCGATCCTTAACACAATCGGTCGGCGTGAGCAGACGCAATGTTCCTATTGTTGTATGCAAATTATTGACGGCTGATGAAGGGATGTGTTCGTCACCCACTGTCAGGGGTGCAGAGGGAAATTCCACGCTCAAGTCGGACTCCGAATGGACGAAATGTCGGCTGTTCCTGGGCCAGTTTTCAAAGCCCAGCGATTGAATCGCCTTGGCTACCTGCCGGTTGGATTTCAAGCTGATATCAATAAAATCCAGGTCTTTTGAGACATACTGCTCTGATGAGTAAATTGAAACGCAAGAGCCGCCGGATAACACGACATCAATGCTCTGTTTTCTCAGGGTTTCGCAAATCAATGCAGCCAGTTCCAGGCGCGTTAGCCTGGCAATCGGTTTCATAGCGGTTTAGATTTCTTGCGAGGGCGGCGTCTATCGAGGAGCAGGCTGTTTTTTATTTCCTCCGGGTATAGATCCAGGGCTTTATTTAGTAGTGATTGCAACTCTGCGACAAAGGGGTTGCGGGGATTGAACTCGTAAACTCGTGTCCGGCCCACGGTGCGGCTAATGAGCAAGCCGTCGCGCTCCATTCTTTCCAGCTGCTTCTGGATAGGGCTGAGGTCTGTTTCAAATGCCCTGGCTATTTCGGCTGCATAGCCGCTTTCCCTTGCACAGAGAAACAGCAGAACACGTTCGGCGCTTGTTGAACCTAAGATAGCTTCGAGCACGGCGATCACTAAAACCTTAAAAGTAGGTTTATACACCTACATTATAGGTATGTAAACTTGAATGATGTCGATGGGCTTCCTCCCACCAGGGTGCAAGCCCAGCCCGCCCAGGATTGCGTCTACCCATTTCATGTAATACTCTAAGTTACATGAAAAGAGACAGCAGACTATCCGGCGTACTTCACGTACTCCTGCATATGGCCGAAGCCGAAGGCCCCGTCACGTCCGATGCCCTCGCAGGCATGATGCACACCAATCCCGTGGTGATCCGGCGCATTCTGGGCGGCCTGCGCAAGCAGGGCCTGGTGCAATCCGGGAAGGGCCACGGCGGCGGTTGGCGGCTGGCCCGCGACCTGGAATCTGTCACCCTGTACGACATCCACCTCGCCCTCGGCGCGCCCGGCGTACTCGCCCTCGGCCATCGCACTGAGGAGCCCGACTGCCTGGTGGAGCAGGCTGTGAATGCGGCCATGAATGACGCCTTTGCCGAGGCCGAGGCGTTGCTGCTGAACCGATTTCGCACCATCACCCTGGCGGCCCTGAGCCGGGATTTCCAGCGGCGAAAAAAGTGCGGGGGCCGACAGTGTTCCGTCCACAAGCGGAGCCCATCGAAAGAAAACCATTGATGCAGTGATCGGCAGTGACAGTTATGTCGTCGGGCGGTCACATGGATTGATTTTCGGAGAACCAAAATGCAGCGCGATTCAATACGAAAAATTTTTGACCAGCAGGCCGCATCGTACGACCAGCAGTGGAGCAAAATGGCCCCGCTGCGCGATGCGTTGCACCTGCTGATGGGGGCGGTGTTTTCCGACCTTCCCGAAGACGCCCATATTCTCTGCGTGGGAGCGGGAACCGGTGCCGAGTTAATCTATCTCGCCGAGCGCTTCCCGCAGTGGCGCTTTACCGTGGTGGAGCCCTCCGCGGCGATGCTGGAGGTCTGCCGTCGCCGGGCCGGGGAGCAGGGGATTGCGCCCCTCTGTCACTTTCACGAAGGCTATGTCGAAGCGCTCGACCCCGAGGAAAACTTCGACGCGGCCACCGCCCTGCTCGTTTCCCAATTTATCCTGGAGCGAGAGGCCCGCGCTGAATTCTTCCGCGCTATCGCCCGGCGACTGCGCCCGGGCGGCATGCTTGCGAGCTCGGATCTGGCTTCCGATACGGATTCCGCCGCCTATCAACGCCTGCTCGAGGTTTGGCTGCAAATGATGCGGGCCGGCGGTATCCCGCCCGAAGGCCTCGAGCGAATGCGTGCCGCCTATGACCGCGACGTTGCCCTACTGCCGCCAGAGCAGGTGGAAGACATCATCATGTCCGGCGGCTTCAGGACGCCAACACAGTTCTTACAGACGGGCCTGATTCGCGCCTGGTATGCCAAGCGGGCGCCAGACGCCTGACAGGCCCTCGCCGGGATTTCGTTGTCCATTTTTGAACTCCGGTTTGCTCGTGACCGGTAGGCGCCTCTGGATTACAGTCGCCGGAAGAACTTACTTACCGCCGTAGAGTGGGCCGTTTCTTCCCGTGAATCAACGGGTTACGATAAGAGACGATCGCCACTAAAACTGGAAACATTCGAAGGCACGATGATAGAAATAGAGAGCGCCCTGCAAAACCTGGACCGCGCCGCCATGGCCCGCCTGCTGGAGAGAATCTACGGCATCCACCACGATATCGATGAAATCATCGAGTCCCATATCGAATCGGCAGGCTTTGCACCGGGGGAGAGCAACAACGTTGCCGCGAGCATGATGCGGCGGATAGAGCAAATTGCCAGCGAACACGAATTTGTCGGTTACCGCCAAAGCTACGCCTTTGCCGGCCGCCTGCGCAGCCTGCTGGAGGATATCGACACCCTGCTGCGGGAGCAGGAAGCGATTGCGGCACTGGAGTCGACCGAGCGCTTCCTGCAACTCATCGAGCCGGTGATGAATCGCGTGGACGACTCGGGCGGAGATCTGGGGGAAGTATTCCGCCAGGCGGTGGACCAGTGGCTGGACACGGCCGCCCAGGTGCGGGCCGTAAGTCCGGGCCACCTGAACTGGGTGGAGAAGGTTCTCTATTTCTTCGATCACAACGACTACGGCTGCCTGGACAATATCATCAGCCACAGCCGCAAACTCCTCAGCGAAGAGGAACTGCGGCAGCTGGCCTGGCGTTTCGAAAATGAAGCCCGCAAGGCGCTGGCATCACAGGCCAACGACCGCGACTACAACTCCGCCGCCGCTCACGCCTGTCTGGGCCTGCGTTCCGTGGCCGAGGCGCTGGACGATATGGGCCTGTATGAGAAAAGCACACTGATCGCCAGCCCAGAGCCCAATCACCGGCAACTGGAATCCATCATCCAGTTCGCTCTGGAGATCAACGATCTGGAGCGCGCCGACTACTGGCTGCAGCAGCCCCAGTGGCAGGGCGACCCCGCCCGACAGTCACGCCTGCGCGCCGAGCTGCTGCGGCAGCAGGGCTGTATCGAGCAACTGAAAGCCCACTTGCTGCAGGCCTTCCTGGACCGCCCCAGTGAATCGACTCTGGGCCACTACTGGGGGTTTGCCAGCGAGCAGGAGCGCGCGGGTATCAAACAACAAGCGGAAACGATGGCCCGGGAATGCGATGACCCGGCGAATGCCATCGGGATGCTGCTGACCCTCGGCAATACTTTACTGGCGGCCGAGACGGCTATAGACAGGGCGGACAGTCTGCCGGCGCGTCTCTACAGCACAATGCAGGAGTGGGCAGAGCAGTTTGAGGCCGCGGGACAGACGTTGGCCGCTGCAGTCTGTTACCGCGCCTTGCTGACGGACCTGCTCGGGCGCGGCTACAGCAAAGCCTACCACCACGGCGCGCGCTACTTTCACAAGCTGATCGAGCTGGACCGGCACATCGACGATTACGGCGGCCTCGCCGACGGCGAGGCCTTCATCCGCCAGTTGCAAAAACAGCACTGGCGCAAACGCGCCTTTTGGGCCGGGGCCGGATATCCGAACAAAAGCCCATAGGTCAGATTGCGAGACGCATCTTGTTGGGCCTGCTGTCGCTTAATATTCTGAAGTTTGGCGCTCCGGTGACTCTTACTCATAGTTGTCGGGCACCATGATCCTCACCCGCAAACCTGCTAATCTTCGCAGCTAAAATCGCCGCCATTGGTCGTGACGATTGCTCGTTTTTTGATCGATTTTCGTTCGATATCCACGGCTGCTGGTGATAAGGAAACCCTGTGACCACGACTTTGCGCAAGCGCGACCTGCTGGCATTGCTGGAGCGCAAAACCCTTTGCAAGATCGTCGATGCCTTCGAGCTGTCCAGGCGGGCCAACGCCGCCGAAGCCTCCTTGACCAAGACATTGATGAGGAAGTACAGCATCAAGGTCAGCGACCTATTGCCCTTCCTGGGCCGCCTGGAATTGAAGGCGGCCTGCGAGGCGGCCGGAATTAGCAACCACGGCAACAAGGCGGAGCTGCGCCACCGGTTGCAGGTGTACTTCGGCATCACCAAGGCCCCGGCGCCGAGCAGAGAAATAGAACAACAGCCGCGCACACCCCGTCCCGCGGACAAGCAGTATCAGGCAAGAACCAAAATGAGTAGTAAAAAGGCGGCGAAGGCCGCACAAGAAGACCAGACACTGGCGAATATCGAAAAGACCCTCTGGGCCGCCGCCGACAAGCTGCGGGCCAATATGGACGCCGCCGAGTACAAGCATGTAGTACTGGGACTGATCTTCCTCAAATACATCTCCGACAGCTTCGACGAGTTCCGCAGTCAGCTTAGCCGTCGCATCCAGGACCCTAAGGATGAGCTCTACTGGGAGGACGCCAGCGAAGAGGATATCGAGGCAGAGCTGGAGGACCGGGACTATTACCTCGCCGCCAATATCTTCTGGGTACCGGCGGAGGCCCGCTGGGCGAACATTCGCGGGAAAGCCAGAGAGGCGGATATCGGTCGCACCATCGACAACGCCATGGCCGCCATCGAAAAAGAGAACCCGCGTCTCAAGGGTATCCTCAACCGCGAGTACGGCCGCGAGCGCATGAAGCAGGTGCGCCTGGGCGAGCTAATCGACCTGATCGCCACCATCGGCTTCAACGACACCCAGCACCGCGCCAAGGACGTGCTCGGCCATGTGTACGAATACTTCCTCGGCCAGTTTGCCAGCGCCGAGGGCAAGAAGGGCGGCCAGTTCTATACCCCCAAGTCCATCGTCGGCCTGATCGTCGAGATGCTGGAGCCCTACAAGGGCCGCGTCTACGACCCGGCCATGGGCTCCGGCGGCTTCTTCGTGTCCTCCGAGAAGTTCATCGAATCCCACGGCGGCAAATTAAAGAATATCTCCATTTACGGCCAGGAATCCAACCCCACCACCTGGCGGCTGGCGTCCATGAACATGGCAATCCGCGGCATAGACTTCAATTTCGGCAAGGAGCCGGCGGACAGCTTCCACAACGACCAGCACCCGGACCTCAAGGCCGACTACGTGATGGCCAACCCGCCGTTCAATATCTCCGACTGGGGCGGCGAGGCACTGGCGAGCGACAAGCGCTGGCAGTTCGGCACCCCGCCGGCGGGCAACGCCAACTTCGCCTGGGTCCAGCATATGCTCCACCACCTGGCGCCCAACGGCCGCGCCGGTATCGTGCTGGCCAACGGCTCCATGAGTTCCAACACTAATAACGAGGGCAATATCCGCAAGGCGCTGGTGGAGGCGGACCTGGTGGAGTGCATGGTGGCGCTGCCGGGGCAGCTGTTCACCAACACCCAGATCCCCGCGTGTATCTGGTTCCTGGCCCGCAACAAGCCGCGCAGAAGCGAGGTGCTGTTTATCGATGCCCGCGGGAGGGGCGAGATGGCCAGTCGGGTGCTGAAGACCTTTCCGGATGAGGATATTGCCGCGATTGCCGATGTGTACCACCAGTGGCGCAACGGCGATGCCGAGTATCGGGACGTGCCGGCCTTTGTGAAGAGCGCGGCGTTGGAGGAGATCCGCAACCACGAACACGTGCTGACGCCGGGGCGCTATGTGGGTGCCGCGGATGAGGAAGATGATGGGGTGCCGTTTGCTGAGAAGATGGCAATACTAACCGATCTGCTAAAAGATCAGTTTGAGGCTGGAGAAGTGCTAAGCGCAGAAATCTCTCAAAATTTGAGGGGGCTTGGCTATGAACTCTGATTGGAAGCTTTCGAAACTAGGTGAGTTACTGGAAACGATAATTGATTATCGTGGTAAAACGCCGCCAAAGTCCCCGAAAGGCATCCCTACACTCACGGCAGCTAACGTTAAGTCTGGTCGTATCGATCTTTCCAAGGTTTCGTATGTTTCTCGGGAAACGTATGACAGATGGACCACTCGAGGATTTCCCGAGGGTGGTGATGTTTTAATAACGACTGAGGCTCCGGTCGGAGAAGTCGCTCCCTTCCCAATTGATCAAACGTACTTAATTACGCGTCGTGTAATTGCATTAAGAGCAAAAAAGGGCGTGCTAGATAGTAAATATCTACTCTATGCTTTGCTGTCGCCAAAATACCGCGACGCCCTGTTGACAAATGTCCGAGGCTCCACAGTATCTCGAGTTCTGAAAACTGATATCACTGGTCTAGATTTACTACTTCCAGAGTATGAGTATCAAAGATCGGTTGCAAAGATCTTTCATGATATAGATTCAAAAATTGATCTAAATAGAAAAACCAACCAAACCCTAGAACAAATCGCCCAGACCTTGTTCAAAAGCTGGTTTGTGGACTTCGAGCCGGTGCGCGCCAAGGTGGTCGTGCGCGAGCATTTCGAGCGGCGCGCCGCCGAGCAGGGCGAGCCGCTGCCGGCACCAGGCGCCCTCGAGCAAGCCCAGAACACCGCCGCCGCCGCCACCATCGCCGGCCTCAGTTTCGACCCCGCCGATATTGACGGCACCCGTGCGCTGCTGGAGGCCAAGTTGGCCGGCATGGGGGTAGAGCAGCGGGAGCAGTTGATGGAGACTGCTGCGCTTTTTCCGGATGAGTTTTCTGAAACCGAGCTGGGTAAAACACCTGCTGGATGGAACGTAACCACGCTAGATGAGCTTCTTGAGTTTAATCCGCGCAGAATATTGAAAAAGGGAGCGAAGGCTCCGTACTTGGATATGAAAAATGTGCCTACGCAGGGGCATCTCGCGGAAGACGTTTATCAACGTGAATTCGGTAGTGGTACCAAGTTCATTAATGGAGATACTTTACTGGCCCGGATTACGCCATGTTTGGAAAACGGTAAAACCGCCTATGTAGATTTTCTTGACGCGGAGCAAGTGGGTTGGGGCTCGACAGAGTTTATAGTTTTGAGGCCGAAGGGCGGGCGCCCGCTGTCGCTAGGTTATTTAATGGCTCGCCTAGAAAGTTTTCGATCTTTGGCCATCCAATCGATGACCGGAACAAGTGGTCGACAACGAGCCAATGCTAAAGCATTGGCAATGGCTCGTTGGCTTGATTACCCGCTAGATCTCCTAGAACGCTTCGATGATATTGCCGGAGCGTATCTAAGAATGGCGAAAAATAACGGTATCGAAAGTAAGGCCCTGTCCCAGCTTCGCGATACGTTGCTGCCAAAACTCCTTTCCGGTGAAATCCAGCTCAACCCAGAACCCGTTGCCGAGGCCAGCTAGTGTACCAGATTGACAAGGACGCCAACCGCATCTCCCCACTGCAGCAAAAGAGATTCTCCGAACTGGGCCTCCGCGAGCGCGAGCATCTGCAGGAGTGGCTCGCCGCCAATCCTGAAGTGCTGGGCGAGGATCTGCTGATTATCCAGAAGGAGTTCGACGGTTTCGACGAAACCCGCGAGCGCCTCGATCTGTTGGCGTTGGACAAGCAGGGCCACTTGGTAATCATCGAGAACAAGCTGGACGACTCCGGCCGCGACGTGGTGTGGCAGGCGCTCAAGTACGCCTCCTACTGCGCGGGCCTCACCAAGAGCCAGCTAGTCGCCATCTACCAGCAGTACCTGGAAAAGTACGAACCCGGTCAGAGCGCCCAGCAGCGCCTGAGCGAATTCTTCGACGATACCGAGTTCGACGAGCTGACCCTGAACCCCGGCTCCGACCAGCGCATCATTTTCGTCGCCGCCAACTTCCGCCGCGAGGTCACCTCCACCGCTCTGTGGCTGATGGAGCACCGCATCCGCATTCAGTGTATCAAGGCCGCGCCCTATGCTTTGGGCGATCAGCTGTTCTTGAGCCTGGATCAGATAATCCCGGTGAAGGAGGCCGAGGAGTATATGATCGGGATCAGGGACAAATCTGAAGAGGTGCGTAGCGAGCGTCGGCAACAGGAGAATAACAGGGTTGTATTCGGGAGATTCTGGAGTCAGTTTCGTGAAGTTTTGGAAGGTGACATAAAGGAGATTTTTTCCGAAAGAGGCGAGACACTAAATGGGTACTTGATTCATCACTGTCGCAGTGGCGATGTGAAGATCGTGCTCAGATTGATGAAGACGCAGGTGCGCGTAAAACTGGAGTTTAAAGGTAAGTCTGCGGGAGATATCTACCAGAATTTTGATAGGGCGAGATTTCTTGAGGCCATCGGCATGGGGGTTGAAGAAAAATCGGTATCTGCGGACTTCTATCAATTTATCATCAAGGAACCCGTTTCCGGTTTCGACGAATCTCAATGGCCGAGCATCAACAAGTGGATGGTCGCTACATTGCAAAGAGTGATTGATGCGGCAAAACCACAATTAAAGAATCTGGACATCGATTTATTAGTCTGACTTTCGGTATTGATCCAGGGAGAATGGAATATGGAGCAATTCAGGACTGTTGAGGATTTGCGTGAGTACATCAAGAAGCTGGGGCCATTCTATGCTCGCCCTACGGAGCAGGGAGCTCACCCCACTTTATATAGAAACAGCAATGATTCCTCTATCATATTCGGCGTCAGGAAACGGGATTACCTTTTTTCGCAGGATGAACGATGGGTCTTGCCTCACCCGGAGATGGGGCTTTCATTTTCTGCCCACTGGCAGCACCTGAAGCGCATCTACAAAATGAAGAAGAAGGTAACCAGAGGGGCGTCAATCGACGTTTTCTGGGTGATAGAGAAGGCCGATATTCCAAGTGGCCTAGCGTTTGTTGCTGACCCGAAAGACGAGAATCATTACCTGTTGGCAGTAACCGAAAGAATGCGTATAGAAACCCTGGCTGAAAAGTTGACCTGGGTTGCAGACAGAATGTCAGTCATCAGGGAGGCGCAGGAGGCACTATGATCGAGTACAAATACCCGGAAGAAGAAGCCATTCTCCTCCACTACGCCGATAAAATGGGCGATGAGAAAGCCAGGACCATCCTCGAAAACCGCGGCGTAAAAGACAGCCGCGAGGCAGAAATCTTATCCGCTTTTTACTGGAAAATGCTCGATGTCATGGCCGATGACGGCGGCAAGGGTGTGCCGGTCCTGGAGCGGGAAGGGTTCGAGGCCTGGGCCGAGTATATATTCCATTCCCTGAACGGCTATTTCGTGAGCAACGGTTATGAAGCAGAATGGGACAGGGAAGAGTAGCTCCCTGTCTACTCGGTATCTGGTGGCCTAGGCTGCCCAGTCCAGCAGTGCGAACAAAAGAAAAACAATGATCAGTGAAGACCAGCTCGAAACCCTCTGCCAGACCTGGTTCGAAGACCTCGGCTACCAAGTGATTGCCGGCGAGACCATCGCCCCGGACAGCGACGGTGCCGAACGCAACGACTGGCAGCAGGTGATCCTGCGCCCGCGCCTCAAGGCCGCCATCGAGCGACTGAACCGCTACCTGCCGGAAGTGGCGCGGGAGGAGGCCTTCCATGTGGTTACCAACCACGAGACGCCGGTGCTCGCGCAGGCCAACCGCGGCTTTCACAAACTGCTCGTGGATGGCGTCAATGTGGACGTGGCGGGCAAGGAAGTGACCGAGGGCGTGTTCGTGCGTCTGCTGGACTTCGATCGCCCGGAGAATAACGACTGGCTGGTGGTGCGCCAGTTCACCGTGGTGGGCAGCCGCAAGCGGCGGACAGATATGGTGGTGTTCGTCAACGGCCTGCCGCTGGCGGTGATCGAACTCAAGAACCCCGCCGACGAGAAAACCGATATCTGGTCCGCCTACAACCAGATCGGCACCTATAAGGAGCAGATTCCGGACCTGTTTGCGCCCAATGTGGCACTGGTGATCTCCGACGGCCAGGAAGCGCGTCTTGGCTCCCTCACCGCCAATCGGGAACGCTACCTGCCGTGGCGCAGCATCACCGGCGCGCGGGACGAGGATACCGGCAAGCTGGAGCTGGAAGTGCTGGTGCGCGGCCTGTTCGCCCAGGGGCACTGGCTGGACTACCTGCGCCACTTCGTGATCTTCGAGGAGGACCGCGGCAAGGTGATCAAGAAGATCGCCGGCTACCACCAGTTCTTTGCCGTGCGCGCGGCTACCCGCACGGCCATCGAGGCGCATAAGGCTGGCAGCAACCGCGGCGGCGTGGTCTGGCATACCCAGGGTTCCGGCAAGAGCATCTCCATGTGCTGTTTTGCCGCCAAGCTGGCCGGCAGCCCGGAGTTGGGCAACCCGACGCTGGTGATCGTTACCGACCGCAATGACCTCGACGGCCAGCTGTTCAAGACATTCAGCCAGGCGCGGCAACTGCTGCGCCAGTTGCCGGTCCAGGCAGACAGCCGCGACGAACTGCGCCGGCTGCTGTTGGAGCGGGCTTCCGGCGGCATCATCTTTACCACCATCCAGAAGTTCGCCCTCCTGGACGGCGAGCAGCGCCACCCGGTGCTGAGCGAGCGCGACAATGTGCTGGTGATCAGCGACGAGGCCCACCGCAGTCAGTACGGGCTCAAGGCGCGACTGACGGAGTCCGGCAAATACCAGTACGGCTACGCCAAGCACCTGCGCGATGCCCTGCCCAACGCCGCCTTCGTCGGTTTTACCGGCACGCCCATCGAGCTGGAGGACAAGGACACCCGCGCGGTGTTCGGCGACTACATCCATGTGTACGACGTGGAGCAGGCGGTCAAGGACGGCGCCACTGTGCCGATCTTCTATGAATCGCGCTTGGCCAAGATAGAGCTGCGCGAGGATGCGCTGCCGAAGATCGACGCCGAGGTGGACGAAATCACCGAGCTGGACGAGGAAGAGGTGGGCGAGCGCTTCAAAGGCCGCTGGGCGGCGCTGGCAGCGGTGGTGGGCGCCGAGCCGCGCATTCAGCAGGTGGCCAAGGATCTGGTAGGGCACTTCGCCAACCGGCAGGGGGCGATGCCGGGCAAGGGCATGATCGTGTGTATGAGCCGCGCCATCTGTGTGGATATGTACAACGCGATCATCGCCATACACCCGGAATGGCACGATAGAGACCCGGAAAAGGGCGCGATAAAAGTGGTGATGACCGGCTCCGCCGCCGATCTGGTTCAGTTCCAGCCGCATCTCTATAGCAAAGAGACCCTCAAGCGCTTCGAGGAGCGGGTGAAGGACCCGGACGATCCCCTGCAACTGGTGATCGTGCGCGATATGTGGCTAACCGGCTTCGACGCCCCCTGCCTGCACACCCTGTATATCGACAAACCCATGAAGGGCCACAACCTGATGCAGGCCATCGCCCGGGTTAACCGGGTATTCGGCGATAAACCCGGCGGGCTGGTAGTGGACTATATCGGTATCGCCACCGAGCTGAAGGAGGCGCTCAAGACCTATACCGCCAACCACGGCCGCGGCAAGCCCACCGTCGACGCCCACGAGGCGCTGGCACTGCTGTTGGAAAAGCTGGAGGTGGTACGGGCGCTGCTCCACGGCTGCGATTATTCGGACTTCGCCAGCCGGCCGCTGCAGCTGATGGCCCCGGTGCTGGATTTCGTGCTCGGGCTCGAGGACGGCAAAACCCGCTACTGCGACACAGTGCTGGCCATCAGTAAGGCCTATGCCCTCTGCGGAACCTTGGACGAAGCGGCGACCCACAAGGAAGAGATCGCCTTCCTGCAGGCGGTGCGGGCGGCACTGATCAAGCGTGGGCAGTCCGATAAGAAACTCACAGACGCGGACAAGCAGGCGCGCATGCGCCAGGTATTGAGCAACGCCATAGTCTCCGACCGGGTGGTGGATATCTTCGAGGCAGTGGGGCTCGACAAGCCGAATATCTCCATCCTCTCCGAGGAGTTTATGCAAGATGTGGCGGCGATGAAGCACCGCAACCTGGCAGTGGAGATTCTCGAACGGCTGCTGGCGGACGAGATCAGGACCCGCAGCGCCAAGAACGTGGTCCAGGCCAAGAAGTACTCCGACCGGCTCAAGGATACCCTGGTGAAGTACCAGAACCGCTCCATCCAGACCGCCCAGGTGATCGAAGAACTGATCGCCATGGCCAGGGAATTCAAGGCGGCCGCCAACCGCGGCGAGCAATTGCGTCTGAGCGACGACGAACTGGCCTTCTACGAGGCGCTGGAGGCCAATGAAGCCTCCGTGCGAGACCTCGGAGAGGAAGTGCTGCGTACCATCGCCGTGGAACTCACTTTGCGGCTGCGCAACAGCACAACGGTAGATTGGCAGAAGCGGGAATCTGTGCGGGCAAAATTGCGGCTGCTAGTGAAGCGGATACTGAAGAAATACAAGTACCCGCCGGATCGGCAAGAGGAGGCGGTGGAACTGGTGCTGAAGCAGGCTGAGGTTTTGTCTGAAGGTTGGGCTGCGTAACTACATAGTTAATAATGGTGCAATCATTAGTCGATCTTCCCCGTGGACAGCCAACGTGCGTGCCGAGGTAGACCGCTATAGCTTCTGGCCGGGGCAGGCGATGTCCTACAAGATGGCAGAGATCAAGGTTCGGGAGTAGCGGGAGAAGCCTGAGGGGAGGAGCTTGGGGATAAGTTTGATCTGTGGGAGTTCGATACCGAACGGCATCTGCTCTACGTAGCCTGGACCAAGGCTCGGAACCACCTATTGATCAGTGGAGTTGATCCAATTTCCGAGTTCTTGGACGATTTTGGCGCGTAGCTTTAGCTGCCGGGGATCCATAGCGTGAGTAGGCTTAATCTTGGCTGTACCTGTAGTCTTGTGACCGTGGCGGCCGATTGGTCACCATGGGTGTCAGTATTTGATAGCGCCTCTAAATTTCATTCAGCGGGCAAACCTCGCTATCATTGCACTCCACGGGAGTGAACATACTATGGCTACGGCAGAGCAGATAAAGGCACTATTGAAGAGTCACGCTGATCATGATGACCAGCGATTCTATTCTATTGCCTTGCAGGTGGCAGCAAAGGAGGCTAGACAGGGGCATCATAAACTGGCTCGCGATATAAAATCTCTGATTGAGAAATCCCAGCGCGAAAAGAAGGAAGCGAATCTCTCTTCTGTCAAACCGACTCCATTGGTACAACAGCCCAAAGGTGACCTGAAAGGACTACTTGAACTCACACACCCTTCAGTTAGAAGTGGTGAACTGGTCCTTTCGCCCGAGGTCAAGGACCGGCTCAATCAAGTCTTGCTTGAACAGCGTCAAAAGGATCGACTAGCTAAGTTTGGGCTCCTACCCCGGCGTAAACTTCTGTTTACCGGCCCTCCTGGAACAGGAAAGACGATGTCCGCTGCCGTCTTGGCGACAGAACTGCGACTACCGATGTATACCATCGTATTGGATAACTTGATCACCCGTTTTATGGGCGAAACTGCGGCGAAGCTTAGATTGATCTTTGATCATATCCGCCAGGCTCGTGCCGTTTACTTGTTTGATGAATTTGATGCGATTGGTACACAACGGGGAGCACAGAACGACGTCGGCGAAATCCGCCGAGTATTGAACTCTTTTTTGCTGTTTGTAGAGCAGGATGCGTCGGAAAGCGTAATCGTAGCTGCAACCAATCACCCTGAATTACTTGATAAGGCACTTTATCGTCGGTTCGATGACATCATTCCGTTTGAAAAGCCGGGTGAAGAGCAAGTCAGGAAAATTATTGAAAACCGGCTCAATCTATTTGATACAGAGTCAATGAAATGGTCTGAGATTTCTTCGGCTGCTGTCGGGCTGAGCTCGGCAGAGGTCGCGAGAGCATGTGAAGATGCCGCCAAAGATGCGGTGCTTCACCACGATGCCCAAATTAATACGGCATTGCTGCTAAAAGCGATAAAACGTCGACAATCTGGAAATATATAAGTAGCGGCCCCTATGGCGGAACGGAAACCCCATATTTTATTGAGCGGATTTGTTCAGAACGAAGACTTTCAATCTCGCCGAACGGGGCGTGGTGCACAGGTTCCTCTCCAAAACCGAGCCTCTCACGGTCAAGAATTGACTCAGCAGTATGCCGCGATCCAGAGCGGCTACGACAGCCAGCGAGAGGTAGCCCCTGAACCAATCACTGAAGATATCGGAATTTATGTCGAGATCATCGGCATACCAGATTACCCATTGGCGCTGGATAGCTTGGATGGCCGCGATTTTAAACTCAGGTCTTGCCGAAAAGTTGATGATCGAGATGTGGCTGTCGTCTTTGTTCCGGAAAGCCGCAGAAATGTATTCCAGAAAAAGCTGGATCAATACCTAGATCCACAGAAGGACAGCAAGGGCGGAGAGCCCAGAAACCATAAGTTGATTGACAGCATATCTGAAGTCAGGCTCGCTGATCTCCATTCATTCTGGACCGATGATGTTTCGCTATTTCCGGAAGATGAGCAGCAAGTGGTTTGGTGGGAGCTTTGGCTGAAGAGGCGGCCTGAAGACGAGGATTCTATCGGTATCGCGCATCAGTTGGCGCAACGCATTGAGGCTCGCTTAGGCAATACCTCTCTTAGCTTTTTTGACAGCGTGGTAGTGCTCATCCGGGCATCAGCAAATCAGCTGAAATCTGCCCCGGAATTGATCTCGAACCTGCAAGAATTAAGGCGCGCAAAAGAGACTCCAACTGTACTGGTTGAGTCTTCACCAAAAGAGCAGCAGGAATGGGTGGCTGACCTCAATGAGCGCGTTCAAATCGACGAAAAGGTATCCACGGCGGTAACCATCCTTGATGCTGGGGTTAACTACAATCACCCATTACTGAAGCTGGTTTGCTCTGATGATCAAGCAGCATGTTGGGAACCTGATTGGCCACACTTCGATACTTATGGTGCGCTCGAATTTAATGATCACGGGTCCAGGCTGGCGGGACTTGCGGTATTTGGAGATTTACACTTAGCGGTGGTAAGTAAAGAGACTATCGAGCTAAATCATTGCATCGAGTCTGCCCGAATTCTGCCGCCAACCGGTAATAACGAGCCGGAGCTGTATGGGGATATTACTGTGGGCACAGCCTCAAAGCTGGAAATTGGCGCCCCAGATATCAATCGTATCTTTTCTCTGTCGGTAACCGCAGAGCCTGATTCCCTAGGGGGTCTACCATCCTCCTGGTCCTCGGAGCTAGACCAATTTTCTTCGGGGTTTGAGGATGGAAAGCAGAGATTGTTCGTAATTTCAGCCGGCAATAACCGTTCTATAGCTGCGGCTCTCGACTACTGGGAGCAAGTTCAGTTGGCTGAGATAGAGGACCCGGCACAATCCTGGAATGCATTAACGATAGGCGCTTATACAGAGCTCACTACGAATGATGACCCGAGTTTCGCAGAGTGGTCTCCGCTAGCGGTTGCCGGCGATATAGCGCCCGCTTCACGCTCATCGGTTAATTGGGATTGGAGGAAGTTTGCTCCTTTTAAACCAGAATTGGTCGCAGAGGGTGGAAATCGGCTGCTCTCGCCTGACAAAACTGAAGTTACTGACGCTGACACCGTCTCTTTACTGACGACGTCCGGCCGAAGCAGTGTGCAGTTGTTCGAAGTGTCTGCAGATACAAGTGCAGCCTGTGCTCAGGTATCGGGACATGCCGCTATTTTGATGGCTGAGTATCCAGAGTTTTGGCCGGAATCCATCCGCGCATTACTTGTCCATTCGGCCGAATGGACTCCCAGAATGTGGGAGCGATTCGGGCTGCTGAATAAAAGCCATAGTCCGAAAGTCGCGAAAGAGAGTATGCTGCGAACATTTGGATTTGGTGTGCCCAATCTGGAGCGGGCGCGGTACAGCGCGAATCATATGCTCACACTGATTGCACAAGGTGAATTGCAACCATTTGTAAAAGAGAGCAGTGCGTCGGCTTCAGCGGATCCGAAGCTGAACGAGATGAGGTTGCATGAATTGCCGTGGCCAATCGAGGCGCTACAACAGTTACCTCCTGAGCTCGAAGTACAGTTTCGTGTGACTCTGTCGTATTTTGTAGAGCCGAACCCGGGACGCCGAGGTTATAGAAGCCGGTATACCTACCCATCTCATGGGTTGCGATTCGACGTCATTCGTCCCGGTCAATCGCTTGAAAATTTCCGCGCTTCAATCAACAAAGTAGCAAACGAAACGATGGAGGGTTATACCGGTCCTGAGGGCGACAACGACGGGTGGCGTTTAGGTCCTACATTGCGTTCGCGAGGCTCATTGCATTCTGATACCTGGATTGGCTCCGCAGCGGACCTTGCAGATATGCACACGATTGCCGTTTACCCGGTCGGTGGCTGGTGGAAGTACCGCACGGCACTGGATCGCTGGAAGAATGAGGTGCGTTATAGTCTCGTTGTCAGTATTGATACCCCTGATGAAAGCATCGATATTTATACGACAGTTGAGACTCTAGTGGAGGCTTCAGTAGCAGTGACAGTTTAATGTGCGGTAGATTTGCAGTAACTATGCAGAATACCCATCTACTACATCATTGCTTATTAATGAGAATAATCTGTTGAGACTAGCGTGGCACTGATGAATGCCTGCAATTTATTCGGTTCTGGTTATTGCTGAACTTGATAGCGCATCAACAAAATATCGCGCCCCTGCCTCCGGTAGGTTTGGAACCGATCGACGATTGCCGAGGGCTGCCCATCCGTATCTGCCTCTACAAATCCCAAAGACCGGTAAAATGGCACCAGATGCGAATAGGGAAAGTAAAGGTCCGCTCGTCAAAAGCTTCTGCCATGCTGTTCAGCAGTTGTCGGGCAACACCCTGACCCTGGTAGTCCGGCACAACCGCAACCCCCGCCAGCAATTGACACTCCGCTGACTGCCTCAGGCACCCGCAGGCAATAATCTGCTTCTGCTCGTCCCTGATCACCATACAGGGATCATGCCGCCGCGCTTTGCCGCGGAATTTATGCGTGCGGTAAAATTTGTTGGCCAGGGGTATCTCTGCTTCAGAGAGCCACTGCGCCGAAAAAGAGTGAGCCGGGGAATCCTGATTTTCAGTCATCTATGTCGCGTCAAATCTGCCCAACCTGCCAACGCCCGCTGAAGGTCTGTTACTGCAGCGCACTGGTCCATATCGCCAATCGCATCAGGATGCTGATCATACGGCACCCCCCCTGGAACAGAAGCACCCGTTCAACACCGGGCGCATGGCACCCTGTGCCTGGAGAACAGTGAACTGGTGGTGGCGGAGAGCCTGTCTGAGGCGGAGTTGGCGCGGTTCCTGGTATCCTGTTCGGCCTTGCTCTATCTTTCCTTGAGCTGGCTGCCGGCAGTACCCGAGACCAGAAGCAGCTGGTGGTGATTGACGCTAGTTGGCGCAAGTCCAAGAGAATACTGCGCCTTCACCCGGCGTTGCAGCAGTTGCCCCGGGTCAGCCTTGAGGGAGACCTGCACTCCAACTACCAGATTCGTCACTCCTCTCTCGCCCAACAGTCTGTCGACATTCGAAAGCATTGTGGTGGCCATGGAGAAACTGCAGTGGGGCGGGATTTTCTGGGGATGCTGCAGTCGTTTGCAAAGATGATCAGCTCGACTGGGGCATATTCAGGGGAGTTAAGGCCGTCCGGCCACTGCTTGCCATCGGCCATGGACAGGTCGGTCAGCGGCAGCTGCTTCTAGCCCAGCTTGAAATCTCCACTGTCGCCGTCGTGGCTGATAGGTGCACCATAGTCGGTCTTCTTCCGGGCCCATCAGGGCTTCCAGCGACTTGAGGCCTTCCTGCGCAATGGTGCGTGTGGCCTGGGGCATAGGTGGTATTCCTGTAAATCCGTCGCGCTTATGGCGCAGCTGGTAATTGAAATCCTGCCACAATCGGGCATAGTCGTTACTGAGCAATAAACAGAAGGTGAAGGATCATGGCTCTCGATTACGCACTCCTCAATGTATTTGCCGATGTACCTTTCCAGGGCTCCCAGATTCCGGTGGTGAAGCTGGATGGGGCAACTGTCAGCGATGACGGTAAGATGGCCATCGCCGGTGAGTTCCAGCAGACCCAGACGGTGTTCATCGAGCCGGATAACGCCGCCGCGCCGGTGAGCGTGTTCAGCAGCAGGGGGAGGGAGTTGTTTGGCGCACACACCATTCTGGCCGCTTCCTATGTGGCCCATGAAATGGGGCTGACCAAGGACGAAGGGAGTTTCGCTTCCTTCCTGCTGAAGCAGAATGACCAGCTGATCGAGAGCTTTATCGACAAGGGGGACGGGGCCCCGGGCTCCATCCAGTTTGCCCGCCTGCTCAGCCCCACCATCGACCGCTACACCCCGGAAATTCCCCGCTTGGCGGCGGCTCTGAACATCGATGAAAAGCACATCGCGTTCAGCAAGTACAAGCCCATGGTGGTGAGTGTGGATACGCCGACCCTGATAGTGCCCTTCACCCGCCCGGAACATGTGATGGCGGCCAGCCTGAACCACGGGTACTGGGCGGAGCTGTCCGGCGATGTGTACACCTCTGAGCTGTTCCTGTTTGCACCGGGTTCCATTACCGGTTCTTCCCAATTCCACGGCCGCCTGCTCAACCCGGATATGCCCCGGGGTGCTTTTCCGCCTATTGGTAATGTGATGCCGGAATTTATTGCCTATCTGGCCGAGCAGCCGGATACCGCGGCCGGTACCCACACATTCTCTATCGACCGCGGCAGCAACGATACCCGCAAGAGCATTCTGCATGCGGAATTCGACAAGAAGCCGGGCAAGGAAGTGCGTTGCCGGATCGGCGGCAATGTGATCAAGATAGGGGTGGGTTCGCTGCTGTATCCCTGAGCCGTTCACCAGGTATATGGGCTCCTATGACAGCATGATTGTCGGTCATGCCAGGGCCCAAATGCCTGGGGCTGACCAAACGAGAAGAGCCTCAAGCGGTGCGCGAACCGGAAGTAGCTTCAGCCTTCCCACCAGCGCAGAAACAGCTTTCCGATAGTCTCCTTTGCTGCCGCCGGCCAGAGGCCGGCGCAAACCTGCGGAATACCAGCGGATTATGCCCTCGGCAGATTTGCTGTGGTCTCGCTTCGGTCGGCTCGCGCACTTAGGCCATTATTTCGCGAGTGGTGATTAGTTGACCAGAAAAGTCTATTTGGTCGCAGGTTTAATAATAAAAGCGTTAATTAAGCTCTTGGAGTAGGGGGATCATGGAGCTCGCTTCTTGTGTGTTTCCTCCGAAATTGATCAAATGGATAGGTTGTTGGATGATTGGTTCTCTTGCCGGAATTGTCCAGGCCTGAAGTTTTATTCCATCCTTTGTTCGTAATTCTTCGGAGAAATCTGCAAATTTCCTGTAGTTTAGAAAATCAGGTTTGCTTGGATAGAATACAAGATGGCTTTGGGCCAGATAGAGTGTGCTTATATAAAGAAAGTAGGCTCCTGACAAGGAGCCTACTGTGACCATCGCAATGGTAAGAAGCATTGGTCAGGGACAGTTTATTTGCGTTATATCAATATCTGCCGACTCAACCGGGACGATGCAGATACAAACATCTTTATCGACAACGCCAAGAACGGCGTAACTCCCAGCCTCTATTTCTTCTGCTTCGGGCTTTGGTGCGACTACCTTTAGACTTTTCCCGTTAATTACGGTGCCCTTGTTCTGGACAACGCCTGTAATGACGGTGGGCTCTGGGATATTTGATGCGAAAGACGGTGATTTTTTCAGTCCAAAAAGACCTGAATCCTGGGCCTTAACCTTTTCAACCTTGATAAGAAACCGGTCTTCAATCGCTCGATCAGCCGGCCACTCCCATTTCAATTCTATGTCTGCGGACATTGCACATCCTCCGATAAGTGATAGCGTCAACATGGCGACGAATTTGACTGCTATTGAAGTTTTCTTACTCAACGACAAGATCATATCTATCTCCGCCACGGGCTCCGCCCCCATGTGTCCACTATACAATTTTTGTGTGTTTTGATGTTTGGCTTGCCGAGGGTGAAGTAACCTCAACCTCCCCAATAGCCTTCTGCGGCAGCGAGCGACACCGGGAGGTAGATAAACTTCATGTCGAATCCGCTCTTAGAGATTCTTCAGATAACCGGCGCCACCCAGTTTCCGCACCTGTCTGTGAATGGTCGATGCGCGGCTGCGCACATAACGGGAAGGCGCTTTTACGGACATCCGCTTCGGGCTTGGCAGCACCGCGGCCATAAGCCCCGCCTGCCAATGGCTGATATTTTGCGCGGATGCGCCGAAAAAGCTTCTTGCCGCGGCCTCGGCACCGTAAATCCCCTCCCCGAATTCGGCGATATTCAGGTAGACCTCCAGAATCCGTTCCTTGGGCCAGAGCAATTCCATCAACAGGGTAAACCAGGCTTCCAGCCCTTTGCGCAGGTAGCTGCGGCCGTTCCACAGGAACAGGTTTTTGGCGGTCTGCTGGGTAATGGTACTGGCGCCGCGGGTGCGTTTGCGGTTTTCGCTGATGGCTTTTTTGAGCGCGGCGAAATCGAAACCGTAGTGCTCGGGGAACTTCTGGTCTTCCGCGGCGATAACGGCCATCTGCAGGTTGGGGGAAATCTTCTCCAGCGGGCGCCACTGCTGCTGCGCCCTTTGGCCGCTGTGCTGCTGCCAGAACTGGATCACCGCGGAAGAGGGTGGATCTACCCAGCGCAGCATCAGCACCAGCAGGACTGTTGCAGTCGCGAAGGCAGCGCAGAGCCAGAGGACGAATTTGAAAGGGGTTCTCAGAAATCGGAGCATAGTGGGGTCTGGTTGCCGGTTATCCTGGCCTAAGCAGTGAGATGCCTGCGGGCGCTGGAGGTTCCGGTACCCAATATATCGTGCATTTTTGTTGTCACATAGGCCTGGTCGGGGTGGTTGACGACTTCCGGGTGCAGGTAATCCAGCAGTCTCTGCTTGCGCTTCCCGGTGAGACGACCGGTCTTCAAGTGCGTGACCTGCTGGTCAAGCATGTTCGCCAACGTCTCGGCTTTACAGGCTTGCAGGGCACACAGCCACAGTATCACCGGCCAAAGCTTGTCCTGGTGAGCCTTGGGCGTAAGCGCTGCTTTCCGCTCCTGTAATGCGGATGGAAGGTCACCTGTATCGATATCGAGGTCACTCGAATTTGCGCCCGCTTCACCACCGTCAAGAGCATTCGCACAGAAGCTGCATCGGTTCTCAATAGTTGATGCCATTTCATGAGTGCGATGATAAGTAAAGGCCAACAAGTACCGTGCCAGAGTCAAAAATAAATGGTGCCAGAGTCGAATTTATGGACTTTCTGTTGAGAAATTAATCTGTTTAAATATCTCTCAATGCAACTCACGGGCGTTTCCCGCGCGTGCCATTAAAAAGGAGTCTACTTAATGGAAGTGGTATCTGTATGGCTTATTTACCATAAAGCCTCTCTCGATGAGCTTTCCCCAATGAATGAGGATGGTTCGGAGTACATGGTGGGCACCGGGTTTGTGCCAGCCACAAGTATTAAAGAAGCTGTCTCTCTCTTTGAGAAGTACCTCGAAGGGCAGAAGATGGAAATTCTGGAGCTTACCAAGTGTGCGCAATTCGATCCCGCCAATTTTAGCGAGTCTAACGAAGATGATAGACAAATCATCCGTGCGGCCTCTAGCTCTCTGGAAGATGGGCAGATCCGCTACGTAGGCATTTCCTCTGAAGCAATGGAGTGTGACGAGGGTGAGGATGATGACTAAGCAACCTAAAGGAGCTATGACATTTGCCGAAGGCTTGTATGACTACAAAGTGGATGTAGATATCATCTTTAATAACGGCAAAGAAAAGAAGGATTTTGTACTTAGAACTTGTTTGGATCAGTACAGCGTCTGGAAAGCCAGGTATGCGAAAGGTGCATCTCCCTTCAAGGCCTTTATCAAGGGAGCCATGAGGGAAGCGGCAATCATTGATCGTGAGGTTTGGGTTTTTGGCATTGATGCTACCAACTCTCATGATATTGTTGCTGCTGTGAACATAGGTACAGATTACTTTAAAGTTAGGCCCGATGACATAATCGGTGATGTCTACGTCAAGAACTTAAATGCTGAAAGTGAGCACGATATGCTTCGTCAAGCTCTGGTTAAGGCGAATAAAAGTCTGTATGAGAAGACTTGTAGTGCGATCATGGAAGCAGCGAGACTTCTGGGCTGTTCGAAGCCATTGAATTTCTGGGTCTACAGCAATAGCAAGAACCCTAAAATTAATCAGGAAGCTTTGCATAATGCCTTAAGAGATGGTGGGGCATCTAGCGTTGAGACTGATACGGCTAAGCACAACTACTGGGTAGGTAGTAATGATGGTTTGCAAGAAAGGAAAATTAGGACCAACTTGCATTTGGCTAAGCTGAATATCCAGTAAGTAATGACACCCTCTCAGTAGCTCGCCGGCATTCATTCCCAATAAGCTATAGAGAGGGTGCTGTTAGCTGGATTGGTTAAGATCTTTGCTCCTGTCATCTGCTCGTATCACCGTCCCCACCGCAAAAACTCCGGCCCCACCGCATGCTGCGGCAGCGAATGCGACTCCCCCTCAATCCCCTGTTCTTTTTCCATTTCGGTAACCCGCTCATTGGCGGCGGCGAACCAGGCGGCGGGGTCGGCGGCACTCGTGTCCAGCGCATCGCCATACAGGGCCGCGCTGAACCAAGTGCGCTCGGAGTCGTCCCCGCAACCGAAGGAGGTGCGGTCCGGGGCGGCGGAGGTGAATACCACCCGGTTGGGGTTGGCCTGGGCCTCTTTCCACAGGCCGGGAGCGGTCTGCCTGGCGGCGGTTCTTTTATCTACCGTTTAAGCATCTACCCGGTATTCGCGTACCGCTTCCTCTATTTTCCGCTGTACGAGCGCCCGCTCCCGTTCCAGCTCGCGTTTCAGTTCCTCTTCGCTGGGCAATATGGTCAGGTATTTGGAGGCGAAGAGCTGTTGGCTGTCTTTGAGCACTGAATACTGCGCAACCGTGTGGTTGTGCTCACTGCAAAGGATCAGGCCGATGGTGGGGTTGTCGTCCGAGCCGCGTTTCTGTTCTTCGTAAAGCCGCACGTACATATCCATCTGGCCAACATCCTGGTGCGTAAGCTTGTTCATCTTCAGGTCGATCAGAACGAAGCATTTCAGGTAGTAGTTGTAGAAGACCAGGTCGATATAGTAATCGCCATCCTCGGTGCGGATGCGCTGCTGCCGCTCGACAAACGCGAAGCCCTTGCCCAGTTCCAACAGAAAGCGTTGCAGGTTGCTGATGATGCCCTGCTCGAGATTGCTCTCCTGATAAGGTTGGCTGTCCAGATTCAGGAAATCGAGGATATAGGGGTCACGCAGATAGTCTTTGGGGTCTTCGGCAAGGGGCTCGGTTTTCTCCTGGGCCTCGATCTCCACTGGGACCCTGTCCTTGCTGGAGAGCAGACGTTCGTAGTAGAGCACGCCTATCTGGCGTTCCAGGGCGCGGACACTCCAGCCTTGGTTTGCTGCTTCCTGCATGTACCAGATACGGGCCTCGGGGTTCACCACCCGGGCCAGAATGTTGTAGTGAGACCAGCTCAATTCGAGAGACAGTGTCTCTCGAATTGGGAAGGTCTCATAGAAGCGCCGCATATTGCGCAGATTGGTGACGTCGAACCCCTTGCCGAACCGACCAGTCAGCCGTTCGGATAGAAGTTTGAGTTGTCCCTTGCCGTAGGCCGCGCGCCGCTCACCCTGCTGTTCGTGCTCCAGAATCAGGCGCCCTATGTGCCAGTACGTCTGCACCATGGCCGTGTTTACACTGCGCTGCACCCGGTTGCGGGCTTGCTCGACTATCTGACTGATTTCCTCGAACAGGTCGTCGGGTCGGGGCAGGTTATTCATGTTTCGGTTCCTTCGAGTGGTTGTTTTCCTTGTATTGGTTCGGGTACGAATCGAGATCATTTTGCAGGGGTGGAGTTAATGTTTCCACCACCGCAGGAACTCTTGCCCAACCGCGTGCTGCGGCAGTGAGTGCGATTCCCCCTCAATCCCCTGTTCCTTTTCCATCTCGGTAACCCGCTTGTTGGCGGCGGCGAACCAGGCCGCTGGGTCGCCGACACCCGTATTCAGTGCCTCATCGTACAGCGCCGCGCTGAACCAGGTGCGCTCGGAGTCGTCACTGCAGCCGAAGGAAGTGCGGTCCGGGGCGGCGGAGGTGAATACCACCCGGTTGGGGTTGGCCAGGGCCTCCTTCCACAGACCGGAGTAGCAGGCGGAGATCACTATCCATTGGTGGCGTGCGTTCAGGCCGTCCAGCCATTGCTTGCCGTCCGCCACCGACAGATCGTTCAGCGGCAGCTTCTTCTCGGCGAGCTTGAAGTCTCCATTGTCGTCGCCGTGGCTGACCAGGTGCACCAGCAGCAGGTCTTCTTCCGGGTCCATCAGGGCATCCAGCGCCTTGAGGCTTTCCCGCACGCTGGTGCGGGTGGCGAGAGGAAATTTATCGCCGCCGCCGTTGGAGAGGCGCAGCTGCCGTTGCTTGACATCGAATACGCTGCTCAGCCGTTCCGACACCCAGTCCACTTCCTTGGCAAACACGGGTGAGGTGCCGTCACCGCCAACCACCAGCAGGTATACATCGCGCACGCCCGGCCGCTGCGGGGCCAGTGAGGCGAGTGTCGATTGCAGTCGGTCGGCCTCGGAGTAGAGGCGCGCTTCCACGGCTGCCTTCTGTTGCCTGTGGTTGCCCTGCCAGGCCTGTTTGCTGGGGTAATACTGGCCGGATGCGAAATAGCCCGTTTCCTCCAGCGGTTCGCCCTTGTCATCCTTGCGAATGCGAACACCCTCGCCATTCGCCTCGCCGTACTCGAAGGTGGCCCGGATAACGGTGCCGTCCGGCTGGGTCAGCTCCCCCTCGCCGGCGTAATAGGAGTATTCAAAACCGCCCTGGTAGCGATAGCCCTGTTCGTCCCGATAGCTGCCCTGCACCAGATAGCCGTCTTCAAAGGTGCCTTCGTAGTGGGCGCCCTCGGTGGTCGTCTGGTGTCCCTGGCCGTGAGGCTCCCAGTCCTGGAACTCCCCTTCGTAGGCTCCCCCTTCCTCCCAGGAAACCGATCCTTTCAGCAGCTCTCCCTGCTGGAATTGCCCCTCCCAGGCGGTCTCTCCACATTCATAGCGACCGCTGCCATTGAGATCGCCGTCGAGAAATTCACCCTCGTAGATACAGCCATCGCCGTAATCGAACCGCCCCCGGCCGGTCATCCGGCCCTGCCGGAATTCCCCCTCGTAGAAGCGGCCATCCGGCCAGGTCAGCTTGCCCTGGCCGTGAAACAGGCCATTCTCCAGATCTCCGGCATAGATGGAGCCGTCCGGCAGGGCGGTGCCGCCGGCGAACTGCACCGGCTCGCAGCCGGTGAGGAGTAGCAACAGGGCGGCGAGATAGGTGTGTTTCATGGTCGATTTCATATTCTTAGCGGTGCTTTTCTGGCTATTGGAGGCAGGCTAACAAATTGGTGTCTGTCCCGAATCACTTGGGCTATCTGCCGATTGGACTTCAAACTAAAACGTACCGTTCTGATGAATAGATAGAAACGCAGGAGCCGCCGGATAGCACCACGTCGATCCCGTGATTTTTCAGGGTTTCGCAGCAGGGCCGCCAATTCCAGCCGAGATAACTCGCCGATCGATTTCATAGCGGTTTGCTCTTTTTGCGAGGACGTCGTCGATCGAGGAGCAGGTTTTCTTTTATCTGTTCCGGATACAGATCGAGCGCTTTTTGCAGGAGTGATTTCAACTCAGGGACAAAGGGATTGCGGGGATTGAATTCATAGACCCTCGTGCGGCCGATAGTGCGACTGATCAGCAGGCCATCGCGCTCCATCCTCTCCAGCTGTTTCTGAATGGGGCTGAGGTCAGTTGCGAATGCCCTGGCTATCTCGGCGGCGTAGCCGCCTTCTCTGGCGCAGAGGAATACCAGAACCCTCTCGGCGCTGGTTGAGCCCAATATGGCTTCAAGCACGGTAATCACCAAAACCTTAAAAGTAGGTTTATATACCTATATTTTAAGGTATGTAAACAGGGTTAATGCGGCACAAGGTCTTGTTCCGGGTCCGTCAGAACATCGGCTCAAATTTGCAAAGAGCTGAGAGGGCGACGCTGGCCGTAACCAACTAGCCAGCTTCTCCGTTTCTTAGTACAGCTGTCATATTCTCCCCTTAGCCTGATAGAGTACCCCCAACAACCAGAAAAAAGACAACCGTGAAAAGATTCACCCGACGCGATTTTATCAAGGCCGCCCTGGCCGCCTCCGGCGGCGTGCTGGTATCCACCCCGCTGCAGGCCATGACCAGGCCTGCCTTGCCCTCCGAGGTCACTTTCCAGCACGGCGTCGCCAGCGGCGATCCGCTGCAGGATGCCGTCATCCTCTGGACCCGGGCCACGCCGGCTAAGGGCGGTGAGCCGGTGGGCCCGGTGAAAGTGACCTGGGAGCTGGCCCGGGACAGCCAGTTCACGGATGTTTTGCGTAGGGGCAGCGCGAATACGGATCTCGCCCGGGATTACACCATCAAGATCGACGTGCGCGGGCTGGAGCCGGGCGCCAGCTACTTTTACCGCTTTATCGGCGCCAGTGAACAAAGCCCCGTGGGCCGCACCAGGACCCTGCCCGAGGGCGGGGTGGAGCAGGTGAAACTGGCCGTTTTCTCCTGCTCCAACTATCCCGCCGGCTATTTCAATGCCTACCAGTTGGCGGCGCAGAGAGACGATTGGGACGCGGTGCTGCACCTGGGCGACTACATCTACGAATACCCCGCCGACGGCTATGCCACGGAGCGCTCCGCGGAAATAGGGCGCGCGCTGCCGGAAGACAACGGCGGCGAACTATTGACCCTGACGGATTACCGCAAGCGCTACGCCCTCTACCGCACCGATGCCGGCCTGCAGGCGCTGCATGCGGCCGCGCCCTTTATCGCCGTGTGGGACGATCACGAGATCACCAACGATACCTGGACAGGCGGTGCGGAAAACCACAATGAGGGCGAGGGCGATTTCTTCGCCCGCCGCGCCGCCGCGGTGCAGGCCTATTATGAGTGGCTGCCGATCCGCCCGCCGCGGGGGGAGAGAAATCCGCAGATCTACCGCAGCTTCCGCTTCGGCGATCTGCTGGACCTGCACATGCTGGACACTCGCGTCATCGGCCGCGACCAACAGGTAGACTTCGCGGCCTACATCGGCGAAGACGGCGCCCTCGACGGCCAGTCCTTCGCCGCGGCGCTGGCGGACCCGGCGCGTTCCCTCCTCGGCCGGAAGCAGCTCTCCTGGCTGGAGAAAACCCTGGAAAAATCCGATGGCCACTGGCAGCTGCTGGGCCAGCAGGTGCTGATGGGCAGAATGCACCTGCCGGCGGAGATCATGACCAATTACGCCACCGGCGGAAAGGAAAATCCCACCGCCGAACTGGTGGCGTTGAAAGCGGCCAGCTTGCGGGGCGAGCCGTTGAGCGACGCCCAGCGCGCTCGGCTGGAACAGCTTGTGCCCTACAACCTCGACGCCTGGGACGGCTATGCCGTGGAGCGCGAGGCGCTGTACCGGCGCGTTACCGAGCTGAACAAAAACCTGGTGGTGGTGGCGGGGGATACCCACAACGCCTGGTACAGCCACCTGAAAGACGTCAGTGGGCGCATGGTGGGGCTGGAATTCGCCACGCCCAGTGTCACTTCACCGGGGATGGAAAGTTATCTCAAGCTGGACGACAAGTCCGCCCAGGAACTGGCTCAGGGTATGTCGCTGCTGATCGACGACCTGCAGTACTGCAACCTGCACCAGCGCGGTTATATGGCGCTGACTTTCAGCAAGGCACAGGTGCAAGCGGAGTGGAAATTCATCGATAACATCGACAGCACCGAATTTGCCGAGGCCGGCAGCCACAGCGTAGTGCACAGCCTGGCCTGATCCGGGCTCTCTGAATCAAGCCCATTCGTCGCTCCGGCGTAGGCCGGAGCCCAGGTGCCACCAAGCTGGATTCCGGTACCGGATCAAGCCCGGCACAGGCTCTACGCCGGAATGACGAATGTACGCTGTAGGAGCCAGTTTGTAGGATGGGCACACTGCGCTTTGCCCATCCTACACAACAAATGCCAGCGCCCGGGTTGGTGGGAATCTTAAGAAGGGTGACTCGCCGAATATCGCGAATCCGCTCCAGAGGATTAGCTTCGCCCTGCGGGCTTGCTGCTCTCCGCTACGCTCCGAGTCGAACGGAGGTTCTCATCGGGCCCTGAGGCAATCCGTATACAAAAAAGGCCACCGCAAGGGTGGCCTTTTTTGTATATGGCCCCCCCAGATGGTCCGAAAAGCATGCATAAGTTATTGATTTTATTGTGACTGGCTAAGCTGATTTGTCTTTGATACCCCCAAATGTACCCCCAAATGCTTCTGCTTGAGGGGCTTCCAGCCGGTGGTCGTGCGGCTTCCGGCGGTCTCATGAGCGACAGAATGCTCAGCCCCCGTCAGTGCGGGGCGCCCTTAAAATGCGAGCGGGCCGTATCAGCAGAGAACCGGAAAGCAAGGACAGCGCTGTCAGTACGGGGTGGTTGTGGTTGGTTATCCGCAGGGGCGCCGGTGCCGCAAGGGGCCGCCCCCGCGGAGAACAGGGCGAACTTCACCCGCTCAAGGGCGAAGCCGGCCCCGGCCGCCAGCAGACGCACGGGGTGGTGTCGGCGAGGGATCGGCAGGCGGCCCCCAGGGTCATTGCGTGTCTTCGGTGAGAGTGTCGGCGTGGCCCCATCTGAGGCGGTCCACATCGTCGAACACATCCATACGCGCGGCCTGTGCGTACAGCAGGCGCTCCAGATGGGAGAAAAAGCCCACATGGCACCCCTTGGCGGCGGTGCTGTCCTGATAGTCGATATCGGCCAGGATATGGCCCAGCAGGTTCTTGCCCACCCAGAACGGATTGTCTTTCAGGTACTGGACGAAGTGGGCGGCGTATTCGCGCCCCAGGTCGCAGGCCAGACCGTAATCATCGACCGGCGGCAGCTTCCAGTTACTGCGCTTGGCTTTCTTGTTGCCCCGGCCCGGCCGGTAGACGAAGGGCAGGGTTTCCAGTGGGGCGGGCTCAGGTCTGTAGTCCCGACGAGCGGGCAGGGTGATCTTCATGGCAATAGCTCCTGATATGAGGTGGCCACCGCCGCGGTTCCAATCGTGGTTGGGTGGCAGGCTGAACGTAGGTTGGAACTACCGCTATCAGGTAACGGCGGGCACAAATGTCCCCTACGCCAGCCCGCCATAACAGGGAGCTGTCGCGCACAAAAAAAGCCGCGTACAACGGTAGGCGACTTTGACGCGCCTGATAGTTCCGGGGTTCCAATCCCGGCCGCGGATTTTGCCGCGACGGAATTAGGATAGGCCATTAGATTAACTGGGGTCAATAACTGCGGGGCTGTTCATCAGCTGGGGGTGGCCCCTGATTCGTGAATGGCCTTGAGGCGCCTGTGTGCCGTTCTGAGCGCGTTTTCTTGTTCGGGGCATGTTGGCCTGGCCCATTTACTTCGCCCCTGTATTTCCGTACAGGGCCGCTTTTGTGGCCTGGCAGCATTCAGCGGGGCCGCCAGTAGGGGAGGCGACCGCCCCCCTCCTCGCGTAGGGGGCTCGGCGCCGAGCCCGCGGGGCGCCACGGTGACACCCATGCCAGACTGTCACCCCTGACAGAGAGTCCGCCCCGGCACCAGGTGCCGCCCACTCCGGTACAGGGCCGCTTCGCTGGTAACGCATAGGTAACTCCGGGTGCGTTACTCGATTGGGCAGCCGGCACCAGGAACAGGAGCGCACGCCGAATGCCAAACACGGAACCGCCGGCTGTGAGGGCTGTAGTTGGTCATTCGCGCCGGCCCCGGTGGATGCCGCCAATGCGGTTGCGGCCTATTTTTCTAGGGGTTTTGGGGCCGCGCCCCGTAATGGCTGCGCCGCACCAATGACCAACCACCAACCCCCTGAAAAAATGCGCTGTAAATAGCGAAACCACGCGCTGCTGCGGACCCGTGAGCGCGAACCCCCGGGAAGGACCCGCGCCGCCCAGGGGAGGCGGCGGTGTAGCCGGCGCGCACGCTCCTGCGAGCCCGCCCACTGGATAAATACCCTATGGGTACATGGTATATATCTAGAAAGGTGTCCGTGTGGCGGCCTAGGGAAGGGGCGAAAATCGCAAATATAGGGCCGTGTGGCGGTCTAGAGGCGAACGAATTGCCGCGCTATAGGGCCGCATGGCGGCCTAAGCCTAGGCCGTGTGGCGGCCATCAGAAAATCGAAAGTTGTTACCTCTGGCCCTCCCAGCTGTTCGGCGCGGTTACCGTTGCCGCCAGTTCGTGCTTGCCTGCGCACTCGTCGATTGGGCGCCAGCTCAGTGCGTAGAGGCTGGCCAGGTTCGGGCGGCGGCCCTGGCGAGTCTGGATCAGGAAGCCTGCGGCCAGCAGCTCCCGCAGCGCTTTCTGTAGCTGGTCATTGCTGGTCCAGCCGTGCGGGCGCATAACCGAAAAGGAGGCGCACAGGTCGCCGTTATTACGCCCGTTGTACTGGGCTGCCAGCGGGAACAGCAGGGCCTTGGCTCGAGGGGAGAGCGCGGCAAAGTTCTGGTGATTCAGCATGCGCGCAGGAAAGGCGGCAAACTTAGGCCCGCCCGCCTTCCGCGCCCCCTGCTTGTATCCCTTGGCCATTACTCCCCCAGCTTCCTCGCGGAGCGGATCCGCGGCAACTGCGCTATGGGGTCACCCACCGATTCGGGGCCGCCGGCCGGCGATCGCTGTAGCAGCTGCGTTGCCAGCGCCCGCGCCTCCCGCTCGCTGTTGGCCTCCACCACCATGGGGACAGTTATTACCTGCTCTATCTCGACAACAAATCTCATGACGCACCCCCAAGGCGGGAAGGGGTCTGGGAGGCAATGCACAACCGCCGGAATAGTGGTTTCCAGCGCTTTTCTATCCCTTGGGTGGCCCTACCTATTGCTGCCGCCCCTTTGTCCCCTATAGTCCCCCGCATTTTTTCCACGCCGCCAGGCTTCACATACTCAAGCATGTACATGCAAACCGGCTCGCCTTTCAGGTAGGTGCGCTTGTCCCGCCCGGGATCGAATGGGCAGATAGGCGCGCTACAGCTGTCGAACTTGGGGCACTTCATGGGGATACCCCCCGGCGCTTGCGCATTGCGAAAACCCGTTGCCACGCTTGCGCCTGTTCTTCCCGCCCCAGCCAGTAACGGGCGACGCGGGTAGGGTGGCCATGCCAGCCAGGGACGGTTTCATACCTCACCCGATAGGGAATACACAGGCCGTGCTTAATCTCGCTCATGGTGCTGGGGAGGCAGTGGTCGTTAACCTCCCGCTCTGCCTCAAAGCGGTGGAGGCTGCGCCCGGTGGCCAGATAGGCCAATACCCGCTCCAGCTTGGTGGGATCTTTGGGGGTGTTATTATTCGGGGTGATAACAGCTTGTTTGGGGCCGCTTCTGCTCGGGGTGGCCTTTTTCTTTTCCATGGTTCACCCCCAACTATGCGTTTGCTTGTTCGATCAGCTTGCGCTGAAACTCGCGGATATAGCCGGCCTTCCAGACGGATGTTTTCGGGCCCAGCTTGATGGGGCGCTTCACCTTGCCCTGATTCACCCATAGCCACCAGGTGCTCAGGCCAATGCCCAGATAACGGGCACATTCCTTTGCCCTGCAAAAGGCGTCGGGATCTTGGGGAAGAATGGAGGTGGTCGCGGTAGCGGTCATGATTGTTCCTCGCGTTGTCTAGTTAACGCAAAGAAATATAAAAACCGCTACTGTGTAAAAATACAGCAAAAAATTTCGCCGAATCAGCGCCTTTGATTTTCTAGAAAAATCAGTGGATCAATTTTTATACTGTTTCGGTTTGGCATGCTGCGAAGAAGAAAGACGGCTCCAAGGCTGCTTCTGCCAGGGGGCGCAGCGTAGTGCGGACATAATCTTCCCGCTTGGGGGCCATCGGGAATAGAACCCGGATATAGAGGGGGTTGCTGATAGTGTGGCCATGAATCTCGGCCCACAAACTCAGGTCCACAAACGCCAAAATCTTGTTTTGCCGAATCCTTGCCAAGTTGAATCCCGATCCTCCGCCATAAACAACGGGGGTGATACCAGCTGCTTTGCGGTATTTGGTGATTAGACTCTGAACGGCTTCTAGAATTTCCGCGTCAGTTGCTCTTAGTCTGATAGCTATATGTGCGCGATCAATACCATAAACGTCGTCTACGGCGACCCCGTCTGATTCGCTCCCGCTAAAGGTTCTTGCGATATGTTTTATCTCTGACATGGAGATGGGGGCGGCAATGCGGTTGCGGGCGTCTCGGAACCTCGAATTTTTGAATGCTTCCTCGAGCAAATCTGAATCATCAGAATCATCTGAATGATCAGATGCGGCCTGATTCACGCAAAACGACTCCTCCCACTCGGCTGGGTCCGGGATTGGTGCCCTTTCCCCATCGATTTCGAACCTGGCGCAAAATCTCGCTATCCGCCTGGCTTCGAAGTTGTCGGCCCATTCTTGAGCAGTGAAGCCATCGCAAATTTGGTAATCAGCAAGATTAAACCAAGGCGCGAGTTCTCTTAGTCTCTCGACGGTTGTAATTTTGGCCAATGATCTCCCCCTTACAGAGAACCCCCTTGATCTAGATTCAGCGCCAGGCCGCCAAGGGTCGCGGCTTTTCGGGAGCTACCCTAGGCGCTGAAATTCGGTGGCTATTGGGCGCCGAACTTGACGGTTACCACGTTGCCCGCCTTCGTCTGCTCGCGCAGGTTGTCCAGGTAATCCGCCCACCGTTGCATCATGACCACTCGCTGCGGCAGGTGCTTTGTGCGGTTGTAGGCGGTGCCGTTGGCGTCCCTGACTGAGTGCGCCAACTGATGCTCGATGTACTCCACCCGCTCGTTAAGCTCTTCGTCCAGCAGGGTGCGCGCCATTGCGCGGAAGCCGTGGCCGGTCATTTGGTCATTGCCATAGCCCATATTGCGCAGGGCGACGCGTACGGCGTTTTCAGACATGCAACGGCTGGCCCCCTTGGGAGAGGGGAACACATAGCGGAAACGGCCTGTAAGCGGCTCCAGCTCGCGCAGAATGGCCACCGCTTGGCGGGCCAGTGGGATTATGTGCGGTTCCCGCATTTTCATCTTGGAGGCGGGCAGTTCTATCCGCTGGTCCTCCCAGTTGATTTCCGCCCACTCCAGGGCGCGGAGCTCGCCGGGGCGACAGAACAGCAGCGGGGCCAGTTTCAGCGCCGCCCGCACTGTTGGGGTGCCCTGATAGCCGTTTATGGCCACCAGCAGCTTGCCGGCGGCCGCTGGGGTGGTTATCGCGGAGAAGTGCCGTTTCTGCGCCGGTTGCAACTGGTCGCCCACCACGGCGGCGGGGTCATTGGTGGCGCGGCCCCCGGCAATGGCGAAGCGGAAAACCTTGCTCGCGGTTTGCTTGGCGCCCTTGGCTGTGTCGATAGCGCCGCGCCCCTCGATCCGCTTTAGGACGGTCAGCAGTTCCGGCGGGGTGATTTCGGCAACGGGGCGGCTGCCCAGGTAGGGGAATAAATCGCGCTCCAGCATTCGCAAGGTGCGGTACCGGTAGCTCTCCGACTTGCCGCCCATCTTAGTTGCGTACCATTCGCGGCCCACCGCCTCAAAGGTGTTGGTGGCTGCGGTGTAGTTCTCTGCCTGGCGGGCTTTGCGGTGGTCGCTCGGGTCTATGCCGTCCACCAGCAACTGGCGGGCCTCGTCGCGCTTCTGGCGGGCTTTCTTGAGGCTGGTTTCCGGGTACACCCCCAGGGCCAATACGCGCTCTTTTCTGGTGTGGGGGTGGCGGTACTTGAGCCGCCAGTAACGGGCGCCGGTTTTCGTCACCAGCAGGAACATTCCCTTTCCGTCGCTGAGCTTGTAGTCCCTGTCCCGTGGCTTCGCCTGCTTTACCTGTAGTTCCGTCAGTGCCATTGCGCTATCCCAATATTGGCGGGGCCTGCGGCGGAGTTTGGGGGTATCTATTGGCGCGGCCCCCCCCAAATACCCCCAAATGTGCCCCCAGATACCCCCAGTTTTGGGGGTACAAGTTAGACTAATCTGGACGCAAATATAACGCGGAACACTAGGCGTGTCGCGGGGTGTAAGGCTTTACTGGATTAACTGAGAAGAGGATATGGCCCGCCCCAGAGGATTCGAACCTCTGACCTTCGCCTCCGGAGGGCGACGCTCTATCCAGCTGAGCTAGGGGCGGGTCGCGGTCTGGCCTGTTGCCAGTGCGGACGCGGATTATACAGAAGGGGGGCTACGCGGCAAAGCGGATTGGGGCTATAGAGGCTATAAAGACCGGCGCTCTTCGCAGCGGGCGCCGCAATGCTTATAATGCGCCGCTTGGTAGAGGTGTGCGGCACAGTGCCGAAAGTCTACGAGCCGCCTGTAGCGGCCGCTAGGGGGATTTGATGAAGAGTATTCTGGGTGTAGTGGCGGCGCTGGCCTTGGGCGCGGCGGCCGCGGTGGCGCAGTCGGTGGACGAAGAGATTGCCGAACGTATCGCGCCGGTGGGCGAGACCTGCATGAAGGGCGAGGAGTGCGCCGCGGCGGTTGCGGCGGCGCCCGCGGCAGGCGGCGGTGCACGCAGTGGTGAAGCAGTGTACAAAGGTTCCTGTTTCAGCTGCCACGGCACCGGCGCTGCCGGAGCCCCCAAGTTCGGAGACGCCGCTGCCTGGGGGCCGCGGATCGACAAGGGCATCGACACCCTGTACACCCACGCGATCAACGGCTTCAACGCCATGCCGCCCAAGGGGCTGTGTATGGACTGCAGCGAGGACGAGGTGAAGGCCGCTGTGGACTATATGGTGGAAAGCAGTAAGTAAATAGTTGCTTACTTCTGTTGCGAAAAGGCCGCTCGTTGAGCGGCCTTTTTGTTTGGGGAGGTGGATGTGTTCACCCTCTGGCGGGCCTTTGGCCCGCTTGCCGAGCTGGGGCTCGGCGCTGACTCGCGCCATCCATGGCGCTCGGGGCCTTTGCCCCGCCGCCGCAAGCGGCGGCGCCCAAATCGGCTGTCCTGCCGATTTGTCCCAGGGCGGGCCTGCGGCCCGCTTGCGGAGCTGGAGCTCCGCGGTCCCGGGGCGGCCCTCTCCCATAAATGGGAGAGGGGAGCATTCAATCAAACATGCTGAGCAGCGACCCCAGCGTCTCCTCCCCCTTGGCCTGATTCTGCTCCGGGGTGGCCTTGCCGAATCCCTCCAGTTCCACATCCTCCTCCGGCAGCTCATCCAAAAAGCGGCTGGGGGTGGTGTCGTGGTTTTCGCCGAACATCTTGCGTTTGCCGGCCAGGGTCATGGTGAGGGTCTTCTGGGCGCGGGTGATGCCCACGTAGGTGAGGCGGCGTTCTTCCTCGATATTGTCGTCTTCGATGCTGTTGCGGTGCGGCAGCAGGTTTTCCTCCATGCCGATCATAAATACGTGGGGGAATTCCAGGCCTTTGGCCGCGTGCAGGGTCATCAGGCTGACCTTGTCGGTGGCCTCTTCCTCTTCCTGGCGGTCGAGCATATCGCGCAGGATCAGCTTGGCGATGGCCTGTTCCAGGCGGATGTCCTGCTCCAGTTCGTCGTCGATCTTCTCCATGCTCTTGTTCAGGGATTCCAGCAGCCAGAAGACGTTCTCCATGCGCTTCTCGGCGACTTTTTCGCTGCTGGCGTTCTGGTTCAGCCAGCCGGCGTAGTCGATATCGTCGAGCATTTCGCGCAGGGCGGCGTCCGGGCTGTTCTCGCGGCAGTTGCGGGCCACGCCTTCCAGCCACAGCGCGAAGCGGTTCAGCCGCTCGTAGCCCTGCTCGTTGATATGCTCCTTGAAGCCGATCTCAGAGCAGGCGCTGAACATGGAGATTTCGCGGGTTTTCGCATAGTTGCCCAGGGCCTCCAGGGTGCTGGTGCCTATCTGCCGGCGCGGGGTGTTGATGATGCGCAGGAAGGCGTTGTCGTCGTCCGGGTTCACCAGCAGGCGCAGGTAGGCCATCACGTCCTTGATCTCGGCGCGGGCGAAAAACGAGGTGCCGCCGGACATCTGGTAGGGGATCTGGTGCTCCTGCAGTTTCATTTCCAGCAGGCGCGCCTGGTGGTTGCCGCGGTAGAGCACCGCGAAGTCCATGAACTTGCAGCCGCGACGGGATTTCTGCAGGAAGATTTCGTTGGCGATCCGCTCCGCCTCCTCGTTCTCGCTGCCCACCTTGATCACGCGGATCTCCTCGCCCATGCCGCGGTCGGACCACAGCGCCTTGTCGAACTCGTGAGGGTTGTGGGCGATCAGGTGGTTGGCCACCTTGAGGATGCGGCTGGTGGAGCGGTAGTTCTGCTCCAGCTTGATCAGGCGCAGGTTGGGGAAGTCCACCTTCAACTGGCTCATATTCTCCGGGCGCGCGCCGCGCCAGGCGTAGATGGACTGGTCGTCGTCCCCCACCACGGTGAGGCCGCCGCGGCCGCCCACCAGCAGTTTCACCAGCAGGTACTGGGAGTTGTTGGTGTCCTGGTACTCGTCCACCAGCAGGTAGCGGATCTTCCTGCGCCAGCGGGCCAGCAGTTCCGGGTCCTGCTCGAACAGCTGCACCGGGATCAGGATCAGGTCGTCGAAGTCCACCGCGTTGTAGGCCTTGAGCGCGTCGCAGTAGCGCCCGTACGCAATAGCGATGGCTTGCTCACCGGCGCTCTGGGCCTGTTCCAGGGCCCGGCGCGGCGTGAGCATGTCGTTCTTCCAGTTGGAGATCTGGTTCTGCACCCGGTCCAGCAGGTCGGTGTCCAGGTCGCCGTCGCGCAGCATCAGCTCCTTGATCAGGCCGCGGCTGTCCTCGCTGTCGAACAGGGAGAAGCCGGGCTTGAAGCCGGCGGTGCGGTACTCCCGGCGCAGGATGTTCAGCCCCAGGTTATGGAAGGTGGACACGGTGAGCCCGCGGGAATTGCGCGATTTGCTGCCGCCGGGCCCGCTCAACAGCTTGCTCACCCGCTCCTTCATCTCCCGCGCCGCCTTGTTGGTGAAGGTGAGCGCGGCGATATGGCGCGCGGCGTAGCCGCACTCCTCGATCAGGTAGGCGATCTTGCGGGTGATCACGCTGGTCTTGCCGGAACCGGCGCCGGCCAGCACCAGGCAGGGCCCGTCGATATACTTCACCGCTTCCGCCTGGCGGGGGTTGAGCTGGGACATGGACAGAGATACATCGCAAATGGGTGTCGAGGCGGCGATTCTACCAGTCCTGGCTGCCTGTGAGTGGTTGCCCGCAGCCGCGCCTGCCGCTCCGGCGAAGCCCCGGCCGGCAAGCGCTCAAAAAACAACCAAATCGTAAGGAAAACTTTGTGGCCCACTAGGGGAAAATTTTCCGCGAGTCGTCTACCTGCGTGGAGACATCATAATTTCAATAATTCAGAGATGTTCTATGGCGAAGGATGAGACTCTGGCGGACATCTTTATCGGCGTTCGCGGCAGCCTGGCGCGGCTGGTTTCCAGCATAGCGCCGCCGAAGGAGATAGAGGACATAGTCCAGGAGACCTATGTGCGCGTCTGCCAGGCGGCCAGGCGTGGGCCTATCGACCAGCCGCGCTCCTTTATGATGCGCACCGCCCGCAACCTGGCGCTCGACTACGTCAAGCGCGCCGAGTCGCGGCTGGCGGTGAGCATGGATGAGGAATTCGATCTCAGCCCTGAGCTGGGTCACGGGACTGACCGCACCTACGAAATTGTCGCCAGCAACGAGGAATTCGCGCACTTCTGCGAGGCGGTGCGGCAGCTGCCGGTTCAGTGTCGCCGCGCATTCGTGTTGAAAAAAGTTTACGGCTATTCGCAGCGGGAAATCGCCCGCCAGCTGAATATCAGTGAGAGTACGGTGGAAAAACATATCGCCACAGGAATCAAGCGCTGCACCCTGTTCATGCTGCAGCAGCGCAACAGCGGCTCCCCGGATGCCGGCCCGCGCACCGTGTCCGGCGCCGGCCGTGGGGGGCGCCCATGAGCAACGTCTACCAATTGCCCGACCGCGAGCGCTGCCTCGACGAGGCCAGCGAATGGCTGGCCAGGCTCGACCGCGGCCTGGACGAATCCGAGACCCGCGACTTCCAGCGCTGGCTGGCGGCCAGCCGTGAGAACAGCGACACCTTCATGCAGATTGCCGAGCTGTGGGACAAGATGGACGCGCTATCGCGGCTCGCCGACCTGTTCCCGCCGCCGGTAGAGAAGAAGCCGTCATTCGGCCGCTGGCTCGCCGCGGCCGCCTCGGTATTGTTGGTGCTGGGTGCGGCGCTGTGGCAGGCTGGCATGCTGACGGGTTCGCCGCCGGTTTCGCGGCTGGCATCCACCGTCAACAAGGTATACGAGACCGCGATCGGCGAGCACTCCACGGTCAACCTGCCGGACGGCTCCGTCCTGGTGCTGAACACCGACAGCCTGGTGCGCGTGCACTACACCCTCACCAGCCGCCTGATCGAGCTGGACCGGGGCGAGATCAATGTCCGGGTGGCCCGCGACAGGCAGCGGCCCCTCAGCGTACTGGCCGCCGGCCGGGTGGTGCAGGCGGTGGGCACCGCCTTCAACGTGCAGCTGCGGCGCGACCGGAGTGTGGAGCTGATCGTCACCGAGGGCAGGGTGCGGGTCGCCGATGGGCAAAATGGGGGCCCCGGCGGTGCGCGCAGCGAGCCGCAGCCGCTGCCCGCCACGGCCACTGCGGTCTCCGGGGGCGAGCGGTTGCTGATGAGCGGGGAGCGCCCGCAACCGGAACAGGTGGAGAGGATCGAGCCGGCGGAGATGGATGCCAGACTGTCCTGGCGCAGCGGCAACCTGGTGTTCCGCGGCGAGCCGCTGGAGCAGGCGGTGGCCGAAATCAGCCGCTACACCTCGGTGAAATTCCGTATCGAGGATGAGCAGCTCAAGGGCGTGCGCGTGGCCGGCCTTTTCCGCACCGGCGATATTAAAGGATTGCTCCGCACCCTGAACGACAATTTTGATATTGCCAACGAGCGTATCGACGAGCAGACGGTGATATTGAGGGCGCGCCGGGATGATCATGAAGAGACGCGTTGAGCCGTATGGAACAACAGTGAAAATTACGGACTGATTCTCAATCGCCCGATAAAGAAAATGGCAAGGTAACTAGTCGCCCTCGGGACTCGGGAAAGAATGCGGGAGCTTGATGCGAAGGCCCTGATGCCGGGAGTCGTTCGAGAAACGATTGCCGATGAGGCTGTTGAACGAACGACTACCGGTAGCGGGGCCGCCCAGGCCTTGGCTTAGTGTCACAGGGATGAGCAGTTACATGGCAACAAAATAATAACCAGATGCATTAAAAACAGTGACCCGATGGCGGAAATTTCCGGCCGAGTCGTCTTCCAACCACGCCGCTGACATTGTGGCGTCCGGGAAAGACGACAGGGCTTTATTTCAGTGTTTGACCTTCAGCCTGCTGATGATGAGTTCCTCATCATTGCTGGCGGATGGCGCTCGCCTACACGAAAAAACTCCCTTCAATATTCCCCGGCAGAGAGCGGACATTGCGCTCACGGAATTTGCCGAGCAGGCCGATGTGACCCTGATCTTTCCCTACGACAAAGTGCGGGAAGTCAGTGCGCAGCGGCTGGTGGGAAGCTACCCGATCGACGAAGCGGTGGAGATTCTGCTTCGGGGTACCGGCCTCAAGGCAATGGTGGGCGACGATGGCCAGCTGACGATAACAGCAGGACATCCCATTGGAGGGTCGAGCACAGTGTATAAAAAGAACAAGTTGTCCAGCGCCATTCTGTCGATCATGGCTTCCATGTTCGGCGCCGGCGCCCAGGCGCAAAGCGATGATGCACAGCAGCCGAGCACCATCGAGGAAGTATCGGTGACCGGCATCCGCGCCAGTCTGCAGCGCGCCATGGATATCAAGCGCGACGGCAGCGGCGTGGTGGACGCCATCTCCGCGGAGGATATCGGCAAATTTCCCGACACCAATGTCGCGGAATCGCTGCAGCGCATCACCGGGGTTTCCATCGACCGCTCCGGCGGCGAGGGCCAATTGATCACCGTGCGCGGCTTCGGCCCGCAGTTCAATACCGTGCTGGTCAACGGCCGCCAGATGGCCACCGAGAACCAGGGCCGGGAGTTCAGCTTCGACACATTGGCCTCGGAGCTGGTGAAGGGCATCGCGGTGCACAAGACCTCCACCGCCCGGATGCAGTCCGGCGGCGTCGGCTCCACGGTGAATGTGACCACCGCGCGGCCGTTCGATTTCAACGGCTTCAAGGTCGCCGGTAGCGTCAAGAGCCTGTACGACGAGAACAGCGAGGAGTCGTCGCCGCAGATTTCCGGCCTGGTGAGTAATACCTTCGCCGATGGAAAGTTCGGTGTGCTGCTGGCGGTTTCCCACCAGGAACGCAGTACCCGCCTGAACCAGGGGCAGACCGACGGCTGGCTCGCCAACGTGCTGGACAACGTGGACCCGGCTGAGATAGACGATTCCGCCAGCCGCTCCGGGAATACCTTTATTCCGCAGAACTTCGACACCAAGGTCACCTTCGAGGAGCGCACCCGCACCGGCGGCAGCCTGGTGCTGCAGTTCGCGCCCACCGACGACCTGGAAGTGACCCTGGACGGCATCTACTCGGATTTCGATATCGAGACCGACGCCACCTCCTTCGGCCACTGGTTCACCGCCGACAACCTGGAAAATATCGTGCTGGACGAGAACGGCACCGCCATCGACCTGTTCCAGGAGGTGGGCCACGCCACCGACTTCCACGCGAAGAAGTTCGACCGCCTCACCAAGACCTCCCAGTACGGCATCAACGCCCAGTGGGCCGCGAGTGACAACCTGAGCCTCAGCTTCGACGCCTCCACCTCCAGTGCCGAGCGCGCCGGCAACAACGGCGGCGAGAACCAGCTTTCGCTGATCGGTTACCTGAACCGCTCGCGGCTGCAGATTCATCCGGGGCAGATACTGCCGCACTCCAGCGAGTTCCAGTCCGCCGACCCCTCCATCAACAATGCCGACGGCGTGCAGGCCGGGGTGAGCGACTACCTGGACCCGAGCAATGGCCGCGCCCACGTGATGCTGCGCCGCGGCTGGGCCACCGACGACCAGGTGGACCAGTACCACATCGACGGCGTCTGGGACGAGGGCAGCAGCAGCGGCCTCACCCGCGCCAGCTTCGGCCTGCTCTACTCCACCCAGACCAAGAGCAACGTGCGCCTCACCGATGAGGCCAACGGCGTGCACTGCACCTTTTGCGGTTACCCGGAGGGTGTCGATATCCCCGACGAATTCCTGTCCGTATTCGACGCCGGCTCCGGCTTCCTCGGCGACGTCAGCGGCAGCGAAAATCTCACCACCCAGTGGCTGGCCCACGACGGCGAGCAGCTGTTTGCCTACCTGGAGAATATTGCCGGGATCAGTTACGACGCGGTGCGCCGCAACAACTCCTACGAGGTGGAGGAAGACATACTCGCCGGCTACCTGGAGCTGGAATTCGCCGGCGAGCTGGCGGGCATGCCGCTGACCGCACACACCGGCGTGCGCGTGGAGAGCACCGACGTCGCCGTAGAGGGCACCGAGTCGCCGCTGGAGCGCCTGGATATTCTCGACCTGACCGAACTGCAGGCGGTAGTGGGTGAAGCCCAGCCCCTCAGCGCCGACTCCAGCTACCACTCAGTGCTGCCGAATATGGACGTGAAGCTGGATATCACCGATTCGCTGGTGGCCCGCTTCGCCGCCTCGCGCAGCCTGACCCGCCCGACCCTGGATCAGCTGTCGCCGGTCACGGTGATCAACACCACCCGCCAGGGCGGCAACCTGCGGTCCAGTTCCGGCAACCAGGAACTGGAGCCCTTCGCCTCCGACAACCTCGACCTGTCCCTGGAGTACTACTACGGCGACAGCAGCTACGTCTCGGTGGGTTACTTCCGCAAGGATGTGGAGAACTTCATTATCAGCACCACCGAGGACCAGACCTTCACCAACAGCGCCGGCGAGCTGGTGACCGACCCGTCCACCGGCGATGTCACCGGCATAGCCCCGGGCGAGGACCCGCAGAACGCGGTGGATCCAAACGACAGCGTGGCGACGTTCACCCTCACCAAGCCGAGCAACGGTGAGAGCGCCCAGGTGGACGGCCTGGAGCTGGCGGTGCAGCACAGTTTCGGCGACACCGGCTTCGGGGTTATCGCCAATGCGACCCTGGTGGACAGCGATGCGGAACTGGATGTTGACGACGTGACCCAGACCTTCGCGCTCACCGGCCTGAGCGACTCCTTCAACCTGGTGGGCTTCTACGAGAAGGGCCCCTTCCAGGCGCGCCTGGCGTGGAACTGGCGCGACGAGTTCCTGCAGTCACTGGTACAGACTGTCAGTGGCGAACCCACGTTCGTCGACGATTACCAGCAGTGGGATATGAGCGCCAGCTACGACATCAACGACAGTGTTTCGATATTCTTCGAGGGCCTGAACCTGACCGAGGAGGTGTTGCTGAAGCACGGGCGCTACGACAACCACTTCCTGTTGGCGGAAGACAGCGGCAGGCGCTTTGCGCTGGGCCTGCGCGCTACCTTTTAAGAGCCGGCAGGGCAATTTGTAGGATGGGCAAAGCGCAGCGTGCCCATCAAGCCCCGGAAGATGGGCACGCTGCGCTTTGCCCATCCTACAACGGAGCAATAGTCTGCTTGATAAATCAATAACGAGATCGGCCATGAACAAACCGACAAAATCCGTGACAGTGGTAGGCGGCGGTACCGCCGGCTGGATCGTCGCCGGGCGCATCGCCGCCATGCACAGCCATGGAGACGACGGCGTGCAGGTCACGCTGATCGAAGCCCCGGGTATTCCCACCGTCGGCGTGGGCGAGGGTACCTGGCCCACCATGCGCAAGACGTTGCGCAAGCTGGGGATTTCCGAGAGCGATTTCCTGCGCAGCTGCGATGCCACCTTCAAGCAGGGCGCCAGGTTTGCGGGCTGGGTCACCGGGGATGCGGAAGACTTTTACTACCACCCGCTGGTACTGCCCCAGGGCTTTCTGAAAATGGACCTTGTTCCCTACTGGCAGCGTTCACTGAAGCCGCAGGGCCAGTCCTTCTCCAACGCGGTCTGTTACCAGGAACAGTTGTGTGAGCGGGGCCTGGCGCCAAAGCAGATGACCACGCCGGAATACACCTCGGTGGCCAACTACGCCTACCACCTGGATGCGGGCAAGTTCGCCGAATTCCTGCAGCGCCACTGCACGCAGAATCTGGGGGTGCGTCACCTGCGGGACGAGGTGCTGTCGGTCAACACCGCCGCCAACGGCGATATCACCTCGCTGAACACGCGCAATTCCGGTGAGTTGCCCGGGGACCTGTTCGTGGACTGCAGCGGTTTTTCCTCGCGCTTGTTGGGTGGCCATTACCAGGTGCCGTTTATCGACCGCAGCGATGTGCTGTTTATCGATCGCGCACTGGCGGTACAGGTGCCCTATGAAAATCCCGACGATCCCATCGCCTGCCACACCATTTCCACCGCCCGGGACGCCGGCTGGATCTGGGATATCGGCCTCACCCGCCGCCGCGGCGTGGGCTACGTATACTCCAGCGGCCACACCACCGGGGAACAGGCGCACCAGCGTCTGCGCGATTATGTGGGGCCGGGGATAGAGAATTTATCCGTGCGCGAGATACCGATCCACAGCGGCCACCGGGAAAAATTCTGGGTCAACAACTGCGTGGCGGTGGGCCTGTCGGCGGGTTTCCTGGAACCCCTGGAAGCCTCTGCACTGGTGCTGGTGGAATTGTCCGCGGAGATGATCGCCGAGCAGCTGCCGGCACACCGCGATGTGATGGATATCACCGCGCGCCGCTTCAATGAAACCTTCCGCTACCGCTGGGACCGCATCGTCGACTTCCTCAAGCTGCACTACCTGCTCAGCAGGCGCGAAGACAGCACTTTCTGGCGCGATAACCGCGACCCGGCATGGGTGCCGGACAGCCTGCGGGAACTGCTGGCCCTGTGGCGCTACCGGCCGCCGGGGGACTGCGATTTCACCAGTAACAACGAAGTGTTTCCGGCGGCCAGCTATCAATATGTGCTCTACGGCATGGGCTTCGAGACGGACGTCGACGGCATGGCGCACCGGCTGCGCGAGGAGCAGGCGGCAGCGGAACACTTCGCCAGTAACCGCAAGGCCACCGAGCGCGCACTGGCCGTACTGCCGAAACACCGGGAATTGCTGGAGCGGATTCACCAGTATGGGTTGCAGGCGATCTGATTCGGTTCATTAAAAAAGAGGCAAGCAATATGGCCAGGCTGGTAGCACTGAACAGCGAACTGCACCGGGACATCCGCATAGATACCGCCGGGATAGAGCGGCAGGCCGCGTCCCTGCGCATGGTGCCGGTGATGCCGAGCGAATTCCTGAAGCTGGCGATCGACTATCCGATAGTGCTGACCAAAAATGCGGAAACCGGCCGCTTTGTCTGCGCCGCGCTGTTTGGTTTTGCCGAAGGGGAAAACCTGTATTGGAACGGGGACCGCTGGCAGTCGCTGTACACGCCGCTGAATATTATCCGGCAGCCGTTTTTTGTCGGCACCGATGAAAACAGCCAGCCGCTGGTGTGTATCGACGAGGACAGTCCCTGCGTGCAGCGGCAACCGGGGCGGGAATCGACGGAGGCACTGTTCGACGATGAGGGCCGCGGCAGCCCCTACCTGGAAAGAATGCAGGGGGTTCTGGGGCAGCTGCTCGACGGGGAAAAACAGAGCGAGGAGCTGGTCCGCTGTCTGCAGGAACTGGAATTGATCACGCCGATGCGCCTGGAAGTGACCTTTGCCAGCGGCGATTTCCGGCGGGTAGAGGGCCTCTACACGGTGGACGAGGAAAAACTCAGGGGGCTTGGCGGCGAGCCACTACAGCAGCTGAGCGCCGCCGGCATGCTCGGCCATATTTACAGCATGCTCACCTCCCTGGGACATATCTATTCGCTGATAGAGCGCAAAAATGCCCGGGAAGCAGCGGTCGCAGAATCCTAGTCGCGGGGCCGCGCAGATGGAAGTCAATTTTCACTGCGCCGCGGTGCCGAAGATCCAGGTGGCCAGCCTGGGCGACGAGCGTCAGCCACTGCTGGTGATCGACGGCTTGGCGGCGGAACCGGAATCGCTGGTGGAATTCGCCGCGGACGCGCCGCCTTTCCGCGCGCGGGGTGGTGACTACTATCCGGGAGTCCGCAAGCCGCTGCCCCAGGCCTACGCGGAGAAGCTGTGCGAGGCGCTCGACCGGGTTCTGCGCGAGGTGTTCGAACTGCCGCCCGGCGCCCGCGCCCAACCGCTGCTGTGCGCGCTGTCCATTGCCACCACGCCACCGCAGCAGCTGCGGCCCATCCAGCGGCTGCCGCACTTCGACACCAGCGACCCGAGCCAGCTGGCAGTGGTGCACTACCTGTGCCCGCCGCAGTTCGGCGGCACCGCTTTCTATCGCCACCGCGCCAGTGGCTTCGAATTTATCGACGGTGAGCGACTGCACGGCTACGCCGCCCAGCTCAAGCGCCAGGTAATGGCCTCGCCGCCGGCGCCGGGTTACCTCGACGGAGACAGCGAACTGTTCGAGCAGATCGCCTGCATCGATGCGTGCTTCAACCGCGCGCTTATCTACCGCGGCAACCAGCTGCACTCCGGCAATATCGATCCCCACTGCGGCCTCAGCGCCGACCCCCGCACCGGCCGCCTGACCGCCACCAGCTTTATCCGCTTCGGTGTCCCCGAAACCCATGAAAACTAATCTTCCCACTGATTGTAGGAGCGGCCCATGGCCGCGATCAGTCTCCGGGATTCTACTGAACTCCGATCGCGGCCATGGGCGGATGGCCGCCCCGCCGCTCCTACAAAAGGGTCATTCCGGCGCGGCGGAACCAGCTCCACATATACATCCCCGCCCCAATTAGCTATAACTGGCCCGACAAACTCCAGCCGGGCCGAGTCCCCATGCAACAACCCATCACCGGCTACCACCGCGACGAAGAAAACCACTGGGTGGCGGAGCTGGCCTGCGGGCACAACCAGCACGTGCGTCACAACCCGCCCTGGACCAACCGGCCCTGGGTCACCAGCGAGTCCGGGCGCAACGCCATGCTCGGCTATTTATTAAACTGCAAGAAATGCGACCAGGGCGCGCCGCCGGATCGCAATGAAGAGAACTGCATCGAGAGGTAGAAAACTGATGGCGAAAATCTGGGTCGATGCCGACGCCTGCCCCGTGGTGATCAAGGAAATCCTGTTCCGTGCCGCCGAGCGCACACAGACGGAAATGACGCTGGTGGCCAACCAGCCGGTGCGTGTACCGCCATCGCGCTTTGTCAAATCGCTACAGGTGAGTTCGGGTTTCGACGTGGCCGACAACGAAATCGTGAAACGCTGCGAGGCCGGCGACCTGGTAATCACCAGCGATATCCCCTTGGCGGCGGAGGTGATCGACAAGGGCGGCGATGCCCTCAACCCCCGCGGCGAGCGCTACTCCAAGGCGAATATCCGCGCTCTGCTGAATATGCGCGATTTTATGGACACCATGCGCGCCAGCGGCGTGCACACCGGTGGCCCCCCGGCACTCAGCCAGAGCGACCGCAAGGCGTTTGCCGACCAGCTGGACCGCTGGCTGGCGGCGAGCCGCAGGAAACCTTGAACTCTATCTTGGATTGAACTCTCATAGACTCGTCATACCGGCGTAGGCCGGTATCCAGCTCGTAGCCCCTGGGTTCCGGCTTGCGCGCCGGAACGACGAAACGCATTGCGGAGGTGCCCCGTGAAAGGCTTTCGACTCGAACCCGCGACGGACAGCCAACTGAAAACCCTGATGACCTGGCTGCCGGACCGCCGCCAGTGCCTGCAGTGGGGTGGGCCGCAGTTCCGCTTCCCGTTTACCGAGCAGACTTTTTTCGAGGACTGCCGCTGGCGGGAGCTGCCCAGCCATGCGTTGGTAAATGCAGAGCGCGAGCTGCTCGGCTTCGGCCAGTACTACGGCCGCCTGGGCCGCTGCCACCTGGGCAGGCTGATCGTCTCGCCGCAACATCGCGGTGCTGGGTTAGGGAGAGCACTGATAGCGAAGCTGGTGCAACAGGGCTGCGGCCAACTGGATGCCAAGGAGTGCTCGCTGTTTGTGCTGAAGGACAACACTCCGGCGCAAAGGCTGTATAAAAAACTCGGCTTCCGGCAGGCCGAGTATCCCGAGCCACACGACTGGCTCGCGGGCTGCGCCTATATGATTGCGCCCTCGGAAAACTTTATTGCGTAGGGTGCGCCGCGCGCACCATCGGAGCAAAGCGGTGCGCGCGGCGCACCCTACATCGAGCAATATGAATAATTTGATTGAACCGCAAACCGACCGCCTGCTGCTACGCCAGTGGCGCGATGAGGACCGCACGCCCTTTGCCGAGTTGAATGCGGACCCGCAGGTAATGGAATACTTCCCCGCAATCCTGAACCGGGCCGCGAGCGATGCCTCTGTGGATCGCCTGAGCGCGCATATCGCCGAACACGGCTGGGGTTTTTGGGCGGTCGAGCGCCGGCAGGACGGAAAATTTATCGGCTTCGTCGGCCTGCAACACGCGCCTCCTGAGTTGCCGTTCTCTCCCTGCGTGGAAATCGGCTGGCGCCTGGCGTCTTCCTATTGGGGGCGCGGCTATGCCAGCGAGGCGGCGAATGCGGCACTTTGCGTTGCATTCGAAGAACTGCAGCTGCGGGAAGTGGTCTCATTCACCGCGTTGCAGAATATCCGCTCGCAGCGGGTAATGCAGCGCTTGGGTATGCGCGAGGACCCGCAAATATTCGAGCATCCCCGAGTTCCGGCCGGCAGCCCGCTGCGTCGCCACTGCCTGTATCGCCTGACTTCGGTCGAGTGGCGGGACAGGGTGGCAGCCGGCTGAGGCCCGGCGCCCACGGGCCGCGACGATACCTCTCTCTGTAGGAGCGGCGGGGCGGCCATCCGCCGTTGGCCGCTATCAGCTTTGCTAGTGGCACATACCGATCGCGGCCAACGGCCGCTCCTACACGGTTTTTTCCAGTCTTCGCGACTGGAAGTTGTTGTGGCACAGCTCCTGGTGACCTGACGGCAAAACGGATTTATTGCAATGAAACAGCAGCGATGGAAAAAATCACCGCGAAGAGGTCTTTGCAAAAATATCGGAGTGGATCGACTCCGCACTGAGCGGCGGTGAAACAAACTGCCCTGAAATCAACACAGGAGTATAAGAATGAAAGCGAAAACCGGGGCCGCAGCCGCGATTATTTCAACGTTGGCTTGTACTGCCCAGGCCGAGAACTTCGCTCCGCTGCCACAACTAAAGGCCTATGAAGTGCCCGCCGAGTGGCGACAGCCGGTGGAGCCGCTGCGCATTGCCGAGCGCACCTGGCAGATCGGTACCGCCGGCCTGAGCGCGATTCTATTGAAGGGAAGCGAGGGTGCCGTTCTGATCGACGGCGGCATGCCCCAGGCCGCCGACCATCTGCTCGCCAATATGCGCGCGCTGAGTGTGGAGCCCGGGGACCTGAAAGTGATCCTGCACAGCCATGCCCACGCCGACCATGTGGGCCCGCTGGCGGCGATCCGGCGCGCCACCGGCGCGCGGGTGGTGAGCAATGCGGAGTCGGCTCAACTGCTGGCCCGCGGCGGCTCCGACGATATTCATTTCGGTGACGGCTTGCTGTTTCCGCCTTTGCAGATCGATCGTCTGCTGCACGACGGCGAGGAGGTGGTCCTCGGCGACCTGCGCCTGAAAGTGGATTTTATCCCCGGCCACACTCCCGGCAGCATGGCGTGGACCTGGCGCGACCGCCGCGGCGGCAAGGTGGTGGATATCGCCTATGTCGACAGCCTCAGCGCACCCGGCTATCGCTTGCTGGATAACCCCCGCTATCCGCGCATCGTCGACGATTACCGCTCCACCTTTGCCAAGGTGCGCGAGCTCCCCTGCGATCTGTTGCTGACCCCGCACCCCGGCGCCAGCGGCTGGGTATACAAAACCGAGGCGGTACAGAGTACGCCCACCAGCTGCCGGGCCTACGCGGATGTGGCAGAGAAGAAACTCGACGAGCAACTGGCGGAGGAGCGCGAAAAAGCGGTGGACTGAATTTGCCGGCACCGCGATTTTGTAGGATGGGCAAAGCGTAGCGTGCCCATCTTCCGAACCCCGATGGGCATCTACGCTTTGCCCATCCTACGCAGCTGTGCAGACGAATGATCGAGGTTCCAAATCAGCACATGCCCAGGCAGCCATCCATGGCGTTATCGCCGGTCCGGCCATCCATGGCAGCTTGTAAAAAATGCGCAGCGAGCAGTGCTCGCTAAACACACATTTTTGCCCCACTAGCAGGCTCCTACAGACGGTGGTGAGTTTCACCCACCGGAGCTGAAAAACGGAGCAAACATCATTCAGCCGAAAGTGCGTCGGCCCCGCACTCAACACTCCGCTAGATCCGGAACCCGTCGATCCTGTTCGCCAGCAGGGAGCGGCCGAGTACTGAACAACCATCCGGCAGATCGCGTAGGCCCAATCCGGTCAACATGACAATTTCATTACCTCGGCTGCACTGTCACAAACTATTAATGCGCGCAGGCTATTTTCGAGGTTGGTAACGAACCGGAAGTCATGTGCCATGCGAGCCCTAACATTCTGGCTGACCTTTTGCTGTGCTTCAGCCATATTCGCGCAAAACTCTGCGGAGCCTGCCGAGGGCGCCGTCATCGGCAAGCCGGCTGCAGACCCAGCCGGTATGCACAAACCTTTGCACGAAGCCATGCTCGAACTATTGCGCAAGAACGATGCTGTGGTGCCTGAAGCACTGGACGTCTATCCCTATACGGCTTTGTATAACCGCGAAGCGATAATCCCACCGCAGTGCTATACCCGCACAGAGGAAAAGCACAACCCCTGCTATGTTTGCCATCAAAATACGATTGCGGAACGCGAGAACAGGATGAGCGACGGTGAGCTGCAGCTTGCCTACAGTTTCAGCGATATAGGCATGACAAATCACTGGCGCAACCTGTTCGAAGATCGCCGGGAAAGGGTCAGCGCAATTAGCGATGAGGAAATCCTCGATTGGATAAACGAGGATAACTATTCGGCCTTGGCGCCACGTCTCAGGGCAGCGGGGTTCGAAGGCTGGATTCCCGATCTCGAGAATCTTGAGCAAGGCGCGGCCGCCTTCGACGAACAGGGCTTGGCGAAGGATGGTAGTGGCTGGGTCGCGTTTAACTACAAACCCCTACCGAGTACCTTTTGGCCGACAAACGGTTCGACCGACGACGTCATGATCCGGTTGCCCGAGGTGTTTCGAACCACATCGGACGGGACACCGTCGAAAGATATTTATAAAGCGAACCTTGCGATACTCGAGGCCAACATCAAGGGCCTGACCGAGGTCACGACACCCCCCATCGACGAACGCGTTATCAAGGCTGACCTCAACGGCGACGAAAAACTCGGGGTGATTAGCCGCATTAACCAACTCTCGGGCTTCGTCGGAGGAGCAGCGAACTACTACTTCCAGCCAGGCCTTTATCCGCTGGACACTGAATTCCTGCACACGGTCCGATACGTCGGCGTGGCGCCCGATGGGGCCATCTCGAATTCCCGGCGCATGAAGGAAGTGCGCTATATGAAGAAAATAGTTATGCCGCCCAAGGCACAGCTCGCGGAGCTTTACCGGGAGGAGCAGTACGCCAAGGATGCCGGCTACCTGCCGGGCTATATCGACCGCCGCGAGCGCGGGCTGGATAACGAGATGGGCTGGGTTATCCAGGGATTTATCGAGGACCGCAAGGGCCGTCTGCGTGCCGCCACCTTCGAGGAAAACATGTTTTGCATGGGTTGTCATACCTCGGTGGGCTCCACAATCGACAAGACTTTCAGCTTCCCCCGCAAGATCGACGGCGCGGACGGCTGGGGCTATATCGATTTGCACGGTATGCCTGATGCGCCGAATAGGGGCGAGAGTAAAGGTGAAATCGCAAACTACTTCGAGCGTATCGGCGGCGGTGACGAATTCCGCAGCAATACGGAAATGCTCGCGCGCTGGTTTAAAAAAGATGGAACGCTCGATGTGGAAAAGCTTGCAAAGGCCAAGGACGTTTACGAGCTGATCACGCCGTCCCGCGAGCGAGCACTGTTGCTGAACAAAGCCTACCGCACGATCGTCGCGGACCAGGATTTTATCTTTGGTCGCGACGCGACGGTGGTGCCGCCGATCAATGTCTACGAACGTATCGACAACGAGACTGCGCCGACATTGCCGGAAAAGTTGTTCTATGAATGGGACATCCGTCTCGATTGGAGTGACGATTCCCCCTCATCCTAGCCGAGGCGCAAGATTTCCTTCATGTCGACGTCATATGGCGGCTGTATAAAACCATCTGACCGTCCTGAGAAATCTGACTGTTTCTCCAGATGCGTCTGCCAAATAAACCCAGAATAAACCCTGCTACCCTAAAAGGAAGGCGCGCATGAACAAGCTCTTATACCCATGCATTATGGGTGGGGTTGCGCTCGCGCTCGCGCAAACCACCATCGCAGCCACCGATATCTACTTCAATCCACTGACCCAGTCCGCGGCCGTTGCGACGCCGGACCACATCAATGAGCTGAACGGCCCCTGGCGGACGCCGTCGGGTTTGAGCCAGGACAACCTCACCGGCTTGGCCGAGGCCGCGGCCGACGTGAATCAGTCGATCGTCCGTATTGAAGGAGCGGGCGTGCAGGCGTCGATGTTCGACATGACCTCGTTTAGCCCGGATGGCCAATACCTGTTTATCCCGCATGAGACGCCGTTTGGCGCGGGCATTTCGCGGTATGACATCGAAAACGACAGCGTCGAGATTATATTTCAAGGCGATTTGGGCGGGATGAACGGCGATTGGTCCAATGACTATGGCGCCTTCGACCCTTCGCTGTGGACGCCAAACAACACCCTGTTTGCCGCTGAGGAGTGGACGGCGGAAGGACGGGTCGTTGAGCTGCTGAATCCGCTCGCCCCGGCGGATCAGATCCAGGCGCGGGAGCTTGAGAGCATCCCCAACGTCGCGCATGAGGGTCTGCGTTTCAGCCTGGATGAAAGGACGCTCTACTTTATCGACGAATGGAACTCGGGTTCGGTCTACAAGCTGGTCTTCAATGACAAGGACGAGTACGAGGCGGGAGGTCAAACCTTCGTGCTCGCGGTTGATGCCTTTGGCGGCGATGCGGCGGCCAACTGGAACGAGGGAATCAATGCTAACGCCACCCGCACGGGAGCTGCGACCTGGGTGCCGATAACGGACGGCGACGGCAATCCCCTGACCGAGACCGATCCGTTCAGAAACGGCCCGACCGACGATCCGCGGTCCAATCCCGATACCCGCGGTGGCCGCGGTGCGGCGGATGAGGTTAACGGCACGCCTTTCGGACGGCCCGAAGACATGGAGATCGGGCGTCTCGCCAACGGCAACGAGGTGATGTACTTCGCGGCCACCTCGGAGCGCACCATTTATTCGATTGAAATGCTTCCGGGCAACGAGGCGATCGTTCGAGTGACCGCAAGCGACGCGGAAACGCCGAAGAATCTTGGCTTTCCTGCGACAACCGGGGTTATGAACTCACCCGATAACCTGGCCCAGGATGCGCTTGGCAATATCTACGTTATTGAGGACTCGCCCAACAGCTCGGATGTCGGCGGGGATATCTGGTTCCTGCGCGATGTGGACAACGACGGTGTAGCCGAATCGGTGGATCATTTTATGAGCAACCAAGTGGGCGGCTCCGAATCCACCGGCATGATCTTTAATCCGGCGCAGCCGACGCAGTTTGTCGTCTCGGTACAGCACCCCGCAAGCACGGATCTGCCCGAAGGCTTTGGTGATGCCATCTGGGTATTCGATCTCGAGGAGATAGTGCCGCCGGCTTGCGACAAGTACGGGGCTCGATACAGCTCGACCTGCTCGCACACCTACGACTTCCGCTTCGTCGAACAGCTTAAGCGCGCAGGCAAGGGTAAGAAGAGGTGGCGCGATCATGGCCGCTGGTTTGGCCGTCATTAACCCAGCAATGGCTATTGCCGGGTAATGACTAAACTCTATTGGAGAAGAAAAACTCATGCGTCAAGTCACCTGTAGTCCGGTCTTGTTTTCCACAGTTGTTGCCATTGTCCTCGGTTCCTCCTTGTCGAGTTCCGCTCTGGCGGAGTATCCAATAGGAAAGCGTGACTGGGGCCGGGGCCACGGCATTCAGCTTGGTCCGCGCCCGCAGTTTCTCGTCAACGACATGACAGAGAGTGCACTCAAGGAGAAGTTGCAGGCTTGCCTGGACAAAAGGCCGAAGCGGACGCGCTTCTCTATCGGCCACCGCGGCGCGCCGTTGCAATTTCCCGAGCACACGCAAGAGTCCTACGAGGCGGGGCATCGTATGGGAGCCGGCATCCTCGAGTGCGATGTGACCTTCACCCGGGATAAAGAACTCGTATGCCGTCACGCGCAAAATGACCTTGCAACCACGACCAACATCCTGCTGACGGATCTCGCCGATACCTGTATTACGCCTTTTACACCGGCGGTGATCGCGGATGACGGCAGCCTGGTATCACCCGCCTCCGCGGAATGTCGCACGAGTGAGATCACGTTGGCCGAGTTCAAATCTTTGCGCGGCAAGATGGATGCGTTCAATCCGCGGGCGCAAACGCCGGAGGAGTTCGTCGGCGGTACGGCGAATTGGCGCACCGATTTATACGCCAGTGCAACCAGCGGCGCGCTGCTGACTCACGCCGAAAGCATCGAGCTGTTCAAGGAGTTGGGCGTGAACATGACCCCCGAGCTAAAGGCGCCGAGTGTGGAGATGCCGTTCGACGGCTTTACGCAGGAAGACTACGCCCAGAAGATGATCGACGAGTACAAGGCGGCCGGTGTCGCCCCCCGCGACGTATGGGTGCAGTCCTTCAACCGGGACGATGTCCTCTATTGGATCGCAAACGAACCCGAGTTCGGTCGACAGGCGGTGTTTCTGGAAGGTGCCGTCAATCCAAGCGAGTTGCCGGGCTTTGTCGAGCTTGCCAATGACCGAGCGAGCGGTATCAATGTTGTAGCGCCGCCGGTATTTGCGCTGCTCACACTGGACGCCGATAACAACATGGTCCCGTCCGAGTATGCACAAAACGTAAAAGCATTAGGTTTCAAGACCATTACCTGGTCTCTGGAGCGCTCCGGAATCCTTGCCGACGGCAACAATGGTTTCTATTACCAGACCATCGACCCGGCCATCTCCCGCGAAGGCGATGTGATGGAAGTCATCGACACCCTGGCTCAGGATGTCGGCGTCATCGGCATTTTCTCCGACTGGCCCGCCACCGTCAGCTTTTATGCAAGCTGCATGAACCTGAAACGGGATCGGACTTATGGAAGACGCTGAAACCGAATGGCGCCAAAATTAAGCAAAGGACGAACTGGCTATACATACAGAGCTTTGCACACTGCGACGTTTAAGTTAACTCGATCGACGATACTTGCCGAGTTGTCGCTCAACTGAATCAAATCACCCTGGCACCTATCGTCTGTCCTTGTGTGAAGTTCGGTTACTGAGGCGCACAGTGCAATCTGACAACGCGGACAGTAACCGAACTTTGAGCATGGATAACTAGGGCGTCGCCATCGTTACCAGATCTTCAATCTCGGTGGCCGTCAGTGCACCGCTGTACAAGCGGACATCATCCGCCCGGCCACCCAGGAAGGGATCAACCTCATACTGGGAGCGGCCCAGCCAGGCTTGATCGAGTACGCCCAACTGGGCCGGCGTCAGCTTAACGCTCTTATTTCGATCGACTTCCTCGCCATTGAGGTACAGCACGAGGGTTTCTCTGGACAGGGTAACGGCCAAGTGCATCCACTCTCCGGCTGCCGGCGCGCCGCCACATACGCGCTCGTCCAGACGCACATGGTCCTTAGTTTCTGCGGTCCCGAGTTTAGGGCGCGCACGGCGCACTCTACGAAGCAGGTTTTTAGAGGTGTCGCGGCGTTATCCGCAACCGCCGCGACCTGTAACCTCGGACCTCATTCAGCCGCCGCGAGTTCGGCGACCTCTTCCGCACTCAACGCACCGCTGTAGATGCGGAATTCGTCGATGCTGCCCTTCAGCAGGGGATCGCCCGAGTACTGCGAACGCCCGAGCCAGTTTTGTTTGGTGGAGGCCCCCAGTTGCATCGGTGTCAGGTCTATGCCCTCGTTGCGGGCCGCTTCCTCACCGTTGATATAGAGGGTGCCGGTGTTGCCCTCCAGGGTAAGGGTCACATGAACCCACTGCCCCGCGGGTACGGTGTTGGCGCAGAGGGATCGGTCACCGTGATAACTGACCTTGGTGATCTTAAAGCAGCTCTGGCCACCCTCGCGCGGCGCAAAGAACATGTAGCGCAGGTCGTCGTCACCGAAATCGAACAGGCGTGTCAGGTTGGTATCCTCGTCCCGATAAATCCAGCCGGCAATACTGAAATCCGTCAGCACTGACACAATGCCTTCGGGGAGGCTTACGTAGTCATCGACACCGTCGAATGCAATCGCATTGCCGACTTTCCCGGGGGCTGATTCGGGATTGCCATGCAGTGTGGCGGTATTGGCTTCACCGGCGGCGCTGGTGACCTGCTCGGTTCCGACCTCATCGAAGGTGTAGTGAACCAGCAATTTCGGGCCGACGTGCACCTCGATCACATTCGAGGGAGCGCTTTCCCCCACTTCAGATACGGCCAGCACCCGGTAATTGTAATCCTCTCCGCGCTGCACATTCGTATCGGTATAGGTCAGCAGTTCGCTCGCATCGATGGTGGCAATGGTGGTATAGGTGGTCCCCGAGCTGTCCGCGCGCTGCAGCAGGTAGTTGTCGGCGCCGGCTGCTCCCCACCAGCTCAACACCACCGACTCGCCGCGCAGTTCGGCATACAGTCCTCGCGGGGCACCGCCGGGATCGACCGGGTCGAGAATTTCCGTCAGCGAGCCCCAGCCCATGCCGTCGCCGGCACCGTCGTATTTCTCGAAGCGGGTTCTTTCCTCCAGCATCCTTTCCGTCCAGGGCGCGGCGATGCCGAGCTTGTTCTGGTAGTGGTTGTAAATAAGTTCCCAGGCTGGCCGTATGCTTCCTCGCGCAATTTCGGAAACCGCGCTCTGGCCATAGCGGGAGCTTCCGCAGTTGGGGCCATAGAAGGTAAAGGGCACCTCCTCGAATACGTTGTAGCGGGCGATATATTCGGAGGTCGCCAGCAGCGCATGATTGTTGTAGGCGAACAGGTCGTCGCCCTGGTTCCAGGCCATCTTGGCGATGGTGCCGTAGAGTGCGACCCCCAGCGTTGTGTGCCCCTGGTCGCGCCCACTTTCCTGGTACTGCCCCATGTTGCCGGGGTGGCGGAAGTACATCAGGTTGTCCAGTGCGCCGTTGCCGCGGCCGCGGTACATATAGTTCAGTGCCTGCTCGTAGATATCCGGGCGGTCGGTAAAAACGCCGATAGCCATCATACTGGCCAGGTTGGCAAGGTCCCAGTTGGCCCAGTAGTTGGAAATACAGGCATCGTTGTGCTCCGTGAGAAAACGCTGATTCATCGGCAGGAAAATGTCGAGGAGCATGCTCTTGACTTGCTCTCTGCCCTCTTCCTCCCAGCCGTCATAGGTGCGCATAATTTCGGCCACGTTGGCCCACTGATAGCCGTAGAGGCCCGAGGCCAGATAGCGGTCGGCGTTACCGGAGATTTTCTGCAGGGTCGAAGACCAGGCATTGAGGAACTTCACGGCAGTATCGCCGTAGGCCGGATCGCCGGAAATCTTCCAGTACAAGGCGTAGGCATAGGCGAAGCGGAGTTCATTGATCAAGCGGCGGAAATTCTGTCCGTCGCCCCCGCGTCGCAGTTCGGTCAAGGGATTGGGGTTTCTGAGGGCCGAGGCGGAGTCGCCCGCCAGGGTGTTCCAGGCATTCACCCAGGTTTCATCCTCTTCCGCGATCTTGTTTCTTATCCGCTCGAAGTCGGCTTCCGAGTGCAGAAGGCCCGGATGCACGAAAGTCCGTACCGGCTGGAAGACCTCTACCGTGCGGGTCACTGTGGCGGAGGCCCCATGCGCATCCGTTACCGAGTAGGTCACTTCATAGCTGCCGACGCTGTTGATGTCGACGGCGGAGGAAATTTCGATTCGGTCAGTCAGGTCGCCGTCTTCGGCATCGGTGGCGCTGGCTCCGGCTTCCTCATAGGTGCCCCCCAAGGGAACCTGAACCTGGGCGCTGCCGTTCAGCAGGATTTGTGGTTCCGAGTTTTGCGGCTCCGCGGTGGCCACCACCTCTACGGTTCGTTCCACCGAAACGCTGGCACCGGCGGAATCTGTGACGGTGTAGGTGATGGTGTAGGTGCCCGCGGTGCTGGTATCCAGGGTGGACTGCGTCTGGATACTGCCGCTGAGATCGCCGTCTTCCACATCCGAGGCGCTCGCGCCCGGATCGGTATAGGTGGAGCCGGCAGTTATCTGCTCCCTGGCGCCCCCACTGAGGATAATGGACGGCGGCTGGTTATTGGCTGCCTCAATATTGAATGTTTGTTCTGAGTCACTGCTTCCCCCGCAGGCGCTGAGCGCCAACGACAAAACCGGTACCAGGCAACGAACGCTGCCGATATTCATACTTCCCCCCTGATGATGTGCTGTTGCCGACGAAGTTTTGTAATCGTTTACGTCGTCTTGTCAGAATATAGTTATTACAGTCGTACCAAAATAGAGTTGTTGGCAAAGTGTGAACTGCTGCAGTTCACGACGCAGGTTCGGCAAAATATTTATCGATGTGACGGCGGGTGCACTGAAATGGCGCGAACGCGGAAATGTGGATGGGTTAAATTTGTTGTGTCGGCGATCGGCTGTGCGCAGTCGCACCTACACATTTGCCGGTATCTGCCGCCGGTCCAGATTGCGATAGGCCAGCGCCTCGGCAATCTGCCCCGCACCGATATTTTCCTCACCGGCGAGGTCGGCCAGGGTGCGCGCGACTTTTAACACGCGGTGATAACTGCGTGCGGAAAGCCCGAGCTGCTCCACCGAGTGCCGCAATAAAGTCTGTTCGCTTTTGCCGAGTGCGCAGAAGCGGTCCAGCTCCGCACCGGCCAACTGCGCGTTGATCATCCCCTGCCTTTGCAGCTGCCGATCCCTTGCCAGCAGCACCCGTTCGCGCACTGTCGCCGAGGATTCCCCCGTGGGCGCGTCCTGCAGCTGTGCGGCGCTCATGCTCGCCACCTCCACCTGCATATCGATGCGGTCCAGCAGCGGGCCGGAGAGTTTGTTGCGGTAGCGATCTATCTGGTCCGGGGTACAGCGGCAGCGGGGCTCGCCCAGGTAGCCGCAGGGGCAGGGGTTCATGGCGCCGACCAACTGGAAATCCGCGGGGAAGGTGACCTGCGCCCGCGCGCGGGAAATACGCACCTCGCCGCTTTCCAGCGGTTCGCGCAGTATCTCCAGGGCGTGGCGGGGGAATTCCGGCATCTCGTCCAGGAAGAGCACGCCGCGGTGAGCCAGGGATATCTCTCCCGGCCGTGGGCTGCTCCCGCCTCCCACCAGGGAAATGGCGGAAGCACTATGATGGGGCGAACGGTAGGGGCGCTGACGCACGGAGGGCAATCCGGCGCTGGAATAAATGGCGGCCACTTCGATCAGTTCCCGCTGCTCCAGCGGCGGCAGTATGCCCGGCAGACGGCTGGCGAGCATGGTCTTGCCGGTGCCCGGGGGCCCGTAGAAGAGCAGGTTGTGGCCGCCGGCGGCGGCCACTTCCAGGGCGCGGCGCGCTTTCAGCTGGCCGCGTACATCCGCCAGGTCGGCGCACAGGGGATCCCGTTCCCCATCGGTAGGTTCCGCGTCCGGCAGCGGCTCGCGGCCGTGCAGTTGCGCGCACACCTGCAGCAGGGTCTCCGCGGCTTTCACTCCGGTGCCGGACAGCGCCGCCTCGCCGGCGGATTCCCGAGGCACCACCAGGGTGCGCCCGGCGTCGCCGCAGGCGATGGCGGCGGGGAGGGCGCCGTTGACCTGACGCAGCTTACCGGTGAGCGCCAGTTCGCCGACAAATTCGTAGCTTTCCAGGGGTTCGCAGGGAACCTGGCCGGAGGCGGCGAGAATACCGATGGCAATCGCCAAGTCGTAGCGGCCGCCCTCCTTGGGCAGGTCCGCCGGCGCCAGGTTGACGGTGATGCGCCGCTGGGGGAATTCGAAGTGGCTGTTGACGAGGGCACTGCGCACCCGGTCGCGGCTCTCACGCACCGCGGCCTCCGGCAGGCCGACAATATGGAAAGCGGGCAGGCCGTTGGCCAGGTGGGTCTCCACGGTGACCAGTGGTGCGGCGACGCCCAGTTGGGCGCGGGTATAGGTGACGGAAAGGCTCAAAATTTCATCCCTGAGGTTTTTCCCCGATTCTAATCGGTGGGAGGGTTCTTTTTCTCCTGCTCCGCGAGTGCCCGCTCCATTATTTCCACCTGGGCCTCCAAACGCGCGAGTTTTTCCCGGGTACGTTGAAGAATCTTCGTCTGGGTGTCGAATTCCTGTTGGGACACCAGGGGCAGTTTGCCCAGGGCAACCGCGAGGGCATCGCGCAGATCGCTGGTGATTACTGCCCCCTGTTGTTGCAGCTCCTGCAATAACTGTTGCAATTTGTCCGCAGCCACGCGCAATCCTCCACTAAAAAAACGTTAATTTATAGCGCAGAATTGTAACCCAGCCCCCTCTGGCACAAAAGCGAGACCATTGTGCGCCCTCTTGGTTCGTCGGCGGTGAATAGCTCACCACTTCGGTGCATTCTTCCGGGGCGAGCTCCATTTTGGTGCACCCTATTTTTGCACGGAAAAAATCCCACCGCCCCCGGCTGCTTCAAATTACACCTATCCCCTTGATTTTTAACCTGATTGCAAAGTTGGCATCAAGCCTGCAGGTATCGGGTTTGCGAGAGGTTGCAAAGCAACCCGAGCGGGCCATCCCAGTAGCAGGGCGAAACAGCTCACAAGGCGGAAGCAGTGTCGGCACTGATACCGTGCAGTGGCGGAGACCTGGGCTGATTGGACCGAATAATAATTATTGACGAGACAATCACACACACCGAGGAGAACGCAAAGTGGGAAAGATCAATAACAGAGCGACCGTTGTAATCGCAAGCAGCGCCCTGGCGTTGGCCATGGCCGCTTCGACTTCCGTTGCCGCAGAGGGCGGTGTCAGCTTCAGCGGCAATGTGGGAGTGACCACCGACTACCGCTTCCGGGGCATTTCCCAGTCCGACAGCGGCCCCGCCGTACAGGGCGGGTTCGACGTGGATTTCGGCAACGGCTTCTACGCGGGAACCTGGGCCTCGCAAGTGGATTTCGGTTACGACGGAACCGATTACGAGGTGGATATTTACGGTGGCTACGCCGGTGAGATCAGCGAGAGCGTGAGCTACGACGTGGGCTACATCTACTATGGCTATTCCGGCGGCAACGACGAGGAATACCAGGAAATCTACGGCAGCGTCAGCATTTCCGACCTGACTTTAGGCCTCGCCTACTCCAACGAATACTGGGCGGAAACCGGCACCTTTTACTATCCGTATGCCGAATACAGCTTCGCCCTGCCGGCGGACCTGTCCCTGGACCTGCACGTCGGCCTGAATGTGCTCGACGAAGATGGCGGCTTCCTGGACGAAGGGGAGGACTCCTACGTGGACTACTCCGTATCCCTGGGCAAGGAATTCGGCGGGCTCGCTTTGAGCGCTTCGGTCGTCGGAACTGACATCAGCGATAGCGAGTGCTTCGATCTCGACTGGTGCGAACCGACCGTACTGGCCACTGCAACCTACAATTGGTAGGAGAACCGGGCCCGCTCGGGCCCCAACTGAGGGGGGAGAACCATGAAACTGGTCACCGCAATCATAAAGCCCTTCAAGCTGGACGCGGTGCGCGATGCGCTGGCGGAAGCCGGTGTCAACGGCATCACCGTGAGTGAGGTAAAGGGTTTCGGCCGGCAGAAGGGGCATACCGAGCTCTATCGCGGAGCCGAGTATGTGGTGGACTTTCTGCCCAAGACCATGCTGCAGATCGCAGTGGACGACAGCCAACTGGACGACGTTCTGGAAGCTGTGGGTTCCGGTGCGCACAGCGGTAAGATCGGCGACGGCAAGATTTTCGTCTCCGAGCTGGAGCAGGTGATTCGAATCCGTACCGGTGAATCCGGGGCGGAAGCCATTTAAGTGGCGAATCAAACCGGGCATTAAACTGCTAACAATTACTAAATTTTTTAATTAACAGACTCGGGACTGAACGGAGCGAAAGATGGAAAATCAAATTTTTCAATTGCAGTACGCAATTGATACGTTTTATTTCCTCGTGTGCGGCGCGCTGGTCATGTGGATGGCGGCGGGCTTCGCCATGCTGGAAGCCGGCTTGGTGCGCTCGAAGAACACCACGGAAATTCTCACCAAGAACGTGGCGCTGTATGCGATTGCCTGCATCATGTATCTGCTGTGCGGCTACCACATCATGTACGACGGCGGTTGGCTGCTGTCCGGGATCGAGGCCTTCGATCTGAACAGCGTACTGGCTGACTCGGCGGAAAACGGTTTCGATGGCGATTCCGTCTACTCCGGTGCTTCCGATTTCTTCTTCCAGGTAGTGTTTGTGGCTACCGCCATGTCCATCGTCTCCGGTGCCGTGGCCGAGCGCATGAAGCTGTGGAGCTTCCTGGTGTTCGCAGTGGTGATGACCGGCCTCATCTACCCGCTGGAAGGCGCCTGGACCTGGGGCAGCCAGAAGGTATTCGGCCTCTACAGCCTTGGCGACCTGGGCTTCTCCGACTTCGCCGGTTCCGGCATCGTGCATATGGCCGGCGCCGCCGCTGCCCTGGCTGGTGTACTGCTGCTGGGCGCGCGCAAGGGCAAGTACGGCCCCAACGGCGAGGTCTTCGCCATCCCCGGCGCCAACCTGCCGCTGGCCACCCTTGGTACCTTCATCCTGTGGATGGGCTGGTTCGGCTTCAACGGTGGTTCCGTACTCAAGCTGGGCGATGCCGCCAATGCGCACTCTGTGGCCATGGTGTTCCTGAACACCAATACCGCCGCTGCCGGTGGCGCCGTTGCTGCACTGATCACCGCGCGCATCCTGTTTGGCAAGGCGGACCTGACCATGCTGCTGAACGGCGCCCTCGCCGGCCTGGTGGCGATCACTGCCGAGCCCTCCACGCCGACACCGCTGCAGGCGACCCTGTTCGGCGCCCTGGGTGGTGTACTGGTGGTCTTCTCCATCGTGAGCCTGGACAAACTGAAGATCGATGATCCGGTGGGCGCCATTTCTGTGCACGGTGTGGTCGGCTTCCTGGGCCTGCTGCTGGTGCCGGTCACCAATGACGGCTCCTCTTTCAGCGGCCAGCTGATCGGTGCCGCCACCATTTTCGTCTGGGTCTTCGCCGCCTCCTTCGCCGTGTGGTTCCTGCTCAAGGCCATCACCGGTATTCGCGTCAGCGAAGAGGAAGAGCAAGAAGGTGTTGACTTGGTGGAATGCGGAATGGAAGCTTACCCGGAATTCATGAGCAAGTGATTGCCTCCATTTGTGGTGGCCGCAGCGCGGCCACCATCGCGGAACGAACCAGGGGCCTAATACCAGGAGATAGTACAAGATGAAATTGATTACGGCTGTGGTAAAGCCCTTCAAGCTGGATGACGTGCGCACTGCGCTGTCCGAGGTGGGCGTGCAGGGCATGACGGTCACCGAGGTGAAAGGCTTCGGCCGCCAGAAGGGACATACGGAACTCTATCGTGGCGCCGAGTATGTGGTGGATTTCCTGCCCAAGGTGAAGCTGGAGCTGGCCGTGGACGACGACATGGTGGACGGCGCCGTGGAGGCCATCACCAAGGCGGCGCAGACCGGCAAGATCGGCGACGGTAAAATCTTTATCACTGCGCTGGAGGAAGTGATCCGCATCCGCACCGGGGAGACCGGCAGCGAAGCGGTGTAACAACCCCCGCCACCTTTCGAGAAAGCCCCGTCAGGGGCTTTTTTGCTATTCCTACCCTCTGATTCCCGCCAATAAATTCCCCATTCGACTGCTGCCTTAGCATAGATCCACACCCCCTGGCGTGGCGCGGAATTCTCCATAGCGAAGTGCGATAACGGCCTCTCCAACCACGACAAAAAACTCTACGGGAAACCCCGGTTTTTACTGGCACCCGGGTGGCCAAGTGCCTATATATTATTCGCCGCGCCCACCGCGGCGGCAGGGGTACTTCCTCTGTAACAGGAGTAGCAGGTTACAGGGTTCAGAGTTATGAAAGACGGTATTGAAGATCAGGGCAAAAACATTCGTGGCAAAGACACCGATGAGTTTGCCGAAGAGCGCAGTATCACTTCCCGCGAGCGGGCCAGGAGCCAGCTGAGCAAGGAGATCGAGGACTTTCTCGCCGCCGGTGGCGCCATCCATGAAGTCGATCCGGAGGTCACCGCCGACCCTCCACGCAAACCCCAGCCCAAGTACGGCAGCCGACCCATTTAAATGCTTTCCCGCTCGCGCCTGTAAGGGTGAACATGGGTTCGCCCTTACAGGTATGCCTGGGACCGGTTCACAGTCAATAGAGACAGCCCGCGGTGCGTCAGCGCGGCGCGCAGATGCGTGGCTAGGCGGCGAGCAGTTTCGGCAGCAGGCGCTCGAGCACTTCGCCGATGTAGGAGAGGAACAGGGTGCCCAGGCTGGAACGGTAGTGCTGTGGGTCGGTGGAGCCGACGGCGAGGATGCCCAGTTGGTTGGCCAGCGGGATCACCGCGGCGGAGGCCACTCTGTCCGCTTCCCCGCCGAACAGGTATTCCTTTTCCGCCGGCCGCAGTACACCGCAAACCGTGCGGCCGTTGCGCAGTATGGCGCCGATAGCGGTTTCCGCGCTGGCGCGCGGGCTGGTGCGCACATCGCCCAGGGAGCGGTGCCCCGCGGGCAGGGGGGCGAACAGGGTGAGGGTGGTGGTGTCAACGCCGAAGTCTTCGCGGAAGCTGCGGTAGAGGACCGCCCCAGCCTCGGCCACATTCTCCGCCTCCAGCAGCGCCAGGATCAGGCGGCGGCTGTGCAGGAACAGCTGGTCGTTCTCGCGGGCGTTGTGCAGCAGCTGGTCGAGACGCTGGCGCATCTCGATATTGCGCTCGCGCAGCAGGTTGGTCTGATGGGTCATCAGCGAGACGGTCTTGCCGTTTTCCCGCGGTAGCTTGATGGTTTCCAACAGCTCCAGGTGTTCGACGAAGAAGTCCGGGTTCTGGATCAGGTAGCGGGCCACCTGGCGGGCGAGCAGCTTCTTGCTGCGCTGGGTCTCCTGGTCGCCGGCGGCACTCGCGGGGGTGGCTTCGCTGTGTTCCGTCATCTTGTCCTAGTCGTCCGGTGCGGTTAGAGGATGATCTGCCCGTGGTACACGGTGGTGGCGGGCCCGGTCATGGTAACCGGCTGCTCCGGTCCACTCCAGTGGATTGTCAGCGTGCCCCCGGGCAGCCGCACTCGCACGGTGTCGTCCACCAGGCCGCGCTGGTGCGCGGAGACCACCGCCGCGCAGGCGCCGGTACCGCAGGCGCGGGTCTCGCCCACGCCCCGCTCGAACACCCGCAGCCTGGCTTCGGTGCGGGAATCCACCTGCAGGAAACCCGCATTGACCCGCTGGGGGAAGCGCTCGTGGGTTTCGATTTTGGGACCCAGCGTATTCACCGGCGCCTGTTCCACGTCATCCACCAGCAGCACGGCATGGGGATTGCCCATGGATACCGCGCCGATGGTGTAGACCTCGCCGTCCACCTCCAGCGGGTAGGTGTCGGCATAGCGGTCGGCAATAAAGGGGATCTGTTCCGGCTCCAGGGCGGGTACGCCCATGTCCACGCTGACCTGGTCGCCCTCGAGCAGGTTCAGTTGCAGGATGCCGCCCGCGGTCTCCACCACCAGTTGGCGTTTGCCGGTGAGGCGGCGCTCGCGCACAAAGCGGGCGAAGCAGCGGGCGCCGTTGCCGCAGTTCTCCACCTCGCCGCCGTCGGCGTTGTAGATGCGGTAGCGGAAGTCCGCGTCCGGGGTCCGCGGCGGCTCCACCACCAGTACCTGGTCGCAACCCACCCCGAAGTGGCGGTCCGCCAGGCGGCGGATCTTTTCCGGCGACAGCTTGATGCGCTGGCTGATGCCGTCGAGCATCACGAAGTCGTTGCCGAGGCCGTGCATCTTGGTGAATTTAACGCGCATGCTATTTCTCCGGCTCTCTTTCCGGAACCGGGCTCTCGCCGCGCACCAGGTCCGCCAGGGTCTCCCGCGCGCGTACCAGGTAGGTCCTGTCGCCGTCCACGAGCACTTCCGCGGCCCGCGGACGGGAATTGTAGTTCGAACTCATGCTGAAACCGTAGGCGCCGGCGGACAGCATGGCCAGCAGTTGCCCCTGCTGCAGCGCCAACTGGCGGTGCTTGCCGAGGAAGTCGCCGGTCTCGCACACCGGGCCCACGATATCCCAGCTCTCGCTTTCGCCGCTGTCCGGAGCCACCGGGACTATGTCCTGCCACGCCTGGTACAGGGCCGGGCGCAGGTTGTCGTTCATGGCCGCGTCGACGATGGCGAAGTTGTGTTCCTCGGCGCGCTTCAGGTATTCCACCCGGGTGAGCAGAAGGCCGCCGTTGGCGGAGATGGAGCGGCCCGGCTCCAGCACCAGGCCCAGTGGGCGATCGCCCAGGCGCTCTTTCACCGCGCCCAGGTAGTCGCTTACCGGTGGCGGCTCCTCGCCGCGGTAGCGCACGCCGAGGCCGCCGCCCAGATCCAGGTGTTCCAGCGCTATGCCCTCCGCGGTCAGCTGATCCACCAGCAGTAGCAGCCGGTCGAGGGCGTCGAGGAAGGGCGCCAGTTCGGTGAGCTGCGAGCCGATATGGCAGTCCACACCGATCACCTTCAGGTGGCGCGACTGTGCCGCGCGGCGGTAGGTGTCCACCGCCGTGTCGATGGCGATACCGAATTTGTTTTCCCGGAGGCCGGTGGAGATATAGGGGTGGGTTTTGGCATCCACATCCGGATTGACCCGCAATGACACCGGCGCGGTGGTGCCCATCTCCGCGGCCACCGCATCCAGGCGCTCCAGCTCCGCTTCCGATTCCACGTTGAAGCAGTGAACCCCTACTTCCAGCGCGCGGCGCATTTCCGCGGCGGTCTTGCCCACCCCGGAGAAAACGACCTTCGACGGGTCGCCGCCGGCCAGCAGCACCCGTTCCAGCTCGCCGCCGGAAACGATATCGAAGCCCGAACCCAGCTGCGCCAGCAGCGACAGAATGCCCAGGTTGCTGTTGGCCTTGACCGCGTAACAGATCAGCCCGGGATGCTCGCCCAGGGCGTCGGCGTAGGCGCGGAACTGGCGCTCGAAATGCGCGCGGCTGTAGACGTAGGTGGGGGTGCCGAAGCGCTCGGCGATCTGCTCCAGGGGGACTTCTTCGGCCCACAGGCTGCCGCCCCGATAATTGAACTCACTCATTTTTCCGGCGCGGGCTCCTCTTCGCTATAGTCGTCGGCGCCGGTGGTTTGCGGCAGGGGTTCTTCCTCTCTCTCACCTTCCTCTTCTTTTCCGTTGCTTTCAATGGGCGCGAGAGCGGGAGCAGTGGACGCAGGAGCGGCGATCGGCTGCGCCGGCGCCGCGGCGTCCTGGGGCAGATAGAGTGGACCTTTTTGCCCGCAGGCGCCCAGCGGCCCGAAGGCGGCGAGGAGCAACAGGAGGAGAGGGATTTTTCGGGGCATGCGCAACATCCTGCGGTCAGATCGTCAAAGCCTGCTAGTATAACGGCCTCCCCTCCTCAACACAGTACGACAGAAGCAACAAATTATGAGCCAGGCGGAATACGACGCGGCGGTAGAGCGCACCCTGATCGCTATCGAGGATGCGCTGGACAACTGCGAGTGGGATATCGACTACGAGCGCGCCGACGCGGTGCTCACCCTGACTCTGGAGGACAACGGCAGTCAGGTGATCCTCTCGCGCCAGTCCGCCAACCGCGAGCTATGGGTGGCGGCCAGGTCCGGCGGCTATCATCTCAGCTTCGACAATTCCGAAAACAAGCCCGGCTGGAAGTGCACCACCACCGGCGAGGATCTGCCGACGCTGCTGGACCGGGTACTCTCTGAACAGATGGGCGAGCCGGTTTCCCTGGGGCTGCAATAGCCCCGCCCCACGGTCACTCTGCGGAGGTGCGCGCGAACTTCTGTTTCGCGTAGGGGCCGATGACCTCGATTTTCTCCACCCAGAGAGCGCCGCGGTAATCTGCCGGCAGAAAGTCGATTTCCTCCGGCTTGTAGATGCCGTGAACGCCCCGCTTCTGGTTGCGGTAGTCCAGCACCATAATCAGGCTGCCCGCGTCTTCCATACGTTGGATAAACCGGTCGGGCCAGCCCCAGAGTGCCCAGTGCCAGGTATTGGGCGCGATGACCGCGCCCTTGCGGCAGGCTTCCGGCACATAGCCGCTCCAGCCCAGCAGCAGGTAGCGATAGGTGCACTCCTTCACGCTTTCCCGGCTGAACAGCCAGGCGTCCGGGCGCAGCTTGCGCAGTGTTTCCATCGGCTTTGGGGCGCCGTAGGCGAGCAGCGGGCCCTTGAGGGGCAGGCCGCGTTGGCGGAGATACTCGTCGAGCTTCTTCGCCTCTCTGCGACTGCCGCTCTTGATATTGATCAGGAAATGCCTGTCGGGGAAGCGCCGGAAGACTTCTTCCAGGGTGGGCATCAGTCCCACGCCTTTGCCGCGGAAGGGATAGGTCTCGCCGCCGTCGAAGGTGTAGCCGTAGCCGATGTCCAGGGTCTTCAGATATTCCATGGAGTGCTCGCGGGTGAAGCCGTGGCCTTCGGTGCGGCAGTCCAGGTCTACGTCGTGGAAGACTGCGAACTCGCCGTCCGTGGTGGCATACACATCGATTTCGACGATGTCAGCCCCGTAGTCAAAAGCCGCCTCCATGGAGGCGAGGGTGTTTTCCAGATAGTCGTGCTCGGACTCGTAGATACGCACTGCGGTGCACTCGTCGCGGCCGAGGTCCTTGCGGTCGTAGGTCTGATAGACCCCGCGGTGGGAGATGAGGGTGGGCTTGCCCGGGCGCTTCTCCGCCAGCCAGGAGGCGTTCAGCAGGTAGATAAGGGCGAGTGCGATTGCCGGGGCGGCAATCCAGGCCGCGCGAGATTTCCGTTGCATTGATTTTTCCCTCTGTTGCATCAGGGGCAATTTTAGCAAGGGGGTATCGAGTAATCGGGGCGGTAAAAAGATAAGTTGTGGCGAAATATGGCGGGCGGCTCCGCGGTTTCCCCCATTCATCTAATGCCTGTGGAGGAGCCTGCTTGCAGGCGAAGGCGAGACGGAGCTCCGAACTTTCACGAGGCACATCCCGGTGCCTCGCCCTTCGGTCGACTGCAGGCAGGCTCCTACAGTGCGCTTAACGCGCTGCGATCAGCTGTTTCGCCCGCGCACAGGCCGCGCGCACCTGCTTCGGCGCGGTGCCGCCGATATGATCCCGCGCGGCTACCGAGCCCTCCAGGGTCAGCACGTCGAATACATCCCCTTGGATCACGTCGGAGAATTTGCGCAGCTCGTCCAGGCTCAATTCCGCCAGGTCCTTTTGCTGTTTGATCGCGTAGGCCACTGACAGGCCGACAATCTCATGGGCATCGCGGAAGGCCACGCCTTTGCGCACCAGGTAGTCCGCCAGGTCGGTGGCGGTGGAGAAGCCTTTTGCCGCGGCGGCCAGCATATTTTCCTTTTTCGCCTTCAGCGCCGGCACCATATCGGCGAAGGCGCGCAGGCAGTCGAGGGCGGTGTCGGCGGCGTCGAACAGCGGCTCCTTGTCCTCCTGGTTGTCCTTGTTGTAGGCCAGCGGCTGGCTCTTCATCAGCGTGAGCAGGGCGATCAGGTGGCCGTTGACGCGGCCGGTCTTGCCGCGCACCAGTTCCGGCACGTCCGGGTTTTTCTTCTGCGGCATGATCGAGGAGCCGGTGCAGAAGCGGTCCGGCAGGTCGATAAAGTCGAACTGGCTGGAGGTCCACAGCACCAGCTCCTCGCTGGCGCGGCTGAGGTGCGTCAGCAGCAGCGCGGCGAAAGCGCAGAACTCGATGGCGAAATCCCGGTCGCTCACGGAATCCAGGGAGTTTTCCGTGGGCGCATCGAAGCCGAGCAGTTCGGCGGTGCGCGCGCGGTCGATCGGATAGCTGGTGCCCGCCAGCGCGGCGGCGCCCAGAGGGGAGCGGTTGACCCGTTTGCGGCAATCCGTCAGTCGCTCGTAGTCGCGGGCCAGCATTTCGTTCCAGGCCAACAGGTGATGGCCGAAGGTCACCGGCTGCGCCGACTGCAGATGGGTGAAGCCGGGCATGATGGTGTCCGCCTCCCGCTCCGCCAGTTCCACCAGGCCCGTTTGCAGACGGGTGAGTTCGGCGGCGATCTGGTCGATGCGCCCGCGCAGCCACAGGCGTATGTCAGTAGCGACCTGGTCGTTGCGCGAGCGGCCGGTGTGCAGCTTCTTGCCGGTGGCGCCGATGCGGTCGGTCAGGCGCGCCTCGATATTCATGTGCACGTCTTCCAACTGCACCGACCAGAGGAATTCGCCGGCCTCTATATCCGCGGCGATCGCCTTGAGGCCGTCGGCGATCTGCCGGTATTCATCTGTGGTGAGCACGCCCACTTCCGACAACATCTGCGCGTGGGCCAGGGAGCCCTGGATATCCTCCAGCGCCATGCGCTGATCGAAGGTCACCGAGGCGGTGAACCTTTCCACGAAGGCATCGGTAGCTTCACTAAAGCGGCCGCCCCAGAGTTTTGACGCGGGATTGGGGGAGGGTTTGTCGTTGCTCATGGTTTCCCTGACAGCTGAGTGGGTGAAAGGCCGGGGCGGTTGGTGGTATCTTCCCGGACTCACTTCGGGAAAATCAAGAATAACAAGCGGTATGTCTTCTCCACACCCGGCGGAGCCGGCGGGCATTATAGCGCAGCAAATTCGCAAGATTGCCGCAACCGGCAAAGATTCTGCGCGCGCGTCTGATCTGTCCAACCCGCATACCCCCTTCCTGCCGGACCTGTGCAGTGTCTCGGCGCTGGCAGCGCTGGTGCTGATGGGAGAGCTGCTGGCCCTCGTCCTGGTGCTGGCAGTGGACGGTCTGCGCCAGTTCGACTGGCAGCGCCTGGGCCTGGTGTCGCTCACCGTGCAGTGGGTGGTGTTGCCGGCAGCGGCGCTGTTGTGCCGCCTGCGCCCGCTGCTCGCGCAGCTGTCCCACAAACTGGCCGGCGGCCTCAGTTTCGCAGCGGTGCTGGGGGTGGTGCTGGCGGTGATGGCGGCCCAGCAGTGGTGGCTGGCCGGCCTCTCCCAATCCCCCTTCGATTACTGGCAGTGGCTCGGCAACTGCCTGCTCGGCGCCATCTGCGCAGGGGTGGTGCTGCGCTATGCCTATGTGCAGCAGCAGTTGCACAACCAGCAGCAGGCGGAACTGGGCGCACGCATCCAGGCGCTGCAGTCGCGCATCCGCCCCCACTTCCTGTTCAACAGCATGAACAGTCTGGCCAGCCTCATCGCTGTAGATCCGGTCCGCGCCGAGCGCCTGGTGGAAGACCTGTCGGCGCTGTTCCGCGCCAGCCTGGCGGATCCCAGACTGGTGCCGCTGGAGCAGGAGCTGGCGCTATCGAAGCGCTATATGGAAATAGAGAGTCTGCGCCTGGGGGAACGGCTGCGCCAGCGCTGGCAAATCGCCGACGGCCTCGGGCACACCGAAGTGCCCGCCATGCTGCTGCAGCCGCTGCTGGAAAATGCGGTGCTGCACGGCGTGGCGCGGCTGCGCGAGGGTGGGGAGATCGCGGTGCAACTGGGGGTGGCGGATGGCCAATTACAGTTGGTCATCGAAAACCCGTTGCCGGAGGGGGAGCCCTCCGAGTCGAACCCTGCACACAACGGTATCGCCATGGAAAATATCCGCCAGCGCCTGATCGCCCACTACGGCAGCCGCTACCATTTCGCCGCCGGGCGGGAGGGCGGGCGCTACCGGGTGGAGTTGCGCCTGCCCATGACAGAACGGGTCAAACAGCCACAGACGGAGACCGTGCTGTGAATCCTCTTACGGTATTGATTGTCGACGATGAACCCCTGGCCCGCGCGCGCCTGACGCGACAGCTGCAGGCGCTGGACGGCTGCGAACTGCTCGGCGAGGCCGGCGACGCCCGCGCGGCGCTGGAGCAGGTGGAAAAGCTGGACCCGGACCTGGTGCTGCTGGATATCGAAATGCCCGGGGACAACGGCCTGGAGCTGGCTCGCCAGCTCTCCGAGTTGCCCGAGCCCCCGGGGCTGATTTTCTGTACCGCCCACGACGAATTTGCGCTGCCGGCCTTTGCCACCGCCGCCGTCGGCTACCTCCTCAAGCCGGTCACCGGCGAGCAACTGGCCGCGGCGATCGCCAAGGCCCGCAGCCTCAGCAAGCCGCAACTGAAAGCCGCTGCTGCAGTGGAGGAAACCGCGCCGGGCGGGCGCCGCCAGATCAAAGCGGTCAGTCGCCGCGGGGTACAGCTGGTTGCAGTGGACGGCATCCGCTGTTTTATCGCCGACAGCAAGTACGTGGTCGCCCACCACGACCGGGGCGAGACGATTCTCGACGAGTCGCTGAAGGAGCTGGAAAAGGAATTTGGCGGGCGCTTTGTACGGGTGCACCGCAATGCGCTGGTGGCGGTGGAGTTTATTTGCGGATTGCGCCGGGACGGCAACAACTACCGGGTGGAACTCGGCGGTGTCGATGAACAGCCACTGGTCAGCCGTCGGCTGTTGGCAGGGGTAAAAGAATTGCTTGCGGAGCTTTATGAATAAAAATACCAGCGGGAGATTGTCAGTGCCTTGACCCCATAATGGATTATTTATTCTACAACACGCTGCGAAGCCTTCTCGCTATTTCTGTAAGTGGCAAGAAGTTATAGCTATGCCCCACAAAATGCAGGGCATGAGAGTGTCAATTTTCGACTGACTCTGACGGGGGCATATTTCTAGCGCGTCGATTCTTCATCACTGTTCGTTATTGATCTTGGCAGCCCTATATACACGAAAAGCGAAATCCAATTCGCGATAGGTATAAAAGAAACTACTAATGCAGTCCAAATGTTGTAATTTTTTGCTCTGGCTAAAATGGTATTGACTACTGCAATGCCAATAGCTTGAACAGCTAACGTCAACCAAATTGGAGAGACTGTCCCCTCCCTCATCCATTCTAGAATAAACATAACTATAATTGCGCTCCCTGATAAAGATATTCGGCCTTCTTGCTACTCACTTCAGGTCCACCATGGTGATTTTTATATTGCCGCCACCGCTGCCGCCACCATAAGAGATATCTACAATTTTAATTCCGTAAACGCTTGCTCGGTCAAGGAAAGCTTGCATGTTTTGCTCGGATGAAAAGGTGTATTCTCCAGCAAATCCCTGTCCTGCATCAGCGATGATATTTTTGTCGGTATCTTGTGAACTGTTTGGAATATATTTAAGTGTAAGTGTGGCCTCTTGAGTTTTGGATGTCCTCATGAGCAGGGTGCTGCCGTCTTCAAACTTGAATAGCAGCTCAATTCCCTCTAACGCGCTGACGCCGAAAGTTCCTGCGAGAATGGACGTTAGGTTGGTTGTCCAATAGGTGGTTGGGAGATTGTCATGTACCCACTGGTCCAGTGCAGCACGATTGCTAGTATTCCTGGCGACGTCCCATGCGCTGCTAAATCCGCTTTCTTTGGGAACCTCAATAACACTTTGCGCAGCGACAACCATAGGGCTAGATTGAGAATCTGCGACAACTTTTTTAACGCTGGTTGGAAGTGATAGAGAATAAATGTTCCACTGCGGAATTAGTTCGCCATTCGTATCAAATTTATAAAACCCTTTGATTTTCCAGCCATAAACCTGCCCTGTATTGAAGTTAGCTACGTACACATTTTCCTCTATTCCGCGGATGGTCAACTCAGACTCAAGCTTGTTTAATGCTCGCTTGAGGAATGACGAACTTGTAATGCATTGATTGCAAGTCAAGTACTCTGAGGCAAAAGAAGTGCTTGAAAAAAAGAGGATGAAAAAAGGAAAAAGAAAAGCCGATACTCTCATTTACTGTTGTTCCTTAACATTTACTGTTGTTCCTTAACATTTATTGGATGTAACGCCACATTGCCAGTGAGGTATAACTGACAGCGGGCTGAATCTAGATGGAATAAAGCTAATTGTCAATGCTTGCTTTCAAGCCTTTGCCGCCAAAACGGCCCCGCCGCCTATAAGCACGCTGCCGCCAATCAGATTGACGGAACGGCTCGATGTCGATTTGCTTAGCAGGGTACTGGCCCTTGCCGCCAGGTACGCGTAGCCGAGCATGACACCGCCGACCGATAACGTTGTAACCAGCAGTATCGCGAATATTTCCGGGATAGAAAGGGCGGCCATGTCCAGGAAAGTGGGGAAAAAGCTCACGTAAAACAGTATGGCTTTCGGGTTGCTAAGGGTGGTGAGCAGGCCGATCAGCAGGTTGGACAGGTAAGACGTTTCCCTGACTTCCTCAATTTTCCCCACTCCCGACGGCGACCTGATCAGTTTGATACCCAGCCATATCAGGTAGGCAGCGCCGAGATATTTTATGGCCGTAAATACGCCGCCCATGGTCTCGGCAATAATGATCAGGCCGGACAGGCAAAGTAGAATAAATACATAGTCTCCCATCACTATCCCGAGCGCGGTCACAGCGCCGTGGGAAAAACCCGACGTCATGGACCGCGCAACCACGGCGACAACGCCCGGCCCGGGAATGATTGCCAGAAGCAGCATGGCGCTGAACAGGGCCAGTGCACTGGTGATAGACATGGCTCTTCCCTCAGTTGTTGAATGTTCCCGGCTTATCTGCCACCGGCGACATCGATAAACGAGCCGGTAATATAGGACGCCTCCTCACTGAGCAACCAGCCGATGGCCGCGGCCACTTCCTCCGGACGGCCGCCGCGGCCGAGGGGAATGCTCGCTTTCACCCGCTCGATTCGGTCCGGCTCGCCACCGTCGGCGTGCATTTCGGTGTCAATAAATCCGGGCCTGACGCCGTTTACCCGAATACCCTCATCCGCAACTTCCTTGCTAAGGCCGATGGTCAGTGTATCCACGGCTCCCTTTGTTGCGGCGTAGTCGATATATTCGTTGGGTGCACCTATGCGGCTGGCCGCCGATGAAACATTGACGATAGCGCCGCCGTTGCCGCCGTATGCGGTCGACATACGCCTGATGGCCTCGCGGCAGCAGAGCAGTGTGCCGGTGACATTGGTGCGCAAAAGCCGGTTGATCCGCTCCGCGGTCATATTTTCCACGCGGGTCTGGGGCAATAGCATACCGGCGTTGTTGACCAGTGCGGTTACCGGACCCAGCTGTCGGTCCAGCTCCGCGAACAGCTGCTCTATGTCCGATTCCTCAGAAATATCCGCCCGCACCGCAATGATCCTTGCACCGGATGCGCTCAGCTCATCGACCAGCGCCTCGGCGGTCTGTTTGCGCTCGCGATAGCTGATACAGAGGTCGTAGCCCCGGCGAGCCAGCAGGCGCGCAGTGGCGGCGCCTATGCCGCGGCTGCCGCCGGTAATCAGCGCGGCTCTCTTTTCCATGCTCATTTATTCCGGGCGCAAATAGAGATGTTCAACACATTTCGCAAGTCTGGATTTCCTGGCTAAATAAACTCGAGATCTAAATTAACGTAAATAGTTTCAACTGATCCATCTGAGCCTTTATGGATCCTAATTTCGTGAGATGGAAAGACATATTTATTGAAGTCATCCCGTCGGCCTTCACAGCATTGCTTGATAGCTAAGTCATCACGAGAAACCTTGACATTCCCGTTTGTTATTTTGATATCCCATAAGTCGATATCTGCGGAGTCTACAGTTTTAAATGCCGTGACAGCTTTGTTGAATTTATCGTCAATGCAAATGCTACCTATGCATCGCGGCAGTGGGGTGCTGGGCTTTCGGCAGATCGCCTTGGGCTGATTGGACTCTGCTGGCTTCTTTTCAAAAGAGAGGTTTCTAATTAAAAGTCCGGAAACTACACGCCTGCTATCCGGAAGTCTCCTGTTTGATGTATAGTCTTCAATGAAAAAGGTGACTTCTATGTCTTCTTTATCAGAGTAGCAGACCTCTTTAGGGTGGAGATATTCTCCAGGTGGGTCGAAAACTTCTACGGTTCCAAATTTTTCAAACAGTTCTTCTGTAATTGTGTTCTGCAAAGAGATATCGGCATAGGAGAGAAATGCAGATAATTCACTCTCTATTGCCAATGTGCGACATGAAAGGCATATCAGGAAAACGGTCGGAAGGATTTTCCTCACCGGATTTTGTCCTCCTTCTCCTTGGGTGACAAGGCGACGGAAACTGCTTTTCCGCTGCGAATATCAGGTTTCTACGCAATTTAGAAACGTGGCGCTCTGGTCTGAGGGCACACTTTAGATACAAGTGTGCCCTGTCTGTAGTCGGGTTAGTACAGCTGCGGCCCGCCATCTCCATACTCCGAATCATTCTGCAGGCTCAGCTCTCCCGCCGCGCTGTTCAGGTACTCGGCGTCGGATTCGGACTTGAGCTTGATCATCAGGCGCAGGTCGTTGGCGGAGTCGGCGTGGGCGAGGGCGTCTTCGTAGGTGATCTCGCCGCGATCGTAGAGTTCGTACAGGGCCTGGTCGAAGGTCTGCATGCCCTGCTCGTTGGAGCGTTTCATCAGCTCCTTCAGCTTGTGCACCTCGCCCTTGCGGATCAGGTCGGAGGCCAGCGGGGTGTTGATCATGATTTCCAGGCAGGCGCGGCGCCCGTCGCCATCGGGGGTGGGCACCAGCTGCTGAGCGACCATGGCTTTGAGGTTGAGCGACAAATCCATCCACAGCTGGCTGTGCCTGTCAGCGGGGAAGAAGTGGATGATGCGGTCCAGGGCCTGGTTGGCGTTGTTGGCGTGCAGGGTGCACAGGCACAGGTGGCCGGTTTCCGCGAAGGCGATGGCGTGGTCCATGGTCTCGCGGGTGCGCACCTCGCCGATCAGGATCACGTCCGGAGCCTGGCGCAGGGTGTTCTTCAGAGCGACCTCGAAGGACTCGGTATCCAGTCCCACCTCGCGCTGGGTGACAATGCAGCCGCGGTGCTGGTGCACGAATTCAATCGGGTCCTCGATGGAAATGATATGCCCTTTAGAATTTTCATTGCGGTGGCCGATCATGGAGGCGAGCGAGGTGGATTTACCGGTACCGGTGGCGCCCACGAAGATGATCAGCCCGCGCTTGGTCATCGACAACTCTTTGAGAATTTCCGGAAGGCCCAGGCCGTCGATGGTGGGAATCTTGGTCTCGATGCGGCGCAGCACCATGCCCACCAGGTTGCGCTGGAAAAACGCGGAGACCCGGAAACGGCCCACGTTGCGCACAGCTATGGCGAAGTTGAGTTCCTTTTTCTCCGCGAATTCCTTGCGCTGTCGCTCGTTCATGATGCCCACCACCAGTTCGCGGGCCTTTTCCGGGGTGAGGGAGGAGCTGCTGGCGGGCACGACTTTGCCGTGCACCTTGATGGATGGTGGCACGCCGGCGGTGATAAACAGGTCGGATGCACCTTTCTCTACGACCAGTTGTAACAGTCTTTCTATTTCCATTGCTCTACCACCGAATTATGTTTCGGGCCGCTGGCTTGGCCCTCTCCCCCAACCCCTCTCCCGCAAGCGGGCGAGGGGAGCTATTCTTTCGAGACCCGAGCCCCGGTTTTTTAAAAGTTCTCCGGCATCTTGGCTTTTTCACGCGCCACTTCGCGGGCGATTACACGCCGATCCACCAGGTCCTGCAGGCACTGGTCCATGGTCTGCATACCCACGTTGGCGCCGGTCTGGATGGCGGAGTACATCTGCGCGATCTTGTCCTCGCGGATAAGGTTTCGGATCGCCGGAGTACCGCGCATGATTTCGTGGGCTGCCACGCGGCCGCCGCCGTTTTTCTTGAGCAGGGTCTGGGAGATCACCGCCTGCAGGGATTCCGAGAGCATGGAGCGCACCATCGCCTTTTCCTGCGCGGGGAACACGTCCACCACCCGGTCGATGGTCTTGGCGGCGGAAGTGGTGTGCAGGGTGCCGAACACCAGGTGGCCGGTTTCCGCCGCGGTGAGGGCCAGGCGGATGGTTTCCAGGTCGCGCATCTCGCCCACCAGGATGATGTCCGGGTCTTCCCGCAGGGCCGAGCGCAACGCCTCGGCGAAGCCGTGGGTGTCGCGGTGCACTTCGCGCTGGTTCACCAGGCATTTCTTGGATTCGTGCACGAATTCGATCGGGTCCTCGACGGTGAGGATGTGTTCGTACTTGTTGTCGTTGATGTAGTCGATCATCGCCGCCAGGCTGGTGGATTTGCCGGAACCGGTGGGGCCGGTGACCAGCACCAGGCCGCGGGGGGTGTCGGAGATCTGGCGGAACACCTGGCCCATGCCCAGGTCGTCCATGGTCAATACCTTGGAGGGAATGGTCCGGAACACCGCGCCGGCGCCGCGATTGTGGTTGAAGGCGTTCACCCGGAAGCGCGCCACGCCGGGCACCTCGAAGGAGAAGTCGGTCTCCAGAAACTCCTCGTAATCCTTGCGCTGCTTGTCGTTCATGATCTCGTAGATCAGCGCGTGCACCTGCTTGTGTTCCATGGACGGCAGGTTGATGCGACGCACATCGCCGTCCACGCGGATCATCGGCGGCAAGCCGGCGGAGAGGTGCAAGTCGGAGGCGTTCTGCTTGGCGCTGAAGGCGAGGAGTTCTGTGATATCCATACTGCTACCTTTATTGTTCTCTCTACCTTATGGTTCCGGGGCCTATCGCGTAGAATCTGCAGCCCTTTCCACAAGCGAACTAGTATATGCGCAAAGCGGAGGTTGCCGAAAATCTGAATCGCGTGCGTGAGCGGATCGTCACAAGTTGCGCCGCCTGCGGCCGCGATCCCGAAGGGGTAACCCTGCTGGCGGTGTCCAAGACCCGCCCGGCGGAGGACCTGCGCGCCGCCTATGCCGCCGGCCAGCGGCACTTCGGCGAGAATTACCTGCAGGAGGCGCTGGCCAAACAGGCGGAACTGGAAGACCTGGATATCTGTTGGCATTTCATCGGCCCGCTGCAATCGAACAAGACCCGGGCAGTGGCGGAGCAGTTTCACTGGCTGCACAGCGTGGAGCGGCTAAAAATTGCCCAAAGACTGTCGGCGCAACGGCCGGCGGATATGCCGCCGCTGAATATCTGTCTGCAGGTGAATATCGACGGTGAGGAGAGCAAGTCCGGAATCGCGCCCGCGGGGGTCCCCGAACTGGCGGCGGCGGTGGCCGGGCTGCCCAACCTCAAGCTCCGCGGGCTGATGGCCATCCCCGCGCCGCGGAAGTCGGCGGAAGTGCAGCGCCGCCCCTTTGCGCAGCTGGCGGAACTGTTGCAGCGATTGCGCGCTCAACTGCCGGATCAGCCGCTGGACACCCTGTCCATGGGGATGTCCGGCGATATGGAAGTGGCGATCGAGTGCGGCGCCACGATTGTGCGTATCGGCACGGATATTTTTGGACGTCGGGAGGCTAAAATTGACTGAAGCTCGAATGGTATTTGTCGGCGGTGCCGGGAATATGGCCAGCGCGGTGATCGAGGGCCTGCTGGCGGACGGCTACCCGGCCGAACAGATAGTCGCCACCGGCCGCGACGAAGGGAAGTTGCAGGAGTTTGCCGGCCGCACCGGAGTGCAGGTGACGACAGACAACGAAACGGCCGTTGCCGGGGCGGATATCCTGGTGCTTTCGGTAAAGCCCCAGGCGATGAAGAATCTGTGCGAATCCCTGGGCGAAGTGGTGGCGCGGCGCAGGCCACTGATAGTCACCCTGGCCGCGGGCATCCCCCTGGCAGCCTACCGGCGCTGGCTGGGCGCGGGTGTGCCGGTCGTGCGCGCCATGTCCAACACGCCGGCGCTGGTGCGCACCGGTGCCACCGGGCTCTATGCCGCCGGTGATGTGAGCGAAACCCAGCGCGGGCAGGCGCAGCGTATCGCCGAGGCGGTAGGGATCGCCCTGTGGGTGGACAGGGAATCCGATATCGACCTGGTGACCGCGGTATCCGGGTCCGGCCCGGCGTATTATTTCCTGTTTATGGAAGCGATGATCGAGGCGGCGCAAAAGGCCGGCATGGCGCGCGCCGACGCCGAGCGGCTCACCTTGCAAACCGCCCTGGGTGCGGCCAAACTGGCCGCGGCCAGCGATGTGGATGTGGGCCAGCTGCGGCGCAATGTGATGTCCCCCGGCGGCACCACCGAGCGCGCGATCCAGTGCTTCCAGAGCGGCGGCCTGGAACAGCTGGTGGAGAAGGCCATGGGTGACTGCGCGGCGCGCGCGGCGGAGATGGCGCGGGAGCTGGATCGATAGAAATTCCGGACGAAAACTCTGATTAACGTCATTCCGGCGAAAGCCGGAATCCAGAAACCCTCGATTCCTCTGGACCCCGGCCTACGCCGGGGCGACGAAATGGACTTGTTCAAAGTTCCTAAGTTCGACGGGGATTATTTTTAAGGACTGGCAATGGTCAACACCTTCAGCAATATCGGCGTCTTCCTGTTCGCCACTCTGGGAATCCTCTACCTGTTCGCGGTGCTGCTGCGCTTTATGCTGCAGCTGGCGCGGGCGGATTTTTACAACCCGATCTCCCAGGGCATCGTCAAAGTTACCAATCCGCCGCTGCTGCCCCTGCGCAAAGTGGTGCCGGGGCTGTTCGGTGTCGATATGGCGTCGGTGGTGCTGGCGCTGCTGGTGGGTTGGGTGATGATCCTCGGCAGTGGCCTGCTCGCAGGGCTGGGGCTGATCAACCCTCTCTCCGCACTGTTGTGGTCGCTGCTCGGCTGCCTGTCGACGGTGGTGGCCGTGGTGTTCGTGGGGCTGCTGATCTCCATCGTCTTCAGCTGGATAGCACCGCACAGCGGCCACCCGGCGCTGATGTTGTTGCGCCAACTGCTGGAGCCTTTCTGCGCGCCGGTGCGCCGGCTGATCCCGCCCCTGGGGGTGATCGATATCAGCCCGATTTTCGTGTTCATCCTGCTCACGGTGGTGGACAAACTGTTGCTCGGTTTCGCGCAGATGGCCAATATGCCCGCCTTCGTGTATGGCTTGTTTTGGCATATTCCAGGCTTTTAATTCATCCCGCCTCGGGGTTCCGCGCACTGGGTCGCAAATCTTGCCGCCCGGAACCTCTATAATCGCCGGAATCGGCCGACAGCTGGCAATAGCTGGCCGGTTTCATTTAATGCAGTAAATAACAAGAACACCATTACATGGAAGACGCCATCTTGCGCCAGCATATCGCCGAATACGACCGCTGGAAAAAAAACCTCGACCAACAGTTCGCAGCATTCAACGGCTGGCTCGAGGCGCATTTCCCCAATTCCGCCGGTGCCCGCCAGGTGGTCCAGCAGGCCCGGGCGCTGCTCGCCGAGGACCAGTTCACCCTGGCCCTGGTGGGGGAATTCTCCCGTGGCAAGACCGAACTGATCAACGCGCTGCTGGCTCACACCTACGGCAAGCGGCTGCTGCCGTCCAAGCCCGGGCGCACCACCATGTGCCCCACGGAAATCTTCAGCGACGGCGGTGAGCAGGCCAGCCTGCGCCTGCTGCCCATCGAGACCCTGGCCACCAACACCAGCCTGGAGAGCTTCCGCCGCATTCCGCAGAAGTGGGTGACACACCACTTCGACGCCGACGATGCCGAGGCCACCCGGGAGGCGCTGCTCAAGGTGGCGGCCTGCAAATCGGTGACCCCGGAGGAGGCGGCCCGCTACGGTTTCGACCGCCGCCATCTGGACGGCAAGGGCAACCTGGTGCAGATACCCGCGTGGCGCTACGCGCTGATCTGCCTGCCGCACCCGCTGCTCGCCCAGGGCCTGCGCATTATCGACACCCCCGGGCTCAACGCCCTGGGCAACGAGCCGGAACTGACCCTGAGCACCCTGCCCAGCGCCCAGGCGGTGGCCTTTCTGCTGTCCGCGGACGCCGGCGTCAGCGGCACCGACCTGAATATGTGGGAGACCCACCTGGTACCTCTGCGCGAACATCGCGGCACAGCGGTGATGGCCCTGTTGAACAAAATCGATGTTCTGTGGGGTGACCCGGACGAGGACCCGGAGCAGCTGCTGCGGCTGATGCGCGCCCAGGTGGGCAAACTGCTGGCGCTGCCACGGGAGAGCGTGGTGGGGGTGTCGGCCAAGCAGGCCCTGCTGGCGCGCCAGCAGCAGAATCCGGAGCTGTTGCAGCAGAGCCAGTTTGCCAACTTCGAGAGGCTGCTGGTGCAGCGCCTGATGGAGCACCGCCAGAAAGTGGCGGAGCACCGTTCCCTGCACCAGGCATTGACCCTGATGGCGGACACCCGCGACCTGCTCAAGCGCCGTCTCAACAGTGGCCGCTCCGCGCTCAGTCATCTGCAGCGCAACAGCACCACCAGCGTCGAGCAGCTGACCGAGCTGGCGCAGCTGCAGCAGACGGTGCGGGAGCAACACAAGGCCTGCCACCAGGAGCTGCTGACCCTGAAATCCAGCCAGCGCATGCTGGCTCGCCAGCGCGCCTCGCTGCTGGCGCCGGTGTCCAGCCAGCAGCTGCAGCTGCTGATCGACGAAACCAGCCGCGCCCTGCACGAGCGCTGGACGCCGCTGGGTTTGGCCAGGGCCATCGACGGCTTTATGGAGGGAGTGGACCACCAGATGGCCAACCTGGAGCGGGAAGTGGTGCAGGCCAACCGCCTGGTGGATGCCATCTTCGAGCGCTCCTCCCTGAAGAACCTGAATGCCTGGGAGCAGCACCTCAATATCCACAGCTTCCGCATAGCCCTGCGCGGCCTGCACCGCCAGGCGGCACAGCTGCGCCGCTCCCCGCAACTGCTGCTGGCGCGGCGCGACCGCCTCACCGAGCGCTTTCTCGCCACCCTGGCCAGCGAGGTGGGGCGCCTCTACAGCCAGCTGATCTCCGCCGCCGACGGCTGGCTGGACCAGGCGCTGGAGCCGCTCAAGCAACATGTTCAGTACCAGAAGCACCTGCTCAACCGCCACCTGATCAAGCTCACCGAGCTGAAGCAGAAGACCCAGGTCAAGCGCACCGATCTGCGCGCGCTGGAGGAGGAAGTGCTGCGCAACAACGCCGCACTGGTCGCCCTCGAAGAGATGCTTACCCAGAGTACCTCCGCCCCGCAGCCGCTGGCCCCGGCGCCGCGGGCGAGCAACGTCACCCCGCTGAAGGCGCCCGCCAACAGCTGATTGTGCCCGCGATCACCGGCGCCGCCACTTTCGGCCGGCGCCGCTTTTCCCGTACACTTCCCGTCCTTTCAGTTTTGTGGATCGATTCGTGCCGTCGGAAACTGCCAGCCGCCCCAGCGAACCTCTGCCCGCCGACTCGGTGGGTGTAGTCGCGCCCCGCAGCCATACCTTCAGTGAGCCGTTGAGACTGGCCTGCGGCCGCAGCCTGGGGGACTACACCCTGGTATACGAGACCTACGGCGAACTGAATGCGGACAAAAGCAATGCGGTGCTGATCTGCCACGCGCTCTCCGGTCACCACCACGCCGCCGGTTACCACCGCGCGGAGGATCGTCGTCCAGGCTGGTGGGATCACTATATCGGCCCCGGCAAGCCCATCGATACCGACAAGTTCTTCGTGGTGTCCCTGAACAACCTGGGAGGCTGCCACGGCTCCACAGGCCCCGCATCCACCAACCCGCAGAGCGGCCTGCCCTGGGGGCCGGACTTCCCGCCGCTGCGGGTGCGGGACTGGGTGCACAGCCAGGCGCGGCTCGCGGATCTGCTGGGAATCGAACAGTGGGCCGCGGTGGTGGGCGGCAGCCTGGGGGGCATGCAGGCCATGCGCTGGGCGCTGGAGTACCCGCAGCGGCTGCGCCATGCGGTGGTGATCGCCTCGGCGATGAAGCTGTCCGCGCAGAATATCGCCTTCAATGAGACTGCCCGCCAAGCCATCACCTCGGACCCGGATTTCTGCGGCGGCCGCTACCTGGAAGAGGGCAAGCTGCCCCGGCGCGGCCTGGCGGTGGCGCGGATGATCGGCCATATCACTTATTTGTCCGATGACGGCCTGGGCAGGAAATTCGGCCGCGAGCTGCGCTCGGGTACTTTCCGCCAGGGTGTGGAAGAGCAGGTGGAGTTCCAGGTACAGAGCTATCTGCGCCACCAGGGGGACACCTTCTCCGCCAGCTTCGACCCCAACACCTATATCCTGATGACCCGGGCGCTGGACTACTTCGATCTGGCGCGGGAGTACGGCGACGATCCGGTGGCGGCCTTCTCCCACGCGAAGTGCAAATTCCTGCTGGTGTCCTTCACCTCCGACTGGCGTTTCGCCCCGGAGCGCTCGCGGGAAATCACCGCTGCACTGATGCACGCGAATGTGCCGGTGAGCTACGCGGAGATCGACAGCCCCATGGGGCACGACGCCTTTTTGCTGCCAAATGAGCGCTACCGGCGGGTGTTCGCCGCCTATATGGACAGCGTGGCAGCGGAGACGAAGATATGATGCGAGTCGACCTGGACGTGATCCAGAACTGGATAGCCCCCCGAACCCGCGTGCTCGACCTGGGTTGCGGCGACGGCATGCTTTTGCGGCAACTGGCCGACAACAAGCAGGTGAGCGGCTACGGCCTGGAGATCGATCCCGAGCAGATAGAACTGTGCGTGGCGAATGGCGTCAGCGTCGTGGAGCAGAACCTGGACGCCGGCCTGGGCAATTTCGCCGACGGCAGCTTCGACACCGTGGTGATGACCCAGGCGCTGCAGACCCTGCGCCAGCCGCACCTGGTGGTGCGCGAGATGCTGCGCGTGGGGCGCGAGTGCATCATCACCTTCCCCAATTTCGGGCAGTGGAAGGCGCGCTGGCACCTGGCGTTCTCCGGGCGTATGCCGGTGTCGGATTTATTACCCTACGAGTGGTACGACACGCCCAATATTCACTTTTGTACTTTCCGCGATTTCGAGGTGCTGTGCCGGGAGAACAGCTGGACTATCCTGCACCGCCAGGTAGTATCCGAAACGGCTGTGGGTCGCGCTTTCAAGGATTTTCTTCCCAACCTGTTCGGGGAGACGGCGATCTACCACCTGACTCGCTAAACTTTTGCCTAGGGGTGCCCAGATCTGGCCGCCACGAGGGGCCCATGAACGATAACAGGAGGTGAAGCGTGAAACGTATCCTAGCCGCAGCTGCCGCGGTGGCGCTGTTGTTCTGGTCTGTGAGCGCTGCTGCGCAGGAGGCCAAGGTCATCAAGAGCTACGAGGATTTCGGTGAGTACCGGGTGATCTACTCGGTATTCAACAGCGAGTTTATCAAGCCGGAGATAGCGCAGCGCTACCGGCTGGTGCGGGCCAAGGACCGGGCATTCGTGAATATTTCGGTGGTGAAGAAAGAGGGCGGCGCCCACGGCCTGCCCGCCGAGGTGTCCGGCAGGGCCACCAACCTGATCCAGCAGTCGCGGCCGCTGGAGTTTATAGAGATTCGCGAGGGCGACGCGGCCTATTACCTGGCGCCGCTGCGCTTCGATAACGAAGAGAACCTCAACTTCACTGTCTCCGTGACGCTGCCCAACGGCGACAAGGAGGAGGTGACTTTCCAGCGTAAACTGGAAAAAGACTGAGTATTCCCATCTGGGGACGGGCTGCAGCTGGGCAAAACGGCGGTCCTGTCGTTTTGGAGAGACAGAGAAAATCATTGAACAGAGTTGTATTGGCCAGCGGCAATGCCGGCAAGCTGAACGAGTTTTCCCAGTTGTTTACCAACTGGCAGATCCAGGTGGTGCCCCAGTCCGAATTTCAGGTGCCGGAGGTCGAGGAGACCGGCCTCAGCTTTATTGAGAACGCCCTGATCAAGGCGCGCCACGCCAGTCGAATCAGCGGCCTGCCGGCGCTGGCGGACGACTCCGGGCTGGCGGTGGACGCGCTGGACGGCGCCCCGGGCATCTACTCCGCGCGCTATGCCGGCGAGGGCGCCAGCGACGCGGACAACAACCACAAGCTGCTGCAGATGCTGGCCGACGTGCCCGAAGCCGAGCGCACCGCCAGTTTTCACTGTGCGCTGGCCTTTGTGCGCCGCTACGACGACCCCGTGCCGCTGGTGTGCATTGCGCGCTGGTGCGGGCGCATACTGGAAGAGCCCGCGGGCGAACAGGGTTTCGGCTACGACCCGTTGTTCTATGTGGAGTCCGAGGGCATGTCCTCCGCGCAGCTGCCGCGGGAAGTGAAAAACCGAATCAGCCACCGCGGCCAGGCGGTGCAGGCGTTTGCCACTCTGTGGCGCGAGCAGATGCAGTGTCCCGGTCGTGAATAAACTGCAGCTGCCGCCGCTCAGTCTCTATGTGCATATTCCCTGGTGTGTGCGCAAATGTCCCTATTGCGACTTTAACTCTCACCAGGCAGCCGCAGGCGCTCACCAGGTGGACGACGGGCTGCCCGAGGCGGAGTATGTGGCGCAACTAAAGCGCGACCTGCACAGCCAACTGCCCTCGGGCCAGGGGCGCCGGCTGGTGTCGATCTTCTTCGGCGGCGGCACCCCCAGCCTGTTCTCCCCAGCGGCCATCGGCGCCGTGCTGGAGACGGCGGAAAGGGAGGTGGGGTTCGCCGAGGGTATCGAGATCACCCTGGAGGCCAATCCGGGCACTTTCGAACAGGAGAAGTTTGCCGGTTACCGCGCCGCCGGGGTCAACCGCCTGTCCATCGGCGTGCAGAGTTTCGATCCGCAGCAACTGCACAATCTGGGGCGCATCCACACCGGCGACGAGGCAGTCGAGGCGCTGGGCATGGCGCGCCGCGCCGGGTTCGACAATATCAACCTGGACCTGATGCACGGCCTGCCAAAACAGACCGGGGAGCAGGCGCTGGCGGACCTGCGCCGCGCGGTGGAACTGGAGCCGGAACATATCTCCTGGTACCAGCTCACCATCGAGCCCAACACCGCCTTCTACAATGCGCCGCCACCCACTCCCGGCTCCGCTCGTATCGCCGCCATGCAGGCCGGTGGCCGCGAATACCTGGCGGAGCAGGGCTATGGGCGCTACGAAGTATCCGCCTACAGCCGGCCCGGACTGGCGGCCAGGCACAACCTGAATTATTGGTCTTTTGGCGACTATCTCGGCATCGGTGCCGGGGCCCACGGAAAGGTTACGCTGCCGGGCGAAGGGAAACTGGTGCGCAGTCGCCGCACCCGCGCGCCGCGCGACTACCTGGCGCTGCCTGAGGAAACTGCCGGCGCATTGGCGCCGCCCCGCGCTGAAGCCATCGCCCGGGATGAACTGCCGGTGGAATTCCTGATGAATGCGCTGCGCCTGGTGGACGGGGTGCCGCGGGAAACTTTCCCGGCGTACACCGGTCTCTCCCTTGCGGTGCTCGAACAGCGGTGGCCGGGGCTGCGGGCGATGGAGCTGGTGCAGCCCCTGGAGAGACGCATCGCGGCCAGCGCCTTTGGTTTCGACTATCTGGACGAGATACTGCAGCGTTTTCTAGTGTTAACAGACCCTGGCCTTGAAAGCCGCCGGCGCAATCCCCACTAAGGGGGAAGCCAATACCTTGCGGGGGCGGGCAGGCAGTCCTTATCATGTCTGAATACACCCGCGGACCGGGTCAAAGTAACTGTAAGAACAGGAAGCCAATATGAGCGAGCATGCAATCGTCAACGTGACTGACGCCGAATTCGAGGCCGAAGTAATCAAGGCCGAGGGGCCGGTGCTGGTGGATTTCTGGGCGACCTGGTGCGGCCCCTGCAAGATGATTGCTCCGGTGCTGGACGACTTGGCGAACCACTACGGCGACAAGCTGAAGATCTGCAAGGTCGACGTCGACGCCAACAAGGAGACCCCGGCCAAGTACAACGTGCGTGGCATCCCCACCCTGCTGCTGTTCAAGGGCGGCAATGTGGAGGGCACCAAAGTGGGCGCCCTGTCTCGCGCCCAGCTGACCGAGTTTATCGACAGCCAGCTTTAGGCTGCGGTCGCGACCATCCTGCAGAGGGCAAATAAATTTCCTTTGCAGGATGGCAAACTGCCGTTATACTGCCTAGTATTCTTGTAATCCAGACGAAGCAAGCACCGATTCTTAAACCGAGCTGAACAAAGTCGCCCCTCCACACGGTAGCCGTGTAGACCACTCCGGCGCACAAACTCCTCGAATCGAACTTATCCGTAGCAATTGGCTATAGCTGCCGGACGGGCAGTGCAACATGTGAGTTTGTCCTGGTGCGAGAGTCGAATGCGGCACCACAGTGGCGTGGGCAACAGCGGAATCAATTAAACCCCCTCCCCATGAATATCCGGCGCGTCCGCGCCAACTGACAACAGAAACCTTAATAAAGCAATTGGTATGAATCTTTCCGAATTAAAAACCAAACCCATTGAAGAATTGATTGAAATCGCCAAAGGCATGGGCCTCGAAAACCTGGCCCGGTCGCGCAAACAGGATATTATCTTCAATATCCTCAAGCGCCACGCCAAGAGCGGAGAAGACATATACGGCGACGGCGTATTGGAAATCCTTCAGGACGGTTTTGGTTTTTTACGCTCCGCCGATTCCTCCTATCTGGCGGGCCCGGACGATATCTATGTGTCCCCCAGCCAGATACGCCGGTTTAACCTGCGCACCGGCGATTCCATATCCGGCAAGATCCGCCCGCCAAAAGAGGGCGAGCGCTATTTCGCACTGCTCAAGGTCAGCGAGATCAATTTCGACAAGCCGGAAAATGCCCGCAACAAGATCCTGTTCGAAAACCTCACCCCCCTGTTTCCCAACGACCGACTGACCCTGGAATGCGGCAACGGCTCCTCCGAGGACCTGATCGGCCGCATCATTGACCTGGTGGCGCCCATCGGCAAGGGTCAGCGGGGGTTGATCGTGGCGCCGCCGAAGGCGGGCAAGACCATCATGTTGCAGAACATCGCCCAGGCGATCACCCGCAACAGCCCGGAGTGCCACCTGATCGTGCTGCTGATCGACGAGCGCCCGGAGGAAGTAACCGAAATGCAGCGCTCCGTGCGCGGCGAAGTGGTGGCCTCCACCTTCGACGAGCCGCCGGCGCGCCACGTACAAGTGGCGGAAATGGTCATCGAAAAGGCCAAGCGCCTGGTGGAGCACAAGAAGGACGTGGTGATCCTGCTGGACTCCATCACCCGCCTGGCGCGCGCCTACAACACGACGGTGCCCTCCTCCGGCAAGGTGCTCACCGGCGGTGTGGACGCCCATGCCCTGGAGCGCCCCAAGCGCTTCTTCGGTGCCGCGCGCAACATCGAGGAGGGTGGCAGTCTGTCCATTATCGCCACCGCGCTGGTCGACACCGGGTCTAAAATGGATGAGGTGATCTTCGAAGAGTTCAAGGGCACCGGCAATATGGAACTGCAGCTGGATCGCAAAATCGCTGAGAAGCGTGTCTACCCGGCGATCAATGTACGCCGTTCCGGCACCCGCCGCGAGGAACTGCTGATGCCCGAGGGCGAGCTGCAGCGGGTTTGGATCCTGCGCAAGCTGCTGCACGATATGGAAGATGTGGCATCCACCGAGTTTCTGGTGGACAGGCTGAAGGACTTCAAGACCAACGACGAATTCTTCCTGTCCATGAAGCGAAAGTAACGGGGCTATTTGCGCCGAATTGTATTGAAAAGGTAAGCCGTTAAGCATATAAAGGCCCACATTGCGGCGCTGGATATGCACAACGCCCGACCGAATTGGCCTCAGGCGGCCCGCAAGCCGCCTGAATCAACAAAGGCCAATCTCAGATGGATGATCTGGTGGAGCTGGTTATTCATTTGTGACTGCACGACAGCCCACATACCTAGTGAGAACTTTTTGTGAATATCTATATTGGAAATCTGGCCTACGGCGTTACCTCTGATGACCTGAACGAAGCTTTCGGTGCATTCGGGGAAATCTCTCGGGCTACTGTTATTACCGACCGTGAGACTGGCCGTTCTAAAGGTTTCGGTTTCGTAGAAATGCCGAACGACGACGAAGCGCGCAAAGCGATCGAAGAGATGAACGACAAGCCGCTGTCCGGCCGTAACATCCGCGTCAATGAAGCCAAGCCTCGGGAAGATCGTTCAGACCGTCCGCGTCGTCCCCGCTTCTAAGCCATCCGGCTTAGCTGACCCCGGCTAAAACAGTTTCAACGACCCGTAGCGCCAGCTGCGGGTCGCTTTTGAGGTCCCGCCGTTGCACCCCAGCACTGCCAGGGTGTGGTTGGTGTGGGCCGCTCCCCCCTTTGCGTTTGCTGAACGCTGGCCAAGTGCTTCCTGCGCTTTGGTATCCCATTTTGTCTCTCCTGCTTTACACTGCGCACTGACATTCCCCCTGCTGCCAGGAAATGTATGAAATACAAAGACTTGCGCGATTTTATCCGAATGCTGGAAAAGCGCGGATTACTCAAGCGTATCCGACACCCGGTGGACCCCAAACTGGAAATCACCGAAATTGCCGACCGGGTGCTGCGCGCCGGCGGTCCCGCACTGCTGTTTGAAAACCCCATCGGCTTTGACACCCCGGTACTCGCCAACCTGTTCGGCACTCCCGAGCGGGTAGCCCTGGGCATGGGGCGCGAAAGCGTCGGCGAGCTGCGCGAAGTGGGCGAACTGCTGGCCTTTCTCAAGGAGCCGGCACCGCCGGAGAGCCTGCGCGATGCCTGGGAAAAACTGCCGGTCTTCCGGCAGGTGTTGAACATGGGTCCGAAAGTGGTGGGCAAAGCCGCCTGCCAGCAGATGGAGCAGAGCGGCGACCAGGTGGATCTCACCAAACTGCCCATCCAGACCTGCTGGCCCGGTGATGTGGCGCCACTGATCACCTGGCCGTTGGTGATCACCCGCGGCCCGGAGAAGAAGCGCCAGAACCTGGGCATCTACCGTATGCAGCTTCTGGGCAGGAATCGCCTGATCATGCGCTGGCTCTCCCACCGCGGCGGCGCTCTGGATTTCCGCGACTGGTGCAGCCGCCACCCCGGCGAACCCTTTCCGGTGGCGGTGGCTTTGGGCGCGGACCCCGCCACCATTCTCGGCGCCGTTACCCCGGTGCCCGATACCCTGTCCGAGTACGCCTTTGCTGGCCTGTTGCGAGGGGACAAGACCGAAGTAACCGGGGCCACCCTCAGCGACCTGCAGGTGCCGGCGAGCGCCGAGTATGTACTGGAGGGTTTTATCCATCAGGGCGACACCGCCGACGAAGGGCCCTATGGTGACCACACCGGCTACTACAACGAAGTGGACCGCTTCCCGGTATTCACCGTGGAAAAAATCACCCACCGCAAAGACCCCATTTATCACAGCACCTACACCGGCCGCCCGCCGGACGAACCGGCGGTGCTGGGCGAGGCGCTGAACGAAGTGTTCGTGCCCATACTGCAAAAACAGTTTCCGGAAATTACCGACTTCTATCTGCCGCCGGAGGGTTGCTCCTACCGCCTCGCGGTGGTCACCATGAAAAAGCAGTACCCGGGCCACGCCAAGCGGGTGATGATGGGGGTCTGGTCCTTCCTGCGCCAGTTTATGTATACCAAGTTCGTGATCGTCACCGACGACGACGTCAACGCCCGCGATTGGAAAGATGTGATCTGGGCCATGACCACACGCATGGACCCGGCGCGGGATACGGTGATGGTGGAGAACACGCCGATCGACTACCTGGACTTTGCCTCCCCGGTATCCGGCCTGGGTTCCAAGATCGGCTTCGATGCCACCAATAAATGGCCGGGGGAAACCACCCGGGAGTGGGGTGAGCCCATCACCAGGGACCCCGAAGTGGTGAAAAAGATAGATGAAATTTGGTCCCAGTTGGATTTGTAGGGAGCCGAGGAATATTGTTCCTCCGGAACCCGAACTTCCTATCTGTCTTGGGCTCTGGTGAGAAAATACAGGTGCAAAGCGGAGAGCCATCGATGTCGGAACTTGTAATAAGAGCGGCCACTGCGGACGACGTGCCGCTGATTCTCAGGTTTATCAGGGAATTGGCCATCTACGAGAAAGCGGAGCAGGAGGTAGTGGCAACGGAGCGGTTGATCGAAGGATCCTTGTTCAGTGCCTCCTCCACCGCCCACGCGCTGATCTGTGAGAATGGCGGGCAGCCGGTGGGCTTTGCGGTCTATTTCTTCAATTATTCCACCTGGCTGGGCCGCAATGGCCTCTACCTGGAAGATCTCTACGTCACCCCCGAGGCGAGGGGTTGTGGCGCCGGCAAGGCGCTGCTCAAGCACCTGGCGAGAATCGCCGTCGACAGGGGCTGCGGCAGGTTCGAGTGGAGCGTGCTCGACTGGAATGAGCCGGCGATCAAATTTTACGAATCACTGGGCGCCAGGCCGCAGAGTGAATGGGTTGGGTATCGACTGACGGGGCGGGCACTGCTCGACCTGGCCGAATCCGAATAACCGCAGATACTACCGGGTCGGAAGGAATGGATACCCCTCTCCCGGGACACGGGCTGGGCGCCCCCCTTAAATACATCCCTGTACGCTCGTAATCGGCATCCCTGCCTCATACGGTCCCGGGAGAGGAGGATCCTTCTCTTCCGCCTTAAATTAGTAACAGAAACCAAGAGTAATCGAGCACTGTTTCGAACCCGAGCCGCTGTAGCCAAGCTGGCGGTCTGAGTAACCAGTGAAATAAAGTGGTGCAGCTGTCTTCGGCCGCACCGGAGCGCGTTTACTCTCGCAGGAAATTCCGCAAGCTTTCGATATAGGGGTCGAAGGCTTCGAACTGCGGTATGTGCCCGACGTTGTCCAGTTCCACCAGGGTGGTGTTTGGAATCGCCTCCGCGGTCTTTTTCCCCAACTGGTCGTAGCGGCCCAGGGTTTTCTGTACGGAAGCCGGTGCGCGGTCCCTGCCGATTGCGGTGCGGTCGCGGGTGCCGATTATCAGCAGGGTGGGGACGCGGATATCCGGAAATTCGTAGAGCACCGGCTGGGTAAAGACCATGTCCGACGTCAGTGCATCCACGACGGCGATTTTGTCCGAATCCGGGCCCGCGGCCCAGCCGGCCTGGATTGCCAGTAGCGGCTCGTAGGCCTCCCGCCACTGGTCGTCGAAATAGGCCCGGGTCATATAGCGTTTTATTTTTTCCGGCGTCTGCGCGCGTTCCGCGGCTATGGCCCGGTCCAGGGGCTGATAGGGCACGGAGCGCTTCCAGTCCTCCAGGCCGATGGGGTTGATCAGCACCAGCCTGTCCACCCGCTCCGGGTACATCAGCGCGAAGCGGCTGGCGAGCATGCCGCCCATGGAGTGGCCGGCCACGGCAACCCTATCCAGCTTCAGGTGATCCAGCAGGGCTCCGGTGTGATCGGCAAGGGCCTGGAAGCTGTACTGGAAGCGCGTCGGTTTGCTCGATTTGCCAAAGCCGATCTGGTCCGGTGCGATTACACGGTATCCGGCCTCGCTCAGGGCTTTGATGGTGTCGCGCCAATAGGCACCGGAGAAATTCTTGCCGTGCAGCAGCAGTACTGTGCCCCTGGCTTTCTGCTTCCGAGCGGGAGGAACATCCATATAGGCCATAGCCAGGGGCTGCTGTTGGCTTGCCAGCGGGAACTGTTTTACTGGATAAGGGTATTGGTAATCGCTCAGCATCGCATCCCTGGGGGTGACCTCGACTTCCGCCAGTGCGGGCAGGGCGGCGGATAGCAACACCAGTGCAATACATGGGATTTTCGGTAATCGCATAGTTGAAGTCCGGTCAGCTATGGGCTCTCAGCAGCGGGCTCTCATGCCCGGGCAGTGGCAGCAGCGGCAGGTCCGCCACGGCTTGTATCAACCCCTCCTTGTACAGCTTTCCCGCCTTCTCTTTTTCCCCCAGTGCGTACAACAGCCTCGCCAGCTCAGCGGAGGTGGCGGGGTCGGAGCGCAGCAGCAGGCTTTTTTCGAAGTACTGCCGCGCCTTGCCCCAGAGTTCATTGCGCAGGCACAGGCGACCCAGGCAGGTGAGCAGATCGGCGTTCTCGCCGTACTCCTTCAGCCAGCCGTCGGCGACTACCAACTGGGCGTTGGCGTCGGCGCCGGTGAGGCAGCCGTAGAGCCGGGCCATGTCTCCGCGCCACTCGCGGTTGAGCACCCAGTGCAACTGCTTTTCCGCTTCTTCGTCCTGGCCGATCTGATGCAGCAGCTCCCCGTAGAGGCAGCGCAGGTCCATATTGCGCTGCCAGCGGCTGCTGAGGCTGTTCCAGGTTTCGCGCAGCTTGTCCCGGTCGCGGCGGCTGGCGGCTTCGCCCAACTGGTGCTGATAGACCTCCAGTTCCAGCTGCTGCAATTCCTCCTCGGGCATATTGGCGTGCTTTTCCAGTTCCGGGAGCAGTTCGCGCAGGCCTTTCCAGTCCCCCAGGCGGTAGTAGGCCTGCCTGAGGAGCTGCAGCAGGGCGGGGTGTTTGGGTTCCACCTGCTTGGCGCGCTCCAGGCTGGCGATGCACTGTTCATAGTGCTTGTCCAGCAGTTGCATACGCGCCTGGCTCAGGGCCACCGCCAACTGGGTGTCGTCGCCGCTGGCCTCGGCCTTGGCGAGCAGCTCGTTGGCCTCGTCGCGGTAGCCCAGCTCGAAGGCGCTGCGGGCGGCGGCAAGGTAGTTGATCAGAGGGGCTTCGGAGCGGGGGGCGGATTTGAGCAACTGGCGGCGGGCGCGGGCCCAGTTGCCCTCCATAAACTCCACCAGCCCGTTGGTGAGGCGCCGCCGCGCCACCCGGGAGCGCCCGAAGCGGATGCGGCTGACACCGCCGCCGATGCCGCGCAGCAGGCTGCGCACCAGCCAGACCACCAGGAACAGCGCGAGCGCTCCGAATACGATTGCGCCCACCGCCACCCAGAGGTTCATCTCGATATGTTTGCCGCCCACGGCGAGCACCATGTAGCCGGGGTAGCTGCGCATCATCTCGGCGAGAAAGGCGCCGAACAGCAGCAGCGTCAGCGCGGAAAACAGAAAGCGTTTCACAGTATCTCGTCTCCTGCCGTGTTCGGGGTCTCTGTTTCCGGGGAGCCAGTCTCTTCGCTGTCGCTGTTGCCGCCGGCCGGGGTTGCCGGTGGCCGCTGTGGAGCGGCCTTGTGCAGCCGCTCGATATAGTTGTGCAGCGCGCTTTGCGAGGCGCTCAGGCTGGGCAGTTCGACGGTCACCGGTTGCTGCGCCAGTTCCTGCAGTTCCCGCGCCAGCACCTGGCGCCGGTGGTTGTCGGTACCGTATTCGAGCAGCAGCTGGCGCGCGCGCGCCAGGGAGTCCTTGTACACGGTGTCGTCTTCGCGCAGCAGGGCCAGCTCCGCCTGTTCCATGTTCAGGCGCAGATTCTGGCGGAAGCGCGCCTCGCTCTGCGGCGACAGCAGCACCGGATCGATATCGGCGTCGCGGATGCGGTAGGAGTTGCGCATGAACTGGGTGAAGTTCTGCCAACTGCGCTCCCAGACCGGGAGTTTTTCCCCGCCGGCGGGTGATGGTGTCTCCTCTTCGGCGGCGTCCTGTTTGGCCAGGTCGAATTCAGGCCGGATGTCCACTTGCATCAGTTGTTCTTCCAGCGCGCGCAGGCGCAGGTAGAGCCCTTCGCGGTCGATGTTTTCCACCAGCTTGAGGGCGGTTAGGTCGCTGGCCAACTGCTGGCGCACGCCGTAGAGGTCGGGAAGGTTGACGTCGCGCAGTATCTCATCCGCCTCTTCCACCAGGCCGAGGGCGGCGCGGCTGTCGCGCTCCATCAGCAGGCGCTGATTAGCCAGGCGCAGCAGGTAATCCGCTTCCGCCAGTTGCCAGTCCTGGCGGCCGATATTGCCCAGTTCCCCCAGCCGATTGCCCTGGGCGGTGACACTGCGCTGCAGTTCCGCCAGCTGTTGTTGCAGTTGGCGGATGGTATTGCCCTGTTGACGCAACTGGTTGCGCAGGGCGGCGGAGTCCTGCGGCGGTGCTGTGGTGGCGGGCGGGGTGTCTTGCGGTTGCGGCGGTTCCCGGGGCGCCAGCGGCTCGGCGGCGGGGGGCTCCTCGCGGTCGACGCCGGCGGTTTGCCGGTCCCGCCCGGGGAGGAAATCCAGATATTGCGCCAGCCGCTCTTGCACCTGCGGCCAGTTGAGCCAGCCCCAGGTACCGGCCGCCCCGAGCAGGGCGAGGAGCAGCAGCCACAGCCAGGCTCTGCCGCCCCCGCGCTTTCGGGCCGCTTTGGCGGTGCCCTTGCCCTGTTGGGCTTTGGCAAAGTTGCTTTTCGGCTGCGGTTTTCCGGCGGCCTCCGGCGGATTTTGCGACTTGTCGGCGTTTGTGGATTTCTCGTCAGTCATGGCTGGGCGGGCAAGTGGAAAATGTCGTCAAATTATAGCGACTGGCGACACGCTTTATACGAAGTGCGGCGCCCTTTTGAAACTTTTTACCGCAGCCTGTCGGCGAGGCCGGTACGCAGGGCTTCGAGCATGGCGCTGTCGCCGGCATTCCGCGCCCCGTGGATCCGGGAAAAGCCCAGCCCCCGGGCCTGCTCGGCCACCCGCCGGCTGGGGCAGACCAGCAGCGCGTTGCGCAGGGATTCGCGACCGGACTGTCCGATGCACTGCGCCAGGTTGGCGAGGGTCTCGCCGCTGTGCACGCTGATGGCATCCGGCTGCTGTGCGTAGGCGGCGAGCTGCTGCGGAGCGTCTGGGGGCAGGAGGCGGCGGTAGAGTTCGCAGTAGTCGACGCGGGCGCCGCGGTCGCGCAGCGTTTCTCCGATCAGTGTGCGCCCGCCGTAGCCGCGGAATATCAGCGCGCGCTGGCCGGCGATGTCGCGCAGGGCGGGCAGTGCCAGCAGCGCCTCGGAATCCATGGTGTCGTCGTCCGCCTCCACCGCGACGCCGCGTTCGCGCAGCGCGCGCGCGGTGGCTGCGCCGATGGCGTAATAGCGCGGCCCCTTCGGCAGTTGTGGCCAGTAGCCCTCGATCCAGTCGAAGCCTATCCGGACCGCGTTTTGTGACACGAAGATCGCGTGATCCGCGAGGTCGAAATCCAGGATTTGGTTCTTGATCGCCTGTTGTTCCGGGCCACTGTCGATCGCCTCAATGGCCAGCATGGGAATGTTGTCCACTGTGGCACCGGCGGCTTCCAGCTGCGCGCGCCAGCCCCGGGACTGATGCGCGGGGCGGGTGGTCAGTATGCGCCGGCCGCGCAGTTCCCCGCTCACAGGGCCGCGAGAATCCTGTCGGCACCGGAGGCGAGCAGTTCCTCTGCCAGCGCGGTGCCCATGGCCTCGCCGTCCTCCTCCGGGCCGCGGGTCTCGGCGCGCACCAGTGTCTCGCCGTCGGGGCTGCCCACCAGGCCGCGCAGGTGCAGTTCGCCGCTGTCGAGTTCGGCATAACTGCCGATGGGGATCTGGCAGCTGCCGTCCAGGCGTTTGACCAGGGCGCGCTCCGCTGCCAGGCGCGCGGCGGTGGCGCGGTGGTGCAGCGGCTGCAGCAGGGCCTCCAATTCCGGGTCGCGGCGGCACTCGATGCCCACCGCGCCCTGGCCGCCGGCGGGCAGGGAGATTTCCGGGGGCAGGGTGGTGCGGATGCGCTCGTGCATTTCCAGGCGCAACAGGCCAGCGGCGGCGAGGATGATCGCGTCGAACTCGCCGCCGTCCATCTTCGCCAGCCGGGTGTTGACGTTGCCGCGCAGGAAGTGCACCTGCAGGTCCGGGCGCCGCGCCAGCAGCTGGCACTGGCGGCGCAGGCTGGAGGTGCCCACTACCGCACCCTGCGGCAGCTCGTCCAGGCTGGCGTAGTGATTGCTCACAAATGCGTCGCGGGGATCTTCGCGCTCGCAGATCACCGGCAGGTGCAGGCCGTCGGGAAATTCCATCGGCACGTCCTTCATGGAGTGCACGGCGATATCCGCGTGTCCGTCGAGCATGGCTTTCTCCAGCTCTTTCACGAACAGGCCCTTGCCGCCGACCTTGGCCAGGGGAATATCCAGCATCTGATCGCCGCGGCTGGTGAGCGGCAGCAGTTCGATTTGCAGTGACGGGTGCTGTTGCTGCAGCCGGTCCTTGACGAAATTGGCCTGCCAGAGGGCCAGGGCACTCTCGCGGGTGGCGATGCGGATGCGGGTGATGGGCATAGGGCGTCGGTCGATTTGGAAGTGGCTGGGAATTTTAACAGATGGTGATGGATGACCGGGGACTGTCTGTCATCTGTTCTCTGACTTCTGTCCTCTGGAGCGCAGCCAGTCCTCCAGAAAAATACGCGCGGCGATGGAATCCACAGGATCTTTGGCGTAGTTCCCGCGGTGGCCCCGCTCGCGCGCCTCTTCCTTGGCGGCCCGGGTGCTGAGGCGTTCGTCGACATACTCCACCGGCAGGCCGCTGCGCCCGTGGAGCCGCTGGCCGAATTTGCGCGCGCGCGCGGAGAGTTCACTCTCGCTGCCGTCCATATTCAGCGGCAGGCCCACCAGCAGGGTTTGCGGCTGCCATTCGGCGATCAGGCGCAGGACTTTGTCCCAGTCCGGCGCGCCGTCTTTCGCTGGGAGCGGCGGTAGTTCGCGGGCGCCGCCGGTCAGGCTCTGGCCGAAGGCGATGCCGATGGAGCGGGTGCCGAAGTCGAAGGCGAGGGCGGTGGTGGCGTCGCTCATCAGGCGTGGCCGGACTGGGAGCCGATGCCGGTCATGTCGATGCCGTGGCGCGCGGCGGCGGTGTGCCAGCGCTTTTGCCACGGGGTGGCGAAGAGAACTTCCGGCTCCGCCGGCAGGGTCAGCCAGGCGTTTTCCGTCAGCTCCTCCTCGAGTTGGCCCGGGCCCCAGCCGGCGTAGCCCAGGGCCACCAGCACGTCGTCGGGGCCGCGGCCGGCGGCGAGGGATTCGAGGATGTCTTTGGAGGCGGTGAGACTGATGTCCTCGGAGACTTCCAGGGTGGAATCGAACCGCGCGCCGGCGCCGTGCAGGACGAAGCCCTGCTCCGGTGCCACCGGGCCGCCCAGCATCACTATCTCTTCGCCGCGCAGGCTGGCGTCGTCCAGGGAGAGCTGTTCGAACACCTCTCTCCAGGACACTTTGCTGGGGGCGTTGATTACGATACCCATGGTGCCTTCGGGGGTGTGCTCGCAGACGAAGGTGATGGTCTGCCGGAAACGCGGGTCCTGCATCCCCGGCATGGCCAGCAGGAACTGGCCGCGCAGGCTGGAGTGGGTGAGGTCGCTATCGATGCTGGTGGTATGCATATTGTCAGTCTAGGTTCAAGCCAGCCTAACCGCGTCCGGGAGCTTCGCCGGCGTCGGTGGAGAAGCCGGTCATTTCGAAGTGCCAGGTGCGGATGATCTCCAGGCGGTCCGCTTCCCTGCGGATTTCCGCCGGAAAGGGTTCGAAGGGCGCCGCCAGGCGCACTATCTGCTGGGCGGCATCGTCGAGTATACGTTCGCCGGAGGACTCCAGTATCACCACTTCCTCCACCGCGCCGGTGGGCAGCAGGCGCACCATCATGCGCAGGCTGCCGGTAATCTGCCGCTGCAGGGCCTCCTCGGGGAAATTGTCGTTGCCCACCGCCTCCACCTTCTGCCGCCAGCTGTGCAGGTAGGCGGCATCGGCGGAGGCCTTGGTGGCCACAGAGGTGAGGCGGCGCACGCGCGGGCGCTGGGCGATGGTCTGGCGGATCTTGTCCAGCCGTGCCTGCAGGCTTGCGATCTCGGGGTTGGAATGCGGCAGGTCGCTGGGGGCATCGCCGCGCTTTTCCTCGGAGGGTTTGTCTTCTGCGGGCAGCTCCGGTGCCTGCTGGGAGCTCTCGCCGATGGTGGTTACCAACTGCCGGCGCTGTTCCGCGGGGCGGGCGGCCTGCTGCTGCGGCAGGGGATTGACCTCGCGCACGACGGTGTCGGCGATTTCCGCGCGGCGGTTGCTGGAGAGTTCCCTGGGGGTGTCGGCAGTGCCGCTGGCCTGCTGGTTGTGCTGGGCCAGATAGTCGGCATCCTCGGGGGCCGCGGCAGTGTGGTGTTGCGCCAGGGTAACTTCCAGGGTGGGCGGTGCCTGCCGACCTTCGGGCGCGGCAAAAGCCACGCCGAAAATCACCAGCGCGTGGAAAGCGCAGGCGAGAAACAGGGCGAACGCGAAGCGGTCCTGTTGGGCGGCCTGTTGTCGAGTGGTGCCGGCGGTCGAATTCATTTTTTCGTTATTGGTTATTCAAGTGTCGGCATTCGGCGCGGAGCCTGGAGAGTTCAAGACGCCTGAAACCCGAGACTTGATTGTTTACTGCTCAATTCCCAATAAGGGTTCGCCAGTTTACCTTTTTTGTTGCAGCCGGTCTGTGATGGCGCTCATCAGCAGGCCGCCGATATCGGTGCCGTAAGCGGCGTCGATTTCGCGCACACAAGTAGGGCTGGTGACATTGATTTCGGTGAGGTAGTCGCCGATCACGTCCAGACCCACGAACAACAGCCCCTTTTCTTTCAAAGCCGGTGCCACCCGCTCGGCGATCTGGCGGTCGCGCTCCGACAGCGGGCGGGCCTCGCCGCGGCCACCGGCCGCCAGGTTGCCCCGGGTCTCGCCGGCTTCGGGGATGCGCGCCAGGCAGTAGGGCACCGGTTCGCCGTCCACCATCAGAATGCGCTTGTCGCCGTTCTTGATCTCCGGGATATAGCGCTGCCCCATGATCTGCTTCCGGCCGCGGTCGGTGAGCATTTCCAGTATCGCCCCCAGATTGGCGCCATCGGATTTGCAGTGGAAGACGCCGGTGCCGCCCATCCCATCCAGGGGTTTAAAGATCACGTCTTCATGGCTGGCGTGGAAGGCGCGCAACCGCTGCATGTTGCGGCTGACGATCAGCGGCGGGCAGCAGTCGGGGAACTCCGTGGCGAAAATTTTCTCGTTGCAATCGCGCAGTGCCTGCGGGCTGTTTACCACCAGTGCGCCTTCGCGCTCCGCGGCCTCCAGTATATAGGTGGAATAGATATATTCGTTGTCGAAGGGCGGATCCACCCGCATCAGCAGTACGTCCAGCTCTCCCAGCGGCATCTCCGCCGCTTCTCTCAGGGCGAACCAGCGCTCGGCATCGTCGAACACCTGCAGCGGGCACCCCCAGCCCATGGCCCGCCCGCCGTCCAGGTAGAGACCGTCCTGCTCAAAATAAAACAGGTCGAAACCACTGCGCTGTGCGGCCTGTAACAGCGCCAGGGTGGTGTCTTTCTTAAAATGAATCTTGGCGATGGGGTCCATCACCACGCCGAGGGAGTAACTCATATTCGTGTCCGTGCCAGCCAGAAGGGTGGATTAAAGTAAAAGCTGTCCGCCGCTGGCGCAACTATTTACGCAGATCGTCCCGGTGGCGATTATTTGTACTGCTGTACCCTTCGCATCCTGGCTCCGGTAGATTCACTTTGGGTTCTGTGATAAAAGTTCCCCCTGATGTGCGACCTCGGCCTGCCGAGGCGTCCAGACCCCGCAAGCGGTTGAAGAAAAGGCGCGCTTAAAGCCGTGTCCGAAAATAAGTAAACAGGGGATTCAACAACACTATGGAGCTCAACTGGGAAAGCCTGACGGTGATGGTGATCGACGACAGTAAGACGATTCGCCGCACCGCCGAGACGCTGCTGCAAAAAGCGGGGTGTACGGTGGTTACCGCGACGGACGGTTTTGATGCCTTGGCAAAAATCGCCGATTCGCGGCCGGATATTATCTTTGTCGATATCATGATGCCGCGCCTGGATGGCTATCAAACCTGCGCGCTGATCAAAAACAACAGCGAATTCCGCTCGACGCCGGTGGTGATGTTGTCGAGCAAGGACGGTTTGTTTGACAAGGCCAAGGGTCGGGTGGTCGGTTGTGATCAATATCTGACCAAGCCGTTCAGCAAGAGCGAGCTGTTGGGTGCGATCTCGGCTCACGCCAAGCCGCATCACGCGGCGTGATCGGCGCAGTTCGGGTTTTCGCTGTGACTTTGTTAACACCGGTGGCGTAGAATAGGTGCCGGTGCCGGCTGAACATTTGTCGTGGTGCTAGACAAAGTTCGCCCGGTGCGGAGTGATTTTCGCGGATAACGAAATCTTTTAAGGGTGTGCGGTCGGTGCCAGCTTCGGTGTGGGCCCGGTCCGCCGACAATGACAACAAACCTTTGCAGGCGCCCACTCTTGGGTGTTTCTGCGGACAATAAATGTCGCGGGGAGCAAATGGCAAGAGTATTAATCGTTGACGACTCGCCAACAGAAACTCACAAACTGACTACCATGCTGGAAAAGAACGGCCACGCCGTGATCGCCGCCACCAACGGCGAAAACGGGGTCGATGTCGCGCGCCAGCAAAAGCCCGATGTCATTCTGATGGACATCGTGATGCCCGGCCTCAACGGCTTCCAGGCCACGCGCCAGTTGAGCAAGGACGGCGACACCAGCGGGATTCCGATCATTATCGTCACCACCAAGGACCAGGACACCGATCGCGTCTGGGGCATGCGCCAGGGGGCCCGCGCCTACCTGACCAAGCCGGTGGAAGAGAGCCGGTTGCTCGGTGCCATTGAGGAGGTGTTGGCCTAGGCCAGCTGCAAACTCAGTGCAGTCAAAACAGTCTCCCTATCTCGCCCTGGTCGATATCGCCAACCGTGCCAAGACGCAGGCGGCGGGCCTGCCCGGGCGGCAGGAGATCAAGCCCTACTGGACCGGTATCGGCTTCTCCCTTCTGGGCCATCGCTTCGTCGCCTCTATGGAGGCGGTGGTGGAATTGCTCGAAGTCCCCCAGTACACCTTTATTCCCGGGGCCCAGCCCTGGGTGCGCGGTGTGGCCAATGTGCGCGGCCGCCTGCTGCCGCTGTTTGACTTGGCGGCTTTTTTCGGCGGCGGCCTCAGAGGGCCCAGGCAGCGCCGTCGCGTGCTGGTGGTGGAGCACGGGAAAATTTACGCGGGGCTGATCGTCGACGAGCTGCACGGTATGCAGCACCTGGCACTCGAATACGCCAAGCGCGCCCCGGGTGACCTGATGGAGCCCTTTGCACCGATGGTCAACGGCCAGTTTGCGCTGCAGCAGGAGCGCTGGCTGGTGTTCGACATGCAGGCGCTCATTAACGATTTCCAGTTTATGGATGCCGCGGCCCAGTAAGCCGCGGCTTCCGGTTTTTCTCTTCCGGGGAATCTGCGGCGGCCCCGCCGGTGAGGGTCGTTGCGGAAAGAGCGTTTAACCAAGTAGTGATAAAAAGAATTGGCCTGATCCTCAGGTCCGCCAGGAGTAAACTATGAAAACAGGCTCCCAGAGTTCCTCTTCCGCGCTGCGCAGTAACCCGGCAGCGCTGTTTATGGGTCTGCTGGTACTCGCCACACTGGCGGGGCTGATTGTCAGTATCTACCTGGTGCAGACCCAGGGCGACCGCGATAAAGAGTACCTGCAGCAGGTGGCGGAGCTCCGCGCGCTGTCATACCAGGTGGTGTCGCTCGGTCCGGAGGCCACCGCGGGTGACGAAGAAGCCTTCGACGAGCTGCAAAAAGTGGTCGGGGAAATGTCCGGGATCTGGAACCGGCTGCAGGGCGCCGATGCCGGCACCCGCCGTGCGCTGGAGCAGGAACTGGCGAATTACGCCCAGATCTGGCGTCAGGTGCGCGAACAGGCGGACACCATCCTCGGCAACAAGGACACCATCATCTTCCTCAACGATGTGGCCAGTACCCTGAACGATTCTCTGCCGGAACTGCAGGCGGAGCACAACAACATCGTGGAAATCCTGCTGGCCAACAGCGCCCCGGCGAACCAGATCGAACAAGCGCAGCTGCAGGTATGGCGCGCGGAGCGCATCGGGCGGAACATCGACAAGATGCTGCAGGGCGGTGAAGACGCCGAAGCCGCCGCGGACCAGTTCAATACCGACGCCAGCCTGTTCGGTAAAGTGGTGGAAGGCATGAAGGGCGGCGACGTGGTGATGGGTATCTCCCGCGTGACCGACCCGGAGGCGCGCCAGTCGCTGGATGAGATCACCGAGCTGTTCGAATTCGTGAGCTCCTCCGTGCGCGAGATCTTCGAGGCCACCCCGGCACTGTTCGCCACCCGCCAGGCGGCGGACGGCATCCTGACCTCTTCGCCGCGGTTGCTGGAATCCCTGAACGCCCTCAACGACCACATCGTCAACCTGTCCGGCGAGCGCCAGCCCAACAACCAGACCATCATGATCATCACCGGTGTGTTCGTGATGCTGATCTTCGGCATGATGATCATGGCCTTCTCCGGTACCCGCCGCAGCCTGAAGGAGGAGTCCGAGACCAACGAGCGCAACCAGCAGGCAATTATGCAGCTGCTGGACGAACTGGCCGATCTCGCCGACGGTGACCTGACCACCTCGGCCACGGTGACCGAAGCCTTTACCGGTGCAATCGCGGACTCCATCAACTACACCATCGACCAGTTGCGGGTGCTGGTGTCGCGGATCACCGGCGCGGCCCAGGAAGTATCCGGCCTGTCCCAGGAAACCCAGCAGACAGCACTCCACCTGGCCGAGGCCTCCGAGCACCAGGCACAGGAAATTGCCGGGGCGTCCGCGGCAGTTAACGAAATGGCCGTGACTATCGACCAGGTATCCGCCAACGCCGCCGAATCGGCCCAGGTGGCGGAGCGCTCGGTGCAGATCGCGAGTAACGGCGCCAAGGTGGTACAGAACACCATCAAGGGCATGGACACCATTCGCGAGCAGATCCAGGACACGTCCAAGCGGATCAAGCGGCTGGGTGAATCCTCCCAGGAGATCGGCGATATCGTGAGTCTGATTAACGACATTGCCGACCAGACCAACATCCTCGCCTTGAACGCTGCCATCCAGGCGAGCATGGCCGGCGACGCGGGCCGCGGCTTCGCGGTGGTAGCGGACGAGGTACAGCGACTTGCGGAACGCTCAGCCGCGGCGACCAAACAGATCGAAGGCCTGGTAAAAGCGATTCAGTCGGACACCAATGAAGCGGTGGTCTCGATGGAGCAGACCACCACCGAAGTGGTGCGCGGTGCCCGCCTGGCCCAGGACGCCGGTGTTGCCCTGGAAGAGATCGAGGGCGTATCCACCAACCTGGCCGCCCTGATTCAGAACATCTCCAATGCCGCCCGTCAGCAGGCGTCTTCCGCCGGCCATATCTCCAACACGATGAACGTGATTCAGGAGATTACCTCGCAGACCTCCGCCGGTACCCAGGCCACGGCCCAGTCCATTGGTAATCTGGCCAAAACCGCCAACGCCCTGCGTGAATCCGTCGCCGGCTTCAAGCTGCCCAGCGAGGAAGGCGTCGAAGAAAACGGCGAGCTGTACGATGTGGAGCTACCGGAAATGGCCGGAGAGGACTTCTCGCTGCTGGATGGCGAAGAACTCTCTGTCGAGGAGCGTGAGGACCGGGCCCTGGCCTGATTCGGCGGGGAAATTCAAGGTGCATGGATGGTGCCCCTCTACGGGTGCTTTTGCGCCGGCGTACAGATTGCATTACTGAGGACTTGCCGTGAGTCACGACAATCCCAATTTTCTGGCCCTGGACTGGCTGACGGGTGAGATCAACGAGACGCTGGCGCAGGCGCGCCAGCAGTTGGAGTCCTTCGCCTCCGATTCGTCCGACAAGGCGCCGTTGCAGAACTGCCTGGAGCTGATCCACCAGGTGCATGGCAGTCTGCATATGGCCGAGCTCACCGGCGCCGCCATGCTCGCCGAGGAGATGGAGCAGTTGGTGCAGGCACTGGCCGCCGGCGAAGTGGAAAACACCGACGAGACGCGCGAGTTCCTGATGCGCGCGCTGCTCGAACTGCCGCTCTACCTGGACAAGGTGGCCTTCCAGCGCCGTGACAACGCGGTGCTGCTGCTGCCGCTGCTCAACGACCTGCGCGCGGTGCGCCGAGAGCGCCTGATTACCGAAGGCGGGCTCTTCTCTCCCGACCTGTCCTCTCTGGAACGGGTGTCCGGCAAGCGCCAGCCCCTGCTCGCCAACGAAGTCGCTCTCCAGGAACTGGTGGGCAAGCTGCGCAAAATCTACCACGTCGCCGCCGCCGGGCTGATACGCGACGTGAACAGCGGCGAGAGCCTCGCCTACCTGATCAAGGTCGGCGAAAAGATGTCGCTGCTCTACAGCGGCAGCCTGCGCCAGCCCCTGTGGCAGGTACTGCTGGGCCTGTTCGAGGCTATCGGCGAACACCGCCTCACCGTAATGCCGGCATTGCGCCAGTTGCTGCGCCGTGTCGACGTGGAATTCCGCCTGCTGGCCGGCCGCGGCGCGCCGGTGCTGGACGCCCCGCTGGATCACAGCCTGGTGCGCAACCTGCTGTTCTACGTCTACCTGAGCGGGCCCAACGGCGCGCGTTGCAAGTCACTCTACGACACTTTCGCCCTGGACAAGGCCGTCCCGGGCACGCCGCGCCCGGATACCGAGGACGCCCTGGCCATGGGCCCCGAGGCCCTGGGTACCGCGGTGGCCGCCCTGCGGGAGGAGCTGCACTCGGTGCGCGAGGCCCTCGAGCCCGGCACCGCCGGTGCCGAGCACCCGCCGCTCTCCGATACCGCCGCGGTCGCCAAGCGGCTGGCGGACACCCTCGGCGTACTGGGGCTGGAGAGCCAGCGCAACCGCGCGCGGGGTATCTACGAGTACCTGCGCGATGCCTCCCGCGGCGAGAACACCGATGAGCTGCTGATGCAGGCCGCCGGGGAACTGGTGCAATTGGACGCCAGTCTCGCCGCTGCTGTAACCCGGGACAGAAAAATGGACAGCGGCGAGCCGCTGATGGGCGACGCCACTGAGACTGTGCTGCGCGAGGCGCGCATCGGCCTGGAAGCGGTCAAGGAATCGGTGGTGGAATATATCGCCAGCCACTGGGATATCAGTTACCTGAGCCGCGTACCGGAGCGCCTCCAGGAGGTATGTGGCGGCCTGGATATGGTGGGCTATCGCCGCGCCGGTGAGATAGTGAGTGCCTGCAAACGCTATATCAGCCAGCAGTTGATCGATGCTGCCGAGCAGCCGGAGTGGAAGCTGCTCGACACCCTCGCGGATGCCATCACCAGCGTCGAGTATTACCTGGAACGCCGCGCCGATGGCATAGAAGACGCCGATATGCTGCTGGCTCTGGCAGAAGACAGCGTTGCGACCCTGGGTTTTGCGGTTGCCGGCGCGGCCGCACCGGCGGAGAAAAAAGCCGAAGCTGAAAGACCTGCGGAGGAAAGCGCTACAGAGGGAAGCGCTGTTGATGCGGAGCCTGCTGTCGGGGATGCTGAGGCCGCCGTGCTGGATGGTTTCTCGCTCGATTTCACGCCCGAGCCGGAAACTGCTGAAACCCAGAGCGTCGAAACGCAAATCCTCGAAGCACCGCCCGCAGAAATGGAAACCGCCGAAATGCGGTCCGCCGGCGATGAGACGTGGGAAGAGTCCCCCGCTGCCGCCGAGGCACTGCAAGTGCCGGAAGCTCGCGAGGAGGACAACTGGTTTTCCGGTGAGGAGAGTTCGGAGACAACCGTGGCTGCGGAGGCCGCTCCCGCACCGGCCGCGACCGCGATTGATGATGACGACAGTCTGATCGACGACGAGATTGTCGAGATATTCCTTGAAGAGGCGGCCGAGGTGCTGGAGACCATCGGTCTTTATTTCCCCCAGTGGGCCGCCAACTTTTCCGATCAAGATGCGCTGGTGGAATTCCGCCGCGGCTTTCACACCCTGAAGGGCTCCGGGCGCATGGTCGAGGCGCTGGAAATCGGTGAGCTGGCCTGGGCGGTGGAGAATATGCTCAACCGCGTTATCGACGACACGGTCAAGCCCCAGCGCGCCCACGCGGAACTGGTGGATCAGGTGCGGCAAAAACTGCCGTCGATGATCGAGGGTTTCCGCCTGGGCAGTGGCGATCCGGAGCCGGATCGTACCGCGCAACTGGAGGATTGGGCCCAGCAGCTTTCCCGCGGCGAGGTGCCCGCGGAACTGGCGCGGCCGGCGGCGGAGCCGCAACGGGCGCCCGCAGTGGAGCCGGACAGGACCGCGGAGAGCCTGGAGGACAGGGACCAACTGTGGGAAATTTTTGCCCAGGAGGCGGAGACCCACTTGGTGGTTGTGGACGAGTTTCTCGCCGAAATGCGCGAGGCGGCGCCCCTCTACGGCGTTCCATCGGATCCCCTGCACCGCGCTCTGCACACCCTCAAGGGCTCCGCCCATATGGCCGAGGTCAAACCGGTGGCGCAGCTGGTGGCGCCGCTGGAGCGCTTTGCCAAGGAACTGCGCACCTACCGGGTGCCCATCGATGCGGATATTTACGAACTGATCGGAGACGGTGCCGACTATGTGCGCGGTGTCCTCGAACAGATTTACACCGGCGAGCCCCTGGGGCTGGACCGGGCCGAGCAGTTCCTCGCCCGTGTGGCGGAGTTGCAGGAGCGCGCTGTCGGCCACCTGATCCGGGAGCGCGAGGCCAACGAACCCCGCGCGGTAGACCCGCAACTGCTGGCGGTGATCATGGCCGATGGCATGAAGGTGCTGCTGGACGCGGATCAGATGTTGAATCAGTGGCGCAGCCGCCCCGGGGACAAGTCTCTGCTGGAGCCGGTGGCGGAGGAGCTGGATATATTGCAAGAGGCGGCCGGCCGGGCGCAGCTTCCCACCCTGGCGGAGTTGGCGGGGCTGTTGCTGGCTGTGTACCGCAAGGTGATCGGCGGTCAACTGGAAGAGGAGCCGGCCCTGTGGGCCGCGCTGGAGCAGGGTCATAACGAACTGTTGGACCTGGTGGACGCAGTGGCCGCGACCCAGGATTTGCCCGAAGTCAGCGAGGCGGTGGGCGAAGCGCTGCGCTCGCTGGCTCAGGGAGAGAGCGATGTCTCCGCCGACGATGACTACGACCTTGCGGAACTGGGTATCGACAGCGCGGAACTGCCGGTCGTAGAGGAGCTACCCGTAAGCCCGGCTGTCACGGATGCTGATGATGATTTCGGCGAATTGGGCTTTGATGACCTGCTCGCCGCAGAGCGGGTGGCCCAGTCCGCCGGCGAACCGCGGCTGGAGGAAAGCGAAACCATCGCCGAAGCCCCGGAGGCGGATCAGCCACTGCGGGAACAGCCGGCCGCCGGTCCCGGCGCCGAGTTGCAGGCGCTGCTGGCGGACGTGGACCCGGACGTGGTCGAGGTCTTTATGGAAGAAGCCGGCGACCTGGTGGACGAGTTGGAAGAGCTGATCCAGGGCTGGGAGCAGGCGCCGGGAGACAGCGGTCAGGCGGAGGCCCTCAAGCGGGTACTGCACACCTTCAAGGGCGGCGCACGCATGGCCGCGCTGATGGGGCTCGGCGAAGTGGCGCACCGTTTCGAGACGGTTATCGAGGGGATGCGCGGTGACGCCGAGCCCCCGGCGGAATTCTTTGCCGACGCCCACGCCATCTACGACCGTATCGCCGCCGGCGTGGAAACAGTGCGCGCCTGGATGGCCGGGGAGCAGTTGGATGCCTTTGCCCAACTGCTGAGCACCCGCTGGGCGGACGAGCAGCTGGCGGACAGCGCCGAGCCGGCGATCTATGGTTCCGAACCGGAGTCCCAGAACGCGGACGGCGCCGAGGCGGCGCCGGAACCGCCGGTGGACGCCACGCCGCCAGCGGAGGAGGCGGTTCCCGCCCAACTGCCGGAAGTTGCGGCGGAAACTGCCGGCAACGTGCTGCCGTTCATTCGCAAGAAAGGTACCCCCGGCGAGCGCGACGCGACCCCGGGCCGCGGCCAGCCGCAGGAAATGGTGCGGGTGGCGGCGGAACTGCTGGAAGAGCTGGTCAACCTGGCCGGCGAGACATCCATTTCCCGCGGGCGCCTGGAAGAACAGGTGAGCGAATTCGGCCTGGCGCTGGAGGAAATGGACGCGACCCTGTTCCGTCTCAATGAACAGCTGCGCCGGCTGGATATGGAGACCGAGGCGCAGATCCTTTTCCGTCAGGAACAGCTGGCGGAACAGGACGACAATTTCGATCCGCTGGAGATGGACCGCTACTCGTCCATCCAGCAGCTGTCCCGTTCCCTGCTGGAATCCACCTCCGACCTGCTGGAGCTGCGCGCCACCCTGGGCAACAAGGCCCGGGACACCGAGACGCTGCTGCTGCAACAGTCGCGGGTGAACACCGAGTTGCAGGAGGGCCTCATGCGCAGTCGCATGGTGCCCTTCTCGCGCCTGGTGCCGCGCCTGCGCCGTATCGTGCGCCAGGTAAGTGCGGAACTGAACAAGCAGGTGGACCTGGTGTTCTCCAACGTGGAGGGCGAACTGGACCGCTCCATGCTCGAACGCATGGTGGCGCCGCTGGAGCATATGCTGCGCAACGCCGTGGACCACGGTATCGAGACCCCGCAGGAGCGGGCGCGAGCCGGCAAGCCGGAGCGCGGCCGGATCAATGTGGCGCTGGAGCGGGAGGGCAGTGAGGTAGTGCTCACTATCAGCGATGACGGTGCCGGCATCAATCTGATGAAGGTGCGCCAGAAGGCGGTGGAAAGTGGCCTGATGCGCCCGGACGCGGAGCTGTCCAACAACGAGATTCTGCAGTTTATCCTGCAGGCGGGCTTCAGTACCGCCGACAAGGTGACCCAGATTTCCGGTCGCGGCGTGGGTATGGACGTGGTGTCCGCGGAGATCAAGCAGATCGGCGGCACCGTGAGTATCAGTTCGCAGACCGGCCTGGGCACCGAGTTTGTGGTGCGCCTGCCGTTTACCGTATCGGTCAACCGCGCGCTGATGGTGCGCGTGGGCGATGACCTGTTCGCGTTGCCGCTAAACACCATCGAGGGCATAGTGCGCCTCAGTCCCTTCGAGCTGGAGCACTACTACCGCAACAGCGAAGCGCGCTTCGAGTACGCCGGTGAGCCCTATCGAGTGAATTATTTCGGTACCCTTCTGCAATCGCAGGCGCAGCCCAAACTGAGCCTGGAGGATATGCAGTTGCCGGTACTGCTGGTCCGCTCCGAGGGCCACGCCATGGCGCTGCAGGTGGACGCGATCATGGGCAGCCGCGAAATCGTGGTGAAAAGCCTGGGGCCGCAGTTCGCCGGCGTGCAGGGAGTTTCCGGAGCCACGGTCACCGGCGACGGCACCGTGGTGGTAATCCTCGATCCGCACGCGCTGCTGCGCCGGCAGGCCGCCCAGTTGGCGCGTCCAGAGATGGCTCTCCTGTCGTCGGAACCCCAGCCGGAACCGGCTGCGGAGGAGCGCCAGCAGCGGGTGATGGTGGTGGACGACTCGGTTACCGTGCGCAAGGTCACCACGCGTTTCCTGGAGCGCGAGGGCTACCTGGTGAGTACCGCCAAGGACGGGCAGGACGCGGTGATCCAGCTGCAGGATATCCTCCCCGACGTGATCCTGCTGGATATCGAAATGCCGCGTATGGACGGTTTCGAGGTGGCGCGGCATATCCGCTCCAGCAGCCGCCTGCGCGATATTCCCATCGTGATGATCACCTCGCGCACCGGCAAGAAGCACCGTGATCACGCCCTGTCCCTGGGGGTAAATCACTACCTGGGCAAGCCCTACCAGGAGGAGGTGCTACTGGCGGCAATCCGTGAATACACTTCCGAGCCGGCGGTCGGCTAAACCAACGATAAAGCAGAGAGTGTTGGCGATGAGTGGAATTAAAGCGCTGCCGGTGGATATCCCCCAGGAGGTGAGCAGCCTGCTGCTGCCACTGGCGGACGGCCAGCTGCTGGTACCTGTGGACACCCTGTCGGAGGTGATCGCAATACAGACCCCGGTGGCGGCCTACGACGCCCCGGATTGGTACCTCGGGGAACTCAACTGGCGCGAGCAGCGCCTGCCACTGATGTCCTTTGAAATGATGCGCGGGCAGTCCTTGCCGGCTATGCACGGAAGCTGCCGTATCGCGATCCTCTGCAGTGGTAATCCCGGCGGGCGGTTGCCTTTTTTTGCCCTGGTACTGCAGGGCACGCCCCGGCTGGTACGGGTGACCCCGGACGAGCTCGCGGGGCGGGAGCGGGACTGCAGCCAGGGGGAATTGATGCATGTGGCGCTGTCCGGCGAGGAGGCAGTGATTCCGGACCTGGGTGCGCTGGAGCACGCCTGCCTGGCGTATCGCGACGGCCGCTGACCCCGTCTTAGTGCCGTGTCGCGTATGGGGGCGAGCTTGTGTTCGCCCCTAATGGTATCTAAAACAATTCTTCTGGCAGGGACTCTCCCGACCGCTCCCCTTCACTATCCTCTTCGTCGTCACCATACGCTTGGTACGCACTGTAGGTCTCGCGGCCGGGCACCCGGTTGGCGCGGAAGATCTCAAATATGCCACCGCGGGAGGTGCGCAGGCCGGTGCGCGGATTGATGCGTACGGTCACTATGCCGTCCGGTTGCGGCAGGTGGCGCTCCGGCAGTCCCTCCAGGGCGGTGGACATGAAATCGATCCAGATGGGAAGGGCGGCTGTGCCGCCGTATTCGGTCTTGCCCAGTTCGCCGTTGGAGTCGAAACCCACCCAGGCGCTGGTCGCCAGGTAGGAACTGTAGCCGGAGAACCAAGAGTCGCGCGGGCCGTTGGTGGTACCCGTCTTGCCGGCGATATCGCCGCGTTTCATCACCAAGGCCTTGCGGCCGGTACCCCTCTTGATGACGTCTTTAAGAATAGAATCCATGATGTAGGCGGTCTCAGGGGATATGGCGCGGGGCGCCCGGGGGCGCCCCTGTTGCGTGGCGTCGCTGCGTAGCGGATTGACCGGCAGGCGGCGCAGTTCCAGCGGCTCCTCCCCCTCTTCCAGTATCTCGGCTTCCACCTGCGCATCCGCGAGATTCACTGGCTCCAGAGGCAGCGTTTCGCTGCCGTCGGCCGGACAGTCGCGGCACACGGTGAGCGGCAGCGCCTGGTAGACCACCTCACCATTCACATCCAGCACCCGGTCCACCAGGTAGGGCTCCACCCGGTAGCCGCCGTTGGCGAAGGCAGCGTAACCGCGGGCCACTTCCAGTGGGGTCAGCGCCGAGCTGCCCAGGGCGATGGTCAGGTTGCGGGCCAGTTTGCTGCGCTCGAAGCCGAAGCGCTCCACAAAGCCCAGTGCATAGTCGATGCCCAGTGCCTGTAGCAGGCGGATGGAGACCAGGTTGCGGGACATGTACAGCGCTTTGCGCAGGCGGACAGGGCCGAGGAATTCGCCGCTGGCGTTTTCCGGGCGCCACACATCCTGCAGGTTTGTTTCCTCAAAGATGATTGGCGCGTCATTGATGATGCTGGCTGCGGTATAGCCTTTCTCTATAGCCGCGGAGTAGATAAACGGCTTGAAGTTGGAGCCCGGCTGGCGCGCCGCCTGGGTGACGCGGTTGAAGTGGCTCTGGTGGAAGTCATAGCCGCCGACAAGCGCGCGAATAGCGCCGTCCTCCGGGGCCAGGGAGACCAGCGCGCCCTGGGCCTCCGGTACCTGAGTCAGGTGCCATTCCTCGCGCACCTGGGGTTCCACCACCGGCGCGATAGCGCCCTCTTCGCCGGGGTCGGCAAAGGGGTCGGAGGCCAATTGTTCCCCGCCCTCCAGGATGGGGGCCTGGTCGCCGGGTTCTTCGGGGCTTATCTCCACGCGGCGCAGGCGGATCACGTCGCCGGGAGCGAACATCTCCTCGGCGGACTTGAGGCGCGGTCCGCGGGCGTTTTCCGAAAGGTAGGGGCGGATGGAGGACAAGCCGTTTTCCCATAGCACCTCCACCACGCGGCGGTCGCGCAGTTGCACCCGCAGGCGCTGCGGCTCCACCGCGGTCACCACCGCCGGCTGCAGGCCGCCGAGCACCGGGATCTCCTTGAGCAGGTCCACTAACTGGTCGCTGTCCTGCAGCAGTGCGGCGTCCAGGCGCTGCTCCGGACCGCGGTAGCCGTGGCGGGCGTCGTAGGTTTCCAGGCCTTTTTGCAGGGCGTCGCGCGCGGCCGCCTGTAATTTGCTGTCCACCGTAGTGATCACCTGGTAACCGTCGGTGTAGGCGGCATCGCCAAACAGTTCGACGGCTTCCTTGCGTGCCATCTCCGCGACATAGGGGGCGTAGAGATCCAGATCGCGACCGTGGTAGCTGGCGGTAACCGGGGCGGTGATGGAATTTTTGTAGTCATCCTGGTCGATGTAGCCCAATTCCAGCATGCGCTTGAGGATCCAGTTGCGGCGTACTAGCGCGCGGGTGGGATTGGCGATAGGGTTGTAGGCGGAGGGGGCCTTGGGCAGGCCCGCCATCATCGCCCACTGGGCCAGGTTGAGTTCATCGATGCCGCGGCCATAATAGACGTGGGCCGCGGCCTGGAAGCCGTAGGCTCGGTTGCCGAGGAAGATTTTATTGATGTAAAGCTCGAGAATATCGTCTTTGTTCAGTTCTTGTTCGATCTGCAGCGACAGCAGTATCTCGTTAAACTTGCGCACGAAGCGTTGCTCGCGGCTGAGAAAAAAGTTGCGCGCGACCTGCATGGTGAGGGTGCTGCCACCGGACTGAATGGAGCCGCTTTGCAATAATTGTGACGCAGCTCTCACTAAGCCTTTAATCGATACGCCGTTGTGGGAGTAAAATCCTGCATCCTCCGCGGCCAGGACGGCCTTCACGAACAGCTCGGGCGTTTGCTCGATAGTGATGGGGTTGCGCCGCTTCTCGCCGAATTCCCCAATCAGCTTCATATCCCGGGAGTAGACCCGCAGCGGCGTCTGCAGGCGGATGTCGCGCAGGCTCTCCACCGATGGCAGGCCGGGCTTGAGATACAGGTAGATGCTGGCAAAGGCCATGGCGGCGGCGGCGATTCCCGCCGTGCCGAGCCAAAGTAGCGAGAGTAGGCGGTTGCGGGTCTTTTCAGTCATGAGTTGCTTCTGGCTTACGTCTGAATCGGAGCAGATTAACAATTATACGAAGATTGTGCGCTGTTACCTATGCAAAAGGCGGTTGCAGCTGTAATTTAAAGTGCTATAACATCAAACCTTCATAACCCACGGAAAAGATAAGAAAAATGGGGATGCTCCCTTTTCTCAACAAGGGCCCGAAGGCCATGCTGGGGCTGGATATCAGCTCCACTGCGGTCAAGTTGCTGGAGCTCTCCCGCAGCGGCGACAAGTATCGGGTCGAATGTTACGCGGTCGAGCCCCTGCCTCCCAATGCGGTAGTGGACAAAAACATCAACGATGTTGCCGCCACCGCGGAAGCCATTCGCAAGGTGGTGCGCCGCTCCAAGACGCGCCTGCGTCAGGCTGCGGTGGCGGTGTCCGGCTCCGCGGTGATCACCAAGACCCTGGAAATGCCCGCCGATCTTTCCGAAGACGCACTTGAGGCGCAGATCGCCCTGGAGGCGGATCAGTACATTCCCTACCCGCTGGATGAAGTGAATCTCGACTTCGAGGTGCAGGGCCCTTCGGAAAAAGGCGAAGGCCAGGTGGAGGTGCTGCTGGCCGCATGCCGCAGTGAGAATGTCGAACAGCGGGTTTCCGCGCTGACCGACGCCGAACTGCAGGCCGGGGTGGTGGATGTGGAAGCCTACGCCATCGAGCGCGCTTACACCCTGCTGGAACGTCAGTTCCCCCCCCAGGAACAACTGGTGGTGGCCGTCATCGATATCGGCGCCACCATGAGCGCGCTCTCGGTGCTGGTGGACGGCAAAACGGTGTACACCCGCGAGCAGCTGTTCGGGGGTCGCCAGCTTACCGACGAGATCCAGCGCCGCTACGGTCTGTCCTCGGAAGAGGCGGGGCTGGCCAAGCGACAGGGCGGCAGCGGCCTGCCGGACGACTATTACCCGGAGGTGCTGGAGCCCTTCCGCGATGCCGTGGTGCAGCAGGTCACCCGCTCGCTGCAGTTCTTCTACTCCTCCACTTCCTACAGCGATGTGGATTACATATTGCTCGGCGGCGGCGTTGCGGCCATGGACGGGCTGGTGGAACTGGTGGGGCAGAAGCTCAACAAACCCACGATTGTCGCCAATCCCTTTCAGGATATGACAGTGGCCTCACGAGTCAATCGCCAGGCGCTGGCCAACGAGGCGCCGGCGCTGATGATCGCCGCCGGCCTGGCGATGCGCGAGCGGGAGTACTGAGATGGCCAAGATCAACCTACTTCCCTGGCGCCAGGAATATCGCGCACAGAAGCAGAAGGAATTCCAACAGGTGGCGGTGCTGGTGGTCATGGCCGCCTGCTTCGCGACTTTCATGTGGATGAAAACCGTCGACGCACAGATTTCAAACCAGAACGAGCGCAATCAGATACTGCAGACGGAAATAGCCGCGCTCGACAAGAAAGTGCGCGAAATCAAAGACCTGAAAAAGCGCCGCCAGGAACTGATCGACCGCATGCGGGTTATCCAGGAGCTGCAGGGCAACCGCCCGCTGTCGGTGCGCTACTTCGACGAGATGGTGCGCAGTGCACCCGAGGGGTTGTGGCTCACCAGCCTGAAACGCAGCGGCAACACCATGCAGGTCTCCGGGGTGGCTGAGTCCAACAACCGGGTGTCGTCCTTCATGCGCAACCTGGACCAGTCGGAGTGGTATCAGGAGCCCAACCTGACCGGCGTGACCGCGAAGCCCGAATTCGGCGAACAGGCCAGCGCTTTCCAGATGACTGTCAGTGTGAGCGGGCGCAAAAAAGAAGAAGACGAACAACAAGGCGCGGATAATTAAGAGGCCTGGCCATGGCGCTAGAGGATACGCTCAAACAATTGAATCAACTCGATATCAACGATATCGATTTTTCCCGTGTCGGAGTCTGGCCCCTGGCGGGGCGGGTGGCCCTGCTGTTGCTGATTGCGGCGGCTTTGGTCGGCGGGGGCTACTGGTTCCTGATCAAGGACCGCTATCAGCAACTGGAGTTCGCCGTCAACAAGGAGCAGGAGCTGTTTACGCAGTTCGAGAAAAAATCCTTTGAGGCGGCGAATCTGGATGCCTACCGGGAACAGCTGGCGGAAATGGAGGAGACCTTCGGCGCCCTGCTCAAGCAGTTGCCCAAGGACACCGAAGTGCCCGGGCTGCTCGAGGATATCGACGAATACGGCCGCGGTAGCGGGCTCACCATCCAGAAAGTAGCGCTGGAAGATGAGCAGGTGGGTGAGTTCTATGTCGAGCTGCCCATCCGTATCGAAGTGGAGGGGGGCTATCACGAGTTCGGCGCCTTTGTCAGTGGTATTGCCGGTATGCCCAGGATAGTGACCTTGCACGATTTCGAGATCCAGACCGGCAAAGACGGTGGCGCGCTGCTCAGTATGACCATCAATGCCAAGACCTATCGTTACAAAGAGCAGGGGGAGGAGGGATGAAGAAGTACTTCGCTCTGATACCGGTTCTGCTGGCCGTCGCGGGCTGCAGCCTGGACGGCAGCCACAGCGATTTGCGCAAGAAAATGGCCGCGATTGAGCACCAGCCCAAAGGGCAGATTGAGCCCATCCCGACATTTACCCCCTACAGCCCCTATGTCTACAGCGCCGCCGCGCTGCGCAGCCCCTTTAGCCGGCCGGTGCTGGAGGAAGACCAGCGCCTGGTGGGGCGCAGGCTGGATGTGGCACCCGACCTGAACCGGCAGCGTCAACTGCTGGAGAGGTTCAACTTCGACGCTCTTTCCATGGTGGGTACCCTCTCCCGCGGTGGCCAAGTGTGGGCGCTGATCGACGACAGCGAGGGCGGCATTCACCGCATCACCATCGGCAACTACCTGGGTAAAAACCACGGGCGGGTGGTCGGCGCCAGCGCCAGTAAAATCGACGTGTTGGAAATAGTACCGGATGGCACCGGTGGCTGGATCGAAAGGCCGCGGGCGCTGACTTTGGAAGAGAAGGACAACTGATAATGATTAACAGGCAACTCGCCAAAGTGTTGGCTTTCGGCAAGACATTGCTGTTTATTCTGGCTCTGCTGCCGCCGGCGCTGCAGGCCCAGGTCAACAAACTCAACGATATCCAGTTCTCCGAGCTGCCCGGCGGCCGGCTGCAGCTGCGGCTGTCCTTTACCGATATCCCACCGGAGCCCACCGGCTATACCATCGAGCAGCCGGCGCGTATCGTGATGGATTTTGCCGGGGTGGAGAGCGCCCTGCCGGAGAAAAAATACTCTTTGGGAGTGGGCAGTGCGCGCAGTGCAGTGGTGGTGTCCGGTGAGGGCCGCACGCGCCTGATCATCAACCTGGACCAGTTGCCGGTATATACCAGCGAGCGCAAAGGCAACCAGGTGGTATTGGAGGTGGGCGCCGATGCGGCTGCCACTGCGTCGGTGACGGCTACCCCCGCGCCTGCGGCCACCGCAGCACACAGCGGCGGGCTCGACCTGGGCGGGCAGGAACGTTTCCGCGCGGCCAGCGGTGTCGCTATTCGCAATGTGGATTTTCGCCGCGGCGACGCCGGAGAGGGCAAGGTGATCGTCAGCCTTACGGACCCGGCGGTGAATATCGACGTGGAGCGCCGCAAGGGCAAGATATACCTGACTTTCCTCGGCGCGGAACTGCCGGAGTCCCTGCGCCAGCGCCTGGATGTCACCGACTTCGCCACCCCGGTCAACTCCATTACCGTGGACTACGACGGTCGCAACACGGTGATCGCGGTAGACCCCTCAAATACCGATTACGACTACCTGGCCTACCAGGCGGATACCGAGTATGTGCTGAGCGTCAAGCCGCTCACCGTGGCGGAAATTCGCGAAAAGGAAAAGGAATTCCAGTTCACCGGTGAAAAGTTGTCGCTGAATTTCCAGGACATCGAAGTGCGCTCGGTACTGCAGCTGATCGCCGATTTCACCGATCTCAACCTGGTTGCAAGTGACACTGTGTCCGGCCGCATCACCCTGCGTTTGGACGGTGTGCCCTGGGACCAGGCGCTGGATCTGATCCTCCGTGCCAAGGGCCTGGACAAGCGACAGGAAGGCAAGGTGATCATGGTGGCGCCGGCGGCGGAAATCGCCGAGCGCGAGCGGCAGGAACTGGAGACGCGGCAGCAGCTGCAGGAACTGGCCCCGCTGCGCACCGAGTATATCCAGATTCGCTACGCCGACGCCCGCGAACTGTTTACCCTGTTTGCGGGAGATCGACAGCAGGGCGGCGGAGGTTTCAATCAGGGCAATTTCGCCGGCGGCCAGCGCGATGCCGATCAGCGCAGTATCCTGTCCTCCCGCGGCAGCGCCATCGTGGATGAACGCACTAATACGATTATCCTCACCGATACCGAGGACAAGATTATCCAGTTCCGGGAGCTGATTGATGCGATTGACATCCCCATCCGCCAGGTGATGATCGAAGCGCGGATTGTTATTGCCAACACCGACTTCCAGAGAGAGCTCGGTGTGCGCTGGGATTATGTAGAAGACCACGATATCGACGACGATAAAATCGGCATAGGATCCGGTAGACAGGTGGGGCTCCCTGTAAGAGGGGATGGTTCGGGACCGGATGTGGAATCGCCGTCCAGCGTTCACAGTCCTGTATTGGTGGACCTCGGGGTAGCCGATCGGGCCGGCAGCATCGCCTATGCGATCCTGAAAGAGAATTTTTATCTGGGCCTGGAACTCTCCGCGCTGGAGGATATGGGCAAGGCGGAAATTGTCTCCCAACCGAAAGTGGTTACCGGTGACAAGCAGGAGGCCAATATCGAGTCCGGTGTGGAAATTCCCTATGTGGAGGCGACCTCCTCCGGCGCCGCTTCGGTAACCTTCCGCGAGGCGGTGCTGAAACTGAATGTCACCCCGCAGATCACCCCGGACAACAATATTATTATGGAGCTGGATATCGACCAGAACAGTGTGGGCGAACTGGTTACCAATATCACAACGGGCGGTACCATTCCCTCTATTAACGTTAATACCCTGCAGACCAAGGTGCTGGTCCGCAACGGTGAAACCATTGTGCTCGGGGGAATTTTCGAGAGTCAGGTGATCGAAGGAGAAACCAAGGTGCCGCTGCTGGGCGATATCCCCTTCCTGGGGCATCTGTTCAAGACCACCCTGCGCCAGGATGACAAACGCGAAATGCTGATCTTTATCACCCCCCGCATCATGGAAGACGAACTTTTCTTCTCCAAGTGATCAACCGCTCCATCTTCCTTGTCGGCCCCATGGGGGCCGGCAAGTCCACCATCGGCAGGCTGCTGGCGACGCAGCTGGAGCTTCCTTTTGCCGATTCCGACAAGGTGCTGGAAGAGCGCACCGGCGCCGATATTCCCTGGATTTTCGACGTAGAGGGCGAGGCTGGATTCCGCCGGCGCGAGAGCGAGGTGCTGAGGGATCTCTGCCGGGGGCAGCCGCAGGTGGTGGCCACCGGCGGCGGGATCGTGCTGCTTCCGGAGAACCGTGAGCAACTGCGCCAGTACGGTCTGGTGGTTTATCTCCAGGCGAGTGTGGAGCAATTGCTGGAACGGACTTCGAAAAGCAGCAACCGCCCGCTGCTGCGGGTGGCGGACCCGCGTGCGCGCATTATCGAACTGGTGCGGGAGCGGGATCCCCTCTACCGCGAGGTGGCGGACATCATCTGTGACACAGACGACTGCACCCCCAAGCAGGCCGCGTCCATGGTGGCCGAGCGCCTGACCCAGGATCCGTCCTTTAAATAACCTCTATCCTCCTTGTGCTAAAGTGCGCCCTTCAGTTGAAGGGAGAGAAACCATGCACTGCCTGAATGTGGAACTGGGGGAACGCAGCTATCCCATCGTGATCGGTTCGCAACTGCTGGGGGACCCCCAGTACCTGCTGCCCTATATCCGCGGCAAACAAGTCTGTGTAGTGACCAATGAGACCGTGGCCCCTCTCTACCTCGAGCGGCTGCTCGGGGGCCTGGCGGACTTCGAGCAGGTGGATACCCTGGTGTTGCCGGACGGCGAGGCTTTTAAAACCCTGGACACCCTGGAACGCATCTTTGACCGCCTGCTGGAGAAACGCCACAACCGCAGCACCACCCTGATCGCCCTGGGCGGCGGTGTGATCGGCGATATGACCGGTTTCGCCGCCGCCTGCTACCAGCGCGGCGTGGACTTCGTACAGATTCCCACCACCCTGCTGGCACAAGTGGACTCATCCGTGGGAGGCAAAACCGGCGTCAACCACCCCCTGGGCAAGAATATGATCGGTGCCTTCTACCAGCCCAGGGTGGTACTCGCGGACATGGATACCCTGGCCACCCTGCCGGACCGCGAGCTGTCCGCCGGCATCGCCGAAGTGATCAAGTACGGCCTGATCTGCGATGCCCCCTTCTTCAGTTGGCTGGAGGAACATATGCCGAAGCTGATGGCGCGGGATCCCCAGGCCCTGGCCTACGCGGTGAACCGCTGCTGCCGGGACAAGGCGGCGGTGGTAGCGGAGGACGAGCGGGAATCTGCCAGACGGGCCATACTGAATTTCGGTCATACCTTCGGTCACGCCATCGAGGCGGTACAGGGTTACGGCAACTGGTTGCACGGGGAGGCGGTGGCTGCGGGTATGGTCATGGCCGCCGAGCTGTCGCGTATCCGCGGCACCATCGACGGAGAACTGGTGGCGCGAATCCGCGCCCTGCTGGCCGCTGCGCAGCTGCCTCAGGCATCGCCCGAAGGGATGACAGTACGGGAGTATCTGGAGGCCATGGCGGTGGACAAGAAGGTGCTGGACGGTCGCCTGCGCCTGGTGCTGTTGCGCAGTCTGGGGGATGCCCAGATCTGCGATGACACGCCGCTGAAACAGCTGGAGGAGGCGCTGAAAATCTGTGGCGCCGAGTGACCAACCCCTCGCGAAACGGGCAAATCTGAGGACTATTTGGCAATAGTGATCACAAAAAGAAGATAAGTCGGTTTTGGTGCCCATGGGCAGAAGATAAATCTGGGAAATATTGCAATTCCAGGGGGGCGCCAGTAATATTGCGCGCCCGCCGGGGAAAACCCGGCAAAAAACAACGTCGAAGAAGCCCGCTTGCGGGCTTTTTTTAACTGTGAGGAAGTCTATGGGTAGCAGCGGCCTATATCGGTTGGATGAGTTCAAAGACAACTGTGGCTTCGGTTTGATCGCGCACTTGAAGGGCGAGACCAGCCACAAGTTGCTGCAGACGGCGATCGAGTCGCTGACCTGTATGACTCACCGCGGGGGCATCGCCGCCGACGGCAAGACCGGTGACGGCTGCGGCCTGCTGCTGCAAAAACCCGACGCTTTTCTGCGCGCGGAAGCAAAAGCGCACTGTGGCGCCGAACTGACCGATCAATACGCCGTGGGTTCGATTATGCTGCCGCTGGACGAGGCGGACGCGCGAAAAGCCCGCGATACCCTCTGCCGCGAGTTAGAGGCCCAAGGACTGCGGATTGCCGGCTGGCGCCCGGTGCCCACCGAGCCCGAGTGCCTCGGTCCCATCGCCCGGCAAACCCTGCCGCACTTTGAACAGCTGCTGGTCAACGACGCCGAGGAACCCCTGGGAGAGGCGAAATTCAACGCGCGGCTGTTCGTCGCCCGGCGCAGGGCGGAGCAGCAGTTGGGGGAGGGCGTGTATATCGCCAGCCTGTCCACAGGAGTGCTCTCCTACAAGGGGCTGATGATCCCGGCGGACCTGCCGAAATTTTTCCCCGACCTGGCGGATCCGAGAATGGAGACCGCCATCTGTGTGTTTCACCAGCGCTTTTCCACCAACACCATGCCGCTCTGGCCGCTGGCGCAGCCCTTCCGGCTGCTGGCGCACAACGGCGAGATCAACACCATCACCGGCAACCGCAACTGGTCGGTGGCGCGCACGCCCAAGTTCGCCAGCCCGCTGATTCCGGAACTGGCCGAACTGGCACCGCTGGTCAACCGCGAGGGATCCGATTCCTCCAGCCTGGACAATATGCTGGAGATGCTGACTGCCGGAGGCATGGAACTGCATCGCGCCGTGCGTATGCTGGTACCGCCCGCCTGGCAGAACGTAGAGGACATGGATCCGGACCTGCGCGCCTTCTACGAATACATTTCCATGCATATGGAGCCCTGGGACGGGCCCGCTGGCCTGGTGATGACCGATGGCCGCTACGCGGTGTGCACCCTGGACCGCAACGGCCTGCGCCCATCCCGCTGGGTGATCACCAAAGATGATCTCATCACCGTGGCCTCGGAAGTGGGCGTGTACGGCTACAAGCCCGAAGATGTGGTGGCCAAAGGCCGCCTGGGCCCGGGGCAGATGCTGTCGGTGGACACTCGCGAAGGTGTGCTGATGCACACCCGTGATATCGACGACATGCTCAAGCGTTCACAGCCCTATAAGCAGTGGCTGAAGGAAAAGGCGCGGCGCATCCGCTCCACCCTGGTCACCGCGCCGGTGGATAACAATTTTTCCTTCGAGCAGTTCAAGGTCTACCAGAAGCTGTTCAGCTCCTCCCTGGAGGAGCGCAACAATGTGGTGCGGCCGATGGCCGAGGCCGGCCAGGAAGCGGTGGGCTCCATGGGCGACGATACCCCCATGGCGGTGCTTTCGCGCCACAACCGCTGTCTGTACGACTACTTCCGCCAGCAGTTCGCGCAGGTGACCAACCCGCCCATCGACCCGCTGCGGGAGACGGTGGTGATGTCTCTTGAGACCTGCCTGGGGCGGGAGAAAACCGTTTTCGAGGAGACCCCCGAGCACGCGGATCGCGTGATCCTGGCCTCGCCGGTGCTCTCCCATATGAAGTACACCGCGCTGCTGGAGCTGGACAGGCCCGGCTTCGAGTCGAAGATATTCGACCTCAACTACGACCCGGCGCAGCTGGATCTCGAGGCGGCGATCAAAAAACTCTGCGCCGATGTGGAGGCCGCGGTGCGCGGCGGATCGGTCATCATCGTGCTGTCCGATCGCGAAATCGCCGCCGACAAACTGCCCATCGACGCCCTGCTGGCCACCGGCGCGGTGCATCACCACCTGGTGCACGCCGGCCTGCGCTGCGACTCAAACATCGTCGTGGACACCGCCAGCGCCCGTGACGCCCACCAGTTGGCCTGCCTGATCGGTGTGGGCGCCACCGCGGTGCACCCGTATTTCTCCTACAGCATCATCAACCACCTGATCGACACCGGTGAACTGTTGCTGGATGCGGCAGAAGCGCAGAAAAACTACCGCAAAGGCATTATTAAAGGGCTGCTCAAGATCCTCTCCAAGATGGGCATCTCCACCGTGGCCTCCTACCGCGGCGCGCTGCTGTTTGAGCTGGTGGGCCTGGATCGCAACGTTGTCGACCGGTGTTTCCCCGGCGCGCCCAGCCGTATTCAGGGCGCCGGCTTTGCCGAACTGCAGAGCGATATGGCGGCGCGCGCATCCCTGGCCTGGAAGCCGCGCAAGCCGGTGTCACCCGGCGGCCTGCACAAGTTCGTCTGGGGCCAGGAATACCACACCTTCAACCCGGATGTGGTGAACACCCTGCGCCGCGCCGCGCGCACCGGCGACTACGCGGTATGGCGCGACTACGCCGCGCTGGTGAACCGGCGCCCGGTGGCCACCCTGCGCGACCTGCTGGATTTCAAAGACGGTATCCAGCCGATTCCGCTGGAGGAAGTGGAACCGGCGGAAAATATTCTGCGCCGCTTTGACTCCGCGGCCATGTCCCTGGGGGCGCTGTCCCCGGAGGCCCACGAATCCCTGGCCCAGGCCATGAACCGCCTGGGCGGCCGCTCCAACAGCGGCGAGGGCGGCGAGGACCCCGCGCGCTTCGGCACCGACAAGGTGTCCAAGATCAAGCAGGTGGCCTCCGGTCGCTTCGGCGTCACCCCGCACTACCTGGTCAACGCCGAGGTGTTGCAGATCAAGGTTGCCCAGGGTGCCAAGCCCGGCGAGGGCGGCCAGCTGCCCGGCGGCAAGGTGAACGAACTGATTGCGCGGCTGCGTTACTCGGTGCCCGGTGTCACCCTGATCTCGCCGCCGCCGCACCACGATATCTATTCCATCGAGGACTTAGCGCAGCTGATCTTCGATTTGAAACAGGTCAATCCGGATGCCCTGGTATCGGTGAAGCTGGTGTCCCGCCCGGGAGTGGGCACCATCGCCGCCGGCGTGGCCAAGGCCTACGCCGACCTGATCACCATCTCCGGCTACGACGGTGGTACCGCCGCCAGCCCCATTACTTCCATCCGCTACGCCGGCTCCCCATGGGAGCTGGGCTTGGCGGAGACCCACCAGACCCTGCGCGCCAACGACCTGCGCGACAAGGTGCGGGTGCAGACCGACGGCGGCCTCAAATCCGGCCTGGACGTGGTCAAGGCGGCGATCCTCGGCGCTGAGAGCTTCGGCTTCGGCACCGCGCCCATGGTGGCGCTGGGCTGTAAATACCTGCGCATCTGCCACCTGAACAACTGCGCCACCGGCGTCGCCACCCAGAACCAGGACCTGCGCGACGAGCACTACATCGGCACTGCGGAGATGGCGATGAACTTCTTCCGCTTCGTGGCGGAGGAGACCCGCGAGTGGATGGCGAGTCTGGGCGTGCGCACCATCGAGGAACTGGTGGGCCGCGTCGACCTGCTGCGCGCTTTGGATGGGGAGACGGAGAAGCAGAAGAAGCTGGACCTGGCCCCGCTGCTGCACACCGATGCATTGCTCGACAGCAAGCCCCAGACCTGCCAGCGGCCTAAGAACGAACCCTGGGACAAGGGCGAGTTGGCCGAGCGTATGGTGGCGGATCTGCTGCCGGCGATCGAGAACCTGTCCGGCGGCGAATACGCCTACCGGGTCACCAACTGCGACAGATCCATCGGCGCGCGCCTGTCCGGCGAGATCGCCAAGCGCCACGGCAACCAGGGCATGGCAGACGCACCCGTAAAACTGCGCCTCACCGGCGTCGCCGGTCAGTCCTTCGGGGTGTGGAACGCCGGCGGCCTGGAAATGTACCTGGAGGGTGATGCCAACGACTATGTGGGCAAGGGTATGGCCGGCGGCAAGCTGGTGATCCGCCCCCCGCAAAACAGTGCCTTCGCCTCTCAGGACACCAGCATTGTGGGCAACACCTGCCTTTATGGCGCCACCGGCGGCAAACTGTTTGCCGCCGGCCGTGCCGGTGAGCGCTTCGGCGTGCGCAACTCCGGCGCCTTTGCGGTGGTGGAGGGCGCCGGCGACCACTGCTGCGAATATATGACCGGCGGCATGATCGCTGTGCTGGGCAGCACCGGGGTCAACTTCGGCGCCGGAATGACCGGCGGCTTTGCCTATGTGCTGGACCTGAAGCGCAACTTCTTCGACAAGTGCAACCACGAGTTGATCGAACTGCGCCGTATCAGCAGCGAAACCCTGGAGTCCTACCAGAGCCACCTGCGCCAGGTTATCGAGGAGTTCGCCGCGGAAACCGGCAGCGAATGGGGCGCGGAGTTGCTGGACAACTTCGACGACTACCTGAGCAAGTTCTGGCTGGTGAAACCCAAGGCCGCCAGCCTGGCCGGCCTGCTCGCGGACGTGCGCAAGCGCGGCGAATAGCGGTAGCGGCACGTTCGAGCGGTAGCGATGAAGATTAAGAGCAGGGGTGAATGAGTTATGAAAGAAAGACTGAGCAACGATTTCCAGTTTATCGACGTGGGCCGGGTCGACCCGCCGAAAAAAGACATCATTACCCGCACCAACGAATTCGTAGAGGTCTACCAGCCTTTCGGTGAGCGCCAGGTGGCCAGCCAGGCACACCGCTGCCTGGACTGCGGCAATCCCTACTGCGAGACCGGTTGCCCAGTGCACAACTATATCCCCAACTGGCTGAAGCTGGTGACCGACGGCAATGTCATGGAGGCGGCCGAGCTGTGCCACCAGACCAACACCCTGCCGGAAGTCTGCGGTCGCGTCTGCCCGCAGGACCGCCTGTGCGAGGGCGCCTGCACCCTGAACGACGGCTTCGGCGCGGTGACCATCGGCAGTGCGGAGAAGTACATCACCGACACCGCTTTCGCTCTCGGCTGGCGTCCGGACCTGAGTCATGTGCAAAAGACCGACAAGCGCGTGGCGGTGATCGGTGCCGGCCCCGCCGGCCTCGGCTGCGCCGACGTACTGGTGCGCAACGGCGTGCAGCCGGTGGTATTCGATAAATACCCGGAAATCGGCGGCCTGATCACCTTCGGCATTCCCGAGTTCAAGCTGGAAAAATCGGTGATGCAGCTGCGCCGGCAGATATTTACCGATATGGGAATCGAGTTCTGCCTCAACACCGAAGTGGGCGTGGACATCAGTTTCGAAGAACTGCTCAACGACTACGACGCGGTGTTTATGGGCATGGGCACCTACAACTATATGAAGGGCGGCTTCCCCGGCGAGGACCTGCCCGGCGTGCACGACGCATTGCCCTTCCTGGTGGCCAACGTCAATCGCAATATGGGCTGGGAAAAGAATCCCGAGGAATTTATTTCCGTCGAGGGTAAGCGCGTGGTGGTGCTGGGCGGCGGTGACACCGCCATGGACTGCAACCGCAGTTCTATCCGCCTGGGCGCGAGGAGCGTCACCTGTGCCTACCGCCGCGACGAGGAAAACATGCCCGGCTCCCGCCGGGAGGTGGCCAACGCGAAGGAAGAAGGGGTGAAGTTCCTGTTCAATCGCCAGCCGGTGGAGATTGTCGGCGACGACGCTGTGAGCGGCGTCAAGGTGGTCACCACCCAGTTGGGCGAACCGGATGAAAACGGCCGCCGCCGTCCACAAGTGGTGCCCGGCTCCGAGGAGATCATCCCCGCGGATATCGTTCTGGTGGCCTTCGGTTTCCGCCCCAGTCCCCCTGAGTGGCTGGCGGGGCACGATGTCGAGATCGCCGATTGGGGCGGTGTGGTGGCGCCGGAGAAGCAGCAGTTCAAATTCCAGACCAGCAACGAAAAGGTCTTTGCCGGCGGCGATATGGTGCGCGGCTCCGACCTCGTGGTCACCGCCATCTGGGAAGGCCGCCAAGCTGCTGAGGGCATCCTCGACTACCTCGACGTCTAGCCCCGGGACCGCGGAGCTCCAGCTCCGCTTCTCCCCTCTCCCGCTTGCGGGAGAGGGGCCGGGGGAGAGGGTGCCTGAATAAGAACTCCGTGGCGGCCCCACTGCCGGGGACTCTTTGCGGGACACGCCGTGAATACATCCCTGTAGGCTTGTCCGCGAGGTCCCTCTCGCAGACAGTCCCGCAAAGAGTCCCCGGCAGCGGGGCCTTCGCGTCAAGCTCATTGCTTTGATCGAACTATCCTTGCCCCTCTCTTACTTAGCCCCTCGGTCCTCTGTACAATAGCCGCCTTTTTAGCCAGCCCGTTGTGCAGTCCATGCCCGAATCCAAGCCCTCCGAACTGAAAAACGACCGCTTCCTCCGCGCCCTGCAGCGCCAGCCAGTAGACCGCACCCCCGTGTGGATGATGCGCCAGGCGGGCCGTTATCTGCCGGAGTACCGCGCCAGCCGGGCCAGGGCGGGCAGTTTTCTGGATCTGTGCCGCAACACCGAGCTGGCCTGCGAGGTCACCCTGCAGCCGCTGGAGCGCTACCCGCTGGACGCGGCCATTCTGTTTTCGGACATTCTCACCATTCCCGATGCGATGGGCCTGGGCCTCTATTTTGAGGAAGGCGAGGGCCCAAAATTCCGCAAGCCGCTACGCACCGCCGCGGATATCGAGGCACTGGAGGTGGTGGACAGTGAGCGGCAGCTGGATTACGTGATGAACGCGGTGTCCACCATCCGCCGCGAGCTGAACGGCCGGGTGCCGCTGATCGGCTTTTCCGGCAGTCCCTGGACCCTCGCCACCTACATGGTGGAGGGCGGCTCCAGCCGGGATTTCGCCCGCTGCAAGGAGATGCTCTACAGCCGCCCCGAGCTGATGCACCAGTTGTTGTCGGTGCTGGCGGATTCGGTAACCGATTACCTGAATGCGCAGATCCGCGCCGGCGCCCAGGCGGTGCAGATCTTCGATACCTGGGGGGGCGCCCTCAGCCACTCCGCCTACCGCGAGTTCTCCCTGCAATATATGGCGCGTATCCTGCAGGGCCTGATCAAGGAGGCGGACGGCCGCCCGGTGCCGGCGATCCTGTTTACCAAGGGCGGCGGCCAGTGGCTGGAGGCGATGGCGGACACCGGCGCCAGTGCCCTGGGGCTGGACTGGACTACTGATTTGCGCGGCGCCCGCGCCCGGGTTGGCGACAGGGTGGCACTGCAGGGCAACCTGGACCCGGCGGTGCTGTTGGCGGAGCCGGCGCGCATCCGCGCCGAGGTGGCCGCGGTGCTGGAATCCTACGGCCGGGGTCCGGGGCATATCTTCAATCTGGGTCACGGTATCACGCCGCAGGTGGATCCGGAGCACGCGCGGGTGATGATCGAGGCAGTATTGGAACTGTCGCCCCAGTACCACTCCAAATAGAGACAGGTGGCAATTTGTTTTTGTGACTTTGTTCACATTTTTACCGTGTGCCGATAGCCATACCGCCGTGTTATAAATGAGCCCGGTGGAGCTTCACTTCTGCTTCCCTCCCTACCCACCTTATCCGGCGGTAACAGCGTGGCGATTGAACAGGCGAAAGTCTTGGTAGAGGACCTGCAGCGCGGCATGTTCGTGTCCCGGCTCGACCGGCCGTGGACGCGCACTCCCTTTGTTTTGCAAGGCTTCTATATTCGCGACCTGGAGGAAATCCGCCAGCTGCAGAAATTTTGCCGCTTCGTTTACGTGGACGTGATCAAGAGCGTCGGCGATGTGGGGGTCAGGCTGCGCCGGCTGAGTCGCACTGATGTCCCCAGGGGAAATTCTGCCACCGAGGGAACGCGCAACCGCCGCCCCGCCCCGGTCATTCCCTGCCGCCCGGTGCAGGTTTCCCACGATACCTACCCGGCTCCCGCGCCGGTGCAGAGCGAGGCCGGCAATGCCCGCAGTCTGCACCGGCAGATATTGAGCGGTATGGATCAGGTGATGGCGCAGATTCGCAGCGACGGGCCGCTGCCACTGAAACAGATCAATAAAGTGGTGGAAGATCTTGTGGAGAGCGTGCTGCGCAGCCCCGACGCCTTCGCCTGGCTGGCGCGGGTGCGGGAGAAGGACGAGCATACCTACAGCCACTCGGTGCGCGCCAGTATCTGGTCGCTGGTATTCGGCCGCCATATCGGCCTGCGCCGCCGCGAACTGACGCAGTTGGCGACGGCCACACTGCTCAAGGACGTGGGCAAGCTGCGTCTCAGCCCCGAGGTGCTGCGGGCGGCGAAGCGGGAGCCACGGGCCGAGCTGGAATACCGCAGGTTCGTCGACCACAGCGTGCAAATGCTGTCGGCGGATGCGGATATGGATTCCCAGGTACTCGATATCGTCCACTGCCATTGTGAACGGCACGACGGCAGCGGCTACCCCCGCGGGCTGCGCGGCGACCGGATTCCGGTGCTGGCGCGCATGTGCGGCATCGTTACCTACTACGACGAAATCACCAATCCCCGCGGAGTGGAATCCCCGGCCGCACCGTCCCGGGCGGTGACGCAGCTGTACGACCGGCGGGGTATTGCCTTCAACGAGCAGTTGACGGTGGAGTTTATCCAGTCCATCGGCCTCTATCCCACCGGTACCCAGGTGGAGCTCTCCACCGGCGAAGTGGCGGTGGTGGTGGAGCAGACCTATCAGCGGCGCCTGAAGCCGAAAGTGATGGTGGTGCTGGACCGGGACAAGCGGCCGCTGCCGGAGGCCCGGTTGTTCGATATGGCCGCGGACGACGATCGCAGGCAAAAGCTGATCGAGCGCGGCAAACTCGCTCCCTGCGATGGGGTCACTATCGTGCAGGACCTGGAGCCCAGCCGCTTCCCCCAGGTGGATGTGGCCGCTGTGCGCGATGGCTATCTGGTCAGCCGGCAGCGGTTGCCGAATTTCCTCTCCCGCCTGCTGAAACGCTGAGGGGTCGCACCAGCAGCGTCAGCAGTGCCGACAGGAGCACCAGTGCGGCCAGCAGGCCCGCGAGCGCTTCGACGCTAATTCCCCGATCCAGCAGTACGCCCGCCACCAGCGGTGACACCGCCGTCGCCAATACCATCGCCGCCTGGGAGACGGAGCGGATAGCTCCCAGGTGGCGACTGCCGTAGCGCTCCGGCCAGAGGGCGCCGCCGGCGGTGCCTGTGCCTGCCTGGGTGATGCCGAGCAGGGTCAGGTAGGCATAGGGCACCCAGCCGTCCCCGCGCAGAGACAGCAACAGCAGGCCGGCAATCATCGGCATCAGCGCCAGGGCAGAGGCGAGCGTGGCGCCGCTGTAAATCATGCCGTAGTGAGCGTGGCTGAGGGAAAACTCGGCGCGCAGCGCAATGCCGAAAATCGAGATAAAAAATGTCTGGCCGAAACCGGATGCGGCTACGGCGAGCAGGGCGAAAAAGGCGAGATTTCCGTTGTGGCGAATAAAAGCGGGTAACGAGGCTGTAGAAAAACTCCGGCCTTTCGTTCTGGTTATATTTTGCCCAGAAAATCGCGCTCCTACGTGAATTCTGGACCTGTTTTGTATGGCGAAAAGCATTTCAGAGCACTCTCCGCACGAAAAATTTGCCACTTCAAGAAGTGCTCGAGTTTTTCTACAGCCTGAACATCGGTCGCAGTGGCTGTTGGTCGGTGAGCCGGGGTGTGAATTACAGCCCGGGCTCGAAAGAGTAGTTGCCCCGCCCCGCTTGCGGGACGCTTTTGACGGGATCAGTGGGTAGGGTGCGCCGTGCGCACCACTAAATCAGGTCGCCGAGGTGTTGCCCCATCTTCACCTGGCTCTCCGCCTGTAGCGTTTCCAGCCAGCGAACCCGGTCGGCGCCAAACAGCAGGATCACCGTGGAGCCCAGTTTGAAGCGGCCCATCTCCTCGCCTTTTTCAAGGTGAACCGGCGTATTGTCGTCGTAATTGGTGGTGCGCACCTGGCGCTTGTGCGGGGTCACCAGCCCGGCCCATACGGTTTCGATACTGGCCACAATCATCGCGCCCACAAGAATCACGGCCATGGGGCCGACAGCGGTGTCGAACAGGCACACCACCCGCTCGTTGCGCGAGAAGAGCCGCGGTACATTTTTCGCGGTCACGGTATTGACCGAAAACAATTGGCCCGGCACATAGGTCATGCTCTTCAGGGTACCGGCAATCGGCATATGTACCCGGTGGTAATCCTTCGGCGACAGGTACACGGTGGCGAAGTGGCCGCCGGTAAACTTTGCCGCGGTGCCCGTATCGCCGCCCACCAGCTCCAGCAGGCTGAAATCGTGGCCTTTGGCCTGGAAGATGCGCCCGTTGTGAATTTCCCCCAACTGGCTGACTCCGCCGTCTGCGGGGCAGGCGAGGGCGCTTTCCCCTTCGACGATCGGGCGTGCGCTCTCTTTCAGGGCGCGGGTAAAGAATTCGTTGAAACTCCGGTAGGCGGTGCAGTCCGGCTGCTCTGCCTCGGTCATATCCACATCGTATTTGCCCACGAACCAGCGGGTGAAGGGATCCTTGATCGCCTTGATGCGGGTTTCCGCCAGCCAGCCGGCGGCGCGGGACAGGGCCCGTTGCGGGGCCAGGTATTGCAGTGTGGTAAACAGTTTGGGGTGCATAGAGTTAGTGTGATCCGTTTAAATTCTACTTTGTTCATGTAGCTGCTCGCCTCCCCTACCGCGTAGGAGAGGGCGGTGGCGGCTCTGACTCAATTATTCTTTTCGAGTCCCGAGTCCCGAGTCCCGAGTCCCGAGTCCCGAGTCCCGAGTCCCGAGTCCCGAGTCCCGAGTCCCGTTTTATTGTTCAACCGGTGTGTCCGGCAGATTTCCCCACTCACTCCAGGAGCCGGGATAGGCGCGGATATCGAAGCCGAGGGATTTGCCCACCAGCCAGGTGAAACCGGAGCGGTGATGACTCTGGCAGTGGGTGACGATTTTGTGGCTGCCATCGATGCCGAGTCCGGCGAGAAATTCGCGCGCATCGGTGCGGATGCGCAGGTCCCGCTGCGGGTCCATTAGCCAGGTCCACTCGCAGTTGACCGCGCCGGGAATATGGCCGCCCTTCAGCGCCTGCGCCCGCTCGCCGCGGTATTCCTCCGGCGAGCGCGCGTCCCACACGAGAAAATCCTCATCGTTCAAGTGCCGCTTTATTTCCTCCGCCTCCATAAGCGGTGTGGTGTCGACATCGATGTCGATATCGCTTGGCTCGGATTGCACCGGTTCATTTGACAGCGGCAGTCCGGCGCCGCGCCAGGCGTGCATGCCGCCGTTGAGAAAGCTGTAGTCTCTGTGGCCGATCACTTCCAGGGTCCACAGAAAGCGCCCGGCCCAGCCGCCGCCCTCGTCGTCGAAGGCGACCACATGGTGCGACCGGCGCAGACCCAGGGCGCGGAATACCTCCATTAGTCGCTCTTGGTCCGGCAGCTTGCCCGGCGCCGGCGGCGTGCCCGCCATCAGAGCCTGAAACGGCAGGTGCAGCGCGCCGGGAATATGCCCAGCGGCGTAGTTCTGTGCGGAGCTCAGGTCCACCAGCAATAAATCCTCGCGCTCCAGCTGCGCGGCCAGTTCCTCTGGCTCAATAATCAGGGGCAGTTCACTCAAAATTATTTCTCCGATTCCAGGCAATCCATCTAATAATTAAATAGTTCTCCTGAACTATTTAATTGTCGTATCGCCAAAGTTGGCGCACAAAAACGCTGGGAGCGATTTTGGTCAGCTTTAGCTGACCCGCAGGGTGAAGCCCAAGGACGGGCTTCACAATTGCGCGGACTTGCTGACTTTGGCGATACTCGCATTGGCCTGCGGCCAATGTCGGCACTTCCGTGTGCCGAAGCATTAACCTTCCAGGTTAATGCTATTGCGCAAATGCAGAAAACTGTCCATGCGCCGCTCACTGATTTCCCCGCGCAGCAGTGCCGCGCTGATGGCGCAGCCGGGTTCACCCTGGTGGCGGCAGTCGCGGAAGCGACAGTGTCCGATAAACGGGCGGAATTCCACAAAGCCCTCCAGCAGTTGCGCTTCGCTCATATGCCAGAGGCCGAACTCGCGGATGCCGGGGGAGTCTATCAGATCGCCGCCGCTGGGCAGGTGGAAGAGTTCCGCGGCGGTGGTGGTGTGGGTGCCTTTCTGGGTCGCCGGGGAGAGTTCGCCGGTGCGCGCCCCGGCGGAGGGCAGCAGCGCGTTGATCAGTGAGGACTTGCCAACCCCGGACTGGCCCACGAACACGCTGGTGCCCCGGGCCAGGGTTTCCAGCAGTTGCGGCAACCCCTCGCCAGTGCGGGTGGACAGGCGCAACACCGGGTAACCCAGGCCGGGATAGGGCTGCAGCAGGTCGGTTAGCGCCGCCTCATTGTCTCTGTCGATCAGGTCGATCTTGTTGAGCAGCAGCATCGGCGCTATGCCGGTGGCTTCGGCGGCCACCAGGTAGCGGTCGATGGCGTTGGCGTAGGGTTCGGGGTAGGGGGCGATCACGATCAGTATGCGGTCGATATTGGCGGCTACGGTCTTGAGTTCACCATAGCGATCCGGCCGCTGCAGCTCCGAGTGGCGCGCCAGGCGCGCACCCACCACGCCGCAGCCGCCGCTGGCCCCGCCGGTTGCCGGGCACCAGGCCACCCGGTCGCCGGTGACCAGGGTCTCGATATTGGCGCGCAGGTGGCAGCGTTGGCGCAGCTCGGGGTCGGCGTCGCTTTCCACCAGCACCTGGGTGCCGTAGTTGGCGATTACCAACCCGGTCTGCTCCGGCCCCAGGTCGCCTTCCTCCGCGAACTGCTCGGTGCCCTCCGTGCGCTTGCGCGCGCGCGCCTCCCGCTCCTGCTGGATCTTGGCGATACGCCACTGCTGGCGCCGGTTCAATTTGCGTTTACTCATAGTTGGCGGATTATACAGCGATACGGTAACTTGCTCTGACTTGCTACAAGGAGGCCCCCGTGGATCAGAACAATTTGATCTGGATCGACCTGGAGATGACCGGTCTCGATCCGGAAAAAGAGCGCATCATCGAGATCGCCACCATCGTCACCGACTCGCGCCTGAACGTCCTCGCCGAGGGGCCGGCGATGGTGGTTCACCAGAGCGACGCGCTGCTCGCGGCGATGGACGACTGGAACACCGAGCAGCACGGCGGCTCCGGGCTGGTGGCGCGGGTGAAGGAATCGCACATCTCCGAGCGGGAGGCGGAGCGGGAGACCCTGGAGTTTCTGCGCCACTGGGTGCCGGAGGGCGCCTCGCCCATGTGCGGCAACTCCATCGGCCAGGACCGCCGCTTCCTGGTGAAGTATATGCCGCAGCTGGAAAACTACTTCCACTACCGCAACCTGGACGTGAGCACGGTCAAGGAACTGGCGCGGCGCTGGCGCCCGGATGTGCTGGAGGGGGTGAAGAAGGAGAGCCGGCACCTGGCGCTGGACGATATCCGCGATTCCATCGAGGAACTGAAACACTACCGGGAGCATTTTTTCCGGGTGTAATAATCCGGGGCTTGGATATTTGCACCCTGTAGGAGCGGCCCATGGCCGCGATCGGAGGAGCTACGAAGCAATGCCGATCGTGGCCATGGGCCGCTCCTACACTAACCACTAATCACTCGCCTCACCTTGCGCCTGCGCCGCCGCCCGCTGCGCAGCCGCACCAGGGCCCACTCGATATGCTCCGCCACCAGCGGTGTCGCCCCCGGCAGCGCATTCTCCAGTTCCGCAATCACCTCCGCAGTCGCTTCACCATTACCCAGCGCCACCGCCAGGTTGCGCTGCCAGCGCTCGTAGCCGATACGCCTTATCGCCGAGCCCTCGGTCCTGCGCAGGAACTCCTCCTCGCTCCAGCGGAATAATTGCAGCAGGTCGCCGTCGTCCAGGCCGTGGCGCGGGTGGAAATCCCCTTCGGCGGTGGGTTTGGCGAATTTGTTCCAGGGGCAGATGATCTGGCAGTCGTCGCAGCCGAAGACCCGGTTGCCCATGGGTTCGCGGAATTCCTCGGGAATCGCGCCCTTGTTCTCGATGGTGAGATAGGAAATACAGCGGCGCGCGTCCAGCTGATAGGGGCCGACAAAGGCATCGGTGGGGCAGACCTTGAGGCAGGCGGTGCAGTCGCCGCATTGGTTTGGTTCTTCGCTCCCGTCCACCGGCAGCGCCAGGTTGGTGTAGATCTCGCCGAGGAAAAACCAGGAGCCGGCGCCGGAGTTGATCACCATACAGTTCTTGCCGATCCAGCCCAGTCCCGCTTTTTCCGCCAGCGCGCGCTCCATCACCGGGGCGCTGTCGGTGAAGGCGCGGCCGGCGGATTCGATGCCGTGTTCCTCGCACCAGTCGTCGATTTTCTGCGCCAGTTGCGCGAGGCGCTTGCGGATCAGCTTGTGGTAGTCCCGCCCGGTGGCGTAGCGGGACACATAGGCCTTGCTGGAATCCTTCAACACCCGCACCGGCTGGGTATCCGGCGGCAGGTAGTCGAGCCGCGCGCTGATCGCGCGCAGGGTGCCCGGCTGCAGCAGCTCCGGCCGCCAGCGCTTTTCCCCGTGGGCGCCCATCCACCCCATATCGCCGTTGTAGCCCGCCGCCAGCCACTCGCGCAGGCGCTCGCCGTGCCGCTCCAGGTGGCAGTCGGTGATGCCGATCTGTTGGAAACCCAGCTCGCGGCCCCAGATTTTAATCTGGGCCGCCAGCTCGGGGAGTTGGGAAGCTGTCATCGAGTGTTTAAGCGAGGAGCGGTATAATTTCGCCCATTTTGCCACAGATTACTTTTTAACCGTATCGGGAGCCCCATGCATATCCAGCCCTCCGCCCCGCCACAACCCCTGTACAGCGCAGAATCGGTGCGGGAACTCGACCGCCGGGCGATGGCGGCGCTGGACATTCCCGCCATCGCACTAATGAAGCGCGCCGGCCGTGCCGCCTTTGCCGAGCTTCAGCGGCGCTGGCCGGAAGCGAAGCGGCTGCAGGTATTTTGCGGCGGCGGCAACAACGGCGGTGACGGCTATGTGATCGCCGCGCTGGCGGCACAGAAGCAGATACCGGTGACCGTCTACGCCTGCGTCGCGCCGGACGAGCTGAAGGGCGACGCGCTGGAGGCCAGCCGCTTCGCCGGGCGCGAGGGCGCCCACATCGTGACCTCCCTGCTGGAAATGGATGCGGACGACGGCGATACCGTCATCGTGGATGCGCTGCTGGGCACTGGTTTTGAGGGACCGCTGCGCGAAAATGTGGCCGCCGCGGTGGAGCGGATCAACCGCGCCACAGGCCCTGTGCTGGCGGTGGATATCCCCTCCGGTCTCAGCGCCGATACCGGCGCCGCGGAGCAGGCGGTGCGAGCGGATGCCACCGTCACCTTTATCGGCCGCAAGTTTGGTCTCCACTGTGGTCGCGGCCCCGCGCTCTGCGGCGAGGTGGTATTCGAGAGCCTGGGCGCGCCGGACAGTGTGTACGGCGATTTACAGCCCCTGGTTCGGCGCTACGACAGCGACAGCCTGGCGCGGCTGCCGCGGCGCGCGGCGGACAGTTACAAAAACCAGTACGGCCATATCCTGATCGTCGGCGGTGACAGCGGTTTTGGCGGCGCCGCGCTGATGGCGGCGGAGTCGGCGGCCCGCGCCGGCGCCGGCCTTATCTCCCTGGCCACGCGACCGGAGCACCTGCCCGCGGCGCTCACCCGCTGCCCGGAAGTAATGGCCCGCCCAGTGATCTCCGGCCAGGAACTGGAGCCGCTGCTGGAATCCCCCGACGTGATCGCCGTGGGCCCCGGCCTCGGCCGCGCGCCCTGGGGAGAGCAATTGCTGGCTCGCGCCGGGCGCGCGCAGGCGCCCATGGTGCTGGATGCGGATGCATTGAATATTCTCGCCGGCGGCAGGGTGCTGGCGGGCCTGAAGCGGGACGACTGGGTGCTCACCCCTCACGTGGGCGAGGCCGCGCGGCTGTTGGATTGCGACACGGCTGAAGTTCTCGCGGACCCCCGCGCGGCGGCGATTGCAATTCAGCAGAAATTCAGCGGCGTGGTGATACTAAAGGGCGCCGGTACCCTGATCGCCCACGCCGGTGGCGTGGACCTGATCAACAGCGGCAACCCGGGCATGGCCTCCGGCGGTATGGGCGATCTGCTTACCGGCGTCGTCGCCGCGCTGATTGGCCAGGGAATGGACATCGTAGAGGCGGCGCGGCTGGCGGTATGGCTGCATGGCGAGGCGGGCAACTGCGCGGCGGAAGACGGTCAGCGCGGCCTGCTGGCCACCGACCTGTTGCCCTGGGTGCGGCGCCTGGTGGATTGATGACAGTGGAACTGAAGTTGCAACTGGCGGACGAAGAGGCGACCGTGGCCGCGGGCGAGGCACTGGGCCGCGCCTGCCTGGCAACCGGCCTGCGGGACAGTCTGGTGGTGTTTCTACACGGACAGCTGGGCGCAGGCAAAACCACCTTCTGCCGCGGTGTACTGCGTGCCTTCGGCCACCGGGGGTCGGTCAAGAGCCCCACCTACACCCTGGTGGAGCCCTACGAGCTGGGTGCGCAGCGGGTCTTCCATTTCGACCTGTACCGCCTGGGGGATGCCGAGGAACTGGAGTTTATGGGGGTGCGGGACTACTTCACCCCGCACAGCCTGAGCCTGGTGGAGTGGCCGGAGCGCGGCGCCGGTGTGCTGCCGGACGCGGACCTGCTGGCGGAACTGGAGGTGGCCGGCCGCGGCCGGCAACTGCATCTGCGAACGCAATCGGAGGCCGGTTCGACCGTCCTGGCGGCGGTGCAAAAGTTGCTATAAAAGTTGCCATATAAAAGAGTTGCAAAGGAATAGCGGAACAATGATCAGGGCTTTAACTCTCGCGCTGTCGGTGTTCTTTACCCTCGCGGCGCAGGCCGCGACGGAAGTGGAAGGGGTGCGCCTGTGGCGCGCGCCGGACCACACGCGCCTGGTGTTCGACCTGAGCGGGCCCGCGGAACACAAGCTGTTCACCCTGAGCGGTCCCCACCGGGTGGTGATCGATGTGGAGGGCACCAGCCTGGGCGCGCAGTTGGATGAACTGCAACTGGAAGGCACCCCCATCGAGCGCCTGCGCCACGGCCGCCACAACAAAAAAGACCTACGCGTGGTATTGGACCTCAAGCAACAGGTCAAGCCGCGCAGCTTTGCCCTGCGCCGCCACGAGCAGTTGCCGGACCGGCTCGTGATCGATCTCTACGACCAGGTGCAGAGCGAGGAAAAGACTCTGCAGCAGGTGAGCCGGGAGCGGGATATCGTGATCGCCATCGACGCCGGCCACGGCGGCGAGGACCCGGGAGCGCTGGGCCCCGGTGGCCTGCGCGAGAAGGATGTGGTGCTGGCGATCAGCAAGGCGCTGCACAAAAGCATCGGCCAAAAACGCGGCTTCTCCGCCAAGCTGGTGCGCACCGGTGACTACTACATTCCACACATCGATCGGGTGAGGAAAGGCCGCGAGCTGCGCGCCGATCTTTTTGTCTCCATCCACGCGGACGCCTTCCACAACAAGAATGCCCGCGGTGCCGGCGTCTACGCGGTGTCCTCCCGCGGCGCCACCAGTGAGACGGCGCGCTTCCTGGCCCAGCGGGAGAACGAGTCCGACCTGATCGGCGGTGCCGGCAGCCTGAACCTGGGCGACAAGGACGACACCCTGGCCGGCGTACTCCTGGACCTGTCCATGACCGCCACCATGAACGCCAGCCTGGATATCGGTGCCAGCGTACTGGACGCCATTGGCGGTTTTACCCATCTGCACAAAAAACGGGTGGAGCAGGCCAACTTTGCCGTGCTGCGCTCGCCGGACGTACCCTCGATCCTGGTGGAGACCGGTTTCATTACCAACCCCCAGGAAGCGCGGCGCCTGCGCGACCCGGATTTCCAGCGCCAACTGGCGGAAAAACTCAGCGAGGGTATAGTGGCGCACTTCACCGCGCGCCCGCCGGTTGGCAGCTGGCTGTCCGCCAACCGCGACAAGGTGGATCGCCGCCACACCATTGCTCGCGGCGACACTCTCTCCGGCATCGCCGCGCGATACAATGTCTCCGTTGGCTCGCTGAAAGAGGCCAACGGTATAGACAGCACGGTGATTCGTGTGGGGCAGACCCTGACCATCCCGTCCGGCTGAAGGGTTGGTCTCTGAATACGAAAAATGCCGTAGGAGCGGGCCATGCCCGCGAACAGAGTTCGATCGCGGGCATGGCCCGCTCCTACAGGGGCTGTTCCCGCTAACTTGTTTGTAATTTTTATGTCCGACAAAATCCGGCAATTATCCCCCCGTCTCGCCAACCAGATCGCCGCCGGCGAAGTGGTGGAGCGACCTGCGTCAGTAATCAAGGAACTGCTGGAAAACAGTCTCGATGCCGGTGCCACGCGGCTGGAAGTGGATATCGACAGCGGCGGTATCAAGCGCATCCGGATACGCGATAACGGCAAGGGCATCGACAAGGAAGACCTGGCCCTGGCCCTGGCCCGCCACGCCACCTCCAAGATCCACGCACTGGAGGATCTGGAGTCGGTGGCTACCCTGGGTTTTCGCGGTGAGGCGCTGGCCAGTATTTCCTCAGTGGCGCGCCTGCAGCTGACCAGCAGCCGCGACGAATCCGGCAAGGGCTGGCAGGTCAGCGCGGAGGGCCGCGAGATGCAGGCGCAGCTGGCCCCGGCGGCGCACCCTCGCGGCACCACCGTGGATGTGCGCGATCTCTTCTTCAATACCCCGGCGCGGCGCAAGTTCCTGCGCACCGAGAAAACCGAATTCAACCGCATCGACGACACCGTCAAACGCTTGGCGCTGTCCCGTTTCGACGTGTCCATCAGCCTGCGCCACAATGGCAAGGGAGTGCACAACCTGCGCGCCGGCAGAGGGCGTGTGGAGATGGAGCGGCGCGTGGCGCAGCTGTGCGGCCCGGCGTTTATGCAGAACGCGCTGCATATCGACGTGGAGCGCAACGGCCTGCGCCTGTGGGGCTGGGTGGCGGAACCGGCGTTCTCCCGCTCCCAGGCGGACCTGCAGTTCTTTTACGTCAACGGCCGCGCCATCCGCGACAAGGTGGTGAGCCACGCGGTGCGCCGCGCCTTTGCCGACGTGCTCTACCACGGCCGCCATCCGGCGTTCGTGCTCTACCTGGAACTGGACCCGGCCTCGGTGGACGTGAACGTGCACCCCACCAAGCACGAGGTGCGCTTTCGCGACAGCCGGCTGGTGCACGACTTCCTGTTCGGTTCCCTCCACCGGGCGCTGGCGGACGTCAGGCCCGGGCAGCGGGAGGAGCGCGAACAGCCGGAAACCGAAACCGTCAGCGGTATCGCCGCCGGCGAATTCGCCGGCCAGCAGAAAATGCCGCTGTCTTCCCGACCTTCGCCGGGGGATCTGCAGCAGCAGATGCAGAATTACGGCACTCTGCATCAGCCATACACCGGGGTGGCCGAAGCTGCACCTCCGGCCTTCTCGCAATCGGGCGTTGCGGCGCAGCGCCCGCCGAGCTGGAGCTCGGTCCCGGGCAGCTCCGCGCTCCCGCCTGAAACCGGCGAAGAGGGAACGCCGCCCCTCGGCTACGCCCTGGCCCAGCTCCACGGCATCTACATCCTGGCCCAGAACGAGCAGGGCCTGATCGTGGTGGATATGCATGCGGCCCACGAGCGTATCGTCTACGAACAGATGAAGGCCGCCCACGCCGGCGGCGGTGTTCGCGCGCAGCCGCTGCTGGTGCCGGTTAGCCTCGCGGTAAGCCAGCGCGAGGCGGACTGCTTCGAGGAGCGCAGCGAGGTGTTTACGTCGCTGGGCTTTGTGTTGCAGCGGGCCGGACCGGAAACCCTTCTGGTGCGCCAAGTGCCGACGATGCTGCACGGTGCGCCGGTGGAACAGCTGGTGCGCGACGTGCTCTCGGACCTGTTGGCCCAGGGCGGCAGCGACCGCATCGGCGAGCGCATCAACGAGATACTGTCCACCATGGCCTGCCACGGCTCAGTACGCGCCAACCGCCGCCTGACCGTGCCGGAGATGAATGCCCTGTTGCGGGATATGGAGCGCACAGAGCGCAGTGGCCAGTGCAACCACGGCCGGCCGACCTGGACGCAGGTAAAGCTGACGGATATGGACAAGTGGTTTATGCGGGGGCAGTGAATAATGCGGAATGATGACAAATTTGTCAGGAATAAATTTGCATAGCCGAAGGCTACCCGCGAAGCGGGTGGAGCACAGGGATGTGCTCCATGAATGCGGAATGCGGAATGGTGGTGAGGAAGAGGATTCCGCATTCCGCATTCCGCATTCCGCATTGCCGCAGGCCATTTTCCTGATGGGGCCGACGGCATCAGGCAAGACCGACCTGGCCATGGCGCTCGCCGACCATCTGCCGGTGGAGCTGATCAGTGTGGACTCGGCACAGGTCTACCGCGGGTTGGATATCGGTGCCGCCAAGCCTTCGGCGGAAGAGCTGGCGCGCCATCCCCACCGGCTGATCGATATCTGCGATCCCGGTGAGGCCTATTCCGCCGGCCGCTTCCGAGAGGACGCGCTGGCGGCCATGGCGGAAATTACGGCGGCGGGAAAAATTCCACTGCTGGTGGGGGGAACCATGCTGTATTTTCGCGCTCTATTGCACGGCATGGCGGAGTTACCCACAGCCGATCCCGCGGTGCGAGCGGAAATCGAGGCGCGCGCGGCGAAGGAGGGTTGGCCGGCGCTGCACCGGGAGTTGGCGCAGGTGGATCCGGACTTGGCCGCCGAACTGCACCCCAATCACTCGGTGCGTATCGAGCGCGGCCTGGAAGTTTACCGGTTGACCGGCAAGCCCCTCTCGCAGCTGCGCCGCGAACAGCACCGGGAATCGGTGGCCGGGCGCTACCAGTTGAGGCAGCTGGCCCTGCTGCCGCGGGACCGGGCCCTGCTGCACGAGCGCATCGCCCGGCGCTTCCGGCGTATGCTGGAGGAGGGCCTGGTGGAGGAGGTGGCGGCGCTGCGCGACCGCGGCGACCTGCATCCGGACCTGCCGGCGATCCGCGCGGTGGGCTATCGCCAGGTGTGGCAGTACCTGGAGGATGAAATCGGCTATGACGAGATGGTTGAGGCGGGAATCGCCGCCACCCGCCAGTTGGCCAAACGCCAGCTGACCTGGCTGCGCCGCTGGCCGGACCTGGCGGGTGTTTACGCGCAGGAGCCCGACGGCCGAGTGCGCAAAAATGACGAAATATTGGCGGAAGCCTTGAAATTTCTCACCTGAGCAGCCATAACGTCTGTGGGCGAGACCTACTCAGTCAGTTTTTCACGAGTCCGGCAACTTCCGGCTCTTTTTTGTACGCATTCAACCAATCTGCTTGGCTCGCGGCTTGCGCGGGCACGGTTATTGACTGCACAACGCGCTTTATTTTGACAAGGAGAAAAAAGATGTCAAAAGGGCACAGCTTACAAGACCCTTACCTTAACGTACTGCGCAAAGAGCGCATCCCGGTTTCAATCTATCTGGTTAACGGCATCAAGCTTCAGGGGCAAATAGAATCTTTTGATCAGTTTGTGGTTCTGCTGAAAAACACCGTCAGCCAAATGGTATACAAACACGCCATCTCCACTGTAGTGCCGTCCCGTGCGGTGCGCGTGCCGCTGCTCAACCCGGCGGCACAGCAGGGGGCCGGCATGGAGGGCCAGGGGGACGGTGGCGAGCGGGAAACCTTCGGCTGATCCCATCGCAACCCGACACCTCCCGGCTGGGGGCCAGTGGACAGAGGCCAAACGGCCATCTGTCTGCCGGCCCCTGCCTCCCGCCTTCTGAAACGAGAGTTACCTTTGTTTTTTGACCGACCGGAATCCGGAGAGCTCGCGGTGCTGGTGCACCTGGAGCTGTCCGCTGTCGATAGTCCAGACGATCCGCGTGAATTCGAGGAACTGGCCCTGTCCGCCGGCGCCGATCCCGTGGCCTTTATCTTCGGCCAGCGCTCCGCGCCGGACCCCAAGTCTTTTGTCGGCCGCGGCAAGCTGGAGGAAATCCAGGGGGCAGTAGAGGAGCACGGCGCTGAACTGGTGATCTTCGACCACAGCCTGTCCCCCAGCCAGGAACGCAATCTCGAAAGAGAGCTGCGCTGCCGGGTGCTGGACCGCACCGGGCTGATTCTGGATATCTTCGCCCAGCGCGCCCGCACCCACGAGGGCAAGCTGCAGGTGGAGCTGGCGCAACTGCGCCATATGGCCACCCGCCTGGTTCGCGGCTGGACTCACCTGGAGCGGCAGAAGGGCGGTATCGGCCTGCGCGGTCCCGGCGAGACCCAGTTGGAAACCGACCGCCGGCTACTGCGCGCGCGCATCGATTCCATTGAGAAGAAGCTGGAAAAGGTGCGTCGCCAGCGCGAGCAGGGCCGTCGAGCCCGCTCCCGGGCCGAGGTGGCCACCGTCTCTCTGGTGGGCTATACCAACGCCGGCAAGTCCACCCTGTTCAACCGCCTTACCGACGCGGATGTCTATGTGCGCGACCAGCTGTTTGCCACCCTGGACCCCACTATGCGCCGGGTGGAGCTGCCCAGTGTCGGCGCGATGATCCTGGCGGACACCGTGGGCTTCGTTTCCCACCTGCCGCACCGACTGGTGCAGGCGTTCCGGGCCACCCTGGAGGAGGCCGCCAGCGCGACCCTGCTGCTGCACGTAGTGGACGCCTCGGCGGAGGACCGGCTACATCTGATGGAAGAGGTACAGAATGTGCTGGCGGAAATCGACGCCGGCGACCTGCCGCAACTGGTGGTGTATAACAAAATAGATCTGCTCGAAGACAGTGAGCCGCGCATAGAGCGGGACGACCGCGGAGTGCCCCGCGCCGTGTGGCTGTCCGCCGCCAGCGGTGCGGGCTGCGACCTCCTGATCGAGGCCGTCGCCGAGCGCCTGGGCGAGCAGATGGTGAGCGGGCTGCTGGTGACCCGCCCGCAGCAGTCGCGCCTGCGGGCGCAGCTGTATGAGATCAACGCGGTGCAAAATGAGCATTTCCGCGACAATGGCGACTGCGAGCTGCAACTGCTGCTGCCCCGCAGCGACCTGCAGCGCCTGCTGGCGCCCTATGCCGGTGGGGACGAGGGGCCGCGTTGGCAGCCCGAGGAACGGCCGTAATTCCGTGCTGAACAATGCTAGAATCTCGCCTCGAGCGATAAAGGTTAACGATCAGAGTTGGAGTATCTAAATGGCCTGGAACGAACCGGGTGGTAACAACAAGGATCCCTGGGGCGGTGGCAACCGCAAAGGGGGTGGCCCGCCGGACCTGGATGAGTTGTTGCGCAAGCTGCAGCAGAAGCTGAACAGCCTGTTCGGTGGTGGTCCCGGCTCAGGCGCCGGCGACCAGGGCAGGTTTCCCTGGATGCTGGTGATCATCGTGCTGGCGGTGCTCTATGGCCTGCTGGGCTTCTACCAGGTCAACGCCAACCAGGCCGCGGTGGTACTGCGCCTGGGCAAATACCACACCACCGAGACCGCCGGCCTGCACTGGAATCCACCGTTGGTCGACAGCGTCACCAAGGTGAATATGACCGAGGTGCGCACCGAGCGCACCACCGGGCAGATGCTCACCGAGGATGCCAATATCGTCGACGTGGTGCTCACCGTGCAGTGGCATGTCGACAATGCGGAGTCCTATGTGCTGCGCGTGCGCGATCCGCTGAAGAGTCTGCAGGAGGCCACCGACAGCGCCCTGCGCCACGTGGTGGGCTCCACCAGCCTCAACGGGGTCATTTCCCAGAAGCGTACCGAGGTGTCCGCCGACACCGAAAAGCGCCTGCAGGATTACCTGGATCTCTACCAGACCGGCATCCGCATCGATGTGGTCAACCTCACCGACGCCAAGGCGCCGCGGGAAGTACAGGATGCCTTCGACGATGTCACCAAGGCGCGCGAGGACGAGGTGCGCCTGCAGAACGAAGCCCAGGCCTACGCCAACCAGGTGATTCCGGTGGCCCGCGGTCAGGCGCAGCGGATCATCGAGGAGGCCGAAGCGTACAAATCCCGTGTGGTGGAGAGCGCGCGCGGTGAAGCGGTGCGCTTCGAGAAGCTGCTCGCCGAATACGAGCGCGCCCCTCAGGTCACCCGCGAGCGCCTGTACCTGGACGCGGTAGAGCAGGTGATGGCCAGCGCCTCGAAAGTGATGGTCGACGTGGAGGGGGGCAACAACATGATGTACCTGCCCCTGGATAAGCTGGGCCGGGAGAGCGGCGCCCAGGCCGTGCAGGGCAGGGAAGTATCACCGGTAGTGATCGACGAGATCTACCAGCGGGTGGTCGACCGCCTGCGCACCGAGGCCGCCAACAGCCGCCGCAGCCAGAATGTCCGCTAAGGGGGTGAGGGAATGAACAACAGAACACTGGTTATTGTTGCCGCGCTGCTGCTCGCAGTGCTGGCGATCTCCTCCAGCGCCTTTGTGGTCAAGGAAACCGAAAAGGCGGTGCTGCTGAGGTTTGGTGAACTGGTCCGCACCGACTACGAGCCCGGCCTCTACTTTAAGCTTCCGCTGGTGCACGAACTGCGCAAGTTCGACGCGCGTATCCAGACGGTGGATTCCAGCCCGGTGCGCATGTTGAACATGGAAAACAAGTTCATGATGGTGGACTCCTACGCCAAGTACCGCATCTTCGACGTGGCGCGCTTCTACGTCGCCACCCGCGGCGACCAGAGCAATGCAGTGCGCCTGCTGGCGGAGCAGATCAACGACCGCCTGCGCAACCAGTTCGGCGTGCGCGACCTGCACGAGGTGGTCAGCGGCCAGCGGGACCAGTTGATGGCGGATATCACCAAGAACCTCAACGAGGTGGCGCAGACGAACCTGGGGGTGGAGGTGATTGACGTGCGCGTGAAGCGTATCGACCTGCCGCCGGAGGTGTCCGAGTCGGTGTTCCAGCGCATGCGCGCCGGGCGGGAACTGGAGGCCCGCGACCACCGCGCCAAGGGTGAGGAGGCCAGTGAGCGCATCCGTGCCGATGCCGATCGCCAGAAGGTGGTGATCCAGGCCGAGGCCTATCGCCAATCGGAGGAGATCCGCGGTGCCGGCGACGCGGAAGCCGCGGCCATTTATGCGGGAGCCTTTAACAAGAACCCGGAGTTCTACCGCTTCACCCGCAGCCTTCAGGCCTACAAGTCGTCCTTCAACGATAAGTCGGACATGCTGCTGGTGGATCCGGAGAGCGAGTTCTTCCGCTACCTGAAGGACCCTGAGGGCAGGTAGCTTTTTGCGGGGATCCGGGACCGCGGAGCTCCAACTCCGCGCGCGGGCCGAAACCCCTACCTCCCCGCAAACACTTGATGGTAAAATCACGCAAACCGGGCCGCCGCCCGGTTTTTTAATGTGGGCCATCCAGGACCCTCACCCTGTGGACAGCCTGCGGCTGTTCAGAACGGCAATCCCCGCCGTTTTGTTGTGGGGCGGAATCCGCCCTGTGCTGCCGGTACCTGGGGGATCTGGCCGAAAGTGCCCCGGCGCTTTTGTGTGTGGGACGAGACCGTGTGGGAAGAACTGGCGCGGGCGTTTTGCCTGCTGCTGATAATCGAGGGGCTGCTGCCCTTCCTCTATCCCGAGCGCTGGCGCCGATTGGTGCAGCGGCTGGCGACTGTGGACAACCGCAGCCTGCGCACCGCGGGACTGGTCTGCATGCTGGCCGGCCTGGCCCTCCTCTACTTACTGCGTTGATGACAGCTTTTTCACTATGACCCGAGCCGATCGCTGGATGCTGCCGGATGGCATCGCGGAAATCCTCCCCGCCGATGCCGTGCAGATAGAAACCCTGCGCCGCCGCCTGCTGGACCTCTACCACAGCTGGGGTTACGAACTGGTTATTCCACCCATGGTGGAGTTCACCGATTCCCTGCTGGTTGGCATGGGCCGCGAACTGGAACTCAGCACCTTCAAGGTCACCGACCAGTTGTCAGGCCGCACCCTCGGCATCCGCGCGGACATCACTCCCCAGGCCGCGCGCATCGACGCCCACAGTTTCCCACGCGCCGGCGCCAATCGCCTCTGCTACGCCGGACAGGTACTGCACACCCGTCCGCGCACCCCGCTGGGCTCGCGCGCGCCCATCCAGATCGGAGCGGAACTCTACGGTGTGGAAAGTCTGGGGGCGGACCTCGAAGTCATCTCCCTGATGCTGGAGAGCCTGCTCGCCGCCGGCGTGCAGCAGATTCACCTGGACCTCGGCCATGTGGCCATCTACCGCAGCCTGGCACAGGTGGCGGGGCTGGATGAGGAGCAGTGGCGGGAGCTGTTCGCCCTGCTGCAGAGCAAGGCCAGCGCCGATATCCAGCGCTGGGTGGCCGACAATGTCAGCGAGCCCCGCGCGGCGGCCTGGCTGCGCGAACTGCCGAGGCTGGCCGGCGGCCGCGAATGCCTGGCGCACGCGCGAGAACTCTTCGACGGCGCCCCGGCCCCCCTCGGCCAGGCGCTGGCGGACCTGCAGCGCGTTGCGGACTCCCTGGTCCAGCGCTACCCCGCGGTGGAACTGTTTTTCGATTTGAGCGAAGTACGCGGTTACGACTACGAAACCGGTTTGGTGTTCGCCGCCTACACTCCCGGCCACGGCCAGGCGCTGGCCAATGGCGGCCGCTACAATGGCATCGGCGCGGTGTTCGGCCGCGAGCGGGCGGCCACCGGGTTCAGTACCGACCTTGTGGCGCTCAACACCCTGGGCAGGGAAGCTGGACCCGAGGCCGGGGCCATACTGGCACCGGCGGGTGACGGCGAGGCTCTGTGGTGCGCGGTGGAAAAACTGCGCCGCCAGGGTGAGGTGGTGATCGGTGCGCTGCCGGACGGTGCCGAGGGCGAACTGCTCGCCCGCTGCGACCGGGAGCTGGTACTGGAAAATGGCGACTGGGTGGTGAAGCCGCGCGGCTGACACAGCCGGGATTTATTGAGCTTTGTAGGAGCGGCCGTTGGCCGCGATCGACTCTTTCGAGTAAACCTGAACCCGATCGCGGCCAACGGCCGCTCCTACAGTGGAATTTGAGTTAACGACGAGATTCGCGTAAATGGGCAAGAATGTAGTGGTGCTGGGCACTCAGTGGGGCGATGAGGGCAAGGGCAAGATCGTCGACCTGCTGACGGAAAAAGTGGCGCTGGTGGTGCGCTTCCAGGGCGGCCACAACGCCGGTCACACCCTGGTGATCGACGGCGAGAAGACCGTGCTGCACCTGATCCCCTCCGGCGTGCTGCGCCCCGGCGTCACCTGCCTGATCGGCAACGGGGTGGTGCTCTCGCCGGAGGCCCTGATTGCGGAAATGACCGAGCTGGAAGCCAAGGGCGTGCCGGTGCGCGAGCGCCTGCGCCTGTCCCCGGCCTGCCCGCTGATCCTGCCGGTGCATGTGGCCCTGGACAAGGCGCGGGAAAAGGCCCGCGGCAGCAAGGCCATCGGCACCACCGGCCGGGGCATAGGTCCCGCCTACGAGGACAAAGTGGCCCGCCGCGGCCTGCGGCTGGGGGACCTGTGCAACTGGGATAACTTCTGCGAACAGCTGAAAGAACTGCTCGAATACCACAATTTCTCCCTCACCCAGTACTACAAAGTGGACCCGGTGGACTACGACGCTATGATCGCCGAGGCAGCGGCGTGGCGCGACCAGTTGGTGCCGATGATCTCCGATGTGGCGGACATGCTGCACTGCGCCCGCGAGCGCGGCGAACATATCCTCTTCGAGGGCGCCCAGGGCTCCCTGCTGGATATCGACCACGGCACCTACCCCTTTGTGACCTCCTCCAACACCACCGCCGGGGGCACTGCCACCGGCTCCGGTTTCGGCCCCCTGTACCTGGACTATGTGCTGGGGATCACCAAGGCCTACACCACCCGTGTCGGCGGCGGTCCTTTTCCGACCGAGCTGGGCTGTGACGTGGGCCGCCACCTGGGCGAAAAGGGCCACGAGTTCGGCGCCACCACCGGCCGCCAGCGCCGCACCGGCTGGTTCGATGCGGTGGCGGTTCGCCACGCGATCAGAATCAACAGTATCTCCGGCCTGTGCCTGACCAAACTGGACGTGCTGGACGGGTTGCCGGAAGTGAAGATATGCACCGGCTACCGCAACAGCGCCGGCGAGGAAGTACCAGTGCCCTTCGACGCCGCCGGCTGGGAAGGCGTGGAGCCGGAGTACGAAGTGATGCCCGGTTGGAGCGAAAGCACTTTCGGCGTGCGCCGCGAGGCGGAACTGCCGCAGCCCGCGCGCGACTATATCGCCCGCATCGAGGAGCTCGTGGGCGCGCCTATCGATATCATCTCCACCGGCCCGGATCGCAACGAAACCATCGTGCGCGAATCCTCGGCGCTGTGTGAAATGGGCATTCACAATCCCAGCCTGTGAATTCGCGGTCTCGATAAGGGCTTGCACCCGGCCCTCCGGGTGCGGATGATAATGGACCAGTTTTAGGCAATCGGTCACTTCGGCGCTCCGTTTCACGCCCGGTGAACTTTTGTCACAAGGCCGTACCACACACTCGATGGTGCGGAATTTCAGGTCCGGGAGTTATTCCATGTCGTCCACCACCACCGCCCGCTACAGTTTCGCCGAAGAGGTCGCCAACAGTGTCACCCACGGGGTGGGTGCGCTACTGGCCATCGCCGGGCTGGGCGTGCTCTGTGCCTACGCCGCATTGCGCGGCGACACCTGGCATATCGTCAGCAGCAGCGTCTACGCGGCCACGCTGATCCTCTGTTTCGGCGCCTCCACGCTGTACCACAGTGTCACCCACGAGCGCGCCAAGCAGGTGCTGCGCACCCTGGATCACTCCTCTATCTTCCTGCTGATCGCCGGCACCTACACGCCCTTTACCCTGGTTACCCTGCGCGGGCCCTGGGGCTGGTGGCTGTTCGGTATTATTTGGGGGCTGGCGCTGGTGGGACTGGTGATTCAGTTCACCCCGCTGAAGAAAGTACGCGCGCTGTCCGTGACCCTGAGCGCGCTGATGGGCTGGGTGGTGATCGCGGCTATCAAGCCGCTGATGGACAGTCTGGAAACCGGCGGCCTCTGGCTGCTGGTGCTGGGCGGTCTCTGCTACACTGGCGGCATCGCCTTTTACCTGTGGCGCAGCCTGCGCTTCCACCACGCCATCTGGCATCTGTTCGTACTCGCCGGTGGCGTGCTGCACTTTTTTGCGGTGCTGTTCTATGTGATTCCCTGACCGCGTCACAACCCCGGCGACTTTGCCTTTTCGCCGGCGCCGTTCCGTCCTACTCTTGAGCGAGCCCTTTTGAAGGAGTCGCTATGTTCCCCTCCCGAGAGTTTCGCCGCCTGTCGCTGGTTTTCCTGGCCACCTTCTTCCTGTTGGCCGCCGATCAGGGATTTCAGGACTGGATCAAGGAATTTCGCAAGACCGCGATTGCCAGCGGCATTTCCGGCGAGACCTATGATCGCGCTTTCGAGGGCATCACTGCACCGGACCCGTGGGTACTGGAAAAGGCCCGCTACCAGCCGGAATTTGTCGCGCCGGTGTGGCAGTACTTCGACAACCGGGTGCAAAAGCGCGCGATTATGCGCGGGCGCGAGGAAAAGCAAAGGCTGCAGCCCTGGCTGAACAGGATCGAACAGCGCTTCGGGGTGAACCCGAACATCCTGCTGGCCATCTGGTCAGTGGAGTCCAGTTACGGGGACGTACTGGGCAATGAAAAGGTGATGCGCAATGTGATCCGCTCCCTGGCCACCCTGGCCTATGCCGATCCCAAGCGCGGGAAATTCGCCCGCACCCAGCTGCTCGCGGCGCTGAAGATTCTGCAGAGCGGCGATATCGACAAGACCCACCTCACCGGCTCCTGGGCCGGCGCCATGGGGCACACCCAGTTTATTCCCACCAGCTACCAGGCCTATGCGGTGGATATGGACGGCGACGGCAAGCGGGACATCTGGAACTCGGTGCCGGATGCGCTGGCCACTGCCGCCAGCCTGCTGGAGAAAAACGGCTGGCGGCGGGGGCGGACCTGGGGCTATGAGGTCACCATTCCCGAGCGCAAGCTGCCCGCGGGCACGCTCACCATCGCCGAGTGGGAAAAGCTCGGGGTGAAACGGGTCCGCGGCCAGCGGTTTCCGCGCAGGGATGACAGAGCGGAACTCAAACTGCCCGATGGCCGCGGCGGTCCCGCGTTCCTGATGATCAAGAATTTCTTCGTCCTCAAGCGCTACAACAACTCGGATCGCTACGCTACAGCTATCGGCCTGCTCGCCGACCGGATCGGTGGCGCTCCCGGGCTGGTACACGACTGGCAACGCCCCTTTACCCCCATCGACAGCGCGGAGACCGAGGAGCTGCAGCGGTTGCTGAAGCAAAAAGGTTTTTATGAGGGCGAGATAGACGGCAAGGTGGGCCCCGGCACCCGGGGTGCAATCAAAGAATTCGAGAAGAGCATCGGCGTGGAGGTGCAGGGCTATCCGGGCAGGGAGGTGCTGGAACAGCTGCGCAAGAACTAATTACCTGTAGGAGCGGCCGTTGGCCGTGATCACCCGTGGAATAGTTCACCGGAGATCGCGGATCAGCGGCAGATTTTTTTATCGCCAGATCAGAAATTCTCATCCGGCAACAGGCTGTCCTGCAGCATCCCCAGGCTCTCCGCCACCTCGTGGGGCTCGTGAAAGTAGGCGATGTGATACATGGCCTCACCCTCCTGCACCAGCGGAATATTCTGCCGGCCGATAATGATTCCATCCGCATCGCACAGCACCCGGTCCAGTTCGCAGCCATAGAGATCGGCGATGGTGGCCAGCAGATCGCCCTTGCGCACGTGATCGCCAAGCGATTTCCTGTGGTTGACGATGCCGCTGACGCTGGCGCGCAGCCAGCCGCTGCGACGGGCGACATAGGGTTCGATGGAGTGGCGCGCGCGGCCCCGGGGCAGCATGCGCAAGTGACGCAGCACATTGAGGATGCCTTTTACTCCGGCGCGGATGCACAGTTCGTCGAAGCGCAGCGCTTCGCCCGCCTCGTACAGGAGAATGCGCACGCCCAGGTCCGCCGCCGCGTGGCGCAGGGAGCCGTCGCGCAGGGTGGAATTCAGCAGGACCGGCACGCCGAAGGCGTTGGCCATGGCCCGGGTTTCCCCGTCGTCCAGGTTGGCGCGGATCTGTGGCAGGTTGCTGCGGTGCAGAGCGCCGGTGTGCAGGTCGATGCCGTACTCGCACTTGGAGACGACCTCGTCGAGAAACACGTGGGCCATGCGCGCCGCCAGCGAGCCCTTGGCGGAACCCGGGAATGAGCGGTTGAGGTCGCGCCGGTCCGGCAGATAGCGGGATTGTTCCAGCACGCCGTACACGTTGACCACCGGCACCGCGATCAGGGTGCCGCGCAGGGATTTGAGTGCGCGGCTGTTGATCAGGCGACTGATAATCTCCACGCCGTTGAGTTCATCCCCATGGATCGCCGCGCACACGAACATACAGGGGCCGGATTTCCCACCCCGATGCACATGGACCGGGATCGCCATTTCGGTGTCCGTGTACAGGCGCACCACCGGCAGGTCGATGCGCCGGGTCTCACCGGGGGCAACCGTTACACCGCCAATCCTGAATTCATCTGTCATGGTCGTCCCGAAAAATCCTCTCGTCCTGTAAGGGCAGCCGCTGGCCGCGCTGGGGTCAGTTTAGCGGCCGCGCCCCTGTTAGAATCAATTTTTGTCCCGGCCTTGCCGGGCATTTTTGTAACTCAAGTTCGGAGTTCAGTTCCGGCTTCTGCCATCGACAGGTGCCTCAAACTCCGAAACTTGAGTTGTAATGGAAGCAAGTAGTCAGTATGAAACCCGAATTTATCAAGATGGCCCTTATCCTCGGGCTTTTGAGTTGTGTCGGCCCCTTCGCCATCGATATGTATTTGCCGGCCATGCCGGCGATGGCTGAGGATTTCGGTGTGCCGGTCGCCGCTTCCCAGCTGACACTGATGTCCTTCTTCATCGCCTTCGGTGTCTGCCAGCTGTTTTACGGTCCGGCCTCGGACATGTTCGGGCGTAAACCACCGCTGTATTTCGGGCTGGCGCTGTTCGGTATCACCTCGGTGGCCTGCGCCTTTGCGCCCAGTATCGAGTGGCTGATCGCGCTGCGCTTCGCGCAGGGCGTCGGCGCCGCCTCGGTGATGTCCATCCCCCGGGCGATTATCCGCGACCGCTACACCGGCACCGAGGCCACGCGACTGATGACCACGGTGATGCTGGTGATTTCCATATCGCCGATGCTGGCGCCGCTGGTGGGCAGTGCGCTGATGGCGCCGTTCGGTTGGCCGGCGGTGTTTATCGCGGTGGCGGTCGCCACTGCCGTGAGCCTGGTGTTGACTGCCACGGTGCTGCCGGAGACGCTTAAGCCCACCGACCGGGTGCCCTTCCAGTTCGGTGCGATGATGCGCGCCTTCGCCACGCTGTTTCGCGACCCTGGCTATATGGGGCTCACGCTGATCGGTGGCATGGGCATGGCGAGCTTTTTCGCCTTCCTCGCCACCGCGTCCTTTCTCTATACCGGACACTATGGCCTCACACCGACCCAGTTCAGCCTCGCCTTCGCGCTGAACGCCCTGGGTTTTTTCACCTCCAGCCAGTTTGCCGCCAACCTGGGCGAGCGCTTCGGTTCCGTCGCGGTGGTCAAATGGGCGGTTGGCGGTTTTGCCACCGGTGCCTCCCTGCTCTGTGTGCTCTTCGCCGCCGGCTTCGACAGTTTCCCGCTGCTGGTGGGCATGCTGTTGGTGACCAATTCCTTCCTCGGCCTGGTGATTCCCACTTCGATGGTGCTGTCCCTCGACGACCATGGCCCCATCGCCGGCACCGCGGCCGCGCTCGGCGGTACACTGCAGATGGTGCTCGGCGCCCTGGCGATCGCGATCGTCAGCCGGGTGTTCGACGGCAGTCCGCTACCGCTGCTGGCCACCATCGCCACCTGCGCGCTGATCGCGCTGGCGCTGTCGGTGCTGACCCTGCGCGGCGCGGCGCGGGCGGCGGCGCAGGCCTAGGGCGCGATCAGGCGGGCTGGAGTAGCGGTTTGGCTATCTCCGTCTCCCGCCGCACCTCGCGGCGACGGTTTCCCGGGGGGAGGGCGGGAGCGCACGCGTTCAGCCAGATTTTCAGCTGCGGGTGCCAATATCCCCGCCAGCTGTAGTAGAGGCCGGTTTCGCTGTCCGCGAGCAGGCCCCTTCCACGCCAGGGCCCGCAATCGCTCCGGCCAGTGATTGGCTCCTGATTGTCCCCGGCCTTCCTGTCGGCGTGCCACAGCTGTTCCCCCCGATGGTCGAAGAGGGCCAGGGGGGCTCCCTCCGGGTCCACCAGGTAATGCGCCATATCTTCCTGCCGCCAGCGGCACAGCAGGTTTTTTTCCACTGGGTGGTGGAGATAGTGGGTGGTGGGCTGTGATTTCCCGTTGAGAGTGTGGGTCTCGCTCCATATGCCCAGGCTGTACCAACAGCTACCGACCCGACGCTGGCGGGTGGATTTGCGATGGGTACTGAGTTTGCTCAGCCGCCGCCCGAAGGGGTCGTAGCGGAAATAGGTTTTGAAATCGCCGCACTCGGCGCTGCTCAGCAGGCCCCAGCCGTCGTACTGGTAGCGATATTCCCGCTGCCGCTCTCCCGGTCTCCGCTCCACTGTGATATTGCCGCGCAGGTCGCGCTCAATTCCCTCGGGATGTGATCGCTCTGGCTCCGGAGCCGACAGGCTCAGCGGGGGCGGGGAGGCGAACTCCCAGCGCCCCTCGCCGGCTTCTACGGCGGCCAGCTGTCCGTTCCGGTAATTGTGTCGGCTGTGTGTTTCGCCCTGAATCCGGTTGATGCCCTGATCCTGATCCTCGCTGCGCAGGGCGGCCTCGCCGTTGGCGTCGATACCGTAAAGCCCGCCGCCGGGGGCGAAGGTATAGGCCAGGTCGAGGCTGTCGGAGCTCGAACTTTTCAGCCAGCCGCGGCTATCGTATTTGTGCCTGAGGCTGACGCTGCCGCTCTCCCGGCTGTCGTGGTGTTCGGCCACCAGCAGGTTGCGCTGGTCGTACTGAAAACGGACGGAACTGAATGCGTTGGCGGCCTGTACCAGCCGCTGTTGGCGGTCGTAGTGAAACTCGCACTGCTGGCCGTTGTTGTTGCGGATTTTCTGTTGTTCGCCGGTTTTTGAGCGGTGGAAATACCAGCGGATGTCGTTGTCGCGGAACTCCCGCACTTCGCCGTTGGCATCGTAAAACCACTGCCACTGGCGATCACCCGAGTCGGTACAGGAGGATACCAGGCCGAAAGGGTCGTACTGCCAGGCAATTTCAACGGCATCGCCCCGCAGTCCGGCGAGCTGCCCGAAGTCGTTGTAACGCATCTGCCATTCCCGGCCGTCGGCGAAATGCAGGTTCCGGCAGTTGCCGGATTCGTCGTAATCCCAGTGCAGGCTCTCCCGGGCGCCGGCGTGGATTGTGCAGGGGCGTCCGCGCTCGTCGTAATCCAGCGTGTAGCGGTGCTCGCCGATGCAGGTCTCCCTGAGTTCGCCCGAGGGGCCGTAGTGCCACTCGCGCCGGGTTTCGTTGTCGACGATCAGGGCCGTCAGCTGCTGCCAGTGGTTGTACTCGAACTTCCACTCGCGGCCGTTGCGCTGTATCGACAGGAGCTGCCCCTGGCTGTCCCAGCCGAGTTCCACCCGCCCGCCTTCCGGGTCGACGAGCTGGAGCAGCTGCCCCCGGTCGCTGTAGTGGAACTGCCACTGCTGTTTCGCCGGGTCGGTAATTTGCTGCGGCAGGCCCTGGTCGTTGTGCCGGTACTGCCAGACCTGGTCGCAGTGCTCCTGCGCGGCGGCGAGCAGTCCGCGCTGGTCGTAGAGATAGCGATCGGTGATGTCGCCCCGGGTGCGGCGGACCAGATGGCCCAGTTCATCGCGGCGATAGATGCTGCGTTCGCCGTCGGCAGCGGTGATCTGGCACAGGTTTCCGTACAGGTCGTAGAGAAAGCTTTTTCCGCGATCCCCCTGCCGTTCGCTGATCAGTTGTCCCGAGCCGTTGAATTTCCAATGCACCGGGTGCCGGTCGCCGGTGTGCAGGGTGCAACGCCGTTGGGCCTGACGCCAGCTCAGGGTTTGCACGAGCCGGCCGGAATGCAGTTTATGGCAGCGCTGCTGCCTGTCGTAGTGAAATTGCAGACTTCCCGCGGTGCCGCCGTCGATGGCTGTGAGCAATTCGTCCCGATACTGGTAGCGCTCGCGCTCCGGCCCGGTGGCGGCTTCGATTAATATTTCCCCTTCGTCGTAGCGGTATTCGCTCAGGATTTGCCGGTCGCCAGGGGCGTGGCTGTTGACCAGCTGCTCGATACGCTGTTCCCGGCAGCGGAATTCCACCACGCGCCCCCAGGAGCTTACGATCTTTGCGGGCAGGCCCTGCTGGTAGTCCACCGTGAGCGAGTTGCCGAAGTCGTCGCGTATCTCAACCAAAGGGAGCGCATTGCTGACGCCGTCGGCGCGGAAAATTCGCTGCGCCGGAGCAAACCCGGTGATCCGGTAGCTGTGCAGACTCTGGCGGTGGAGCAGCAGGCGTTCAAAACGGTTGTAACTGCTGTGCCCGATGGGGGGCAGGGGAAAGGGGACGATGCGGCCGTCCGCGGTGTGCAGCTCCGCTTTTCCCTCAAGAATATGCAGCTGTTCGCTGAGGCTGTGCCGCCAGCCCGCACCCAACCCGCAGTCATCCGTGTTACTGTGCCGGTAGAAACGCTGCCAGTGAAATGGCAGCGGGCCGGGGATAACAGCATCGGTTCGACTGAATGCCACCTCGCCGTTGCAGGCGATCACGTGGCTGGAGACCTGCTGGCAGTGCTCCAGGGCAGGCAAGCGCTGGCCGTTCGGATTGCCCCCGGGTTCGCTGGACATTTGTATCGGGCCGCCATCGAGTCCGGCGAGGCGGTGCCGGTGTGGTGCGCGGGCCAGGCTGTAAGAGTTGGTTTCAATTTCCGGCGGCCGCGGCCACGCTGGCCCCAGCGGATGCCCTGTATTTTTTGTTGCGGAATCGCCGGGGAGGTTCTGGTTTAGCCAGCGGCAAAAGGCGGCGGGATTTCCGGGTTCGATATCGATATCGGGAGCGCGCAGGGATTTGAGCAACTGCGGGATGTGATTGACCAGACTTTCCGGTGTCATAGCGATTCCCTTTGCAGAGGCTGGCTCAGCGCTGTTCTCTGCGTACGGTAATGTCTTCTTTCTTCGGTCGCAACGTGATGGTGTCGGGAGCGCTTTCGGTCTGAGTTTCCGGCCGGTTGTTGAACTCCAGGACGCCGGCGCTGATGTTGTCCCTGCCCCCGAGCCGATTGGCGTCGTCGACAAATCGATACACGCAGTCGAGGGCCGGCCGGTGGCTTGCCAGTACCTCTTCTATGGCGCGGTCGTCGAGGTATTCGGTGAGGCCGTCGCTGCATAGCAGCAGCAGGGCATTTTCGGTGAGTTTCCAGCTGTTGATGATGGGCTCAACGTGATCCGAGACCCCGAGCGCACGGGTAATGTGATTGCGGATATTCGACTCCTGTGCCTGTTCGGGAGTCAGCTGGCCGCTGTCGATCATTTCCTGCACGACGCTGTGGTCCCGGGTGAGGCGCTGCAGGCCGTAGTGGTTCCACAGGTAGGCGCGGGAGTCGCCCAGGTGGGCGACGATCAGAAAGTCGTGCCAGATCACTGCCAGCACAAGGGTGGTCCCCATCTGGGATAAATGGGGATGGGCGCTCTTGGCGTTGAGGATTTCCCGGTTGGCGGCGTGGATCGCATTCACCAGGGACGTGTGGAGAGCGGCCTGCTGCTGCTCGGGCGTGCAGGAGAAGAAGGCGCTGTCGAGCTGGCTGTTCAGGTGGTGTTGGAGGGTGTCTGCGGCAATTTTGCTCGCTGTCGCGCCACCGCTGTAGCCGCCCATGCCGTCGGCGACAATGACATAGGCGAAGGGATGATTGGGATCGGTGTGGCACCGAATACTGTCTTCGTTGGCTTCACGGACTCGACCTACGTCTGTCCGCCCATTGACTGCCAGCCTGATGGGCTCCATGTCCGCCGGGACTCCCTTTGGTTGTATCGATCTTGGTTGTATCGCTCTCGACAGGTTTGGCCGGCTTCGGCTGTAACCCCACCGTCACAGGCGGACGATTCTAACTTGGTGTGACAGGGAGTTTGAAATTTTTTTCCTTGTTTTGCGATAATGGGCCAGATTTCATGGTGAAACCAGGCGGTACGCCTGTACAAGAAAAGGACTCACCTACCCAATGCCCCGTCTACCACGACTCAATCTGATAGACATTCCCCAGCACATCGTCCAGGTAGGCCATAACAACTTGCCCTGCTTCTTCGATGAAGAAGATTACCAGTTCTACCTCATCAGCTTGCGCAATGCGGCAGATCAGTATCGTGTGGATGTCCATGCCTATGTGCTCCTGCCCAATATGGTGCAGATCATCGCCACACCGAGGGTGCCCAACGGCGTCTCTTCGATGATGCAGTCCCTGGGCCGGCGCTATGTCCAGTACATCAATCACCGCTATAAGCGCTCGGGCACCTTGTGGCGGGGCCGCTACAAGTCCAGCCTGATCGATTCCGATGCCTACCTGCTTACCTGTTATCGCTATGTGGAACTCCGGCCCCTGTACCTGGGGCTGGCCGACTCCCTGGGGGACTATCCCTGGTCCAGCTTCAATCACCACGCCGACAACGTGGAAAACGCCGTGATTACCGACCACCGGCTGTACATGGCCCTGGGGGAGACTCCGCGGGAGCGCGCGCAGGAGTACCGCTCGCTGTTCCGCTACAGCTTTGACCGCCGCCTGTTGGACTACATCGCGGAAACGATCAAGGTGGGGCACGTTTTGGGCGGCGATTCGTTCAAGGACAAAATTGAGCAGATCGCCAACCAGCGGGTCAGGCCCCTGAAGCGCGGACGGCCGCGCAAGTCGAAAAAAACTGCGGCCGACAAGGCTCCAGAGGTTGTCCGTGTCGCGCAGAGCGTGGCCAGGCAGCCGGAAAACCTCGAAGCCACACCAATGGAAACTTAATTTTGAATCAAATCACCATGAATTCCGGCGCCTCCATTTTTCACAGCGAACAGGGCGCGGCTCTTCAGCCGACGTCCGGCGAAGTGCTGAAGGTAGCTATTCTGGGCGACTTCAGTGGGCGCTCCAGCCGGCGCCTGTGCGAGCCGGAAACCCTGTCACAGCGCCCGGCCCACCGTCTGGGCAAGGACAGTTTCGAGTCCCTGTTCGAGCGGCTCGGCGTGCGTATGCAATTGCCGGTGATGGATGAGCCTCTGTCCCTGCTGGAGTACGACGACCTGCACCCCGACTACCTGTACAGTCGGGTGCCGCTCTTCAGGCAATTTATCGAACTGGAAAAGCGCCTGCTGAATCCAGCGGAATTCTCCAGGGCTGCGGAGGAAATCCAGCAGTGGAAGCCGGAACTGCGCGGCGTCAATGACGCCCTGGCGAATGCATCTCTCGGTGGGGCGTCCATGCTGGACGCAATCCTCGGCTCCGACAGCTATCGGGACAGCTACCGGAATAGCGATCAGGGCCGGATCGACCGGTTGATCCGGGATATAGTCGCCCCCTATGTGCAGAAAACGCCGGACCAGCGCCAGGGCACCTACCTGCAGGCGGTAAAAGAGGCGGCCTCCGAGGCCATGCGCAAACTCATGCACCACAGTGATTTCCGCCAGTTGGAGGCCAGTTGGCGGAGCCTGCACCTGTTGTTGCGCCGAGTGCAGGATCACCCGAATTTGCACCTGTACCTGATAGATATCAGCAAAGAAGAGCTGATGGCGGATCTCGCCCAGGCCGAGAGCGATCTCGAAAAATCCCAGGTGTTCAAATGCCTGGTGGAGCGGGAAACCATTTCGGGCAGCCGGCCGTACAATGTGATCGTCGGGGATTTCTTTGTCACCGACGAAGAGCGGGACCTCCATTGGCTCATCGATCTCTCCACTATTGCCGAAGCGGCGGGAAGCGCCCTGCTTCTCGGGGCGGACCCCCGTCTGGCGGGCTGCCCCAGCCTGGCGGGTTCCCTGGACCCGGACGACTGGCATTATCCCCTGTCCGGGGAGTTCGCCGAGAGCTGGTTGGCGGTGAGAGAGTATTCCGGTAGCGAGTACGTGGCGCTGGCGGGCCCGCGTTTTATGCTCCGCCTGCCCTACGGCGCTGACTCGGCGACGACGGACTGCTTTGAATACGAGGAATTGACACCGGAACACGGCCACAATTATTACCTCTGGGGCAACAGCGCCTACCTGCTGGCGCTTTCCATATGCCAACAGTTTTCCGAGGCGGGGCGGCCGGCACCGGTTTTGTCGGCGAGCTATGAGGACCTGCCTCTGCATTTGCGCGACCTGCCCCAGGGGCGGTGGATGACACCCTGTGCTGAAGCCCTGCTCACCGACAGGGCGGCGGCGCGGTTTGAAAGTGCGGGCATCAGCACATTGCGTTCGGTGCAGGGGCGCGACCAGATTCTGCTGCCCCGGCTGCAGTCGCTTGCCGGCGGCGGCCTCAAAGGGCCCTGGAGCTGATCTGTATCCGCCGGTGGAAATATGCGGATATTGAAGTAAAAAGAATGGCACCATGGCGGCAGTGCCGGCAGTATGCCCTGTCGCAATTGCGAAATAACAATACAGCGCGAGCCAGAGTGAAATGGATCTGATCCTCTCCGTGTTGGCGGACCCAAAGGGTGCCAACATGCTTAAGCACACCAAACTTTTTACTCCCGCCGGCGGCAATCTCGGCCGCGCAGACGGCAATGACTGGGTGTTGCCCGATCCGGAGCGGGTGGTGTCTTCCAAGCACGCGATGATCGCTTTCGGCGACAACCAGTACTATCTGGTGGACAACAGCACCAACGGAACCTACCTCAACCAGGGGGAGAACCCCATCGGCAAGGGCAACCGTGTTCCGCTGAGCGAAGGCGACGTTATCGGCATCGGGGATTACCAGTTGAAGGTGGCCCTCCGCCGGCCACAGGCCGAATCGGACCTGCCGAAGGGGCTCGGCGGGGCGGACTTCCTCGACAGCGGCGACCGCACCACCTTCAGTGCCGCAGCCGCCGCCAAAATGCAGAGCCAGGCGGAGGCGCAACAACTGGACAGCTGGCTGGAACCGGGCGCGAACTCAGGAGCGTCCCATTCCGGGGAGTGGGGATACGTCGGCACCAGTGCGGGCAGCCCCTCTTCCGACAGCTTGGTTTCCCCGAATGCCGAACCGGTGGATCCACTGGCGGTATTCGGCTCATCCGGAAGTTCAGGTTCCGGTGAAAGCTGGGACCCCCTGGCCGGTTTCGACAGTGGGTCGAACAGGGCGTCGGGCGGCCAATGGGAGGACGACGACTGGTGGAAAGACGGCAGTAGCCAGGATCACGCACCGGCGGACCAGCATGCGATGAGCTTTACCGCACAGCAGCCCCCGGTGGTGGAGCCGGTACAGGCGCCACAGCCGCAGCAACAGGTGCAACCGCCGCAGCAGATACCGCCGCAACCACAGCCACAACCCCCGGCCCCGCAACCGGCGGAGGTCGACAACCCCTTTGCGGAATCCTTCGCCGTCATGCAGGGGCAACAGGTGGATGGAGCACCCGGTTTTAACGTCGGCGGACAACCCGTTGAGGGCTTTTCCCACGCCTCGCAACAGTTTTCCCCTCTGCAGCAAACCCCGCCGCAGCAAACTCCACAGCAGCAGAGCCCCCTGCAGCAGAACCCATTGCAGCAACCTCCGCCCCAGCAAATCCCACCGCACAATGCGGGGCTTCAGCCCAGTCCCGCGGGTGTGAGTCCGGCCGCGGCGCCGGAGCCACCACCACCTCCCCCGCCGCCGGCGGCAAGCGTGGATACCGGTGCGCTGATGGCCGCGCTGGGCCTGAACCTTCCCCCCGAGCACAGGCAGCAGTTGGATCAGCAGGTGTCCGCGATTGTGCAGGAAACCATAGCCCGGCTGATCGACCTGTTGCGCGCCAGGAGCAGTATCAAAAACGAGCTGCGGGTGCAGCGCACCATGATCCAGACGGAGGCGAACAACCCGCTGAAATTCAGCGCCACGGCCGCCGATGCACTCGGTGTCATGTTTTCCGGAAACGGAGCCTTCATGTCGCCCCAGCAGGCGGTCGCGGACGGATTCGATGATCTTTCCGATCACCAGATGGCGGTGCTGGACGGCATGCGTGCGGGCTATGAGGCAATGCTGAAATTTTTCAGCCCGGACAACATCGAGCGCCGTGTGAGCAACCGGGGTGGCGTCTTTGGCAGTAAAAATGCCAAGAACTGGGAAGGTTTCAAGGAGTTGTACGGAGAGCTGGCAAGGGACCCGGAAGCCTGTTACCGACGCCTTTTCGGCGACGAATTTGCCACCACTTACGAGTACAGATTGTCGGAGCTGAAAAATCAGCGACATCTGAAAGATTAATACAAATAACAAGTCCAAGGATATTGTCATGTCTGCTAGTAAAGTTTTCAGGTTGCTGCTGATCGGGCTCCTTGTCCTGTCCGCTGCCGCCTGCCAAACCACTCGCCGCACATTGAATTTTGATACCAGCGTGGAGCTGGTCGTGGATGCCAGAAATGATGTGAATCCCGATAACGACGGCCGCGCGTCGCCGGTTGTGGTTCGTGTCTTCATGCTCGCCGACGACCGCCAGTTTTCCCGGGAGGACTTCCTCAACCTCTACGAGAACGCGGAGTCCAGGCTGGGCAAGGACCTGCTCGATACGGTCATTCTCAAGGAGTTTGCCCCCGGTGAGCAGCGCCTGGAAAAACTGAATTTGACCCCGGAAGTCAAATATATCGGCCTGCTGGCGGAGTTCGTGCAGTACCAGGATGCGGATGCGCTGATGCTGTTGCCGATAACTGATCACAAGGCAAATGAATATCAGGTAACGCTCGCGGATAAATGGATAGGTTCCCCGGCGTCGTTGTCGCGGCGGAGCCGGCTGTCCGACAGGAAGCCTAAGAGTGGAAGCTCTTCCCCGGAAAAGGACGATACGGTGACCATCTCCAGCGCCGAGTACGAGCGCATGCGCGAGCGACTCCAGCAAGTGGAGAAGGACAAGAAAGCAATCGAAGGTCTGAGCCGCTAACCAGGGCTTACAGCTCCGTTAAGGAAGAAACATGTCGGCGAATAATAAGGTTATTTGGGGGGAGGGCATGTTTTTGCGCCCTCAGCATTTCCAGCAGCAGGACCGCTACCTGGAACAATTGCTGCAGGCGCGGACGGCCGCCCTGGGGCCCTACACGTGGGGCATCGTTGAACTGGCCATCGACAGTGAGCCGCTGGCCATGGGGAAGATATCGGTATCCCGGGTCAACGCCATTTTTCCCGACGGTACACCGATGCTCGCTCCGGAGAACGAATATCTGCCGGAGGTTCTCGAAGTTCCGGTACATACCAGGGACGAAGTCGTCTATCTCTGCGTGCCGATGAAAAGACCCGGAAGCCAGGAGTCGGTGCGCGATCAGGAGGATTTTCCCCAGGCGCGTTATCAGACAAGTAACTTTGATGTCCGCAACAGCGCCTCGGCATCCGGCGAATCGGCGCGCATCCAGGTGGGCAAGCTGCGCGCCTGTTTGAAGTTGGGCAGCGATGACCTCAGCGGCTATGCGGCAATCGGCATTGCCAGAATCCGCGAGCGGCAGCCGGAAAAACCGGTGGAGCTGGACTCCGACTATATACCGCCGTTGCTGAATTCCGAGGCTTCCTCGGTCATCAAGGCCTATATAGAGGAAATCAGAGGACTGTTGGATCACCGCGGTTCGGCGCTGGGACACCGCCTGAGCGACAGCGGCAGGAGCGGTTCGGCCGAGATAGCCGATTACCTGCTTCTGCAGGTGATCAACCGTTTTGAGCCGCTGTTGGGCCAGCTGACCGCACAGCCGCGCCTGCATCCCCACAGCTTTTTTCTGGAGCTGCTTCAACTGGCCGGGGAGTTGTCCACATTTACCTCGCCCAACAAGCGGCCGCCGGCAATTCCCGGTTATTCACACGAAAACCTGCAGCAGAGCTACGCCGGGTTGTTCTCCGCACTGCGCCAGTCGCTGTCGACGGTACTGGAGCAGACCGCCATTGCGATGGAGCTGGTGCAGAGAAAGTTCGGAATTTTTGTCGCACCGGTCACCGACCCGTCGCTTGTCAAAACCGCCAGCTTTATCGTGGCCGCGAAAGCCGATATGCCCGGCGACTTGCTGCGCAGCCGTTTTCCGGGCCAGGCCAAGGTCGCCCCGGTGGAGGCTATTCGCGAGCTGATTTCCGCGCAGCTGCCGGGGCTCGCATTGCGCCCGCTGCCGGTGGCGCCCCGCCAGATCCCCTATCACGCTGGTTTTACCTACTTTGAGCTGGAGCGCACGGGAGAGCTGTGGCAGGCAATGCAGAGGTCCGGGGGGTTTGCGGTTCACCTCGGGGCGGAATTCCCCGGCCTGGCCATGGAGCTCTGGGCAATAAGGAATAATTGATCATGAACAATGATGATTTTACACCGCCACGCGCTCCCAATACGGGGGACCGCACTGTTGTGGTGCCCACTCCGGGAGCCGCAGCTTCCGGTGGAAGACCCGGCCCCCAGACCCCGGCTTTTTCCGGCGCGGATGTACAACAGGCAATCCGGGTAAGAAACAGCCTCAACCCGCTGGTGTCTGCCGCGTCGAAGCTGCTGGGGGTGATCATCAAACTGCGCACGACAATGAGTCACGACAATGTGCCGGACCTGCACAAGCGGCTCACCAGGGAGATTCAGAGTTTTGAGCGCGAGGCCAAACAGCTTTCCATTTCCCCGGACATCGTGCTCACGGCGCGCTACCTGCTCTGCACCGTGGTCGACGAGGTAGTTCTTACAACCCCCTGGGGAACGGCGAGCGGATGGAGCCAGCACTCCCTGTTGAGCCTGTTCCACAAGGAGACTTTTGGCGGTGAGAAGTGCTTCGTTATCCTGCAGCGGATGCTGGAGACCCCGGGTTCCCACCTGGAGGTCCTGGAACTGTTTTACCTCTGCCTGAGTCTCGGGTTTCAGGGGAAATACCGCCTGGCCCAGCGCGGCCACGAGCAGCTGGAACAGATTCGCGACAATCTGTATCACACCATAGAGAGCCATCGCCCATCGATGGAAAGGGATTTGTCCCCCCACTGGCAGGGATGTGTCGAACGGAAAAACCGCCTGATCCAATACATACCCCTCTGGGTGATCGCCAGTGTCGTGCTGGGCGCCCTGGTATTGACCTACAGCGGCTACCGCTGGTGGTTGTACGAAAGTGCGACCCCTGTGGCTGAAAACATAACTGGGCTGGTCGTCGACAGCAAAGTCGACAGCAAAGAGAGTACCGAAGCAGCCCGCTGACAACGGATTAATAGTGTTCCAGCGCCGTTCGGCCCTGGGGGATGGAGCTATTCATGAGACGCCTGCGCGATTTTTTTACCAATAAATGGGTGGTCGGTTTTATCGGCCTGGCGGCGCTGTCGCTGTTGATCTGGTTTGGGGCGGATTACATCAAGTTCGGCGAGGACAACGCGACCCTGTCGACCGGTGTGCGCATCACCATAATCGTTTTCCTCTTTGCGATCTGGCTGGTTTGGAATATCAGCCAGTGGCTGGTCGAAAGGCGGCAGAATCAGGCGCTGATCAGCAGCATTGAAGAATCCCAGGAGAGCGAGGTCGATCCGGATGAGGAGCGCAGCCAGGAGGAGCTCGGCGCGCTGTCACAGCGTTTCCGGGAGGCCATGGAAGTCCTGCGCAAGGCCAGGTTCAAGTCGCACAAGGGCAACGTCTCCCTGTACCAGCTGCCCTGGTACATCATTATCGGCCCCCCCGGTTCCGGCAAGACAACGGCGCTGATCAATTCCGGTCTTGAGTTCCCCCTGGCCAGCAGCCACGGCAGGGAAGCGCTCGGCGGTGTCGGCGGCACTCGCAACTGCGACTGGTGGTTTACCAACGATGCGGTGCTGATCGACACCGCAGGGCGATATACCACCCAGGACAGCCACCGCGTACACGACAACAGTGCTTGGCAGGCATTTTTGGGGCTTCTCAAACGCTATCGCCGCCGCCGCCCGATCAATGGTGCCCTGGTGGCCATCAGTCTCCAGGACCTGATGGTGCAAACTGCCGAGCAGCGCCTGCATCAGGCCAAAACCCTTCGCCAGCGGATCAATGAATTGCAGCAGCAGCTGGGGATACGCTTTCCCATCTACCTCACCTTTACCAAATGCGACCTGGTGGCGGGCTTCAGTGAGTTCTTTGACAACCTGTCGCAGGCGGAGCGGGAGCAGGTCTGGGGTATCAGTTTCCCCGCCGAGAGCAGCCCGGCCGCCGGTGCGCCCCTGGAAAATTTTGTCGCCGAGTTCCAGCAGTTGATCGAGCGGCTCAACCAGAGAATCCTGTGGCGCGTTCACAACGAGCGGAATGTCGAAAAGAGGGCATTGCTGCAGGGCTTCCCCGCCCGGCTGGAAAGCCTGCAGGAGGTGTTGAGCGATTTCGTAAAACAGACTTTCAGTGCCAACCGGTACGACACAGTACCCATGGTCAGGGGGGTGTATTTCACCAGCGGTACCCAGGAGGGCAGCCCGATCGACCGGATGATGGCATCGGTAAGCGCGGACTTCGGCCTTGAGCGCGACGCGGGCCGCAAGTTTCAGGGGGTGGGGAAAAGCTACTTCCTGCACCGGCTGCTCAAGGATGTGGTCTTTCCCGAAGCGGAACTGGTGGGCGTCAACCGGAAGATAGAGACCGCTACACTGTGGTTGCGCAGGGGCGTCTATGTCTCGCTGGCCGCAGTTTTTATTGGAGCCCTTTTTCTTTGGACCGGCAGTATCGCCCAGAACAAGATCTACATGAATGAGGTCAGCGATCACATCGCCCGTTATCGGGAGAACAGCAGGGAATTCACGGGCCGCCAGCCCACCCCCGTCGAGAGCCTGCAACTGCTGGAACCACTGCGCCACGCCGCCTCGGTCTATGAAAAAGAGGATCATCCCTGGCTGAGTAATCTGGGTCTCTATGACGATCGCGTGGACAGGGCCGCCGATCGCCTGTACCGGGACCAGTTGCTCGGTGTATTTCTGCCGTCCCTGGTGCGGGATATCGAGCGCGACCTGGCCCGGCTGGGTGCGGAGGACTCCGCGCTGACGGATACGCTGAGAACCTACCTGATGTTTTTCAATCCCGACAAACGGAATGGGCAGGTCCTGCAGGATTACTACACCGCGAGCTGGGAGCGCCAGCTGCCCGGCCAGGCGCAGCAGCAGGAGCAACTGGCGGTGCATTTGCAACAGCTCTTCGCGCAACCGCTGCCGGAGAATCTGCAGGCCAACGAGCGTGTGGTGGCCCGCGCGCGGCAGCAGCTTCGACGCATTCCCGTTCCCCAGCGCCTGTATGCCCAGCTGAAGAACAGCGACATGGGTGTGACGCCGGTGGATCTCTACGGGGAGATCGGTGGAGACACAGAGCAGCTGTTCGGCCTCCAGGCAACTGATCCGCGCTTTTCCATCCCCTACCTGTACACCAAGGCCGGCTACAAGGAACAGGACTTCGGCGCCGATTCCCCGCTTATGACCAAACTGTCTGAGGAGCGGTGGATCTATGGCGGCGATATCAGCGGTGAGGATTTCAGTGAGGCCGACCGGGAGAAACTCGGTGAAGAGGTAAAGCGGATTTATCTGAGCGAGTACCACCAGCGCTGGCAGCGGTTCCTCGGCAGCTTTTCGATACAGGGTTTCCGCACCACCAGCCAGGCGCTGGATACACTGTCCAAGTTCTCGGACCCGGTGTATTCGCCGCTGCTGGCGGTGTCGGAAATTACCGCGGACAACACCCGGCTGACCCCGAGGCCGGAGCTGCCGACGGATGCCTCCGGTGTCGCGCTCCCGGTCTCAAGCAACGCGCGTCGCGCGGGCTCCGCACTGGCCGGTGGTGCCGCCGCAGCCCTGCAGGAGAGCTTCCAGCCGACCATCGTCGATCTCCGCTTCGAGGAGCTGCAGCGAATCACCCAGAATGATAAAGGCCGGCCGGCCAGGGTGCAGGAATATCTCTCCGCGATTAGCAAGGCGCAGGAATTCCTGACGGAAATAGACAGTGCCCCGGATGCCAACGAGGCCGCTTTTGCCAGCGCCAAAGAGCGCTTCGCGGGTGGCGGCGGGGAGGCCATCAAGCAGCTCCGTATAAAGGCCGCCAACGCCCCGGCGCCTTTCGACCAATGGCTGACCGATATCGCCGACAATACCTGGGCCCTGGTGATGGCCAAGGCCAAGCTGCACGCCGACCGGGTCTGGCGCGAGCAGGTGTACAGCAGTTACAGCCGCAGCCTGGCCAACCGCTATCCGCTGCGGGCGGGCCGGGACCAGGAAGTGCCGATCATGGAATTCAATGAGTACTTCAAGCCCGGCGGCACCGAACAGAAGTTCGTCTCCGAGTACCTGAAGCCGTTCGTCGACACGCGGAACTGGAGCGTGAAATCCCTGGAGGGACAGAGCCTGGGCCTGTCCCAGGGAGCGCTCTCGCAGCTCCGCCGGGCCGACCGCATCCGCAGGACCTTCTTCAGTAGTGGCGAACAGGCGGGCTACTCCTTCCGCATCGAACCCACCAAGCTGGATTCCGGCGTCCGGCTGTTTGCCCTGGAAATGGGTGGACAGCGGGTTCCCTACTCGCACGGTCCGAGAACTCCCAAGCAGCTGGCTTGGCGGGGCGGGGAGAGCAACCGCGCGCGTATTATTTTTGAGGATCTCAACGAAACCGTGCACCGCAGCCATTTTGAAGGGGATTGGGCCTGGTACCGCCTGCTCGCCGACTCCGACCTGCGGCCGGGGCGCAGCAGCACCGAGTATTTTGTCACCTTCGAGAAGCAGGGCCGCAAGGCCGAATTCCGATTGACGGCCTCCGGTGTTGAAAACCCGTTCGACCGCAGCCTACTTCAGGGCTATCGCTGCCCGGAAACCTTGTGATTTAGAGGTCTGTAAAAGTGTCGAGTGCAAAGGGATTATTCGGAAAGCTGCCCGGGCATGGGGATTTTATCCAGCGCCAACTGCCCGGCAGTTTCGTGACACCCTGGGACGAATGGCTGCAGAGAGCGGTCCACGGGTCGCGGGAACTCGTTGGGGAGTCCTGGCTGGATTATTACCTTACCAGCCCCATCTGGCGTTTCGTACTGTCCTGCGGGGTACTCGACGAGTGCGCCTGGGCCGGTGTGCTGGTGCCCAGTGTGGACAGTGTGGGCCGCTACTTCCCCCTGACCATGGCCGTACCTGTTCCCGCATCCGCGCAGGCAAATCCTTTTGCCGTGCAGGCGGGCGCGGACAGCTGGTACCGGCTGTTGTCGGATCTGGCAATAGATGCGCTGCAGAGCACCCTGCAGGCCGACCAGGTGATGGAGCGGTTTCCGGATTTTCCCGCCGGTGCGGTCGCCGGTGGAGAGTCGGCATTTTTCGGCGCGGCCATTACCGCCACCAGTGAAACCGGGAGCATTGCCGGCAGTTATCCCGGCCTGCTGAATCAGTTGTACAAGCAGCAGTACCCCAGCTACAGCCTTTGGTGGTGCTCGGGCTCCCAGTATCTGGCGCCCACCACCCTGCTGAGCCCCGGCCTGCCCGAACCCAGCCTCTACTGTTCCATGCTCGGCGCGCAGAGCCGGCATTGGTAGACGCGCGTCCAAGGAGTAATGTGTGAAATATATAGTGACATTGGAAAAAAACGGCCTCTGGCCCTTCGCATCGAACTTTATCGCTTAACTTAGCGCCATTCGTGCGTGTCGGAGTTCAGTCACGCTACGTTCCCGACGACAGATTTTGGATTAGGAGGTGATGCGGAAGAAAGTGGTACGACTGTACTGTTTTCACGTGCGTTCGATTTTGGAGTCGCGCACAAGTGCCATTCTTAGTTAGTACGGTGTGTGTTTGTTTTTGTGAGGCAGTATCCAACTGTGAGTTGGATTAGGTAGAATTGGGCATGGCTGAGGGCTCGGATCTGCTTTCGGCGTGCGTCTGTCGAAGGCTGAATGGCAAGGGTGCCGGGAGAGCCGGTAGTGTAAATGGCTTTAGGATGGCCGGGGAGGGCTGGGTTGGCCCCCTACTGATAAAATTGATATGCATGGAACGCAGGTCGCCAGAATGTCTTTCCGGGTTATTTTTACAGGATCACTCCGTGACGGATTCAACCGCCGCCGGGGGATCGAGTCGCTTGGCAAGCAGTTTGCGCTGGGTTTTGACCAGATCAAGTATTTGCTGTCCGGTGCTCACCGGGTGGTAAAGTGTGTTGAGGACCGCCGACAGGCGGAGAGGATCGTCAAGGCTCTATGGGATGGGGGATGGCATACGGAGTTGCATCTGGACAACCGCGTTGTCTTTCGCACAAATCAGGTGCAGAAGCCAAGTTTTCAGGATCCCGGGCTGGGTCTGGTCGGGCCGGGTCTGGTAAGGGTGCGCGGGCGGGATTCCCCGGTTTCCGCTGTCATACCGGAATCCTGGCAGCCGTGCACAGACCTCAATCCGAATGCCGTGCTCCAAGTCGGGGACCGGAATGCCCACCACTACATGATTGTCTTAATGCAGGCGAGGGAGGAGCTGCCGGCGGGACTGGCTCTGCCGGATTACAGTGTCGCGCAGCTGCAACAGTGCTTGGCCAGACTGGCTTCGGGGCGTTTACTCTCCGGGCCCGAGATGGTTGAGTATGGAGATTCACCGGCGTGTACCAGTGAAATATCGGCCCGGCTGGATACTACCGCAATACAATATTTGGTGGCCCATTTTCAATGTGAGCGGTATTTCCATACCTTGTTTCTGTGGTGCAGCCAGAGGGAGTTCCCGCAGCAAAAACCGCTGTTCCAGAGAATGGTGGCCGGTTTTCGAACGGAACCTGTTGTGCAGGCTGCCCGGGAGGGGACGGGGTGTGGCTAGTCGTGGTACCTGCAAGGGAGCAGCTTTCGTATGGATCCTGTGCTGTACGGTAGGCTGGTTGTCTTGATCAGCTTATTCACGACAGGCATTCTTTCTAATAAGAATCAAGGCAAAGGAATTATTTGAGTCAAAGGAACTTCCATGGCATTCCCCAATATAATCAGCATCGACGAGTTGGCTGCTCCGATTTCGGAGGACCAGCCGACAGGCAGCGACATTCGAGAAGATCGCTCGCCGACCTCCGATTACTACACCATCAAAGACTCCCGCAACAGCGCCCGCGCCGCCGAACGCTCCGCCATGTTCGACGACAGCGATGCCGATCTGCTCGCGCCCTGGCACGACGTGGCCAAATGCGCTGAGAAAATTCTCTCGGCCCAGAGCAAGGACCTTGAAGTCGCGACCTGGTATACCGAAGCGTTGATCCGGCTGCACGGATTTCCCGGCCTGCGCGATGGTTTTGCGTTGATAGAACGCCTGGTGAAAGAAAACTGGGACGGCCTTTATCCCGAACCCGACGAAGACGGTCTGGAAACCAAGGTGGCGCCGCTGACGGGCCTGAATGGTGACGGCGGGGACGGCACCCTGATGATGCCAGTCCGCAATGCGCCCATTACCCCGGAAAGTGATTACGGTGCCTATTCATTCTTCCAGTATCAGCAGGCCCGGGACGCGGACCGCATCGCCGATGACGATGCCAAAGCCGCCCGGCTGGAAGTCCTCGGGTACAGCTTTGATGAAATCGAACAATGCGTAAACGCCGCGAGCAACGAATGGGCGCAGGATCTGGTGGAAACCCTCGAAGAGGCGTTGGCCCACTATAAAAGCATCAGTGAAGAGTTGCGCTCCAGTTGTGGCCACGACGCTCCACCCTTCACCAATATCACCACTCTTCTGGACGAGGTGCTGCGGACCACGCGCTTTGTCTACAAGAGCCAGTTGGAAGCGCTGGCCGCTTCGGCGGCGCCGCCGGAGGCGGAGGTGGGCGGCACGGAAGGCGGGGAGAGCAGCCCCCCCGGCGGGGCGGCGCCCGCGGTCGCAGGCGTATCCATGCCGACCGGGCCGGTCGCCTCGCGCGAAGATGCCCTGAAGCTGCTCGAAGCAGCTGCCAAGTACTTCCGCACCTACGAACCCCACACCCCACTGGCGCCGGGTCTGGAGCGCCTTATCGGCTGGGGTCGCATGACGGTATCGGAACTCATGGCCGAACTGTTGCCGGATGACCAGTCCCGGTCGATCTACTCCCAGTTGACCGGCGTCAAGCTCGACGGTTCTGATACCCAGCGTTACGTCGCCCCCCCTCCGGCCGCCAGGGCGCCGCAGGCTCCCACGGCGCCCGCGAGTGCAGAGACTCCGGAAGCGTCTTCGGGTCAGGCAGAATGGTCGGAGGAATCACAAACAGCGGACGCCGGCGTAGGCTGGTAGAACATTAAACTTTTACACTTCCTAAATCGAGGAAAGGAGATCAGAGATGTCCGAGAGCATCCACAACAAGCTGAAGCGTGTGCGTAAGCCGCGCGTCCATATTACCTACGATGTCGAAACCAATGGCGCCGAAGTCAAGAAGGAACTGCCGTTCGTAACCGGTGTGATGGGCGATTATTCCGGTGACAACGCCGAGAACCGGAAAGCCCTCAAAGAGAGAAAATTTGTCCAGATCGACCGCGATAATTTCAACGACGTAATGACAAAGGTCAATCCAAAGCTGAGTCTCCAGGTGGAAAACACCCTCTCCGGAGATGGAAGCAAGATGGCCGTGGACCTGGATTTCAGGCATATGGACGACTTCTCTCCGGAGAGAGTAGTCGATCAGGTAGAGCCGCTGAAGCAGCTGCTCGAGGCTCGCAGCAAACTGCGCGACCTGCTGAGCAAGGCGGACCGATCGGAAGATCTCGAGAAGGTTCTGGAAGACATTCTGAAAAGCACCGAAAACGTAGGCGCTATCTCTGAACAGCTGGGCCTTGGTGAAAACAAAGGAGAAGAGTCAGAATGAGCACCGAAGCAGAAAATGCAGTAGAAAATGAAGCGGAAGAGCAGTCGGTCAGCCTGCTCGACCAGGCCATTTCTGCGACCAAGCAAACCTCGCCGGACGAAGCAAAGGACCTGATTTCCAACCTGACGGAGCAGGTTCTGAAGGGCACCGTAACCTGGGACCGAAACCTGACCCAGACGATCTCAAAGGCTGTCCAGGCAATCGATGAGGCCATGTCCAAGCAGCTTTCGGCCATTCTGCACGACGAGAAATTCCAGAAGCTGGAGGGCTCGTGGCGCGGTCTCAATCACCTGGTGATGAACAGCGAAACCGGCGCGACCCTGAAGATCCGCATGCTGAATATCACCAAGCGGGAACTGTTCCGCGACCTGGACAAGGCCGTTGAATTTGACCAGAGCCAGACTTTCAAGAAAGTCTACGAAGAAGAGTTTGGTACCGCGGGTGGTGAACCTTTTGGCTGCATGATCGGCGACTTCGAGTTCACCAGCCACCCGGAGGATGTCGAACTGCTGAGCAAGATGTCCAATGTGGCCGCCGCCGGTTTCTGCCCCTTTATCTCCGCTGCCGGAGCCGGAATGTTCGGTTTCAGCGATTTTACCGAGCTGTCCAAGCCCCGGGACCTGGGTGGGATTTTTGAGTCCGGCGAATACATCAAGTGGCGCAGTTTCCGGGACAGCGAAGACTCTCGCTTCGTTACCCTGGTGATGCCCAGGACTCTCGCGCGCACGCCCTACGGAGCCAACACCAAGCCGATTGAATCCTTCAATTTCGAAGAGTTCGACGTGGATGAGTCCGGTGTGTCCCGCCCCGCCGACCATGATCAGTACTGCTGGATGAACGCCGCCTATGTGATGGGTACTACCATGACCAGGGCATTTGCGGAGAATTCCTGGTGTACAGCCATTCGCGGTGCAGAGGGTGGCGGTAAGGTAGAGGGACTGCCGACGCATATCTTCAAGAGCGACGACGGCGATCTGGACCAGAAGTGCCCGACGGAAATCGGTATTACAGACCGTCGCGAAGCGGAGCTCAGCAGCCAGGGCTTCCTGCCGCTGTGCCATTACAAGAATACCGATTACTCGGTCTTCTTCGGCTCGCAGAGCACCCAAAAGCCGAAGGCCTACGACGATCCGGATGCGACCTCGAACGCCGCTATCTCCGCCCGCCTGCCATACCTGATGGCCACGGCCCGGATTGCCCATTACCTGAAGGTTATGGCGCGCGATAAAGTAGGTTCCTTCATGGAAGCGAGCGACTGTGAGCGCTGGCTGAACAAGTGGATCACCCAGTACACCAACTCCAACCCGGATGCCAGCGCGGAAATGAAAGCCAAGTACCCCCTGGCCGAAGCGAGAGTGGAAGTGAAGGAAATTCCGGGCCAGCCCGGCTGCTACAGTGCAGTTGCCTACCTTAAACCCTGGCTGCAGATGGAGGAGTTGACCACCTCCATGCGCATGGTGGCCAATATCCCCACAGCGGGGTAATAAATGGCGGCCCGCCCGGCGGGCCGCTCTTTTCCGACTGACAGATTATCCGTGGGAGTCCTGCCTTGCCCGCTGCATCTAGCGATCACAATTCCGGAGATTGCGGAATAGAGCTGCCTTCGCAGTTGCTTACTGGTAAGGGGGCGGATTTGCAAAAGTTTTTGCGGGAACCGGATGACCTGTTCGCCTTCGAATATTGGCTGTCGGAAATATATCCTTGCCCGCAGCCGGAACAGTTTACCGTTCGCCAGTGGCTGAGCCGCTTGGTAGCGGAACTGGACGAGTTGATCTGCGACCAGATCAACAGCATCCTGCATCATTCGCGCTTCCAGAGGCTTGAAGCCAGCTGGCGCGGCCTATCAATGCTGGTCCACAACACCCCGCATTCCGACAACATCAAGATCAAGTTGCTGGATGTGAGCTGGAGGGATCTCAGCAAGGATATGGAACGGGCCCCGGACTTTGATCAGTCGGGCCTTTTTCATCTCATTTACAATGAGGAATTCGGAACCCCGGGTGGAGAGCCCTTTGGTCTTCTTCTCGGCGATTACTACATATCCCACCGCCCTTTCGCCGATCACCCATACGACGACGTCTTTACTTTGCAGGGTATTGCCCATACTTCGGCAGCGGCTTTTGCACCGTTTGTCTGTGCGGCTACTCCGCAGCTGTTCGGTGTGGATCACTACGATGACCTTGCCAAGCCGATCGATTTTTCAGAAGTGTTCCGGCAAAAGGAGTATATCCGCTGGAATGGCTTGAGGGATCTCGAGGACAGCCGGTTCCTGGCGGTTACCTTGCCACAGGTGCTTCTGCGCCAGCCCTACAATACTCAATTCTCCCGTTACGGCGGCCTGCGGTTTGCAGAGCGGGTCTCTGCATCCCACAGTCGGAAATATCTCTGGGGCAATGCCTGTTTCGCAATGGGCGCGGTGTTGATTCGGGAGTTCAATGACGTGGGCTGGTTTTCGCACATCCGGGGCGTTGCCAGGGATCATCTGGGGGGCGGCCTGGTATCCCAACTGCCGGTGGTCTCGTACAAGCCGGATACAACTTCGAATATGGTCCGCATGTCCACCTCTATCCTCGTGACGGATTTTGTAGAGCGGGACTTGAGTGAGCTGGGATTCTCCTGTCTGTGCCACTGTTACGATACCGCGTACAGTGCATTCAACAGTGTTCCGTCATTACAGCGGCCCAAGCAGTACACCACCAAGTCCGCCACCGCCAATGCGCGTATCAGCGCCATGCTGCAGCAGATTCTCTGCGCATCGAGATTTGCCCACTACATCAAGGTGATGATCAGGGACAAAGTGGGTGCCTATATGAACGCCCAGGACTGCGAGCGCCAGTTGCAGAAATGGCTGGACCGCTACACCACCGGGCGCGATGACCTGTCCTGGGAGATGTTGGCCCGCTACCCTCTCAGAGAGGCCCGGGTGCGGGTGGTGGACGAGCCGGGAAAAGCTGGCAGTTATCAGAGTGTGATTCACCTGAAAAGTCACTACACCGTTGACCATTTGGTTTCCGAATTGAAACTTACCACCGCTCTGGCTCAGATCGGCGTAGGCACGATACGATAACAAGGGCCCAAATTATTATGCGAAAAGATAAGCGCCTTCTGGCCCCGGTTCTCGACAGGCTGTTGGAATCGTCCCGCAATATGGACCTGCACCAGCCGCATCAGGTACTGAAGCAGCTTCGGGAGGGCGTCCGGAGGGATCTGGAGTACCTGTTCAATACACGCTATCGCTGTTTATCCGCTCCGGAAACTCATACCCATCTCAGTAATTCCAATATCAATTTCGGCCTGCCGGACCTGTCGACAATCAATCTTTCCTCGATGGACAGCCGGAAGCGGTTCTGCCGGGAAATCGAGAGAACGATACTGGATTTCGAGCCCAGAATCCGCTCGGTAAAAGTGACGAGCCAGGACAAGATGGATGTCGAGGACCCCAGTATACGCTTTCGTGTCGAGGCGGTTCTGCATGTCAACCCCGCATCGGAGGTCATAGTGTTCGATTCCGCTTTGAATCCGGTAACTCAGCTGGTCGATGTATCGGAGATTATGTAATGAGTGAAAAGCTGATTGATCTCTACGAGCGGGAACTGGCGTTTATCCAGCAGACGGCTTCCGAGTTCACCAAAATACATCCGGCCGCAGCCTCCAGGCTGCAACTGGATACCGATACCGTGGACGACCCCCTGGTAGGCCGCCTGCTGTCGGGTTTCGCCTATATGAATGCGCGTGTCCAGCAGAAGCTGAGCGACGATTTTCCCGAGCTTACCGATGCAATGCTGGAGACCTTATATCCCCATTACCTGAGGCCGATTCCGTCCTGTGCCATTGTGCAGTTCGAGCCGGAACCGGACCTGGATGCGATTACCCGTGTAGATGCCGATACCCTGCTGGAAACCGACAGCTTTAACGGGCAGACTTGCCGCTTTACCAGCCGCTACCCGGTCGATATTTGTCCTTTCCAGGTGGCCAATGCCAGCCTGATGCCGCGCCCTTTTATCGCGCCCGGGTGCAATGAGATCCAGGGGGCGAATGCGGTACTCAAACTGTCTCTGAAAACCCTCAGCCAGGATCTGAGCTTCTCTGAAATACAGCCGGGGAAATTGCGCTTCTTTCTTCGGGGACAGCCCAGCCACGTCTACGCACTGTACGATCTGCTGCTCAGCCGTTGTGTAAAGCTGGTGGTGGCCAGCGGTGAAACCGATCCAAAACCCACTTTTATGGAGCCGGACGCCATACAACAGGTCGGGCTGGAACCGGACCAGGGCCTCCTGCCATACCCGGACACGGCATTTATCGGCTATCGCCTGCTTACAGAGTACTTCGCGTTCCCGGAGAAGTTTCTCTTTATCGATATCTGCAATCTCCAGGAAGCCATTAATGACAGTTACGGCGATACACTCAATCTGTATTTCTACTTGTCGGAAAACCACGACGAACTGGAAAAGCAGATTGCTGCCAGCATGTTTGCGCTGGGCTGTACGCCGGTTGTCAATCTGTTTCCACAAACGGCGGACCCGATACCGCTTAGCCATACCGAATACAGCTATCACGTGGTGCCCGATGCGCGTCGAAGTGACGGCCTTGAGGTCTATTCGATCGACGCCGTTGGTGCAACGGATGGCAGCGGCAAAACCACCCCGTATCGTCCTTTCTACGGCATTCAGCACAGCCGCCATCACGCCCGGCAATCGGCATTCTGGTATGTTCGCCGCCGCGACGTAATAGAGGGCGAGCACCGCAATGAGCAGGCGACGGAATTGGATATATGCCTGGTGGACCTGGATTTCAATCCACATCGTATCAGCGATCAGACGCTGGACCTGAAGCTGACCTGTTGCAACCGCAACCTGCCGAAAAAGCTGCCCAGTGGCAATTCACAGCCTTACCTGGAAGTGGTCGACGGCGATGCGCCGGCAAGCAGAGTCAGCAGTGTGATATCTCCTACGGCGACCTTGAGACCGCCGCACCGCGAGCGGGGATACTGGCGGTTGATTTCACATCTCAACCTCAACCACCTGTCCCTTTCCGGTTCGGGTGGCTGTGACGCGCTTAAGGAGATTTTAAGGCTCTATGATTTCCGCGATTCGGCCAGCACCAGAAACCTGATCGAATCGCTGTTGAAGGTAAATACGAGGCCGATCACCGCGCCGATACAGATAGATCAGAGCGTAGTATTGTGCCGGGGAACAGAGGTGGAGATCGAACTGGATTCCATGATGTTGTCCGGCACCAGCCCGCTGTTATTTGCCAGCATTATAGAGCGCTTTCTCGGCCTCTATTGCTCACTGAATTCCTTTACCCGACTGATTGCCACACTGAGTGGCAGAGATGGAGAACTGAAGCGATGGCCACCTCGCGCCGGCGACAAAGCTTTACTGTAATAGAGCGCCTGCGCCGCGAGCCCTATTGCTTCGACTTCTTTCAGGCGGTCAGGCTCCTTGAGCATGCGGCGGTACTGGGGGGAGACGGTTACGCCGGGGAACCGATTGCCGGCTCCTCCCCGCCATCGCGCGAGGTAGTGCGTTTTAGCGCGCAGTCGAACCTGTCATTTATCGGCTCCGATATTCTGCGCCTGGAGCAGCATCAAAGCCGCGGTACCGGGCAGGCCGATGATGAAATCAGGCAGTGGAAGATGGATGTCGGGTTCACCGGCCTGATCGGCAGCCAGGGTGTAATGCCTTACTACCTGACTGAGCTGGTTCTCAGGGAGTTGCGGGAGAAAAACACCGCGCTGCGCGACTTCCTGGATATGTTTAACCATCGCCACGTCTCACTGTTCTACCAGGCTTGGCACAAATACCAGCTGCCGGTCAATTACGAGCGACAGCACCTTCGCAAGGAACGTGAGCTGGATCTGTTCAGCCACGCACTGGCATCGCTCTCCGGGCTCGGTACCAGTGAAATGCGTTACCGAATGCCGCTGCCGGACGAAGCCTTGTTTGGCATGGCGGGACACCTGGGCAGGCAACAGTGCTCCGCGGCCGCCCTGGCTAGTATGATCCGCCATCACTTCGGCCTGAACGTCAATATTGAGCAGTTCCGGGGGCAATGGGACGAATTGCCGGAAGATGTGCTCTGTCGACTGCCGGGGCCGGAATATCCCCAGGGGGTGAATAATTGCCTGGGGGTCAACACTGTGCTGGGCACCATGTGCTTCCAGGCACAGAATAAGTTTCGCGTCGTGGTTGAACCAATGGCGTACGACCAGTTCATGACCATAGCACCAGGCAGTGACAAGCTGGAAGCGCTCAAGTCTTTTATTCAGTTCAGCGCCGGCGTGGAAATGGATTTCGAGATCTCTGTAACCCTGTTTACCGGACAGGTAGTGCCGGTGCAGTTGATTGATGAACCCGACGTCCAGCCGCTGTTGGGCTGGAATACCCATATGTCCAGTGAACACCAATATGACCAGCGGGTGGAGATCGCACTGAGTGCGGACCGGGTTTCTCCCGATGAAGCACTGCCCGCAGCCTGATAATCCCTAAAAGGAACTTTGAATAATATGATCAATATCGACCTGAAGCGCCTCGTGGATACCATGACCCCCCATATGCGCGATTCCCTGGAAGGGGCAGCGGGGCTCTGTCTGGCCCAGAGCCAGTACAATGTGGAACTGGAACACTGGCTATTGAAATTGCTGGATCAGTCCGACACCGACCTGTACCACCTGCTGGAGAAGCACGATGTCAACCCGTCGAATCTCGCCAAGCAGCTGGCGACAACCATTGCGAGGTTTAAATCGGGGAGCAGTCGGCCGGCGGCGCTTTCGCCGACGATAGTCGAAGGCGCAAAAAATGCCTGGATGCTCGCATCCATCGACTATGGGCACCGCTCCATAAGTTCCGGCCACCTGCTGGCCGCATTGCTGCTGGAAGAAACATCGCGCCGGCAGTTGCTGGAGTCCTGCCCCGAGCTGAAATCCATAGCACCGGAATCCATCCGCGAGACCGCCCGGGCAATGTTTGGTCGCAGTGGCGAATCCAGCCACATGACCGGTGGCGGCGACGGAGATGAAGGGGCAGCGGCGGTGGTAGCCGCCGCGAGTAAGGCGCCGTCCCTGGATAAATACACCATCAATCTCACCGAGCGCGCCCAGAAAGGGGAGATAGACCCGGTTTTGGGGCGGGATGAGGAAATACGACAGTGTATCGATATCCTGACCCGCCGCCGGCAAAACAACCCGATCCTTACCGGCGAGGCCGGTGTGGGTAAAACCGCGGTGGTCGAGGGGTTTGCCCTGCGTATCGCCACCGGCGACGTGCCGGACCCGCTGAAAGGCGTCGCCGTGCGCACCCTGGACCTCGGGCTGCTCCAGGCCGGTGCCAGTGTAAAGGGGGAGTTTGAAAACCGCCTCAAGTCCGTTATCGAGGAAGTGCGGGCCTCGGCAACGCCTATCATCCTGTTTATCGATGAGGCGCACACCATGATCGGTGCCGGGGGTAAAGAGGGGCAGGGGGATGCCGCCAACCTGTTGAAGCCTGCACTGGCCCGCGGCGAACTGCGCACTATTGCCGCGACCACCTGGGCGGAGTACAAAAAATATTTCGAACGTGATCCGGCGCTCACCCGGCGGTTTCAGGTGGTGAAGGTTGAGGAACCCAGTGAAGAGAAAGCCATCGACATGATGCGCGGTATAGCCACTTCACTGGAGGAGCATCACCGCGTGCGTATCCTAGACGAGGCCATTGTTGCGTCCGTGAAGTTATCCCACCGGTATATTCCGGGACGCCAATTGCCGGATAAGTCCGTCAGTCTGCTGGACACCGCCTGTGCCCGTGTCGCTCTTGGCCAGTCGGCAACCCCCGGGGCGATTGAAGACGCCAGGCGGATAATTGAGCGCGCTAAAACCACTATACAGAAACTGCAACGCGAAAATGCTGCCAGTGGTGAACATGAAGAGCAGCTGCAAATTTTATCTGAACAGCAGGCGGAGGCCGAAGAACGCCTGAATAGGTTGCAGGCTCAGCATCAGCAGGAACAGGAGCTGACCGTACAGATCCACAAACTGCGGGATCAAATCGATGACCTTTTTCAACAACAGCAGGCCCCGCGGCAACAGGACGAAGAGAACACCCTGGACGCCGCCACCATGGCCGATCTCAAGCAGCAGTTACAATCGCTTTATGCGCAGCTCCAAGAGGTACAGGGCGATACTCCGCTGATGCAGCCGGCTGTGGATGAACAGGCCATTGCCGAAGTGGTAGCCAACTGGACCGGCATCCCGGTTGGCAAAATGGTCAGTGATGAAATAATCGCGGTACAAACCCTGGCCGAGCGCCTCGAGCGGCGGGTTATCGGGCAGCCCCATGTCCTTGAAGCTGTCGCACAGGCGATTCGTACGTCACGTGCCGGCCTGACAGACCCGCGCAAACCGGTGGGCGTGTTTATGTTCTGCGGAACCAGCGGTGTCGGAAAAACTGAAACAGCTTTGGCCCTGGCTGATGAGTTATTTGGCGGCGAACAGAATATCACCACCATTAGTATGGCCGAATTCAAGGAGGAGCATAAGGTTTCCATGTTACTGGGTTCGCCTCCGGGCTATGTCGGCTACGGAGAGGGCGGCGTATTGACCGAGGCGGCTCGCCGCAAACCCTACTCGGTAATTCTGCTGGATGAAATAGAAAAAGCGCACCCGGGCGTCCAGGATATCTTCTACAACCTTTTCGACAAGGGAACCATAAAAGATGGAGAAGGGCGCGATATCGACTTCAAGAACACGGTTATTATCATGACCTCCAATGCTGGAGAGGATGCTATCCGTGCAATCTTCAGTCAAGTGGAGGAAAAGCCGGAACCAGACGTTCTGCTGGACAATATCCGTCCCCACCTGCTAAAGAAATTCAAACCTGCCTTCCTCGGTCGTGCCAACGTGATCGCTTATTATCCGCTGGATGACGAGGATATGGTGGAAATCTGCAAGATCAATATGCGCCGTATTGAAAAGCGGGTTAAGGAACACTATGGAGCCAGTTTCAGCTATGACGATGATGTGCTGATCAATATCGTCGCGCGGTGCCAGGAGTCCGATACTGGGGCGCGGAATATAGAGGTGATTTTGAACCGGACGTTATTGCCGTCGCTGGCTAGTGAGTGTCTGGGCAAAATGGCCAAAGGAGAGGAAGTTGCGGCCATTCATGTGAGCGCCACTGAAGAAGGTGATTTTAGTTACCAAGTTAGCTAATTGGCCAGAGCGGCCTTACGGAGGGGCCGCTCTTATCAATTCGTTTTACAGCCGGTGCGGGAATCGATCTTTTGACTAACCCCCAATCAGGACTGTCGGGCATCCCACCACGATCTTTCCTCCGTGCGCTGTCGTATCTCCCATCCGCGCCGCTGGCTTACCCTGGATCATTACTGTGGTGCTGCCCATGGCCACGGTGTCGGGAGGCCCGACGCAGGTGCAGGCGCTGCCCACAGTCGCTGATGGCATCTTGCCGATAATGACAGTGGGACCGCCGGGGCTCAGTATCGGTCCACCGACGTGCGGGACCGTACCGGTTACCATTGGGCAGACGTGCATATCCGTGATACGCGATGCAGGTTTTCCCATAGTTCTATTCCTCGATTCGTCCGTTGCCGCCTCTTGCCAGATCCAGCCCCTGCTTCATGTAGCGAACAAAGCGTTCGCTGGGGTCCACCGGGTCATAGAGCACTGCGGCAAGCGTTATACTGCCGGCCACCGCATGGGCGTATAGGTGTTGGGGCGGCTCAATAGCCGGTTCTCCCTCAGCGGCCAGGCTGCCGTGGCACCAGCTTGCAGCTGTCGCCGCCCAACTGGCGGGGGTCTTGTGTTTGGTTTTTTCCCCCAGCAGTTTGCAGCGCAAACGGCCCTCCTCACTGGGCTTCTTGGTCCAACTTTCCGCGGCGATAAGGGCGTTTATATTGTCCTCATCGGTTTGTGGGTTCTGGATATCGCGAGCTGCCAGGCACGCCCACCATACCGCCTCACGCTTGGGCAACCCGTGTGCAAGAAGCTTGATCGCATCCGGGTAGAGCCCGACTTCCATCAGGCGATTGATGCTTACCTCTGGTGCGGTATCCGGTACCAGGTGTTCTTCTGCCTCTTCGCTTACGTCGAAATTTTTCAATAATTCGGCGGCGGTCAGGGCCTGAACTTTTATCAGATCTGTCATCGCTTACTCCATCAATTGATCATGGTCACGCCGCCTTTCAAGGTAAGCATGCCGCCGCCTTTGACTTCGGCAGTGGCGTCGCCCTTGAATGACAGCATGGTGCCCTTGATGGTAATTCCGGCGGGCGTCAGCTTGATGCTGCTGCCACCAACTTTCAATTCAATGGAGGATTTTGAAGTGATCTTGATCGCGCCCATGGCGTCGGTGGTTTGCGTACCCTTGCTGATCTTGAGGGTATGATTCCCAGCACCCAGGGTGGTTTTTTGATCGCCTTTGTCGATCTTGACAATCTGGTCCCCTTTGGCAATGGTGACTTTCTCACTGCCATCGGTGACGGTGACGCTGCGGTCCTGTTTGATCTCCAGGGTCTGCTCATTCTCGATCTTGCCGGTCTGGTCGTGGTGGATCACGAAGTTGTGGTCCCTGCCGGCCTCCATATAGATCTCTTCTTTGCCGCCCTTGTCGTCGAAGCGCAGTTCATTGAACGCACTGCCCTCGTATTCGGTTTTCCAGCCGCTTTGGGTGGCGGTGTAGTTGGGGCCGGGATTGTCGCCGTTGTAGACGGCTCCGGTAACCAGTGGGCGGTCCGGATCGCCGTTGATGTAAGTCACCACCACTTCCTGGCCGATACGGGGTACGAAGTTGGCGCCCCAGTTTTTGCCGGCGAAGGATTGCATTACCCGTATCCAGCAGCTGTTCTGCGCGGAGTTCCAGGGAAACTTCACCTTGATTTGGGTATAGGGGTCCTGGGAGCTGTCGGAAGCTGTGGCTTTTACTTCCAGTACCTGGGCCACCTGTGGCGAGTGAATCCTGTTGGAGCGCGCGAGCGGGTCCGGCCGGGGCATTACCGAAGCGGGCACGCAGCTGAACGTACTCCTGAAGTGCGTTTGGCCGCTGTTGCTGTCTGCCGCGAGTAATTTAACGGATGTGAGTAGGTACTTGCCTTTCTCCGTGCTCAGCGTGTGGTCGAAGTCAAAGCGGCCGCCGGCGCTGAAGGCGGGGCAATCGCTGCTCCCGTGGGCCATGTCGAACTGCGCCTCCTGGGACTCCATGGCCCTTTCCGCCAGCGCCTTGTGGTAGCTGTCCTTGAACTTGCGCTTGTGCTCGCCATCCTGCTCGAAGTGGTTCAGGCCGTAGAGGCTGCGCATATAGCTGGAAATATCGTTGAGCTTGCTGGTGGTCTTGACTTGCTGTTTGTTGTCCTTGGTCGCGGTGAATTCATTGTAGTCCTTGAACTCAAAACCGCCGCCGTGATAGTTGAAGACCCGGTCCCAGCTGCTGATGGTGTGCTTGGTTGGATGACTTCCGCCGCCGTCGTACTCCACCTTTTCCGATTCGCAGTCGTAGAAATCCTGCGGGTCGTCGCAGAGTACCAGCTCATGCTGCCCGTCGCTGTGTTTGAAATAGTAGACAATCCCTTCTTCAGACATCAGGCGGCTGATGAACTCAAAATCGCTCTCATCGAACTGTACGCAGTACTCGCGGGTGATGTATTCCGCGTTGAGCTTTGTGGAAAGCTTGATGACCTTGCTGTACTCGCCCAGCACTTCCTCCAGGATCTGCTTGGCCGATTTCTTCTCGAAAACACGGTTCTTGCCGCCGAGGCTGGTAAACCACAGGCCCGGGTGCAGTACTGCGGTATAGCTGCGCATGCCCTCGGCGTTGACATCGTGCATGGAGAAGTGGGTTACATAACCGCTGATGTAACGCGGTGTCTTAGCGTGGTGGATGGCTGCCGTCATCACCTTGCCAACGACGTCGTCCTGGGTGACGGTATGATTGTCGGAGAGCAGTTTGAGCGTGTAGTTGAACGGCTTCGAGATATGCTCTTCGCCGTCTATCATTGTGGCAATCAGTGCGTCCTTGCCGAGTGGGCAGTCGACGTTGATCATCCGTTTGTCTTGGCTAAGAATGGACATGCTTGTCACCGGGTTCCTGAGAGGTTGTCATGGTTTGAGATTTTTGCTCTGAATTCAAAAATTGTATTTCTGTGTGGTGGTCATCACAGCCACCCTTACATTTGACAGTTGATTTTTTCTCAAAATTCAGCCTACTGATTTCTGCTTGGCATGTAAATTGTAAGGCCTGACCCTGCTGACCTGCTTGACCCTGCTGACCTGCTGCTGACCTGACCTGTGCGACCTCAATTCGCCTGCAAGCAGGCTCCTATAGAGGGATTCCGCTTAACTTAGTGCCATTCGTGTTTGACCCATTTATCTGTCTGCGTAAAACGAGTCAAACTTAATTTATCAGAGAAATTTGTAGCAACTGCCGTAAAGCGCCAGCGCGCTGATTGTTGGGCCAGTGTGTCAGTATTTCCTCCACATCATCCAACGCTCTCTGCATATTACCTAGCTTGTGATTCAGTTCTGCGCGTGCGATCTGCGCTTCGTAATAAATATTACGGCCAGATAGATCAACGGCATCGGTGAACTCCGCCAAAGCAGCACTAAAATCGCCAACTGAAAGGTTGTACTGGCCCATTAGATAGCTCCCCAAAGGGGATAAGTGGCCTTTACCCCGTGCCAGTCGTATCTGATTGGGGATTCCGTCAGCCTGCCCCAGGCTATACGTTAGCTGTGCAAGATATACATGGGGTAACCCGTCGTTAGGTGTCCTATCTATATAGGTGCCTAGTAAAGGACGAATACTACCTTCAACCTTGGCCAGGTTTCGCGTGTTACTCTCATTGATTTTGATTAAAGAAGCACCAAGCAAAAAATGGCAACGGAGGTTGTCCGGATCAATCTCTAGAGAATTTTGAGATATCTGGGCGGCTTCTTCGTGCCGATTAAGCTGGAAAAGGCTCTCGGCTTCCAGCTGTAACAAAGTTGTGTGCATTCTCGTTGAATCGTCTGTAACCCGGATGACCTCAAGGGCTTCGATGAAGTTCTGGCTGTTAATATAGTTGTTCGCCAGAGCTATTCTTGCATCTAAATAACTTTCAGACTTAGGTGAAATTCCTTCGAGAAGTATTGATCCCGCATCACTCTGACCCGCATGGAAAAGAATCTCTGAAAGCCTTAGCTTCTCTGAATCCAGGATCGTCATGCCTATTGAGATGTTCTCTACAATCGCCATGGATAGCTGCACAATCTTCAGACTTGCTAGTACATCAAAGGGGTAAAATTCTACAATCTTCTGATAAGCTGCAATTGCCGACATAATATCTTTTCGATCTTCAGCAGCTTTGGCGCGGCACCTAAGCGCGACAGGATTACTTGCATCGATATCCAGAATGGATTCAATATGACCATCAACAACATCCGGAACGGACTGGAATGAGGCAAGGCGGGCCATAATCTCCATTTTGCCGAGGGAAAATGGAGACTCATCAGAAACAGTGGCTGCAACTTCAGTTGCTCTGAGGGGTTTACCACTAAACATCAAACCCTGAGCGTACAAATAAGCCGCATAATCGAACTTCGGTGCCATCTTGCATGTGTTGTATAGGTGCTCACATGAGGCTTCGAAGTTTAGGCTTGCTTGGAGAGCCTTTCCCGAGAAAAAGTGGAAATACAATGCTGCATGAGTCATTCCTTGCTCGTCATTCAACTGTTTATGGCAATAAAAAAGTAGCTGAAAGATATTAGGGTTCTCAGGATCTATAGATTTCCAGGAGTTCAGTATGTTTATAGCTAAATTTGGGTTTTCTCTCGCAATATGGGCGTCTGCAAGAATATTGTAAAATAGGGTTTCCTTTTTAATATTCAGGGCTATCTCAGCTATTCGAATGAGCTCATCGCAGGTGTTTCGGCCTTCAATATTGGCCATTGCGATGAGCTTATATCGAAACAGAGTGATATCATCCTTATATTCCGCAAGGTCTCTTTCACTTATTTTTTCATCAAGTTCTGACCACTTCTTTTCCTCGTAGAGTCTTTCCAGGAGCTCAGAAACATCAAGTTTCATGTTATTTTCCATGTAGCCAAAGGCAATCATTAATGTCAGTGGTTGACCAGTTCTCGATTTTGGTTCTCGAATTCAGGGAACCTAACCCACAGACTTTCCGAATGAGTCAGCAAATGCTGGGCTGCCCGAAGGTAATTCCTTCCGGTATCGTCATCAAGGTTGCTCATGGAGTATTGCCTTCCAATCAGAAAGCTGTGCGCAAACTGAAACCAGTTTTCAAACACACGGCGCGCTATTACGCCGTAGCCCATTACTGTCTGCCAAGCCTCATCTTCCTCGATATAGCCAGCCGTTAAAGCCATGCGCGCCAAAAATGTAGCGCGTGCAATATCCCATGCGACGATTCCACAACCATCGATAACGTCACGATAATGACGTATGGTTTTAAAGCGAGCATGCTGCTTCGGGTCTTTGTCTCGTAGGTTATCGAGCAAGCCGGAGATGTTCTCCGGGTGTAAAGTCAGAAAATATCCCCAGTCCTGATTAAAGACATTGCGCCCACCACCATCACGCAGCCAATCTATTGTTTCTCGATATTCTTGAGCGTTGGTGATGTCCCACCAGGCCGATAATATTTTACGGTACGCCTCGGGATCGTCGTGTCGAAGAATATCGTGCCTCTGGCCATTTACCTGTACGCTGATAGCGGACAGCCCCAAACACCAGAGTTGCTCGTTGGTGTAATCGTACGGGTTGAAACTGTTGAGTTTCGATTTCACTTTTCGTTTCCTTAATTTTGATCTCGTGCAGAAACGGAGTTGTAAGCCTTGTATTCTTTGCGTGTGCCACAGTTGGGTTTGTCATCTAAGACGGTTACTAACACTGCTACCATTTGTGCATTTTTTGGGCAGGCCTGACCCCTATATTATGTCGTATGTTTAGATATTCTATCGTTTAAACAGGCCGGGCAAACTGGCTTTAACTCTAGGGATATTTCAAAAGCAGTCTCCTCAGACTTTATTGTCTCGAGAATATTGGAGCCGAAGCTTTCCTGCAAGGAGTTTAAAAAATCTTCATCAACATAAAAATAATAGTCCTTTCCAGGCTCATCTTTATAGTGGATTTTATTTAACTCTAAATCCTTGCTATTCCCTAACACAAAGTCTAAAACGCCTTCAGAAACCAAGCTGGCAATATTTTCTCCATGAATCTTACATTTCATGTATGCCATCTAAAAACCAGCCTTCTTATGTGTGACCCTGTGCTCTTGAGGCGGTCAATCGGATGAAATCCCTATTATTTCCTTTCCGAATTCAACTTTGTACTTACTGTTAAGAATCTGGTCTTGGTTTACTCTTTTAAATTTTTCATAAAAAGAGTCTTTCCTGGCAGTGAATCCTTTACAGGAATCTATGAGGTTTTTATACGGATTTTGATCTTTGTCAGTTGAGTCGCGAGTGATAACTAGGCTCTCTAGGGGAGCGTCATTGTCAACCACTAGCACTCCTGGCTTTGGGACGTGGTATTTTTCGGCACAGCTCTCGCAGCACCACAGCAAAAAATAACTATCGTCTAGTAATTGAGTCGCCACATATCTAGCTTCTTGATTTTTGGAAGATTCGTCTGCCAGATGCCTGCAAACGTTCACAGAGCTATCTTTGTGAGTAATCTTCCTGAGCTTGCTTATTCCTTCTGCAAGGCTTTCTTTCTCGTTCTTCTGAGTCATTGTCCAAGCTCTTTTGATTCTTTTCGAAGGTTTCTCATGTATCTAGCAGTACTTCGATCTGGAGGACTTGCTGTTGGTGCTTCTGCTCTCCCTCCTGCTCTCATTACGTCGAAGCAATGTGTTAAGCAACTTTGGTTTTCAATGTCGTAAAGAGGGGTGTCTAAGCGATCAGGGTCACCGCCGGCGTTAATAAGCTTTTGGTTGCTGTCTTTTAGTAGAGCTTCTTGATGTTTCTGTGCGCCTAATGGGTCCGGTAGATGCACTTTAATTTTCTCGTAGTTTGGATCAGTGCTCATTTCATTTGTGTCAAGCACATCAATGAGAGTTTTTGTCGGAAAAGTTCTATTGGTACCCTCATATCCGCCAAGTTGCTCTGTCGAGATTGTTTTCTCTGAAGTGACGACTTCGATACCAAAGTGAACCTGATCTCCAGAACCTTTCTTATGAATAATGGCATAGCCTTCTTTGCTGGATAGGCCATATGGGTCTACCCAGCCTAAAGGATTGGGCGCATATTGATAATTATTGATCCCGCCTAGTAATCTTATGGGGTCCTGTGTGACAAACTGCCCAATCTCCGGATCATAATACCTAAATCGATTGTAATGCAGCCCAGTCTCCTCATCGAAATACTGCCCCTGAAACCGAATCGGCTGTTCGATCTTGTTACAGTGCTTGATGGCTACATTGCCATAGGTTTTGTAGCTGACGCTCCAGGCAATTTCGCCTTCGCTGTCGGTCAGTGTATCCGGCGTACCCAGATGGTCGAGATGGTAGTGATAGACCTCGCCGTCCTCGCTCAGCGCGATCGGCTTGAAGGTGCCGGGCTCGAAGTAGTAGGTGCGCGTCTTGAGGTCCTGGCCGCTGTCGGCATCGCGGGTGGTTTCCCGCAGCAGTACATCGCCATCCCACAGGAATTCTACCCGCTTTTCGCTATCCGCTTTGACGACACGCCGGCCCAGCGGGTCGTATTGGTAGTGGGTTTCCCGCTGGAGTTGTTCCGCTCCGCCTTCTTTTACCTTTAGCTGTTCGACCCTGACCAACTGCTGTCGGCTGTTATAGTGGTAGCGGGTCTGCAGCTTTTTGTCTTTCCCGCGCAGGGCGGCAATGCGGTTGCCGTGCACGTCGTAGCGGTAGTGGGTGTCGCCGCGGAAGGCGAGGCGGTTGCCGCTGACTTTGGTTTCTCCCGCCTGTTGCCTGGCTTCTTCCGGGCTGCCGGCGGCGGCGAGGATGTTGTGCGCCGGGTCGTGGACGAAGTGTTCCGGGTTGGGGCCGTCCACCTGGGTGAGGCGGTCGAGGGCGTCGTAGTGATAGTGGCGGCTGCCGCGCAGGCTGTCGTCTATCTGGCTGATCTGGCCGTTGCGGTTGTAGTGGTAACTGCGTTCGTGTAGCGGATTTTCCACGGGGCCGGTGGCTTTGCCAAAGCGCATTTTATGCAGGCGGCCCTGGGGGTCGTAGTCCCGTTCGCTGGCGAGGCCGTTGCCGTGCTGTCTCTGGATCTCGCGGCCCTGGTCGTCGCGTTCGATGGCGGCGAGCAGTTGTTCAGTGCCGTTGTTTATGCGGTGCAGGCTCTGGAACCGGCCGGTGGGATCGTAGGCGAGCTTGAGTTCTTCGCCGTCCGGCAGGGTGCTGGCGATGCGGTTACCCGCGGCGTCGTAGCGGTGGCTGATTTTGGCCTGGTCCTGCCAGTCGGTGGTGACGCGGCCACAGGGGTCGTATTCCCAGCGCAGTTTGCGGTGGGCATTTTCCGCTTCGATCAATTGGCCGGCGCGGTTGTAGCGGAAGCCGGTGACGCCGTCGGGGGTGGTTTCCCGCAGCAGCCGCCCAAAGGCGTCGCGCTCGAAGGCGGTGTCAATGCCCCGGCCGGTGTCCAGATCGGTGACGGCGCGGCTGGCGATCAGGTGGCCGGCGCGGTTGTAGGCGTAGCGGGTGGTGCGGCCGTCGAAGCCCACCTCCTCGATGAGGCGTTCGCTGAGGTCGTATTTGAGCTTGTAGCGCTCGCCCTTTTCGTTGGTGAGGCCGGTCAGGTTGCGCTCGCCGTCGTAGTGGTATTCGAGGCGGCTGCCGTCGGGGTTGGTGCGCGCACATACCTGGCTGAGGCCGTCGTAGTCGTAGCGAGTGCTGCGGCCCTCGGGGTCGATGATTTCCGCTACCAGGCCCTGGGGATTGTAGCGGTACTGGGTGCGGGCGCCGTCCGCCGCGATTACCGCGCTGATACGGTCCTGGCTATCGTACTCGTAGCGGGTGCTCTGGCTCGGTCCGCCTTGCTCCGAGCCCTGTTGTGCCCCTTGTCGAATCTCCACCAGGCGCTGGGCGTTGTCGTAGCGGTAGTGCCGGGAGCGGCCCATGGCGTCGTGGATGGCACTGAGCTTGCCCTGGGGATTCCACAGATAGCGAATGGTGTTGTCGAGAGGGTCGGTGACGCTGCCCACCAGGCCGATGGGGTTGTAGGCATACTTTGTCGCGTTGCCGAGCGGGTCGATGCTCTCGGTAACCTGGCCGTTTTTGTTGTAGCGGCGTTCCCATGAGTGGCCGGCGGGATCGGTGATTTTGGCCAGCAGGCCCTCGGCGTTGTATTCGATACGGTGCGCGCCGCCGGCGGCGTCGGTCTTTTGGATCAGGCGGCCGTAGGAGTCGTATTCGTAGTGTTCCTCGCGGGGGAGCCCCTCCTCGCTGGGCAACTGGACTTTGGTCAGCTGGCCGAGGGTGTTGTAGCTGTAGAGGGTTTCGGCACCCTCCGCATCCCTGTAATAGATGGGCAGGGCGCGGTCGTTGAAGCGGTAGCGCTCCCGGCCGCCACGGGTGTCGGTGACGGTGACACCCTTGCGATCGTCGTCCCAGTCGAACTGGTAGCTATAGGTGGGCTGGCCGTCGATGGGGTCGCCCCATTGGCGCAGGCAGCGGGCGCCGGGGCCCTCGGCGTCCCACTCGAAATAGAAGTTGTAGCCGCTCTTGAGGGTACGTTGTTTGATAACGTGGCGGTGATACTGGTAGCGCTCGCTGTGGCCGTCGGCATCGGTGGCCTGGATCAGGTCGCCTTCGTCGCTGTACTGGTAGCTGGCGAGGGCCGTGATGCGGCCGTCGCGGGTTTCCTTCTTTAGTTCGCCGATGCGGCTACGATTTGCGTTGCCCTGGGGCTGGCTGATGTGCAGGGCTTCGCCGAGGCTGCTCTCGACGCAGATCAGGCGTTCGTCGACATAGTGGAAACGATGAAAGTTGCCGTAGCCGTCGCGGATCTCCGCCAGGGAGAAATAGTCTGCAAATGCACCGGCGGGTTTGAAGTGTTTCTGCACACCATTCGGCGCGCCGTAGGGGGCGATTATCCAGTGATCGTCATCGACGCGGGTGAGACTGAGCTTTTCCGCCACATTGTGGCTGCGGCCGCTGGCGCCCGGAGCGGGGAGGGCAATGATCCGGCCCTCGGCGTCGTGGAAGTGCAGCGGCTTGCCTTTGCCGCGCCATTCCAGGCGCTCGCCGAGGGTATGCGTCCAGCCGCAACCCATGCCGAAGTCTTTCGGGTTGCTGCTGCGGTAGGTGCGCGCCAGGGTGAAGGGCAGGGGGCCGTCCAGCACCGCGTCCACCAGGGTGAGGCGCTCCTCGCCGGTTTTCAGGTTGATGGGCTCGCCGCCTTCCAGGGCCGTTTCGTTGTTCTGGGTGCTGTCGCCGTTCCGGTTTTGCCCGGTCTCGCTGTTGGTGTTATCTGGCTCGTTGCTGTTGTTTGGCTCGCTGGTGTTGTCCGCGCGACTATTGTTGTCGGCAGCGCCGTCGCCCTTTCCGGCGTTGCCGGAATCCGCAGCGTTCGATTGGCGCGCCGGCTGCGGGGTCGCCGCTTGGGGGGCGGGGGCGTCGACGGATTCCAGGTCGGAGAAGCTGGCGCCCCGGGTTCTCATCCGCCTCAGGCGCTGCTTCTTGAGCCGAGCGAAGCGCATCATCAGTTTTCCGATGCGTTCGAAGCGGGCGATCAGGCGCGCATTTTTGGCTAGGGCTGCCACGGCGCCGGCGCCGCCGGTCACCGCCGCCAATACAATGGTAAGCACGATTTCAAACACACCGCCGCCGGTGAATTCGGTTACTTCCAGGCTGTGTTGGGCGCTGACGTAGTCCCTGGCAAATCGGGTGATAGCGCTGCGCAGATCGGGATCATCGTAAATCAGTTCGGCAACTTCGAAAGCCTGGCGCAGTTGTTCCGCTGTGATCGAGGTGGGATCGAATCCCAGCACATCGACCACTTCCCTTTTGACGTCGGCCAGATACTCCCGGCCGGATTCCTCCAGGGGTTTGTCGTGGTAGATATAGTCGACCGCGGCGTTAGTGGCGGCGAATGCCTGACGGGCGGGGCTGATCACGGCTGCCACTTCGAGCACGTCCTTGACCCAGACCCCCAAGCCCCAGGCCGCCTGGCCGAAGCCGGTGGCGTAGCGCTTTATGTAAGCGCCCGCTTTTTCCAGTGCATTGCGCTGTTCATGCATTTCCTGGATGCGGACCGCCTCGGCCCGCTCTTCGGCGACGATCTGCTGCAGGCCCCTGCGAATCTGGGCTGCCAGTGCGGATTGCTCTTCCGCCAACTGGTCATCACCGAGGGGATTTTCCTCGATGATCAGGCGCTGATCGGCCAGGGCGCGGTAGATATCCCTGCGTTGGCCGGTGACGCCGGCCGGCGCACCCGCATAGGGGTCCAACGGGTGGTGGTCTTCATGCCCGTTGCGATAATGCAGGCCTGTGGGATCGGGAAGCCGTTGTTCGAAGCGAAGGAATCTATCGTAAATTTGCTCGATTACCGCTTCGTCAAAGCTCAAGAGTAGTTGAAGGTCGACATTGCTCTGTGCAAAAGCCTGTGAAAGGAACGGCGGCTGATACCATCCTTCCCTTACGCGGTAGCGAACGCCCTGTCTGTTTTCAACATCCAAAAACATGGCTAGTCCCTGAAAACCCTGCAGTGTATTCCTTGAGCGAAAGAAGCACCGAGGGGCCGCAGCCCCCGCAGCTTTTGGCTGCAGGCACTCGGCCCCTGCGGTGAGAACCGAAAAAGCTGCTTACAGCACGGTAGCGGTAGTGAGATCGTAACCCACGCGCATATTTTTCGGGTTTTTGTTGGTTTTGTCTGCGTGGTTGAGGTCCGCTTCGATCTTGGAGAAGCTCAGAGAGAGAGACTCCTGCGGAGCACCACCTGCAGAGGCGCTGATGCTGTAGGAAGAGATGATGCAGTCCTCCAGAGCGTAAACCGCGTACTTCTCTACGGAGTTGGCTCCGGTCTGTACTACGTGGATCTCAGCCTTGACGCCTTCGTCGCCGGAAACAGAAGCCTTGAACAGACCGCCGGAAGCCGCATCGATGCGCTTGGTTACGGTAATTTCGCTGATGCTCGGGCGGGAAGCCTCGCGGTTCGCCATAGCGCCGGCTTCCATGCTGATGCCGCGGCCGACACCAAAGTTGAAGCTGTCCACTTCGATCCAGTCCTCGTAACCTTTGGCAGTTACGTTACCTTTCGGCGCGTTGTTGTTGAAGTTCATGTAAATAGCCATGGAAAATCCCTCGTGGTTATGTGGTCCGTGACATGGGTGGTGATTCCTTTACCACCGCGAAACGCAGTAGTTAAGGGCTTGCCGTAACGGCAACTGGAAGCATTTAATCAGAGTGATCTGCAAAAAAAAACCATGTTTTTCAATAATTTAATTGACTCTGGCACGAATTCATAAGCTGGCGAAGCTTGTTTGCCGGCAGCAGTTATGTCACCTCCGGCAAAATTCACTCTGGCACTGTTTTTGGGGGCCGCATCGTTGCTTGAGTGTGCTGTTGGTGCGGTGATGGTGAGGGGGCTCAGGCTATGTCCGGGCAAGCTCCCCACTCGGGACCGAATTTCTGTGAAAAAATTTTGACCCGGCTGCGCGCAGGCTTTGGCTGGACCGAAAAGTCCGGAAAAGGAGGGCAAGTGGAAAATCCGGGCCCTGTAGGATGGGCAAAGCGCAGCGTGCCCATCAAGGCTGACTTGGCACCATCCTGGTCCGGATGTAATTTGTGATAGGTATCATTGTTGCTGTGACCCCCGTCCGGTATAATCCGCCGCTACTTCTGCAGTTCCTTCTTTAGATTTAGTCAGATACCAGAACTTTCACAGGCTAGCTATGGCATCCGGACGTGCTGTAGACATTTTCCATGGAGGTGGATTTGAACGACAAGACTCGTATAGCCAAGCCGGTTGACAAGGCGCGCGATGACGGCGATACGACAGTATTTGTCGGCCGCGACAACACCGGGGCTAACGATCACCCGCCGGTGGGGAGCAATCCCGGCCTTATTCCCTCCGCCGCTGCGGATTTCACCGCTGACGCTACCGTATTGAAGCCGGATTCCAGGGACTCGGATGCCACGCGAATAGCCTCGCCGGCTCGTGAAGCCGTATTCTTCGAGCCCTCCTCCTCCCGAGTCGGTGCCGTTACCAAGACGGTTATCAAGGGGCGCTTCGAGCTGGACAAGCTGCTCGGGGTCGGCGGCATGGGAGCGGTGTACAAGGCACTGGACCGGCGGAAAGTGGAGGCCAGTGACAGCGAGCCCTACGTCGCCATCAAGCTGCTGAACGACGATTTCCGCCAGCACCCCGACGCCTTCATCTCATTGCAGCGCGAAGCGCGCAAATCGCAGACCCTGGCGCACCCGAACATCGTAACGGTCTACGATTTCGACCGCGAGGGTGAGCGGGTCTTCATGACCATGGAGTTCCTGGAGGGGGCGCCGCTCGACAAGTTGTTGCGCGAGCACGCTGGTGTGGGCTTGGAGTTCGAGCTCGCCTGCAGCGTTCTGAAAGATATCTCCCAGGCCCTGATCTACGCACACTCCCACAGTATCGTCCACTCGGACTTCAAGCCGGGTAATATTTTCGTAACCGAGAAGAAGGGTGCGAAGGTATTCGACTTCGGCATCGCCCGCGCGGTTTCGGAAGGCAGTATCGCCAGCAAGGTCGGCGAGAAAACCCTCTTCGATGCCAGCACCCTGGGAGCCCTGACCCCGGCCTACGCCAGCATGGAAATGCTGCAGGGCGGAGAGCCCGCACCCAGTGACGATGTCTACGCGCTGGGCTGCGTTGCCTACGAGTTGTTTTCCGGCCGTCATCCATTCGATAAGACGCCCGCGGACAAAGCCTGGGAGCAGAGGCTGAAACCGGAACGGATCAGAGGGCTGAACCGCCGCCAGTGGCGCGCGCTGGAATCCGCGCTGGCCCTCAAACGTCGGGACCGCACTGCCACGGTGGAAGAGTTTGTCCAGAGGTTCTTCGTCAACAACACCTGGAAATGGCTTTTGGGCGGCGCGTTTGCCGCTCTGCTGGTGGGGGCCGGCGTTGCCTACAATCAACTGGAAAGGGAAAACGTCGCCGAGCAGCAGCGGGTAAAAATCGAGCTGGAGCAGAAGCTGCAGAAAGAGCTGAAAGAGCGGAGGATCGCCGACAAGCGCCAGACTATCGGCCGCCTGATCGATCTCAGTACTCTCACTCCATCCTGGGAAGAAGATCTCCAGGTAGAGCTGGATGAATACGCGCAACTGAATCCCGAGGATGAGAACTACCTCGACACCTCACGCCAGCAGGTCTACGAACTCTTCGTCGCCGCCGCCACCGGCCAGCTCAACCTCGGCAACCTGGACCAGGCGGACGCCATGCTTACCAGCGCCGCCAACTGGTACGGCGAATCCGGCGAAACCGCCGCAATCAAATCCCAGTTGGAGCAGGAGCGCGAAGAACTGCGTGCGCGTCTCGAAGCCGAGCGCCTTGCCGCCGAGCGCGAAGCCGAACGCCTGCGCCAGCAGGAACTGGCAGAAGAGCGCCGCCGCGCGGAACAGGAAAAACAACGGCAGCTCAACGCCATCCTCGGTGAAATGGAAGACTCCCTGCGTTGCCGCTTCGATATGAATATCGGCGGCGTTTCCCCGCAGCTCACTGCGCTTGCCCAGTTGGACGCCGCCAAGGCCCTGAAAATCCGCCCGGTACTGGCTGAAGAGCTGAATGGCTGCATCCAAGGCCTTGCCGCGGAAGACCCCTTGCGCACCGCGCCCCTGCTGCAAGACGCCCGAGCGCTGCTGCCGGAGCAACAGTTGTTGCAGGATTTCAAGCTGGACTACTGCGGCCACCTGCAACCGGGCAGCGGTGGCCGGGGCGACCGCTACACCTGCGCCGACCGCCTCGAAGACGGCAGCAAAGGCCCCACCATGGTCGTCGTCAATGGCGATACCCGCAAAGCACTTGTGGTGAGCAAATACGAAATCAGCAACGCGGAGTTCAAGCGCTTCTGCAGCGCCACCAGCCACTGCGAGGGCCTAAAGCTCGGCCCGGACACACTGCCCGTCAATAACGTTTCCGTTGCTCAGGCGGAAGAGTACCTCGACTGGCTCAGCGCCCAGACCGGCTATGACTACCGCCTGCCCAGCGAGCGGGAATGGTTTGCCGCCGCCAGCGGCAACGGAGAAACCGAGGCCGCAGACCGCAACTGCTACCTCAAGTACGGGGGCATTGAGAAGGGTACTGAACTGTTGGCCGCCAGAGCGGGCACCGGCAACGCCTTCGGCATCGTCAACGCCGTGGGCAACGTGCAGGAGTGGGTATTTGGCCCCGAGGGCAAATTGATGGCCGCCGGCGGCAGCCGCGATGACGCCATGAGCCGCTGCCTGGTCACCACCAAACGCTTCCACAGCGGCGAGGCCGACGGGCTCACCGGGTTCCGTATCGTTCGCAATTTCGAGTGATTCCAAAACGCCAATACTGCGCTCAAAATCAAAAGCAGACCGCGGGCGCTTAAAAATAGTGACAAGGATTTGTAGGGGGGAGTATGAATACCCGTGGTAAAACCCGACTGGCCGTCGCCGGTGCCAGCCTGCTGCTGGTCGCGCCTTATCTCAACGCCCAGGAAGGGGACTCCAGCTTTCGCAGCCGCGTCCGTGCCGCCTTCGACCAGGACGCGCCCACCATCAACGAGCAGGACGTCATCCGCGACTTCGAGCATCGCACCCGCAGCGAAGACCCCAACCTCAATACCGAAATCCCTCAAGTCTCCCAGCGCAACCGCGGCCCGCGCATCACAGTAAAGGAATTCCGCTTTCATCGCCTGAAGGAATACCCGGAGTTCGGTATCACCAAAGAGGTCGTGGAGCAGCTCGCCGAAGGGCTGCGGATAAAATTCATGAAGGAAGACCAGCTCCTCGCCAGCGGCTACACCGCCGATGAACTGGAAGAGCTCGCCCTCACGCTCGACGGCATGAACCTGCGCTACGAATCCGAAGACCTGGGCCCCGCAGAACTGCGCCGCCTCAGCAATATCATCGATCAGCAGAATGCCCAGCGCGGCCTCAGCTACGGCGACCTGGAGGAAATCGCCGCGGAGCTCACTCGCTTCTACCGCAAACAGGGGCTCTTCCTCGCCCAGGTGCAGCTACCCGCACAGGAAGTGCAAAACGGCGTGGTCACCCTTGTCGTGCAGGAGGGCCTGCTAGGCCAGATCGCCGCCGAAGGCAATAACAACTACTCCTTGGAACAGCTGGCCGCTCCCTTTGAAAACCATCGCGGCAAACTGGTCAACCACGAAGATATCGAAGAGGGACTCTACCTCCTCAACGACCTGCCGGCCCTCAATATCACCGGCTACTTCAGCCCCGGCGACAATCCCGGTGAAACCCGCCTCAACTTAAAGGCGCGGGACGAAAGCACCTGGAAAATGGTGACCCGCCTGGACAACCACGGCTCCATCTTTACCGGCGACCTGCGCTCCTACAGTTCCCTGGAATGGCTGAACCCCACCGGCATCGGCGACGCCCTGACCATCGGTTACCTCAAATCCAACAACGTCGACAATATGGACTCGGACTACGGCTCCGACCTCGGCCAGATCCGCTACAGCCTGCCCCTGTTCGGCCCGCGAACCCGTCTGCAGTTCTCCGCGGACTACAACCAGTTCAAACTGCGCGACCTGGACAACGACAACAACGTCGTCAATCTGCTGGAAATCGAAGGAACCAACGAAAGCTACGCGATGACCGTAGACCACAAGTTCCGCCGCTCCCGGGGCTTCAATCTCACCGGCTCCTTCAGCCTCACCGACAAAAAATCGGATCTCGACGCCATTATTGAACTGCCCGAACCGGGAGACCACGTATACGGCAGCGAACTGGGCTTCTATATCGACGGCCTCTCCAGCGGCGCCGTACCGATGCTCAACGTCCTCAATACCAAAATACAGTACGGTGAATTCCAGAACGAAGTGGACGAGTTGCGCGGTGGAGACTTTACCAAAGTTGCCGTGGACACCAGTTCCCTGTTTTTCCTGCCCGTCCCGTTTACCGAAGCCAAGTCGCGCCTCATCCTGAAGAGCCGCTGGCAGTACAGCGACGCCAGCCTGCCCGGTTTCGAACAGTTCACCCTCGGCGGTGCCAACGGCGTGCGGGCTTTCGACGTGCGCGACTTCTCCGCCGACCAGGCCGGCCTTCTCTCCGCCGAGTGGTACTTCGACCTGCCCAACGTCCTGAACCCGCGTGTTTTCGGCGAGCGCCTGAACGACATCTTCCAGTTCGCTCTGATTGCAGACGGCGGCTACGGTGTGGTCAACAACTACGAAGAGGACGAACTCGGCGAAGAGATTCCCAGCGATTGGGCCGCCTTCGGCGGCGCCGGCATGCTGTTCAAATTCAGCTGGCGCGAATCCTTCGCCAGCCAGATCTCCGTCGCCTGGCCCACCACCTCCAAGTCTTCCATTGAAGGCACCGGAGACGATGCAGATAAGCCGACAATTTATGCGGATATGTCTTTCTCCTTTTAACCGAAGGGCAAACGGAAACCGGCTGACGCGAACGCTTTCTGTAGGAGCCTGCTTGCAGGCGAATTGAGGTCGTAACAGCCTCAAAAATATCCGCTTGCAAGCAGACTTCTATACCGATGGATACTTCGTAGGATGGGCAAAGCGGAGCGTGCCCATCAAATGGAAGAGGTTTAGGCCATCCAGCAAAGAATTTTAGAACATTCGAATTAAAGAAAATCTGAGGCAAGGATTAATTATGACCACGAACCACAACAGCAAACTCGCGGTATTCACACTGAGCCTACTGCTTGCCGCCTGCGGTGGCGGAGGCAGCAGTTCCGGCAGCTCCAGTAACTCAAGCAGCTCAAGCAGTTCCAGTAGCTCGAGCAGCTCCAGCAGCTCCTCTTCCGGTGGCGAGGTGGAGCCCCCGCCGGAGCCGCCGCAAGCCCCGGCGCTGAGTTGGGAGCCCCGGCAGACCAAGACGTTCCACTTCAGTTGGGAAGCCGTGGAAAACGTGGACGAATACCACCTGCTGGAAAATACCGATGGAACTACCGGCTACGAAGCTATCGCCACCATCGACGGCGGGGCAACGGAGCACGGCCTGACCGTATTCCTGCCTGAGAAAATGGCGGCCAGTTATATCCTGGAGGCCTGTAATGAAAATGGCTGTACCGAGTCCGACAGTGTGGCGGTGAGTGGCAACCTGGCGGAGGCTGTTGGTTATTCCAAGGCGTCCAATACGGAGGCGGGCGATTGGTTTGGCGCAGCTCTAGCCCTGTCTGCGGATGGTTCCACCCTGGCAGTGGCTGCAACTCGTGAAGACAGCGCGGCGGCGGGGGTGGATGGCGATCAGGATGACAATGAAGGTGGGGATCGCGGGGCCGTCTATGTATTCCGCATGGTTGATGGCTCATGGCAACAGCAGGCCTACCTGAAGTCCTCCAATGCGTTTGATGTAGGTATATTGGGGGCCGGGTTTGGGTTTGGCTATTCTCTTTCCCTTTCCGCAGACGGCAATACCCTTGCCGTGGGTGCACCATATGAGAATAGCGCCTCTACAGGTGTCAATGGGGATCAGGATAATGCCGATGCCAGCAAAAGTGGCGCTGTCTATATTTTGGCTTATGAGGAGCAGGAGTGGAAGCATCAGGCCTATGTCAAGGCATCCAATGCCGGGGTGGCGGATCGTTTCGGTTGGAGTGTTTCTCTGTCCGCGGATGGGGAGATCCTGGCGGTGGGGGCCAGCTACGAGCGTAGTGCGGCGACCGGTATCGACGGCGATCAAAACAATGACGACGCTTTGGGCGCTGGCGCGGTTTACCTGTTCAGCAAGGACAGCGGCGAATGGCAGCAGAACTTCTATATCAAGGCTTCCAACACAGAAGAAGAGGACTATTTTGGGGCCCAAATTGCCTTATCTGGGGATGCCCAAACTCTGGCGGTGACGGCCGAGCGGGAACAGGGCCTGTCTCCAGGGGTAAATGGGGATCAAGAGGATAACTCCGGTGCCGTTCTCACTGGTGCCGTCTACGTATTCGCGCGCGGGGGGGATAGTTGGGCACAGCAGGCTTATTTGAAATCTTCCAACATTGATTCGAGTGATCTATTTGGTTGGTCACTGGCGATTTCCGCGGACGGCAGTACCCTGGCTGTGGGCGCAAGGGGTGAAGATGGCGAAGCGACCGGTGTCAATGGCGATCAGAGCAGTAACGACATGGAAGATAGCGGCGCCGTCTATGTTTTTGAGCGCAACGAGGGTAGCTGGGAGCAGAAGACCTATCTGAAGGCTTCCAATACGGATGCCAGTGACGAGTTTGGTAGGCAACTGGCGATATCCGCCGATGGCAGCAGGCTGGCCGTCTCTTCGATTGGCGATGACAGCGCGGCAAAGGGTATTGACGGCGATCAGACCGATAACAGTTTGGCGTCTACGGGTGCTGTTTACCTTTTTTCCAAGGAGGACGGAGATTGGCGCCAGGAGCATTATATAAAGGCCTCCAATACCGATGCCGCAGATGGATTCGGTCACAGTCTTGGCCTCTCCGGGGATGGCCGGACTTTGGCAGTAGGCGCGCGAAGAGAAGACAGTCAGGCTAAGGGCGTGAACGGTGACCAGGAGGATAACAGCATGAGTGAAGCCGGCGCCGTGTACCTCTATTGACGTCCGGTGAAGAAGACCTTACAGGATTACTCAATGATGCCGCTTTAGCGGCATACAAAGTGTATTTTTCAAGAACTTAACCAAGATCAACCGCCTGGCGATCGCATAGTCAGGGAAGCAGCCGCAAGGTGCAGACATGCAGAAACACAATATGACCCGTGAACTGAAAAAACTGACTTCGGCAATCAAAGTGTGGCATTTGGCCTGTGCGGGGATGATTGCCGGACAGGCGATCAGCCCCGCGGCATTCGCCGGGCCCAAAGGCGGCACCATTACCGGCGGCGAGGGCGGTATCACGGTTGAGGACCTGGCCACCATTATCAACCAGGAAACGGATCTGCTTTCCATTGACTGGGAATCCTTCAATATCAGCGAGGAGGAACTGGTCAAATTCCTGCAGCCGGACTCCTCTTCGGTGGTGCTGAACCGCATTCTGGACAGCAATGCCAGTGAAATCCGCGGGCGTATCGAGTCCAACGGCCATGTGATCCTGGCCAACCCCCGCGGTGTGCTGTTTACCGAGACGGCTACCGTCAATGTGGGCGCCATCACCGCCGCCGGCCTGGATATGGACCCGGCGGATTTTATGAACGGCGATTTCGCCTTCAAGGCGGAAGGCGGCAGCGCCGGTGTGGTGGTCAACCGGGGAGTTATCAACGCCGCCAGCGCGGTGTTGGTGGGCAGGCAGATCACCAATGCACCGGGTTCCCTGATCAGCGCGGAAATGGTCAGCCTCGCCGCCGCCGACGAGGCGGTGCTGACCTTCGATGCCGATGGCCTGATCGGTGTGCAGGTCACCAAGCAGGTGATGGAGAACGACCTGGGTATCGACACCGCCGTACTCAACCAGGGCCAAATAGACGGCATCAAGGTGCTGATGGAGGCCAGTGTCTCCGGGGACCTGTTCACCTCGGCGGTAAACAACGAAGGCGTGGTGCGTGCCCGGGGTATCGACACCAGTGGTGGCACCATTCGCCTGACGGGTTCCGGTTCCTCTGTGGTGAACAGCGGGGTCCTGGACGTCTCGGGCAATACTGGCGGCCTGGTGGTTGTGGAGGGCGACAGCGCCGTGCACAGCGGTGAAATCGCCGTGCGCGGAGAAACCGGCGCTGGCGGCCGGGCCCATGTGCTGGGAGGCGAGGTCAGTGTCAGCGGCAGTATCGACGCCCGCGGCAGCGCCGGCGGTGGTGAGGTATTGGTCGGCGGCGGCTACCAGGGCAAGGACAGTGAAATTCGCAATGCCAAAAACACCACTGTAACGGCCGAAGCCGATATCGATGCCAGCGGCATGGGCCAGGGCGACGGTGGTGAAGTGGTTGTCTGGGCCGACGACAGCACCTATTTCGCCGGCAGCATCCGCGCGGAATCCGGTGAATTGGGTGGTGATGGTGGCCTGGTGGAAACCTCCGGCAAGGGGACGCTGAGCTTTGGCCACGACGATATGTTCGTTTCCGCCAGGGCGCACGCCGGTGGCGCGGCCGGGGAGTGGTTGATTGATCCCGGTTGGTTCCGGATTGAGAAGGAGGGGGACTGCCCGGCTACTAATTGCCTGGATACCGTGACGATCACCAGTACCCTTGGTGGTGGGAGTGACTTAACGATAAAAGTTAGCGAAGGCGCCCACCCTGAAATCGATGGCAGTCCGGTAGAGGGAGATAATACCGACCTGGACAGCATTCTGGTCGCTGCGAGTCTGGCCTGGAAAGGTGACGGTAACGACGGTAACGGTAACAGTGCGATATTAACCTTGGACGCTTCCGGCTCCGTACAGATAGGAGAAGATGCCGGAGAAGGCGTAAATATTAGCGGTAACGGTGCGGATGACGGTCTCCGCATAATCGCAAACGATTTCAAGATCACCGACGGTTCCAGCGTTACGGTTGCTGATCTGGATGTCTACCTGAAGGATTCCATCACCAATAACGGTAGCATAAAAGCAGGCGCCCTTGAGCTTTTTGTTGGCAGTGAAGTTGAGGTTGATGGCGGGGAAGTTGTAAGTGTTACCTCACTGGATGTTTCCACGGACAACTTACTGGGCGACCTGAGTATTACTGGTGAGGATACGATAAGCACGGTGACAGGCGGTCTGGGCTCGGACAAATTCACTTTGTCCAATGCCGCTGACACTCTTGAGATCAATGATACAAATAAATTTATCCTGAATAGCCAGATTCAGTTTGAAAGTGTGGAGGTCGTAGATGCCGGATCCGGTTCCGACACCATTATCGGCAGGGACGGTGATGATACTACTGCCGGTGAAAGCTGGCTGGTGGGTGTGGATGGAGTACAGGCCGACGGCCTAACCTTCCTGTCCACGGAAGAATTCATCGCAAATAGCTCCAGTCTTACCGCTTCCGCCACGGACAAGACCTTCCAGCTTCGGAAGGAGTATGACGCGGATCTCGATGCGGATGTTCCCTACTTGTCTTATGCCGGATACAAATTCAAGGGCCTGTCTTCCGCCAGTAGCGTAAGTGAGCTGGATGTAGATTTTGTATTGGATGCCAGCGGCCAGGATTCCCTGGTAACGATAAATTCCGCCCATGAATTGGCGGCCGAAGGAATAAGCTTTTCCAATATTGGTGAGGCGAAGCTGGTCAATCTTGCCGGAAGCACGGGTAAGAATGAATTTACGATAGATAGCGATGGCGTCTTGTCTGATGGAAACATAGATTTCACTGAGGTGGAGAACGTCTCCGCCGACGCCGATGATACTCTTGATTCCTCGGTCGCACTGTGGCTCTCTGAAAATGATGAAAACGGCATTGGAGACAATAAAGTTTCAACAAGCAATATTGAAGGCACAGGTATTGCGTTTTCGGGAATAGATGACGTAGCCGTCGGGACATTGAATGGCGCCAGTGTTGGTACGAATAGTTTTGTTATCAATAGTGATAACAAAGTGGAATCAAATAACATCATCTTTTCCGGGGTTGGTTTTGTTAATGGCGATGCAGGAGCTGAAAATACTGTAGATACCGTTGCGGGTATTACTTGGGAATTGGGGGCTGCTAATAGCAGTGTCAAAGCAGTACTCGGCGAAAATTCAAGCCTGGAATTCACTGGTATTGACGAAGTAACCACCAAAGATGCCATTGTGGATGGAACAAAAAATACTACCGCTGATTCCTTCACCTATAACGGCGGAGTTCTGGGGCTAGCAAGCTATGGACTTGAATTTAGCGATATCGCAGAAGTAAAGGCGAGTATCGGTGATGGCTCCACCCTGAGTAGCGACCAAGCTGTATGGAACCTGGTGGACGGTGCCGGGAACCAGGTAGACGCCGGCGACGGGGTAAGATTCAACGGAATCGATGAAATCAGTACTACTGCGACTGGTAACCCCTCTCTGAATGGCACATCGGAGGATGATGAGTTCAATATCCTTGCCGCAAACCGGGTTGATGTTCACGGTATCATCTTCAATGGTATAAAAAAGGTGGATGGCAAAGGCCATATAACAGCTTATGGCGACTATGTGGTAGCGGACAGCCTCACTGTGGATAATGGAAATGCCAGTGAGCCAAATGGAAAACTATCCGGCATATCCTTTAGTGGAACAGAAAGCTTTTCCGCAAAGAAAATAGTTGTTGAGGATAATATTGATGCCACTTGGTCATTTAATGACGATGGTGATGTAAATTATTCATCCTTAGAGGTTAGTCACCTGTTTAAGGGGGTTGAAGCTGTAGAGGCGGGTGGCGGTAGCGATATCGTCACAGGGGCGACCGACGAAAGCTGGACCATAACCGGAGTCAACTTAGCAACAAACAACAACGTCAGTTTCCAGAACGTCGAGGATCTGGAGTTCGTCGGTGGCGTTGATGGCGTTTCCAATATCATGGCAAACACCGGATTCGATGACTTCCAGGTGAAACAGGAAGGTGAATCCGTCTTCGTGGAAATCGCCGGGATGAAAATCGCCGGAGCCAATAGCTTTGAGTCTCTGGATGCTGGATATGGCTCCCTGTCGGCAGATACTGTCTTTTTTGAGGGTGCCATCCGCGAGCTCAAAGTGAAACCGGATGAGCTGACTGAGTGGACCTTCTCGGGAATCAATGATGTTACCGCTTCCACCCTGAACGCTGATTCCGGTTCCCTGGCGTTTACCACCGGTGTTCAGGATGGTGACTTAAGTGTATCTGATATCGATTTTCACGGGTTGTCATTGGTTGACGTCGGAGTTTCCACGGGGAATTCCTTGATAGTCAATTCCATGGCTGATACTTCCGCCTCTGTAAATATCTCCTCGGAGGATAATTCCTTATCCAGCAAGGGTATTGAATTCCTGGGAATTGAAGATGTCTCCGGTTTTGTTTCTGAAGCTAATGTGCAGTACAGCTACAAGATCGAAGGTTCAGTGAATCATGCTGAGAAACTGACGATTACTGGAGAGAATGCTGTCAATTGGAATTTGACTGATGACGACAGCATCCGCTTCGCCAACGTTGACGAGATCGATGGTGGAGTTTCGCCTAATGACGGTGTGGCCGACATGATTGTGGCCATTGGCGAAGTAACCCTGACTGATACCGCTAAGCAGATCAACAGCAGCGGCATAATTTTTAGAAATATAGATGAGGTGGATGGCGGAACCTTGCTGTCATCGGGCATGGGCGATGCCTATGTGATAGAGGGTGTTCATCAAGTCGCGGCCAATGAAATCAAATTTTCCGATATTCTGAAAGTGAATGGTAATGCGGATGATACAGTTACGGGCCTGGATGGTACCAAATGGACATTCGATGAAAATGGCGATGTGGTCGGCAGCCAGATCTCCTTTGTTGATATCACGGACTTTACTGCTACTAATTCCAGTTTCGAAGCCGATGCTGTCTCCCTGACAGGCGATGCCAACGCAGTTAAGTACAATGACGGTATTCTCTTTAGGGGCCTGGTTTCCGTTACCACTTCCACTCTCAATGGCACAGTTGGCAGCGATGCTTTTGTGATTTTGGATGGGGTTTCGAATGTCGAGGCCAATGGCATTGAGTTCTCCGGAGTTACCAGCGTCGTTGCTCAGGAAGCGACTGGTGACAACGATACCGTAACCAGCCTTGCTGGTTCTGAGTGGGAACTGGACACGGTCGAGAACAACGGGATTTCATTTTCCGGTATAGAATTTGTAGATACTAAGTTCGGTACCTTGACGGGTACCGATAGCGCGGACAATTTCACTCTCAATACCGATGGCGGCGTAATAGCGGGTGATGTTGTTTATGGCAGCCTGAGAACGGTAAACGGCGGCGATGGTGACGACAATCTGGATGCGCTGCTTTATGTCGCGGGCCTGGAGATCACAGTCAATGATTACGAAGTAAAGGCCAACGGCCTGGATCTAGCCTTTACCAGTATTCAAACTGCCGATAGCAATGTCCTGGCCGGCACCAGTGGAAACGATTTATTTTCCCTGGATTCTTCAGGTGATCTCAATGCCAAAAGTATCCTTGCAGACGCTACGATTCGCTTCAAAGGCGTTTCGACCATCAACGCTGGCGACGGAAATGACACACTGACAGTCGCCGGGGATAGCCTCGCTTTTGAGGTAGCTGGTGCAAATATACTGACCTTTGACGCCATTACCGCCAATGGATTGGACCGGTTGGAATATACGGATGCCGGGACTGGAGCCGGTGGCAGCGCCACTGGCGCTGCGGGCGCAAACTGGCTGCTGGAAGCAGCCGCCGGCGAGGTAGAAAACAACGGCATCACCTTGGCGGGCGTGAGTACCTTTGCGGCCTCCGACGGTGCGGGCCTGGTTGGTCGCACCGGCAGCGCGGAGACTTTCGACCTGCGGGACAATGGGGATGTCCAGGTTCACGGGCTGACTTTCCAGAACCTGTCCTCCGTCGATGGCGGCAGTGGTGAGGTAACGGACACCGTAGCGCTGCAGACTTCCAGTGCAGCAACCCTTACCGGAAAGAATGGCGAAGCCAAGATCCTCGATATCCTCTTCAGTGATATCGAGGAGGTGACCAACGGCACGATTCAGGTCTCGGGCATCGCTGACGAATTTATCATTCAGGACACGAATAAGGTCAAGGCCAACAATATTGCTTTCTCCGACATCACCACTATCAGCGATCTCGGTGAGGGCGACACTGTGATTGGCGTAGCGGGAGACGGCTGGACCCTGAATGGTACGTCCGGCCAAGCAAAAAGTAGCGGGATTACTTTTGTCGGTAAGTATTCGGTGAGCGCGGAAGATTCGGTTCTTACCGGTGATGCCGCAACGTTGGAAACCTATACCCTGACCAATGATGGTTCTACAACCGTACAAGTGGACGATATTAAGTTTACCGGTCTTTCTTCCGTGAATGGCGGAGGCGGTGACAACCTGAATGCGGGCGCTTACAGTGATTGGCTCGTCCTGACGGGTGAGCCCCAAGGGCTGAAAACCAAGGATGAGACACTGGCGTTTGCGGGTATGGAAAATGTGGTCGCCACTTCTTTGGAAGGGACTGAAAATGCGGATGTTTTCAACGTTCGCGTTGTAAATGGAGAACTGACTACATCCTCTTATCAAATGAACTTTACCGGCCTGACGGAAGTCGACGCGGGGTCGGGTTTTGAATGGGATAGAGTCGAAGTTACCGGCGGAACTTATGAATGGGATTGGTGGTCAGGAACTGCGCGAGTATTCGATCAGATTGATTTCAGCAGTATCGAATGGGTTACCGGTAGTGACTACGAAGTAATAACCTCTGATCAGAACGATGAGTTGACAGTCGTCGGGGAAGACGCTGTTGAAGTCAACGGGGTTCGTTTTGAAGGGTTTGATTTTATTGATGCCAAGGGCGGGGACGATACAGTAACCGGCTTTACAGGGCAAGATTGGACTTTATTGGGCTGGGAGACAGCTGAAAACAACGGCATCACTTTTGAAAACGTAGAATTCCTGATTGCGGTAGAGGGTGGGGGCCTGTTTGGCACCACGCAAGTCGACTTGCAAGATGGAAGCGATAACTTCACGCTGCTGCAAAACGGTCATATCGATGTCCTGGGTATGGATGTGGAAGGTATGACCCGGGTGGTTGCGGGCGGCGGCGCCGATAGCCTGAATGCCCTGGCTTACGTCGACGGTCTCTCGCTGTCCGACAGCAAGGCGGTTAAAGCCGGAGACCTGGAATTTACCGGCATCGATAGCGCTCAGGTTAATGCTCTGGAGACCACCGCTGATCCGGAGAGTTTACAGGTCACCGGCCAGGGCGCCCTGAGTATTGCCGATATCGACTTTAGCGGCCTCACCTCAGTTACCGATACCGGCGGCAGCGACACACTGAGCAGCACCGCCGCTGCCTTTGGATGGTCTCTCGCAGATGACAGCCTGAACGTTACCCACGCGGGCATCATCTTCTCCGGAGTGGAATTCTTCTCCGGAGGCAACGGCATCCTGCAGGGCGGCTCAGCCAGCTCCAGCTATACAATCACCGACAGCGGCGCGCTGACCGTAGACGAGATCCGTTCCTTCAGCGGCTTGGGCGAGGTGCAGGCTCAGGGGGGCGAGGATAGCCTGGCCACCATTGATAAAGTCTCCCTGACAGACAGCAACGGCGCATTCCACACAAGCGATATCGACTTTACCGGTATTGTTTCCCTGAATGCCGCCGACTTGGTGGGAACCGGGAATGCTGACAAATTCCAGATGGAAGGTGATAGTAAGCTCAGTATCTACGATCTCACCATTTCCGGTATCGACACCTTGGATGCCGGCAGCGACGGCGATACCGTGGCGGGCCGAACTGCCCAAGGCTACCAGTTGAACGACGATGGTTCCGTCACGCACGACGGCATCAACTTCACCGGCGTCCAGTTCTTCGAAGGTTTGAAGGCGGCGCTGGTGGCCACCACTGGGAATGAGACCTTCACTTATTCCACTGGCGTGGAAGTTGAATCAGTGGAAGTGGACGGGCGTACTTTCACCGGCCTCACTTCTGTAAATGGCAATGGCGGCACCGATACTCTCGCGGCCGAAGGTTACAGCGGCACCCTGGTGCTGAGTGGCGCCAAGAATGCACTGACAAACGAAGATGAAATCCTCACTTTCAGTGGCATGACGAATGTGAAGGCCACCGATCTGCGCGGTACCGTCGGCGCGGATACTTTCGGCGTGTCCCAAAGCGGAGACCAGGTGGAAGTTTCCATTTACGATATGACCTTTACCGGCCTCAGCGACGTCGATGCTAGTGACGATAACGATACGGTCAATATCTCCAATGGCAACGCACAGATTACAGGAGAAGAGACGGTTTCCGTTTTCGATATCACCTTCTTCGACATTGAAGTTGGTACCGGTAGTGGTTACGACGTTTCTGCCACCAATGGTGATGATGTATTCAACGTTACCGAGAGTGGCGGTGTCAGGATCAGTGGTATCGTCTTTGACAGCTTTGGCACAATCAATGCCCTGGGTGGGAACGACACGGTAACCGGAGCTACAGGTAAAGACTGGACTTTGTTGGGGTGGAAGGAAGCCGAAAACAACGGCATCACCTTTGAAAACGTAGAATTTCTGATAGCGGCCGAGGGCGGCCTGATGGGCACCACCCAGGTCGACTCGCAAGATGGAAGCGATGACTTTGTGCTGTTGCAAAACGGTCATATCGATGTCCTGGGTATGGATGTGGAAGGCATGACCAGGGTAGTTGCGGGCGGTGGTACCGATAGCCTGAATGCCCTGGTTTATGACGGCGGGCTCTCTCTGTCCGGCAGTAAGGCCGTTACTGCTGGTGACCTGGTGTTTAGCGGTATCGATAGTGTTCAGGTTGAGTCCTTGCAGACTTCTGGCGACGTAGAAGATTTTGATGTTACCGATCTGGGAGCCCTTAGCGTTGCCGATATCGACTTTACCGACCTCACCTCAGTTACCGATACCGGCGGCAGCGACACACTGAGCAGCACCGCCGCTGCCTTTGGGTGGTCTCTCGCAGATGACAGCCTGAACGTTACCCACGCGGGCATCATCTTCTCCGGAGTGGAATCCTTCTCCGGAGGCAACGGCATCCTGCAGGGCGGCTCAGCCAGCTCCAGCTATACAATCACCGACAGCGGCGCGCTGACCGTAGACGAGATCCGTTCCTTCAGCGGCTTGGGCGAGGTGCAGGCTCAGGGGGGCGAGGATAGCCTGGCCACCATTGATAAAGTCTCCCTGACAGACAGCAACGGCGCATTCCACACAAGCGATATCGACTTTACCGGTATTGTTTCCCTGAATGCCGCCGACTTGGTGGGAACCGGGAATGCTGACAAATTCCAGATGGAAGGTGACAGCAAGCTCAGTATCTACGGTCTTACCATTTCCGATATCGACACCCTGAATGCCGGCAGCGACGGCGATACCGTGGCGGGCCGAACTGCCCAAGGCTATCAGTTGAACGACGATGGTTCCGTCACGCACGACGGCATCAACTTCACCGGCGTCCAGTTCTTCGAAGGTTTGAAGGCGGCGCTGGTGGCCACCACTGGGAATGAGACCTTCACTTATTCCACTGGCGTGGAAGTTGAATCAGTGGAAGTGGACGGGCGTACTTTCACCGGCCTCACTTCTGTAAATGGCAATGGCGGCACCGATACTCTCGCGGCCGAAGGTTACAGCGGCACCCTGGTGCTGAGTGGCGCCAAGAATGCACTGACAAACGAAGATGAAATCCTCACTTTCAGTGGCATGACGAATGTGAAGGCCACCGATCTGCGCGGTACCGCCGGCGCGGATACTTTCGATGTGTCCCAAAGCGGAGACCAGGTGGAAGTTTCCATTTACGATATGATCTTTACTGGCCTTGGCAGCGTCGATGCCAGCGACGATGAGGATACGGTTCAGGTCTCCAATGGCAATGCACAGATTACAGGGGACGAGACCCTTTCCGTCTTCGACATTACCTTCTCTGACATTGAAGTTGGTACCGGCAGTGGTTTCGATGTGTCTGCCACCGATGGCAATGATGTATTCAGCGTTACCGAGAGTGGCGGCGTCAAGATCAGTGGTATCGCCTTTGACAGCTTTGGCACAATCGATGCCTTGGGCGGAAATGACAGGGTAACCGGCGCCGACGGTTTCGACTGGTACCTGAAGGGTGAACATTCGGCCGAGAATAACGGCATCACCTTCTTGAACATGGAGGAACTGATCACCGTCAATGCAAATCTTCTGGGCATAGACGATGCCAGCGTAACGGAAAACTTTACCCTGATATCGGAGGGCGTGGTCGATGTCTGGGGCATGCGCGCCAGCGGCATGGCTCAGGTAAACGCCCGTGCGGGAACCAGCGACCTGAACTTCGGCGAAGACTACACCGCGACACTCTCCCTGAACGATGCCAACAACCAGTTGGAAGATGGCGACCTGCTGTTTACCGGCATCGACAGTGCCAGCGTTCCCACACTGAACACCTCCGGCGGCGTGGATGCAATTTCTGTGACCGGTGAGAACAAACTCACGGCCGCCGGTATTGATTTCCGCGATGTGTCCATCGTCGCCGATACCGGCAGCAGGGACACCGTCAATAGTGCCGTTACCAACCGCGATTGGGTGCTCCGGGACAACGGTCTGGATGTGGAACACGCGGGCATTACCTTCTCCGCTGTGGAATCCTTCTCAGGTGGCAACGGTATCCTGCAGGGCGGCATTGCTAGTTCTGATTATGCGGTGACCGCAAGTGGATCGGTTTCCGTGGACGGCTTGCGCTTCTTCAGCGACTTGGCCGAAGTGCAGGCTCAGGCGGGCGGCGATGATCTGGCCGCGCTGGAAACCGTTACCCTCACTGACGGCAGTGGGGCATTCAGCACCAGCGGCATCAACTTCACCGGTGTCGAAACCCTGACCGCCGCAGACCTTGAGGGCACCGTCGCTGACGACGAATTCACCCTGCTCGCGGACAGCAGCCTCAGGATTTACGGTCTCACCATTTCCGGCATCGATACCCTGGACGCGGCAGCGGGCAGTGGCGACAGAGTGGTCGGCCGCAATGGCATCGGCTACCAGTTGAGCAGTAATGGGGCGGTTACCCACGACGGCATCCTCTTCAGCAATACCGAGATGTATGAAGGTGTGGGCGCCGACTTGACCGCTAGCGACGCGGATGACCATTTCACCATGACTGCCGCCGACGCCGTGCGCCTGGAAGCCACGGGGCAGCAATTCAGCGGCCTCGTCAGCGCCAATACCGGAGTGGGTGCAGATACAGTTAGTGCCCTGGGCGCAGTTGCCGTAACCGGCAGCAAGGCGGCCACTGCCGGAGAGATTGCTTTCAGTAATATCGAAACGGTCAGCGGCACCGGCGCCCTCAGCGCAACCGGCGGTGCGGACTCTTTCACCATCGCCGCCACCGGCGAACTCGACAGCTACGATATCCGCTTCGAAGATGTCACTTCCGTGGCTGCGGGCGGGGGCGAAGATACCGTGCAGGGCCTGGGTGAATCCGGCTGGGAACTGGACGAAAGCGATAAGGCGCTCAGGCACGCCGGAATGGCCTTCACCGGCCTGGATGTCGCCAGCGGCGGCAATGGCGTACTGACCGGTTCCGCTGCCGCCGAGCAATTTACCGTGAGCGCGGCCAATCAGGTCACCGCCAAGGGCATCCAGTTCGATACCGTGAGCCTAGTCGACGCCGCGGGCGGCGCGAACAGTGTGGTTTCCATAGACGGTGAAACCTGGGTGCTTGGTGCGGACAATCGCTCCGCTTCAGCATCCGGCATTCAGTTTGCCAACGTCGATACGATCAGCGGTAGTGCCCTGAACGTTGATGCCGCCACCAATAACAGGAGCGACGACTTTGTTCTGGAGGGTGGCGCTCTGACCGTGCGCGCAATCGAGTTCGCCTCCGTCAGCAACGTAAGCGCCGGTGCCGATGGTGGCGACGCAGTTACCAGCAGCGCTGGCGAGTGGCAGCTTGCAGGTGGCGAGAACACCGAAGGTGAAGTTTCCACCGGCGGTGTCAGCTTCACCGGCATGGATCGGGTCTTTACCGAAAATGCCCTCCTGCGGGGCAGTGGTACCGCCGAACACTACGCCCTCAACGGCGAGGGGGCGCTCAGCGTAAGCGGCATGGCCTTTGAAGGCATTGCCGAAGTGGAGGCTGGCTCGGGCAGAGACTCGCTGCAGGGCACTGGCGGCGCCGATGAGTTTGACTTGGCTGGCAGCGGCGATATCAGCGTTGCCAGTATCCGCTTCGGCGGCGTGGAAAGCGTTGACGCTGGGGGCGGCGGAGATACCGTCAATGCCGAGGGCGCGAGTTGGACCTCCGTGGCCAGCGGTGATGCCCTGGTCGAAGGCGGCGCGGTGGCCGCCATCAACAGCCTGGAAGTCCTGTTTGAGAACCTTGAACAGGTCAACGGCGCCGGCAGCTACGCAGGCCTGGATATTGATGGTGAATACCTATTCGACAACCTGAATTCCGCCACCATCGGTGGCGTAGCTTTCGCGGATCTGGAGTCCATCGTGGCCGGCAGTGGCAACGATGCGTTCTTCGCCGCGGACATAGACGCAAACTGGAGCCTGGACACCGGCGGCGGCTTGGTGACCAGCGAAGGCGCTTCCCTGGTGTTCAGCGGCTTCGAATCGATTTTCGCCGGCAGCGGCGTGGATCAGTTCATCCTCTCCGGCGGGCAACTGGCCACCCTCGATACCGGCGCCGGCAGCGATTCGGTTCTGCTTACCGGCACTGCTATTGCGAGCTTGTCCCTGGGCGACGGCAACGACCTGTTGCAGGTGGACAGCGACAGCAGCCAGAGCGTCGCACTCGACGGCGGCAGCGGCGAAGATGAATTCCAGCTGCGCATCGACGACAAAACCTGGCGGATCTTCAGTAGTGACGACTTCAGCGTTGGTAGCTTCCAGTTCTCCGCTTTCGAGTTGGTGGAGAACGGCAGTGACAACCTGAACGTGGAAACCGACCAGGCCTTTGATTTCTTCCTGGGCGACAGCGCCGGCCTTCACTTCACCGGCAGCGATATGCGTATGCACTACAACGGCAGCGGCAATGTGAACATCGTCAATATCGGCAACCAGACCATCGGCGGGGGCGCCCAGGCGAAAAGGCTGGATCTCACCACCGCCGGCGATGTGGATATCACCACCGATGTCGAAGTGCTGAACATTCAGGGCAGTGGCGATATCGATATTGTGGTAGTCGCCGAACAAGACTTGGTGATCGACGAGATCAACGCGGGTCGGAACGGCACTATCGCCATCGACAGTGCCCGTTTCGGCAGCCTCACCGCGGAAACCTACGGCGATACCCACCTCACCGGGCGCACCGTGCAGCTCGGCTCCGAGCTGCAGCAGTGGTCTGTAATCGGCAGCGCCATCAATCCGCTGCGCATGGACGTTACCGAATCCGTGGATATCGTTTCCATCACTTACTTCCAGCCGGACTTCATTAATCAGGTCCCCGCGTTCAGCGCCAGGGGTGACGAACTGCAGTCCATAGCCGGTGCCCAGGCCGCCCAAGGCCTCAAGTCTGCCGTGCAGAATGCAGTGGAAGACTTCACCCAAGTAGACCCGGGCATCTTCACCGCCGTGCCGCCGTACAGCGCCGGTGTGGAGGTGGTGAATGCACCGGAAATGGCGTTGAACGCCGACGGCCTGCATCCGGTTTACGGGCCTGCTGCGGAAGAAGACGAGGACGACCTGGAGGAGCGCATGCGCGAAGACTTGCCTTCGGTTGACGGCGCGCGGGTATCTGGCGGTCGGTAAAGAGAATTTTGGCAAGCAGTTTAGTGGGAATTATTGAAATGTCCGGAGTAGTACACCAGAAGGATTACCGCGGGTTCGTTTATTTTCACCCGAGTACCAAGGGGCATGAGGGTAAGGCGGTCTTTATCGATAAAGGCCTGTTGAGGCGTTTTATGGACCTGGTGGACACCTCTACCGAAGAGGGCAGGCTATTGGCTGTGAAGGTGACCGAGCTGAAATCCAAGGCTGCCGGCTTCGAATCCGCCAGCAATATCAGCGACGGATTCAGTCACCGGCAAACCTTTGGCAGCGTGGAGGTGACCTACGCGGTTTTTCAGACTCGGGAAGCGATGTTCTGGTCGATGCGGCCACTAACAACGCTGACGATAACTTTGTACTGGATGACACCGGACAATCACTCAGTGTGCGCGGAATCGACTTCTTCTCGGTTGGCAGTGTCGTCGCTGGCGCCGACACGGGAGATTCCGTAAGCAGTAATGCTACCGACTGGCAGCTGACCGGGACCGACGGGGAGTTGGTCGTCAACGACGTCACCTTGTCGGGTATCGACCAGGTGATCACCGCTAACGCGCTCTTGAGCGGCACTGCCAATAGCGAGACCTTTGCCCTCGCGGGCGAGGGGGCTCTGAGCGTCGCCGGTATGGCATTCGAAGGCGTTGCCCGGGTGGCGGCCGGCGGCGGCAGTGACCTGTTGCAGGGCACTGCCGCCGCGGACAATTTCGAGCTGGCAAGCTCCGGAGACATCAGCGTTGCCGGTATCAGTTTCAGCGGCCTCGAGACCGTAGGTGCGGGCGGAGGTGCGGATACCGTCAATTCCAGCGGCGCCAACTGGACCTCGGTGAGCAGCGACGACGCACTGGTAGATGGCAGTGCCCAGGCCGAAGTCAACAGCATAACGGTGCTGTTCGAGGACCTGGAGCTGGTCAACAATACCGGAACCTACGTAGGGCAGGATATCGACAGTGAATACACTTTCAGCAGCCTGGACACCATGTCCGTCGGTGGAACTACATTCGCTGGCCTGAACAGCTTCACCGCCGGAAGCGGAACGGATGTACTTCACGGTGCGGATATAGATACGCAGTGGTCGGTAAATGCCTCCCAGGGCACTATCAGTAGCGATGGGGAATCGCTGGTCTTCAATGGCGTGGAGTCGATAGTCGCGGGTAGCGGTGCCGACCGGTTCACCCTTTCCGGCGGTGAATTTACGTCAATAGATAGCGGCGCAGGTAACGATACGGTACTGCTTGCCGGAACCAGCCTGGAGACGTTATCCCTGGGCGAGGGCAATGATCTGCTGCAGGTCGATGCCGACAGCAGCCAGGAGGTAATGCTCGACGGCGGCAGCGGCGATGACCAGTTCCAATTCAATATCGCCGGCAAGACCTGGCAGATTTCCGGCAGTGGTGATCAGGTTGGGAACTTCCAGTTCTCCGGCTTCGAGTGGCTGGACAACAACACCGGCAGCCTGACCCTGGAAACCGACCAGAACTTTGATTTCGTAAGTGGTGGCAACAGTTCGGCCAGCTTTAACCGCAATGGTGCCGGAATTCTGTTCACCGGCAGCGGTATGCGCTTGGGGTATGACGGCAGCGGCGACCTCACCATTACCAGTATGGGTACGGAAACCATTGGCGGGGATTTGCAGGCAAACCGCGCGGATCTGGTCATCTCCGGTAATGTCGATATCGAAACCGATGTGAATATAATTGCTATCCATACCTCCGGAGACGATATCGATGTCGCCGTACTGGCCCAGGGCGATCTGGTTATCGACGAGATCAACGCAGGCCGCGGCAATATCACGTTGAACAGCGCCAGCTTCGGCAGCCTTACCGCGGAAACCTTTGGCGATACCCACCTGACGGCCGGAACGGTGAATCTGGGCTCTGAACTGGAGCAATGGAGCATCATCGGCAGCGCGATCAACCCCCTGCGCATGGATGTGTCGGAGTCGGTCGACATCATTTCACTGAGTTATTTTGAGCCGGACTTTGTTGGTGGTGTGCCAGCCTTTACCGGTACGGGTAACCAGCTGCAGTCTGTAGCCGGGGCCCAGGCTGCCCAGGGGCTCAAGTCCGCGGTGCAAAACGCTGTCGAGGATTTTGTTCAGGTGGACCCGGGTATTTTCAGCGCGGTAAACCCATACAGCACCGGCGTGGACGCGGTCAATACACCGGAAATGCGGATAAGCGGGGGAGAACTGCTGCCTGTGGCCGCATCGACGGCGCCCGGCGATGAGGTTGAATTGCCGCACGGGCCCGAAGAGTTTGAAGAGGATGAAAAGCCGTCTGAGCGGGAAGGTAAACGTACAGCGCTGGCGCCAGGGAATGCGGGAGGATGATCCCGGATATCCCGTTTGGTGAGCATCCCGGCTTTCAGGATGCTGCTCTGTAACTTGCAACTGATAACAAAGCGGCTGCCTTAAGGCAGCCGCTTTGTTATTTGGTGGTGTTCAGAATGATCAGTGTTTGCGTACTGAGTTATATGTGGCGAGCCCAGCATACAGCCTGTGCTTGAATACGCAAAACGCCATTCAGAACCGGGTCTTAATACAGATAGACTGCACCACTTTGCTGCGCGCTATTGTCGTCCTGGTCCCCGTTTATTCCTGTTGCCGCACTGTCTTCCAGGGTTGCGGAAACCGCGAGAGTCTTGCCGTCGCCGGATAGTGCTAACGAGTTGCCGAACCAATCACTCTTATCTGTATTGGAAGCCTTCATGTAGGCTTGTTGTTGCCAACTGCCATCGGCGAGCGTAAATAAATAAGCGGCGCCACTAAACCTGGCTGAATCACCGCTTTGGTCGCCGTTGATTCCTGTAGCTAAACTTTCCTCCTCCTCGGCACCGATAGCGAGTGTTTTACCATCAGTCGACAGGGAAAGGCTGCTGCCGAATCCACCAGCAGTGCTGGCGTTGGAAGCTACCAAGCGGACGGGTTCTTGCCATTCCGCTCCACTTCGCTCGAATACATAGACAACACCGTCGATGGTGGGATCACTGTCAACACTGTCCTCACGGCTGCTTATTGCGATAGTATTTCCGTTCCCGGATATTGACGTGCGCCAGCCGAAGATACCACCGTTACTGGTATTGGGAGACTTCAGGTATGCCTGCTGCCGCCATGTCTCCCCGCTTTGGATATAGACGTAGGCGGCACCTCCGCTACTTATACTGTTATCGCTTTGATCACCGTCAATACTGGTGGCGCCGCTGTCTTCGCCTATAGCTCCGACAACCAGGGTTTTGCCGTCGCCGGATAGTGCCAGTGACCAGCCGAAACGGTCCCCGTCATCCCACGGGTTTTCCCCCCCGTCCGTATTGGAAGCCTTCAAGTAAGCCTGTTGCTGCCAGTTGCCGTCCACCTGCGTAAACAGGTACACAGCGCCGCTTCTTGATGCGCTGTTGTCGTTCTGGTTTCCGTCTATCCCGGTTGCCGCACTGTCTTCACCCGTTGCCCCAACGGCCAGGACCTTGCCGTCAGCGGATAAGGATAAAGAATGGCCAAAGAAGTCTGCGATGTCGCCATTGGAGGCTTTCAGGTAGGCCTGCTGTTGCCAGCTATCTTCGCTGCGGACAAAGATATAGGCCGCGCCGCTGTTTGCTGTGCTGTTGTCGCCCTGATCGCCGTCGACTCCGCGAGCTGCACTGTCTTCCCGCCGCGCGCCTACGGCCAGGGTATTGCCATCGGCGGAGAGAGACACACTGTGCCCAAAGTCCTCTTCGGCCTCGGCATTGGAGGCCTTCAGATAGGCCTGCTGCTGCCAGATGCCTTCCTGCCGGGTAAAGACATAGACGGCACCGCTCTGCTCCGCGCTGAAATCATCCTGGTTTCCATTGACGCCAATACCTGCGCTCCTTTCATCCGGGCCGCCTACGGCGAGCGTAGAGCCGTCGGCAGACAGGGACACGATGCCGAAGAAAATTTCACCCAGATATTCGGTGCCCTGGGTATTGGATGCCTTTATATAGCCTATGGCTTCCTCCAGGTTGCCACTTACGGCGACTTCATCGGAATCGGTACAGCCGGCGTCGTTACAGGCCTGCAGTATATAGCTGGCGTTGATCCGTTCAGGCAGGAAGACCATCAGCCCGTATTCCGTGGTTTCCGCATCCAAACTGGCGATGGGTTCATAGCCGGATACGCCGTCCGGGTTTTCGAGCAGGTGATATTCCTCCGCACCGTTTACCGCCTCCCAGCTGAACTGGAAGGTTTTGATAGGTTGGGGCTCCATGGTTAGCGTAGGTTGTTCCGGCGGAGGCTCCGGCTCCTCGCCGCCGCTGCTGGAGGAGCTGCTGCTCGAGCTGCTACTGCTTGAGGAACTGCTACTGGAAGAGCTGCCAACACTATTATCGCTGCTGCCCCCGCCTCCACCGCAGGCTGCAAGCAGTACCGTTAGCAGCAGCACTGAAAGCTTGCCCGTCACTTGAGCAAGCAAACTCGTTATGTATTGGTGTGATACGGTCATGATCTATTCCTTTTAAGCTGGCTGTACTTGGTCCATTTCAGTGCGTTTTTATCAGTGGTCATAATAAAATGACTTGTATTTAAAGCTCTGTGTTGTTGTTTTCTTATTTTATTCTCGATTATTGTCTGTGTTCTTATGAGTTTGAAGCTCGTGGAATTCCTAGCCCTTTATAATAGAGGACGTTAACCTTGCTTTTAAATGGTTTCCCTCGAATGCGAAGGGCGCCTTTACCTTTGTTGCGCAGAGACACCTTCGCCTGATGAAAATATTGTAATGACCCGGGTCCTGGCTTGATATCGCTTTCGGCCAGCTGCAGTAGGCGGCTGTGGACAATTCGCAACAGGTGGGAGGAGCCAGAAAAGTGGACTCGCCGAGATTCAGGTGGCGGCCTGTGGTTTTCCGTTTCGACGGGGGATTCAAAAGCATGTAGTCAGGTTCCCTGCGAGTAACTCCCTGTCGCAGCTGCGACGATCTGAAATTTTAACTAACTCTCAGAGTATCATCTAGTCGTTCAGCCCTAAGGGGTGATCTGAATCGCATTTCTGACGTAAAGATTACTGGCTGGGCGAGTTGGGATGCGTTGCTCGTTACGAACTTTGTCTTTATGTCGAAGATCTGCATGCTGCGTTTGTCCTGTAAGGAGACCTTGATTCTGCCGCTCACTGAGTTATTTGGAGTCAGACTTTATCGGTAGCGTTCTGGTCTTTACCGGTACAGGTAACGAGCTGCAGTCTGTACGGCACCCAGGCCGCCCAGGGCCTCGAGTCTGCCGTGCAGAATGCGGTGGAGGGCTTCGCCTAGGTAGAGCCGGGCATCTTCACTGCGGTGCCGCCGTACAGCGCCGGTATGGAGGTGTGGATGCACCGGAGATGCGACTCTCTGGTGAAGGGCTTCAATCGGTGGCCGTATCTGCGCCGTCAGACGATGACGGAAACAAATGCACTCTGAGAGTCGGTTGAAGAGCCCTGAATAGGCGGTCGACGCTTCCTCGTGGAAATATGCGAAGATGCACCAAATCGTTCCACCAGGGAGAATAAACCCGTGAGCCAGGACCAAAACGCCCCTCTACGAGAAGACGTCCGCCTGCTCGGCGAGGAGCTCGGCGCGGTACTGCGGGAGCAGGCCGGCGAGCAACTTTTCGATACAGTTGAAACCATCCGCCAAGCCGCCGTGGAAAGCCGCAGCCAGGGTGAGATGCCGGTGAAGCGCCTGCGCCAGCTGCTGGACCCGCTCGACGACGAAACACTGCTGGAAGTGGCGCGGGCATTCAGCCAGTTCCTCAATCTGGCCAATATCGCCGAGCAGCGCCACCGCGAACGCCTGCACCGCCATCACCAGCGCTATCCCGGCGATCCGGATACGGACCGGGGCCTGCGCCAGGTGCTGGCGGAGCTGAAAAAAGCCGGCGTCGGCGAGGATAAGGTCAAGTCGGTGCTGCAAGACTTGTCCGTGGAGCTGGTGCTCACCGCCCACCCCACCGAGGTCACCCGCCGCACCCTGATCCGCAAGTACGACCGGATCGCCGACCTGCTCACCGACCTGGACCGGCCCGATCTCACCGAAGAAGAGGAGCAGGATCTGCGCCGTTACCTGCGCGAACAGATTCTCTCCGCCTGGAGTACCGACGAAATCCGCCGCGAGCGGCCGACACCGGTGGACGAGGCCAAATGGGGCTTCGCCACCATCGAGCAGTCCCTCTGGCAGGCGGTGCCCCGGGGTATGCGCGAGATTGAAGCGGAGCTGGCGCTCGCCGGCCTGGACCCGTTGCCCGCGGACTGGGTGCCGATCCGCTTTGCCTCCTGGATGGGCGGGGACCGGGACGGCAACCCCAATGTCACCGCCGCTGTGACCCGCCAGGTGCTGCTGCTGGCCCGCTGGATGGCCGCCGACCTGTACTTGCGGGATGTGGAAAATCTTTTGGCGGACCTGTCCATGCACCGGGCCAGTGACGAACTGCTGGAACGCACCGGCCCCAGCCACGAACCTTACCGGCTGGTACTGCGCGAGGTGCGCGAGCGCCTGCGCATCACCCGGGCGCGGATGGAAGCCCGGGTGGCCGCCCGCCCGGAACCGGAAGGCGAGGGCTACACCAGCGGCCGGCAACTGTTCGACGAGCTGAGCCTGATAGACCGCTCCCTGCGCGCGGTGGGCCTGTCCGCTGTCGCCGACGGCCAGCTCAAGGACACACTGCGCCGGCTCAACTGTTTCGGCATCACGCTGCTGTGCCTGGATATCCGCCAGGAGTCCACCCGCCATATCGACACGCTGGACGCCATCACCCGCTATCTGGACCTTGGTGGTTATGCGGACTGGGACGAGACACAGAAACAGCAGTTCCTGCTCACCGAATTGGAGAGCCGGCGTCCGCTGGTGGACGAGGCCTTCTATCACAGCGATCTTTGTGATGAAGACGTGCGCGAGGTGCTGGACACCTGCAAGGTGATCGCGGAGCAGGGACCGGAAGGGCTCGGCGCCTATGTGATTTCCATGGCGAGGACGTCTTCCGATGTGCTCGCCGTGATGCTGTTGCAGAAAATCGCCGGTGTGCGCCAGCCGATGCGCGTAGTGCCGCTATTTGAAACCCTCGATGACCTCAACAACGCCGGCGACACCATGCGCGCGCTGCTCGATATTCCGCTGTACAAACAGCGTGTGAGCGACGGTCAGGAAGTGATGATCGGCTATTCCGATTCCGCCAAGGACGCCGGCTTCCTCGGCGCCGCCTGGGCCCAGTTCCGCACCCAGGAAAAGCTCACGGCGATTTTCCACGAACACGGTATTCCACTGACCCTGTTCCACGGCCGCGGCGGTTCCATTTCCCGGGGCGGGGCACCGACCCGCATGGCACTGCTGTCGCAGCCGCCGGGCTCGGTGGCCGGCCGCATCCGCGTCACCGAACAGGGCGAAATGATCCGAGTCAAATACGGCCGCCCCTCGCTGGCGGCCTACAACCTGGAGCAGTATGTGGCCGCCACCCTGGAAGCCACACTGATGCCGCCGGCGGAACCGCGCCCGGAATGGCGCGCGGAAATGGACCGCCTGACCGAAGTGTCGGTGGACGGCTACCGACAGGTGGTGCGCGACGATCCGGCACTGGTGGCCTACCTGCGTACCGTAACCCCGGAAACCGAACTCAGCCGCCTGGCCCTGGGCAGCCGCCCGGCGCGGCGCAAACCCGGCGGCGGGGTGGAAACCCTGCGCGCCATTCCCTGGGTGTTCGCCTGGACGCAGATCCGCCTGATGTTGCCCGCCTGGCTGGGCACCGGCGCGGCGCTGGAAAGCGCGCTGGCCAGCGGCGAGGAAACGGAAATATTGCGCGCGATGGACGAGCAGTGGCCCTTCTTTCAGGGCGCCGTGGATATGCTGGAGATGGTGCTCGCCAAGACCGACACCCGGGTCGCGTCCTGGTACGAGGAGCGGCTTACTGACGAGAAGGAGCTGATCCGCCTCGGCGACACACTGCGCGAGCACCTGGCCGACACCGTGGCAGCACTGCACCGCCTCACCGGCCACGACAGCCTCCTCGACAACAACCCGGTGATGCGCTGGTCGATCCGCGTGCGCGATCCCTATACCGATCCGCTGCATCTGCTGCAGGCGGAACTGATGGCCCGCCTGCGCGAACGGGACGCGGACCCGGTGCTGGAAAGTGCGTTGATGGTAACCATCGCGGGAATCGCCGCGGGGATGCGCAACACCGGATGATGCGGCATGGGATTTCGGTGAGAGTCAGTGACTACTCACCCCGGGGGCCGGAGAAGAATACTGGAGTTTGATGCGAAGGCCCCGATGCCGGTGGCTGTTTGGGAAATGATTGACTCGGGCCATCCATGGCCCTTGCCCTTCGGGCGCCTACGGCGTCCAAATCGGCTGTCCTGCCGATTTGTGCCGATCAGGCTTTTTCCCGAATGGCCACCGGCAGCGGTGCCTGGCCTTGGCTTAGTGGTGACGAGGCCAAATAAAAAGGCCGACTCTCGCGAGTCGGCCTTTTTTGAATATGGTGCCCAGGAGAAGACTTGAACTTCCACGACCGTAAGGCCACTAGCACCTGAAGCTAGCGCGTCTACCAATTCCGCCACCTGGGCAAATTCAACGGTGTGCCCCGTTGAGGTCGCGAACTATAGAGATTTGCCCCGGGGGTGTCAACGGTCAATTTGCGTTTGCTTCGTCGTCGTTCGCGGGAGTCGGGATAGGGCGGGAAATGGCTTATACTGCCTGCAATGCGACCTTCTGCCGCGGCCCTTGGCGCCGTTACTGGCCGAGCCCCGTGTCGCAATCTACCAATCCCCGGACCCTGTCCCGGGAGCCGCCGCAGACCGGCGGTCACCTCGAACAACGGATGCTGCTTTGACTCAAAAGAAACCCACACACCACACCCAGGCCGATCCCCACGCCGAGCGCGAGGCCGAGAAGTACGAGAAACCCGTTCCCAGCCGCGAGTACCTGCTGCAACTGCTGGAGCAGCAGCCGGGCCCGGTATCCTGGGAGACGGTGGCCGACGCCCTGGATATCCAGGACGAAGACCGCCGCGAGGGGGTGCGCCGACGCCTGATCGCCATGTCCCGCGACGGCCAGATCGCCAGCAACCGCGCCGGCGACTTCGGCGTGCTGGACAAGATGAGCCTGGTGCGCGGCCGCGTCATCGGCCACCGGGATGGCTTCGGCTTCGTCTCCCCCCGGGATGGCGGCGACGACCTCTATCTCTCCCACCGCCAGATGCGCAAGGTGTTCGACGGCGACGAAGTGCTGGTGCGCGAGACCCCCGGCGGCTTCCGCGGCAAGCGGGAAGCGGCGGTGGTGCGGGTGATCAAGCACAACACCCGGGAGCTGGCCGGTCGCCTGTTCCGCGAGAACGGCATCTGCTTCGTGCGCCCGGACAACCCGCGCATCAACCTGGACATCATGGTGGCGGCGGAAAAGACCGCCGGCGCCAGTCACGGCCAGTATGTGGTGGTGAATGTCGTCACCCAACCCAGCCGCACCAGTCTGCCCCAGGGCGAAGTAACGGAAGTGCTCGGCGACCACCTGGCGCCGGGCATGGAAATCGATGTCGCCATCCGTAACTACGGTATCCCCCATACCTGGCCGGCGGGACTCCAGAGCGAAGTGGACGCCATTGCCGACGAGGTGAGAGAAGAGGACAAGGTCCACAGGGTCGACCTGCGCCAGCTGCCGCTGGTCACCATCGACGGCGAGGACGCCCGCGACTTCGACGATGCCGTCTTCTGCGAGGTATTAAAGGACGGCAGTTGGAAACTGCTGGTGGCCATCGCCGACGTCTCCCACTATGTGCGCCCCGGCAGCGCCCTGGACGAGGAAGCCCACAGCCGCGGCAACTCGGTTTACTTCCCGGACTTCGTAGTGCCCATGCTGCCGGAGAAGTTGTCCAATGGCCTCTGTTCCCTCAACCCCGACGTGGACCGGCTGTGCATGGTGTGCGAGATGCACATCGACGTCGACGGCCGCATCCTCGATTACCGCTTCTTCGAGGGAGTGATGCGCAGCCACGCGCGCCTCACCTACTCCCAGGTAGGGCAGATGATCGAGGAGCGCGGCAAGCGCAGCAGCGGCCTGCGCAAGCAATTCGCCGCGCTCACCCCGCACCTGGACAACCTGCACGACCTCTACAAGGCCCTGCGCGGGGCCCGCGACCGCCGCGGCGCCATCGACTTCGAAACCACCGAGACGCGGATTATTTTCGATGAGAGCCGCAAGATCGAGCGCATAGTCCCGGTGCAGCGCAACGACGCCCACAAGCTGATCGAGGAGTGCATGCTCGCCGCCAACGTCTGCGCCGCGGAGTTGATGGAGCTGTCCGAACTGCCGATACTCTACCGGGTGCACGATACCCCCAAGCAGGAGAAACTCAGCAACCTCCGCGAATACCTGGGCGAACTGGGCCTGCGCCTCCCCGGCGGCGCCGAACCCCAGCCCAAGGACTTCCAGGCACTGCTGGAATCCGTGGAGGGGCGCCCGGACGCGCACATTATTCAGATGATGCTGTTGCGCTCCATGAATCAGGCGGTCTACCAGCCGGAAAACCGCGGCCACTTTGGCCTCGACTATCACGCCTACGCCCATTTCACCTCTCCCATCCGCCGCTACCCGGACCTGCTGCTGCATCGCGCCCTGCGCTGGCTGATCCGCAATGGCAGCGCCAATGAGCGCATGGTGGAAAAAAAGATCCATGTAGAGCCTGGGGCCAAGGCGCTGCCGCGGGAGCGCATCCTCCCCTACGATATGCCCGCCATGGTGCAACTGGGCGAGCATTGCTCCATGACCGAGCGCCGCGCCGACGACGCCACCCGCGATGTGGTCAGCTGGCTCAAATGCGAGTACCTGCAGGACCATGTCGGCGAGGTCTACCGTGGCGTGGTCAGCGCCGTTACCGGATTCGGCCTGTTCGTGGAGCTGGAGGATCTCTACGTGGAGGGCCTGGTCCATGTCACCGCCCTGCCCAAGGACTATTACCGCTTTGAACAGGCCCACCAGCGCCTGATCGGCGAGCGCAGCGGCGCCCGGTATCATCTGGGAGACCTGGTCACCGTGCAGGTGGCGCGGGTGGATCTCGAAGAGCGCAAGGTGGACTTCGCCTTCGGCGAGCTGCTGAGCAAGAATAAAAAAAAACAAAAAAGCCCAGGGAAAATCCGCAAGTTAGCGCGCGCGCTATGGAAATGGCCGTGGAGCACCAGCGCGAGCGCGAAAGGCGAGGCCGAGACGCCGCCGGAAAAACCCCGAAAGGAAAGGAGGGAAAGACCAGCCCCTGGACCAGGCGCGAGGAAATCCCGGGGAAGGCGACGCCCTTCCGCAAACGCAAAGTCGGCTCCACCGAAGCGCAACCGGTAGAGGCCCAGCCGGAAAAAACACCCGCCCCGGAAGAGGGGGAAGCCCCGCGCAAAAAGCGCGGCCCCAAACGCACCCCAACCCGCAAGGGTGGCAAGCGCCCGTCGGTAGCCGCGCGCAAGGCCGCACAAAAAGCGGAAAAGGCCGGTGCCAAAAACGGTAAGGGGAAAAAGAAAAAAGCCGCTAAGGGCAAGAAGAAAAAGTAATATCGGTTTTCGGGAAAACTGTAGAGCGGATAAGCGCTACAAAGCCTGAAAGATTAGCTCCCCTCTCCCGCTTGCGGGAGAGGGGCCGGGGGAGAGGGTATTCCCAATCCCGCCACATCGTCAGTAAATAACACCAATGTCCAAGGAAATCATCTACGGCCTCCACGCCGTACAAGCACTGCTGAAAGGCTCCCCCCAACAAGTACAGGAGCTACTCCTGTTGCGCGGCCGCAAAGACCAGCGCCTGCAGAAAATTCTCAAACAGGCGGAACAAAACGATATTCCCCTGCGCTTTGTCGACCGCCGCACCCTGGACGAAAAAGCCGGCGACGAAGGCAACCACCAGGGCGTGATCGCCCTTTGCGTCGGCGAAACCAAAGTTCACGACGAGCGCTTTCTGAAAGATCTCTTGCAGGAACTGGAACAGAAGTCCGAAGCCCCGTTCCTGCTGGTCCTCGACGGCGTCACCGACCCCCACAACCTCGGTGCCTGCCTGCGCACCGCCGAGGCCGCCGGCGTACACGCCGTGATCGCCCCCAAGGACAAATCCGCCGGCCTGACACCCACCGCCAGAAAAGTCGCCTGCGGCGCCGCGGAAGTGCTGCCCTTTGTCACCGTCACAAATTTAGCGCGCACATTGCAGCAGTTACAGCAGGCGGGAATATGGATTTTCGGCGCTGCCGGGGAGGCGGAGCAGGATATCTACCAGAGCCAGCTCACAGGCCCCATGGCCCTGGTAATGGGCGCCGAGGGTTCCGGTCTGCGCCGGCTGACCCGGGAAAACTGCGACCACCTGATCAGGATCCCCATGGCCGGGGAGGTGAGCAGTTTGAATGTCTCGGTAGCTACCGGTGTATGTCTGTTTGAAGCGGTTCGGCAACGAACAGGCTCAAAGTAATCCCTAACCTGAATGCCACTAAGTTAAGGTCGAGGCGGCAGGACCTTAGCATCACGCTTTTTGTAGGAGCCTGCTTGCGGGCGAATTGAAGGCGCGGCAAGACATCGGGAATATTCGCCAGGCAGATTTTGCTCCTGAAAAAATTGCATTTTTGCTGGGCGGCATTCCGCTGGGCAGTACCCCGCTATCCCTGGCGGTCACAGCAGGCTCCTAGAGCGCAAATTTCCAGCGTAGAAGCAGCTTGGGAATAACTATTGACCGGCACTCACATCCGCCGGGAAACTGCTGTTCGGTTCCGAAAGTGGCCAGCACCTACCCGTCACAAAGATACCCTGCATCCACAAACGTAAAACGAAGTGGGTATCTCTATGAATCAGTTACTGCACACAGAATTCACCACCCTCCACCGCAGTTCATCGCCGCTGCTGTTGGCAAATATCTGGGATTCAGCCAGCGCGTTGCTCTGCCAGCGAGCCGGTACCCAGGCGCTGGCAACCTCCAGTGCCTCCATGGCCTGGTCCCTGGGTTACGCGGATGGCAGCGCCCTTCCTCGGGAGGAATTGTTATCCGTGGTCCGGCGCATGGTGCGCGTGGCCCGGGTACCGGTGACAGTGGATATCGAGGATGGCTACAGCGAGGAACCCCGCGAGGTGGCGGAGCTGGCTGCTGAAATCGCGCGGTGCGGTGTCGTGGGCATCAATATCGAGGATGGCGAGGGTTCTGCTGAATTACTCTCCCGCAAGATCCGCGCGATACGCAACACCCTGGGAGACCGGCCGTTGTTTATCAATGCCAGAACCGACGTCTATCTGCGCGGCCTGGCCACCGGCGAGAAGGCGGTGGCGCTTTCGATAAAGCGCTTGGCGGAGTATCGGGATGCGGGCGCCGATGGCGGTTTTGTTCCGGGGCTGGGTGCCGTGGAGCAGGTGCGCGCGGTCGCCGCCGGAGTGGATATGCCCCTCAATCTTATGATACTGCCGGGAATGGCGTCGGTAGAGGATCTGTTCGCGGCGGGTGCCAGGCGGCTCAGCGCGGGACCGGCCACTTTTCTGGCCAGCTATGCTTCGCTCGCCGAAGTCGCGCGGGGATTTCTCGAGTGCGGCGAGACTGAGCCAATGTTCGCACACAGGCTTACCTATAAGGCACTGAACCAGGCCTTTGCGGGGAAAGCCGTCCCTGGATAGGGTTGTTGGCGTTATTGCCGAAGGGGCTCAGTTGCCTGTTCCTTCGGCTTGGTCCCGTACAGTTCGCCCGCCGGGCGGTAGTTGACCCAGGAAGTCAGGATATATTTATCGCCGGACACGGGCACATTGCCGCGGTGGGTATGGGTAAAGCCGCAGGGGGAGAGGATCAGGCTGCCTTTGCGTGGTTTGATTTTGGCGCCCTGGTAGCAGAATTCTGTCTCACCGCCTTCGTCCACATCGTTGAGATAGAGAATCCAGAAAAGCACCCGGTGCAGGGATTTTTGCCCCGGGTCGCTGGGGTGCGGATAGTGCTCCGAGTGCCAGTGGTAGTAGCCTCCCTTGGCTTTCTCATAGTGCTGCAAGTTGATCTTGTCCAACTGGTAGATGCCGGAAACCAGCCGCTGCATCTGCTGTTCTCCAAGCCCGCCGATATCCCCGCTGGTCAGGTTGCGCACTTCCCGGCTGGTTTCATCGTAAAAGGAGGGGGAGAGAGCGCCGGTCAATATGTGCGGGTAGCGGCGGCAGTACTCCATCAGTCCGCGAAAAACCAAGTTGTTTACTGCGGCACATTCATCCCGCCAGGAATCCATATCGGAGATAAACAGGTCGGAACTGTTTTTCTTGCTGTGGTCCACTCCGGAGCCGGTCCGGCCCGGCTGTTTGTCTGGGGACTCGCGAAAGCGCCGGATCAAATGATCGCAGGTTTCCGCGGGTGCGATATTCTCAAACATCAGAATCAGCGAATCCATACTCTCCACTCCGAATACCAAACTGACAGAAATACCCGACAAAACGTTATCTATGGATAATGAGGCCGGATCGACGTCCACCGGCCTACTGGCCGGGTGTCGTCACCGGTTTTTTTAACCTCCGGCGAATGAAGCCGGTGGAGTTTTTGATGGCATTACTGTAACGCGAACTATGGTTTTAGGAAAATTAAATTTCTGATTTTTGGGGCTTGATTGGAATAATTTTGCGTTGCGGCCCTTGGGGCGAACAGGTGCAAGCCCGGCCGGCCCGGAAGTTTATTTGAATAATTTTGAATTTTCGGGAACCTTTTCGGGTTGCCCTGCGTGTTAACAGACCGATTGAAGATATCGGCGAGAGGAGTGATGGCTTGACCGGCCTGATGCAGATATTCCGCTGGCGCGCGGCGCCGGAGGACCGCTTTACCGCCCTGGTGCGCCCGCACATCCGCCTGATGTACCGGATGGCCTACCGCTGGACGCAAAACCAGTCGGAAGCGGAGGATCTGGTGCAGGACGTACTGGCCCGCCTGTTTCCGCGGTTGGAAGAACTGGTCGCACTGGACAAGCCGGGCCCCTGGCTGGTCAAGGTGCTCTACCACCGCTACGTGGACCTCTACCGCCGCCGGCTCAATTCGCCGGTCGACGACAGCGTTTCCTGGAGCAGCGATGACGCTTTCTTTCAGGGGCACCTTCTGGATGAGCGTAACCATTTCCATCAGCTGGAACTGAAGCGGGCCCTGAACCGGGCGCTGGAAGAGCTGGATGACGGCTGGCGCGACGTGGTGCTATTGCACGATGTGGAGGGCTATTCGGTCCTGGAAGTGGCGGAAATCCTGGAAATCAATGTGGGCACTGTGAAATCCCGCCTCCACCGTGCGAGAAAAAAACTGAAAGCGGCGCTGCAACTGGGAACCATTGAGGGCTGCCACGCGTGTTAACCGGTGGCGAGGAGATGATTATGAATTGCAATCGGGCAAAACAGGAATTGGACTTGATGCGCGAGCAGAACGACGGAAGTCTGCTGCATCATCTGCGCCAGTGTGCCAACTGCCGCGACTACGCGGAAGAACTCCGGGTGGTGCGCCTGCTGCGCGGCATGCCCGCGCCGGAACCCTCGGAGGGTTTCGAGAAACGGGTGCTGCAGTCGGTGCTTCCGCAGTCCCGGGTGGAGCCGCAGGCCCGGCTGCGCGGCTGGCAACTGGCGACCGCCGCCAGTCTGCTGCTGGCGGTAATAATGACGGTGCCCCGCTGGCAGTCGCCGCAGCCCGCCGCGCCGCAGGTCGTCTCGACGCTGCCGGTCAGCGTATCCCTCGACAGCGCCCGCCCGTTGGAGGGCGCCGTTATCCGGGTGTCGCTGCCGTCCCACTTGGCGCTGGATGGTTATCCCGGAGTTCAGGAGCTGGAGTGGCGGGCGAATTTGAACGCTGGAGGCAACCGGCTCACCCTGCCGGTGCAGTTGCAGGGCGCGGAGAGCGGCGGCGAAATACTGATTGAAGTCGAGCACGGGGGGCAGCGCAAGACGTTCCGGGTGCCGGTTCAGCCCCGGCCTTCTGGAGGTGCCGCGACGGCCCCGATGCAGAAGACCTGAACGATTTCCCATAGAAACAACATGAGGTTTCCCGGATGAAAGTGCAAAGAAGGTTGTTGGTGCTGACTCTGTTTTTCGCGGCGCAGTTAGCTGTTCCGGCACAGGCCGAGGATGAAGCCGACAGCGATGAGCTGGATGTCACCCTGACCGTGGTGGAGTCCGATGAAGACGTCGAAGATGCGGTGAACACCATCCAGCTGCCCGAGCAGGCCAGCGAAGTCGCGAAGGAGAGCGCCGCTTTTGGCCAGGCCACCGCCAACACCGCCCGCCAGCGTGCAAAAGATGACTCCGGCGAAGTAAAGGACGAGGCCAAAGAAGCTGCCGAGCAGGCAAAGGCGGCCGCCAAGAGTGCACGGGAATCTGCGCGGGAATCCGCTAAAAACGGCAATGAGGCCGCGGAGGAAGCAGTGAAGAACGGGCTCTCCGGCGGCGGTACGGAAAATATTCCAGAAGAGGTGCTGGACAATATTCCCGATGATGTAAAGGACAAGCTGCCGATCGATCTGGACTCGGTGATCGATGGCGCTGACGAGAAGGGCCGGGGAAATCTACCCGGCAGTTGATACGCGCTTCCCTAGTAGTGGCTTTGGTGGTCGGGTTCTGTGCCCGGCCATCTTTTTGTTGTTTTGAAACTGCGGAAAATTGTAATGTTGGCAAAGGCGATAAAAACGATTTCTCTATGGGGGCTGCTGAGTGCATCGCTGGTACACGCAGAGGATAATTTCAGCCGGGGGACAGCCGCCTTCAAGCACGGGGACTACCAAGAGGCCTTGGTGCAGTTCGAACTGGAGCGGCGCAAAGGCAACAGCGACGGGAAGCTGATTTACAACATCGGCATTACGCACTTCAAACTGGGGAATTACCACGAGGCCGGCTTGGCCTTCCGCCAATTGACGGAGGCTCCCCGCTGGCGGGACCTGGGGTATTTCCAGATGGCGCTGGTGGAGGAAAAGCAAGGGCGCAAGGATCGCGCTATCCGCCTCTACCGCGAGGTTGAAGCGCAGGCGGAATCGGACAAGCTGCGCCGGCTCGCCAACAAAAGGTTGGCTGCCTTGGCACCGGCGGAGCCGCGAGGGGTGAAATCCAATCCCTGGCTGGGCATAGTCAGTGCCTCTGCCGGTTACGACGACAATGTCTTTGCGCTGAGGGACGAACTGCAGCTGGATTCATCCGCGGGGGACGACGTCTATTCGGAGTTGTTTGCCTGGGGGCAGTACCGCCTTCACGGCACGACGAGCGACGGCTGGCGGTTGCAGGGGTTTGGCTACAGTCGTCGCTATCGGGAGTACAGTTCCCTGGATATCAACAGCTACAGCCTGGGCCTCTCGCGGGACCTGCAGTGGGCCGGCTGGCAGACTGAACTCGGAATTGCCGCGGAACACACCACCCTGGACGGGACACAACTCACAAACAGAGCCGGGCTGGTGGGCAGGTTGAAGCGCAGCCTCGGCGGTGCCCGGGTGACTCTCGCCTACTTGCCCTCCCACTATAGCGGGGGCGGCAACTACACCTATCTGGACGGCTGGCGCCACCGGTTCGAGGCCAAGTGGCAGCGGCCGCTGCGCTCGGCCACGGTCAGTGCCCTCTACCGGCTGGATATCGACGACCGCGCCGACCTCGAGAACGGAGGCGGCGAGTTCTACAGCTATTCACCCACGCGGCACAGCCTCGGCCTGGAGCTGGGCTGGCAGTTGCGGAGCAACTGGGTCGTGTCCGCCGGCTTCGAGTACCGGGCCAGCGAATACGGTGGCAGCAACAGCCTGACCGATACCGACGGCGTTCAGCGGCGCGAGGCGCGGGAGGCCGATCGGGTGAAGTCCTGGCTGGAATCCGAGTTGCAACTGTCGCCCCGGCTGCAACTGGCAGGAAAGGTCTCTGTCGTCGACAACGAAGAGAACTTCGACCTCTATACCCACGACAAAACCGAGGCCAGCCTGGGAGTGAGGTACATCTTCTGAGAGCCCTTTCATAACCTTGTATTTCCGAGCGCGACGGGTGGGGCGGCCCTTTGCCGGGACATGCTGTGAATACACCCCCGGCAGAAAGCTGCTCTCTACGTTTTCTGCCGCCACCCCCTATCGGTCGTCGCTCATAACCGGCCGCCCTCCTCACAAATTCGTCAAGAGCAGATTTTGACGGCGAAGGCGCACGTCAGGGCCGGTGCGAGTCATCGGGTCTCCCCACCTGGCCCCGCACTGGACCGAATTTTTGAAGACTTCAAAAGGCTCGCCCCCCAGCCTGCCATCCCCATCAAGAGATTGTGAACCGGCTCTGAATTACGGCCGGTCCCTCCAGCCGACGATCCACCGCTCCGACAACGGGCCCCGTATTCCCAATCCGGGAACCTTTGACAGCTGCCAAGCGTGTTAACCGGTATTGAGGAGGCGGGCATGGATCGCAATCAGGCAAGACGGGATCTGGAGTTGATGCGCGAGCAGAGCGGCCGCGCCCTGTTGCCCCATTCCGCCAGTGCGCTTGTCGCGAGTGCGTCGGGAGCTCAGGGTGGCACGGCAGCTCCTTCGATCCGGCGACAATGATTTAAAAATTTTTTTCCTAAGTAGAAAGTGAGGTTCAATAAAAATGAATATATTCAAGAAGACAATGGTCCTGTCGCTGTTCGTCTCCGCGCAGTTTGCTGTTCCGGCCATTGCTGACGGCGACCTGGATGTGACAGTGACCGTAGTGGAGGCCGACGGCAGTGTCGAGGACGCGGTGGAGCTGATCGAACTCCCGGAAGAGGCCAGCGACGTGGCGAAAGAGGCTTCGGCCTTCGGTCTGGCCACCGCCAATGCGGCGCGCCAGCGCGGCAAGTTCGAGAGAGACGATATAGACGAGCCGACCGAGGACGCACTGGACGACATGGACGACGCGGCGGAAGAGGCGCGCGAATCCGAAGAAGAGGCGCGGGAGGCCGCAGACGAAGCCGCCGAGAAGGCACAGGAGGCCGCTGAAGAAGCTGCCGAAGAGGCGCGGGAGGCCGCCAAAGAAGCTGCCGAAGAGGCCCGGGAGACCGCCAAAGAAGCACGGGAGGCTGCCGAAGAAGCTGCCAAAGAGGCCCAGGAAGCCGCTGACGAAGCTGCCGAGGAGGCGCAGGAGGCGGCTGAAGACGCCGCCGAGGACGCGCAGGAGTCCGCTGAAGAAGCTGCCGAAGAGGCGCAGGAAGATGCCAGCGAAGCAGCCGAAGATGCCATGGAAGATGCCGAAGAGGCAGCTTCAGCTGGCTGATACCGGAAGCAGAGACCGCGAATATCGCAGTATGAATGGCCGGGCGGTTGCGCTCGGTCATTTTTGTATTTGGGGTAGCCTCCCGGGGGAATTGATCAACTTGCAAGCAGCGGGGGGAGTGCATAGAATACGCCGCCCGCAATGTGCCCCTCAAAAGGCCCGTTGTTCTCCTTGCCTCACCGGATTGTCCGGGAGGCTGTTTAACCCGTAAGGAGCAAAAATGCGTCATTACGAAATTGTATTCCTGGTCCATCCCGACCAGAGCGAGCAGGTGCCCGGTATGGTGGAGCGCTACAGCGCGACCATCAAGGACAGCGGTGGACAGGTCCATCGCCTGGAAGACTGGGGCCGCCGCCGTCTGGCCTATCCGATCAACAAGATCCACAAAGCCCACTACATCCTGATGAACGTCGAGTGCACGGAAGAGGCTCTGGAAGAGCTGACTACCAACTTCCGCTACAACGACGCCGTGCTGCGCAACCTGGTGATGCGCGAAGATGAGGCCATCACCGAAGAAAGCCCGATCATGAAGGCGGAGAAAGAGAGCCGCGAGCGCAAGGCCGCACGAGCGGAGCGTGGCGAGCGTAGCGAACGCCGCGAGCGCACCGAGCAGGAAGAAGACAGGTCTTCCTCCGATGAAGAGGAAGAAGAGTCTTCCGATACCGCTGAAGACGAAGAGTAAGGGGATTATCAGATGGCACGTTTTTTCCGTCGTCGCAAGTTCTGCCGTTTTACCGCCGAAGGCGTCAAGCGTATCGATTACAAGGATCTCGATACCCTGAAAGCCTACGTTTCCGAAACCGGCAAGATTGTTCCGAGCCGTATCACCGGCACCAAAGCCAAGTATCAGCGCCAGTTGGCCACCGCGGTCAAGCGCGCCCGCTACCTGGCCCTGCTGCCGTACACGGACAGCCACGAGGCCTAAGCCGGAAACCTAGGTTTCTGTGCTTAGACGCTTTACAAGAGAAGCTATCTAGACGTGCGCGCCCTGGCCGAATTCATCATGCGCGGGCGCGTGCGCGCGGTGCTCATCACTATGGTGGGCATACCGCTGATCAGCCCGGCGGCGCTGGCCCTGGTGAGCCTGCGTCGCGGCGGCAGCGACGGCCTGATGGTTCTGGCCTGGGCCCTGCTGCCGGTGATTGCCGCGGGCCTGAGCGGCTATATGATGTCGCCGCTGATGATCGGCCTCACCGCCAGTCATCTCGCCGCAGTCTTCTGCGGCGCGATGCTGTTGCGCGGCACCCGCTCCTGGGGTGCGGCGCTGGTGGGGGCCACCGCGGTGGCGGCAGCGGGAATTCTGCTCACCGCCCACTTCAGTGGCGGTCTGCTGCAGAGCCTGCTGGAAGCCGCGGAGACCTCCGGCGGCGGCCAGGCGGAGCAGTTGCGCCAGGTATTCGACAGTGAGATGTTGCTTACTGGCTATGTGGCTTGGTTCTCTGCCATGTATGCCACTCTGGCCCTGGTGCTGGGCCGCTGGTGGCAGGCACTGCTGTACAACCCCGGCGGCTTTCGCCAGGAGTTTCACCAGTTGCGCATGCCCCTGCCGCTGGCGGCTGCGGGAATGCTGCTGTGGGTCTTCGGCCTGGTGAGCGAGGGCCTGGTGTTCTGGGGTGCTGTGGTCGCCTTCCCGATGGTGGTGGCCGGCATCGGCCTGATCCACTGGCTGGTGGCAAGGCGCGGCTGGGGCAGGGGGCCACTGGTGGCCCTGTACGTGATGCTGGTGATCGCGGCGCTGCCGCTGGCCGGCTTCCTTTGTGGGCTGGCGCTGATAGATAGCTGGATAGATATTCGCGGACGCGCCGCCAAATAGGCGGTCCCGCACAAAATTGAAATTGAGGAAACCGAGATGGAAGTTATTCTGCTCGATAAAGTCGGCAAACTGGGCAACGTGGGTGACCGCGTTGAAGTGAAGGCCGGTTTCGGCCGCAACTACCTGCTGCCCACCGGTAAGGCCGTGGCGGCCACCGAAACCAATATCGCCGAGTTCGAAGCCAGGCGCGCCGAACTGGAAGCGGCCGCTGCGGCCAAGATCGGCGGAGCCGAGGGCCGCGCCGCCCAGCTGGCAGACCTGTCTGTAACCCTCACCGCCAACGCCGGTGACGAAGGCAAGCTGTTCGGTTCTATCGGCACCCGTGATATCGCCGAGGCGATCACCGCCGCAGGCGTGGAAGTGACCAAGGCTGAAGTCAAGCTGCCGGAGGGCGCGCTGCGCGAAGTGGGCGAGTACGAAGTCGACGTACAGCTGCACGCGGACGTGATCGCCACCGTCAAGGTCATCATCGAAGCCGAGTAAGCGGGCTCTGCCTGTTTCCCTTGGCGCGACTGACTCGCCACGTCCCTGTGGCTCGCCCGCTTCGCGGGCAGCCTTCGGCTGTCCAAATTCGCTCCGGGCGAATTTGTCGCGCTACAATCGGGCGCTGATTCCCCCGCGGATTCAGCGCCCGCTTTGTTTCTGGTAACCAGCAAATCCCTATGCACGACGAGTACGCCGTCCCCGAAGATGAACTACAGACCGAGGAATCCTCGCCGCTGCCTCACTCCGTAGAGGCGGAACAGTCGGTGCTGGGCGGGCTGATGCTGGATTCCAGCCGCCTGGACAGCGTCGCCGAACAGCTGGGGGAGCAGGATTTCTTCGTTGCCAGGCACCGGGTGATCTTCTCGGTGATGGTGCAGCTGGCAAACGGCGAGCAGCCACTGGATATCGTCACCCTGGCGGAGGCGCTGGCCAGCCGCGACCTGCTGGCGGAGGTGGGCGGGCCCGCCTACCTGGCGGAACTGGCCGAGAATACGCCCTCCGCGGCCAATATCGTCGCCTACGCCAAAATCGTGCGCGAGCGTTCCATGCTGCGCCAGCTGATCGCCGCCGCCGGCGAGATCAGCCGCACCAGCTTCAAGCCCGGCGGCCTGGCCTCCAGCGACCTGCTGCAGATGGCCGAGCGCCGAGTGGCAGAGATCGCCGAGGGGCGCGCCAAGGAGGGGGGCTTTGTCGGCGTCGATGCGCTGCTCAAGAAGACCGTCGAGCGCATCGACGAACTGTTCAAATCCGAGGGGGACATCACCGGCCTGGGCACCGGCCTCACCGAGCTGGACCAGCGCACATCCGGCTGGCAGCCGGGGGAGCTGATCATTCTCGCCGCGCGCCCCTCCATGGGCAAGACCGCGTTGGCGCTCAACTTCGTGGAAACCGCGATGCTGTCCCAGGAGCGCCCGACCCTGGTGTTCAGCATGGAGATGCCCTCGGACAGCCTGGTAATGCGTATGCTGTCCTCCATCGGCCGCATCGACCAGGGCCGCATCCGCAACGGCAAGCTGCAGGAAGAGGACTGGCCCAAGCTCTCCAGCGCGGTGCAGAAGATGAAGGGCAAGGCCCTGTACATCGACGACACTCCGGCTCTGACCCCCAGCGAAGTGCGCGCGCGCACCAAGCGCACGGTGCGCGACCACACCAACCGGCTGATGCAGGCGGACAGCAAGCTCAGCCGCGAGGAGGCCGAGCGCAAAAGCATGCCCGCGATGATCATGGTGGACTACCTGCAGCTGATGCAGGTGGCCGGCAGCACCGAGGGCCGCACCCAGGAGATCTCCGAGATCTCGCGGTCTTTGAAGGCCCTGGCAAAGGAGTACGATTGCCCGGTAATCGCCCTGTCCCAGCTCAACCGCGGTGTGGAGCAGCGCCCCAACAAGCGGCCGATGAACTCCGACCTGCGGGAATCCGGAGCCATCGAGCAGGATGCGGACGTGATCCTGTTTATCTACCGCGATGAGTACTACAACGAAGACAGCCCGGACAAGGGCATGGCTGAGCTGATCATCGGCAAGCAGCGGAACGGCGAGATCGGCACCTGCCGCGCCGCCTTTGTGGGCAAGTACACCCGCTTCGACAACCTGGCGCCGGAGTACTACCAGGGAGACTAATGCCCTCTAGATACGCTGTTTAAAATTAAGTACTCGTCATACCGGCGCACGCCGGTATCCAGTTCAGTGGCACCTAGGCCTACGCCGGAAGGACGACAGTGCGCTGTAGGGGCGGACCTTTGCTGGCATGGACAGGGACGAATACAAGGTTCACCCCTAAGGGAGCTTCGAATTGCTGTCTGAGGAAATCATTCGCGCGCTGGTGATCGAGCGCCAGCATATCCACAAACCCTGGCCCGGCGACCTGCCGGCGCTGATCCGCCATCTGGGCGCACTGCAGCTGGATGCCATCCAGGTGATCGCCCGCGCCCACCACCACCAGCTCTACAATCGCCTGTCGCGCTACCGCGAGAGCCAGCTACAAACAGCGGAGCGGCGTCGGGAGATTTTCGAGTACTGGTCCCACGCCGCCGCCTACCTGCCCATGGAGCACTACCGCTATGCGCGGGTGCGCATGGACCGCGTTCGCGAGGGGCAGCGGCACTGGTTTGAGAAAAACGCCAAACTGTGCCGCCACGTGCTGGACCGGGTGCGCGCTGAGGGCGCGCTCAAGGCCAGTGACTTCGTAAAGGGGAAGGGCGGTTGGTGGGAGTGGTCCGATGAAAAGAAAGCCCTGGAGCAGCTGTTTCACGAGGGCGAACTGATGGTGAGCCACCGGGACGGTTTCCAGAAAGTCTTCGACCTGCCGGAGCGCCTGCTGCCCTCCCATATCGCCACCGATACCGCCAGCGACGCCGACTACGGCCGCCACCTGGTGCGCACTTTCCTGCGCTGTCAGGGCGTGGGCCGGCCGGAGGAGATCGCTTACCTGCGCCGCCACGACAAGCCGCTGGTCAAGCGCGCGATCGATGCCATGCTGAAAAGCGGGGAACTGATGCCGCTGGGGAAGGAGCTGATACTGGCGGAGGACGGGCGGCCGACTCCGGCCAGGCCGGCGCGCCGGGTGCGCCTGCTGTCCCCCTTCGATCCGTTGGTATTGCAGCGCAAGCGACTTAAGAGGCTGTTCGATTTCGACTACCAGCTGGAGTGCTACCTGCCGGCACACAAGCGGCGCTATGGCTATTTCTGCCTGCCGATTCTGTACGGGGATAAATTTGCCGGCGTGGCGGATTTGAAGGCGGACCGGGAGGTCGGCCTGTTGCGGATCAAATCCCTGCACTGGAAGGCGGACCCGGGGGCGACGTTGAAGGCCGGTTTTACCCGTGCCCTGGCGGGCTTTGCCCGTTTCCACGGCCTGGAGGCCCAGGCCCTGTAGGGTGCGCCGCGCGCACCGCGAACAAAAGGGGCTGTGCCCCTGATTCTAGGCCACCTTGTTCGCCAGTTCGCTCTTGATCAGCTCAAGCGCCTCTATCTGCATTGTGTCCGAGGCCTTGCGCGCGGCCCGCACATTGCCCTGGTCGATGGCGTCGTAGAGCCGCTTGTGGTTCTTGTAGCTGGCCGTTTCCACTCCTTTGATGCGGTTGGTGAAGCGGATGCTCACCCGCAGCGCCGTCTCGATAAAGCTGGAGAGCTGCATATAGAAGGGATTGTTGGTGGCCTTGAGTATGCTGATATGGAAGGCGATGTCCGCGTCCACCGAATCACCGAGCCCCTCTTCTGCGTCTTTCATCCGCCGTAAGGCTGCGCCGATTGCGGCGATCTTGGGCCTGTCCTGGTCTTCCGCCGCCAGCGCGGCCGCTTCCTGTTCGATGGCCACCCGCAGTTGCAGGAACTCCTTGAGCATTTCCAGGGTGGGTTGGCCGCGCAGTATCCAGCCGAGTACATCCGGGTCGAACATGTTCCAGGTCTCCCGCGGCTGCACGCGGATGCCCTGGCGCGGACGCGAGCTGATCAGCCCCTTGGCGGTGAGCATCTTGATCGCCTCGCGGGTGGCGCTGCGGCTGATGCCGAACTCTTCACACAGGTGAGCCTCGGAGGGCAGGCCCTCGCCGACCTTGTAGCGGCCGCTGGCGATGGCCGCCCCGAGGGTGTGCACCAGTTGCTGGGTCAGGTTGCGCCCGTTCTGTTCTCTATCCATCTTATACGTCGGTCCGTGGAGTGAATATTCGTATGATAAATCTACACAAAGGCCACGGCTACCCCCGGTACGATAGTTCGAGTCTAGCTGTCGGTGTTCGGAGGAGTGGTGGGGTGATTTGGCGATGATATCACGATATTTCGCCATCGTTTCGAAGATGATACTGGAATCAGGTGAGAAATCTCTGCCCGGCAGGTTCCCGCCTCCGGGCCACGGCATTCGCCAGTGGCCGGAGGCGTCCCTCTCTACACCCGGCCGCCGTCGATCACCAGGGACTGGCCGGTGATCATCCTCGACGCCTGGGAGGCGAGGAAGAGTGCCGAATTTGCGCAATCCTCCTCGGAAATGGTGTCTTTCAGGCACTGTTGGTCGAGGCACTCCTGCAATGCCTCCGGGGTCACCCACAGCTCCTTCTGCCGCTCGGTCATCACCCAGCCGGGAATCAGGGCGTTAACACGGATATTGTCCGGCCCCAGTTCCCGCGCCAGTGCCTTGGTGAGGCCGATGATCGCCGCCTTGGCGGTGACGTAGGCCGGGTAACCGCTCAGTCCCAGCAGGGAGGAGTTGGAGCCCACGTTGATGATGCTGCCCTGTCCCTTCCTGCGCATACCCGCCGCTACCGCCTGGGCGGTAAAGAAGTGGGGGCGCAGGTTGGTGTTGATGGACTGGTCCCAGTCCTCGGGGGTGAATTCGTCGAGGGTGTGGCGGGTGTCGCGGGCGGCGTTGTTGATCAGTACGTCGATGGGCCCTATCTCCTGTACCGCCTCCGCCACGCAGGCCTTGAGGTGGTCCACATCGGAGATATCGCAGCTCCGATAGAAGGGCCGCACACCCGACTGGGCTTCTATGTCGTCGCAGAGGCGCTCGGCCTTGTCCGCGTCCAGGGACACAAAGGCGACCCGCGCCCCCTGGGCGACAAAGGCGCGTACAAAGGCGGCGCCTATACCGGAGCCGCCGCCGGTGATAAAGACCGAGGTGTCTTTGAGATCGAAATAGGTCGTTACTGCCATCGCTGTGCTTTCCCCCTGTATGGCCTTCCCTTTATGATTTTATCCATATTTATATGATAAATTGATGGTAAGGGCCTGCCAAGCGGTTTCTGTCCGTTTCCAACAACATAAAGCAGGGCAACCTCCAGACGACTTCCGTTATCGGAGGGTGGGGGAGGGTGGTTAAACCGATCGCGGCCAGCGGCCGCTCCTACAGTAGGAGCAGACGCCGGCCGCGATCAGTGGCGATGAAAGCCGTGTTCTCTCAGATCCTCACCACCACGTAGACTTCCCTGCCATCCCGCTGGGTCGGGAGGAAGTAGTCGCTGCCGTAGCGGTAGTACTGCACCCCGTTGACGATCTCCGCGGTGTAGCCGGGGGGTAGGGTCTCCACCACTTCTCCGGGGGAATAGTCGGAAGAGGTGCTGGCCACGGTCACCGGCGGCGGGACCACCACATAGCCGCGGCTGGCTGGATGCCATTGGTAGTAGGCATCTGCGTACTGGTAGTAGGTGGCGCCACCGATCTCCAGCCGCACTGTACTGGCCGGCAGCGACATCACCGAGGCACCCAGGGGGGCGGAAACCACCACGTAGCCCGCCGGTGCCGGCCGGTAGAAATAGCCACTGTGGTAGTAATAGGGGCGGCCGCCCACTGCCAGGCTCATGTAGCCGAAAGGCAGGATCGGCGCGCTGAAGCCGATGGATACCCGCGGTCCACGGTAACGGTGGCCATACCTGTAACGGTGGTCGTGCCTGTAGTGGTGGTGATGGCCGTAGCCGTGGCGCTGGTGGCCGGGTGTTCGCGCGTCGGCGGGTGGGGTGAAGGCGAATGCCCCCAGCGCCACGATTGCCGCGGCGCCGATCAGAGTTTTTAACGTTTTCACAGCCTTTCCTGCTAAGTAATCACTTACATCGTTTAAATATTAACCCCTTTCGGGGTGGGAGCGCCACGCCTGCGCGTTAAGAAATGTCAAACGGACGCCGGCCGGGTGGTCGCCGGAGTGTATCCGCGGACCACAGGGTCATCGATGTACTCGAGAGGTCTGTGTAGGAGCGGTCGTTGGCCGCGATCGGTGTATGCTGCGAGACGAGGCTGATCGGATCGCGGACAGTGGCCGCTCCCACAACCGCGTCAGCGATTGCGCTGCACGATTCCCATCAGCTTGTACAGCAGTTGCGCGGCGGCAAAGTCGTAGGCGTGGAAGCCCTCGATAGGGGCGAATTCCAGCAGGTCGAAGCCGATAATCTCCCGCTGCCTGGCCACCGATTCGAACAGGTTGAGGGTCTGGTACCAGCCCAGGCCGCCGGGCACCGGAGTGCCGGTGGAGGGGAACACCGACGGATCTATGCCGTCGACGTCCAGGGTGAAGAACACCTTCCTGGGGAAGTCCTCCGGCAGCTCGAATTCCTGCACGTTGGTGGGCACCAGTTGGTGGGCGTCCAGGTAGTGCACGCCGTACTTGTCGCGCGCGCCCATCTCCTCCTCGCAGTAGGCGCGGATACCCAACTGGAACAGCGGAATGCCGGCCTCAACCACCAGGCGCATCACACTGGCGTGGCTGTGCTTTTCACCCTCGTAGCAGTCGCGCAGGTCCGCGTGGGCGTCTATCTGCACCACGCCGAAGTCCTCTACACCCGCGTCCAGGTAACCCTTGATCACGCCCCAGGTCACCGAGTGCTCGCCGCCGATGCCCACCGGCATTTTGCCCAGCTCGAGAATCTTGCGGGTGGCCGCGGCGATATTGTCCATTACCTGCTCGGGCTTGCCGGAGACATCCACCGCATTGCGGGTATAGATGCCCAGTTCGCAGGGGGAAGAGAAGTTGTCGAAGGTCTCCAGTTGCTGCGAGGCTTCGACAATCGCGGCGGGGCCCCGCCCGGTGCCACCGCCGTAGGACACGGTGGCCTCGTAGGGAATCGGCAGGATATGGAACAGAGCCTCTTCCGGCTTCGGTTGCTCTATCTCGGAGCCTAGGAAAATCGGGTAGCCTTTTTCTGCAAGCATGGTTGTTCACCCTGTAGGGAGAGGCCGCTCCTACAGCAGATGGAAAGTTAGGAGAGGCGGTCCTTGAAATCCCCGTAGCCGAACTCTTTGATAATTTTCAGCTCGTCGGTTTTCGAATTCCACAGCGCGATCGCCGGCAGCGGAATGCCGTTGAAGGTATTGGTCTTGACCATGGTGTAGTAGGCCATTTCCTCGAACACCAGGCGGTCGCCGACTTTCAGCGGATCGGCGAAGCTGTACTCGCCGATGCTGTCGCCGGCCAGGCAGCTCTGGCCGCCCAGGCGGTAGTCGTGGGGCAGTTCGCCGGGGCGGGCGGCGCCGGTGATTTCCGGGCGATAGGGCATTTCCAGCACGTCGGGCATATGGCAGGTGGCGGAGGTGTCGAGGATCGCCTGGTTGCGGCCGTTCCAGGTGAGATCCACCACTTCGCCCACCAGTACGCCGGCGAACAGCGAAATCGCCTCGCCGGGTTCCAGGTAAACCTGCACCTTATGTTTGTCGGCAAAAGTGCGCACCGCGTTTACCAGTTCGTCGACCTGGTAGTCACAGCGGGTGATATGGTGGCCGCCGCCGAAATTGATCCATTCCATCTGCGGGATCAGGTCTTTGAATTTGTCCTCCACCGCGGCGATGGTGCGCTCCAGTGGTTTGAAGTCCTGCTCGCACAGGGTGTGGAAGTGCAGGCCGCTGATGCCGTGGAGATCCTCGCCGTCGAACAGTGAGCGCACTATGCCAAGGCGCGAGCAGGGCGCGCAGGGATCGTAGAGGTCTGTGTGTCCCTCGGAGTGTTCCGGATTGATGCGCAGGCCGAAACGCAGTTCCGGCCTTTCGTTCTGCATTTCCAGGCACAGATCTTTGTAGCGCTTCCACTGGGAAAAGGAATTGAAAATCACATGGTGGGCGAATTGCAGGATTTCCCGCAGTTCGCTTTCCTTGTAGCCGGCGCTGAATACATGCACTTCTTTGCCGAGGTCGCGGCCACCGTACTCCTCGAAACCCAGTTTCGCTTCGAACAGGCCGGAGGCGGCAGTGCCGGACAGGTACTCGGCAACGATGGGGCCCACGCTGAACATGGAGAAGGCTTTCAACGCCGCGAGCACCTTGGCGCCGCTGCGTTCCTGCACATCCGCCAGGACTTCCAGGTTGTCGCGCAGCGCTCTTTCGTCGACGACGAAACAGGGAGACGGCACGCGGCTGGGGTCGAAACTGCCGAAGTAGTCTATTCGAGGGGTCAGGTCCATAGGCTGATAATTGTGTTTTGCGTGATTCAGGCTCAGTAGCAGCCGGATACCGGCTTGCCGGGGTGACGACGGTTTTCCGGAGTCGTCACACCGGCGAAAGCCGGTGTCTGGAAACTATCGGATTATTGGAACGGCTTGTCCAGCCAGGTCTCCTGCCATGGCAGGCCGTACTGGTTGAGGTCGGCCATAAACGGGTCCGGATCCAGCTGCTCCATGTTCCACACGCCGGGCTTCATCCATTTGCCTTCCAGCATCATCTTGGCGCCAATCATCGCCGGCACGCCGGTGGTGTAGGAGATGGCCTGGGACTGCACTTCCTTGTAGCACTCCTGATGGTCGCAGATATTGTAGACGTAATAGATTTTTTCTTGCCCATCCTTGGTGCCGCGGATGATATTGCCGATGCAGGTTTTGCCCTTGGTCAGGGGGCCCAGGCTGGCCGGGTCGGGGAGCAGCGCTTTCAGGAACTGGATCGGAGCGATTTCCTGGCCCTGGAATTCGATCGGTTCGATGCTGGTCATGCCGACGTTCTGCAGCACTTCCAGATGTTTCAAATAGTTGGGCGAGAAAGTCATCCAGAAACGTGCGCGCTCGATTTCCGGCAAGTGCTTGCTGAGGGATTCCAGTTCCTCGTGGTAGAGGAGATAAATATCTTTTTCGCCGATGCCTTCCGGGAAGTCGAAAACCCGCTTTTCTTCCATCGGCTTGGTGGTGACCCACTCGCCGTTTTCCCAGTAGCGGCCGTTGGCGGTGATCTCGCGGATATTGATCTCGGGATTGAAGTTGGTGGCAAACGGCAGGCCGTGGTCGCCGGCGTTGCAATCGAGAATATCCAGGGTCTTGATGCGGTCGAAGTGGTGCTTCTTCGCGTAGGCGGTGAACACGCTGGTCACGCCCGGGTCGAAGCCGCTGCCGAGCAGCGCCATCAAGCCGGCTTTCTCGAATTTTTCGTGGTAGGCCCACTGCCACTTGTATTCGAACTTGGCTTCTTCCGGCGGCTCGTAGTTGGCGGTGTCCAGGTAGTGCACGCCGGTTTCCAGGCAGGCGTCCATGATGTGCAGGTCCTGATAGGGCAGGGCCACGTTGATCACCATATCCGGCTTGACCTTCTCGATCAGTGCCACCATTTCGCCCACGTGGTCCGCGTCCACCTGCGCGGTGTCGATCTTGCGCGGCAGCATCTCGGCGATCTTGTCGCACTTGCTCTTGGTGCGGCTGGCCAGGGTGATCTTCTCGAATACCTCCGGTACCTGCGCGCACTTGTGCGCGACCACCTGGCCGACGCCGCCGGCGCCGATAATCAGTACATTGGCCATAAAATCTCCGTATTTTGCAATTCTGTTTTCAGTACGCGCGGATCCTGTAGGAGCGGCCCATGGCCGCGATTGAACTTTCCGGGTGCACCGGACTTCGATCGCGGCCATGGGCCGCTCCTACAGCACAATCTTGCGAGTTCCGCGTCCTGCTTATTTCTCGAAATAGGTATAGCCGCTCATACTAGCGGTATAAGTGTGCAAAATCTGCTTGCGCTGTTGCGGGGTGATCTTGCCGTCCTTCACCGCGCGCTCGGCGAGCTTGCGGAAGCGCTCGAACAGGTCCTGCGGCCGGTACTCCACGTAGCTGAGCACGTCGGCGATGCTGTCGCCGTGAATTTCCCGACTGTAGTCGAAAGTGCCGTCGTCGTGGATGCGCACGCTGACCACGTTGGTGTCGCCGAACAGGTTGTGCAGGTCGCCCAGGGTCTCCTGGTAGGCGCCCACCAGGAAGGCGCCGAGAATGTAGTCCTCGTCGTCTATCAGAGGGTGCAGCGGCAGGGTCCGATGCTCCTCCTGGCGGCCGATAAAACGGTCTATCTTGCCGTCGCAGTCGCAGGTGATGTCGGCGATGATCGCCGAGCGGGTGGGCGCTTCGCCGTGGCGGTGGATCGGCAGCACCGGGAATACCTGGTCGATGGCCCACATGTCCGGCAGTGATTGGAAGACACTGACGTTTGCGTAGTAGATGTCCGACAGCACTTCCGGCAGCGCCTGCAGATCCACGGGTACTTCCTCCGCCTCGTCGAGCAGCGCGCGGATTTTCTGCGCGCCCTGCAGGAACAGGTTTTCCGCGTTCGCACGTTCGCGCAGGCTGACCTGGCCGTGCAGGTAGAGGGCGCGGACCTCGTCCCGGTAGTAGAGGGTGTCGTTGTAGCTCTCCTGCAGGTTTTTTGCGCTGACACTGCTGACCGCGTCCTGCAGGTTACGCAGCATCGGGTGATCGTCCTCGTTGATTTTGGTGTGTTCCAGCTCCACCGGCTCGAAGCGGGTGGTGTCGAGGATGTCGAACAGCAGGACCGAGGAGTAGGCCACGGTGGCGCGGCCGGATTCGGTGATGATCACCGGGTGGGCCACTTCCTCGCTGTCCAGCGTGCCCATGATGGCTTCCACCACATCCACGCAGTACTCGTCCAGGGAGTAGTTCTTGGAGTGGGTGTAGTTGGTCTTGGAGCCGTCGTAGTCCACCGCCAGGCCGCCGCCCAGGTCGAGGTAGCCCATGGCCGCGCCCTCTTCCACCAGATCGGCGTAGTAGCGGCAGGCCTCCAGTACCCCGGTGCGGATATCGCGGATATTCGGCACCTGGGACCCCAGGTGGTAGTGCAGCAGCTTGAGGCAGTCGAGCATGTCGTGGCGGCGCAGCTGGTCCACCATCGCGATCAGATCGTTGCTGCCCAGGCCGAAGATGCTGCGGTCGCCGCTGGTGGCGTTCCAGTAACCACCCACCTTGGAGGCGAGTTTGACGCGCGCCCCTATGTTGGGGCGTACCTGCTCCCGCTCCGCGCAGCGGATGATGGTTTCCACTTCCGAGGGGGTTTCCACCACAAAGAAAATCTGCACGCCCAGGCGCTGGGCCTGCAGGCCCAGGTTGATGAATTCCTCGTCCTTGTAGCCGTTGCAGATAATCAGCGATTCGGTGTTGTCGAGAATTGACAGCGCGGCGATCAGCTCCGCCTTGCTGCCCGCCTCCAGGCCGTGGCCGAAGCGGCGCCCTGCGCTGGCAATCTCCTCGATCACCTGGCACTGCTGGTTCACCTTGATCGGGAAGACGCCGCGAAACACATTGCGGTAGCCGCAGTCGGCGATGGCGCGGGCGAAGGATTCGTTGATGCGGGCGATCTGTGCGTCCAGCAGGTTCTCGATGCGCAGCAGCAGCGGCATGCCCAGGCCGCGGTCGGTGGCGCCGCGGGCGATGTCTACCAGAGAGACGGCGCGGGTTTCACCGCTTGTGGTCTCTACCTGCACGGTCACTTCGCCACTCTTGTCCAGGTCGAAATAGCCGGCGCCCCAGTTGCGGATTCCATAGAGTTCGGCGGAGTCTTCGCAGGTCCAGTCCTGTACTTGTCGCTGTTTCATGGCGCCTGTTTGGTTGGAGTGTTTCGGGGCGCGAATCTTGGGCCCAGAAAGGGCGGAAAGCAATAACTATAGATAAGAAAAACGCTGTTTTTTAGCAGGTAAAATTAAATTTTTGTTCAGTTTTTGCTGGTTGGGAGAGGTGCAGGTCAAGTGTAGGAGTAATCCCCGCCAGTGCAAGCGACGGGCTGGGCGCCACAATCCGATTCCCACAAAAAAGGCGGCCACAGGGGCCGCCGGCAACAGGGGTGAAAACTCAGTAGAAGCCCGGGTTCCTTACTACCCGGTAGCCCCGGTGGCGACCATCCCAAAGGTAGTAGGTGTCGTAGGCCACGTAGTAGTTATGGCCGCCGAACGCCAGGGTCACCGCGGAGGCGGGCAGGCTGTACACTATGGCGCCGACCGGCGGTTGTGCGACCACATAGCCATGCTGGTGGGGACGGTAAAAGATGCCGTCGCTGTAATAGAAGCCCAGTCCGCCGAAGCTGATGCGTACAAAGTTGCGCGGCAGGCGGTTCCAGCGGTAGCCGTAGCCGTAGTGGCGCGGGCGCCAGTGGTGGCGGTGCCTGTAGCCGTGCTTGTAGTGATGGCGATCGCCGTAGTGATGCCTTCTGTCGCGGTGTCCCCAGTCTCTGTCGCGGCGGCCCCAGTCCCTATCGTGGTGTCTCCGGCCTTTGTCGTGATGTCTCCGGTCCTTGTCGTGGTGCCTCCGGTCCTTGTCGTGGTGCCTCCGGTCTTTGTCGTGGTGCCTTCGGTCTTTGTCGTGGTGCCTCCGGCCCTTGTCGTGATGTCCCCGACCCCGGTCGTGATGTCCCCGGCCTCGGTCGTGCCCGCGATTTTCGCGGTAGGCTGGGCCGGCGGCGTGGGACAGTTTGCGTTCCGGACCCTTGTGACCGAAGCGGTCGTCGCGGTCCGCCGCCAAGGCCGGGCCCGCCAACAGCAGGCCGGCAATGGCGGCAACGGTGGCCAGTTTGCTCAGGGGGTTTTTCATGGCGCTCTCTCCAGTGCCGTTGAACGGCATCTCGTGATACTGGCGGCTAGTTTGTCCCCGGCGGACTGAATCTTTCCTGAACCGGATGAAATTTTTTTTTGCTATGATGCCGCGCTCATCCACCCACAGCGCTAGAGATCGCGATGCAAGTGTTTCACCATGTGGCCAGCCTGCGCGGGGCGCTGGCGGAGGCCCGCGCCGCCGGCAAGACGATCGGCTTGGTGCCCACCATGGGCAACCTGCACGACGCCCATATCGAGCTGGTCAAAACCGCTCGGCAGCATTGTGACCAGGTAGTCGTATCCATCTTCGTAAACCGGCTGCAGTTCGGCCTAAACGAGGACTGGGACAAGTACCCGCGCACCCTGGAACAGGATACCGCGCGGCTGCGCGAGGCGGATTGCGACTTCCTGTTCCATCCGGAGGAGAGCGAGATCTACCCGAACGGGATGGACCAGCAGACCCGGGTGATCTGCCCAGCGATGACCGACGTACTCTGCGGTGCCAGCCGCCCCGGCCACTTCGAGGGTGTGACCACGGTGGTGGCCAAACTGTTCAATATCGTGCAGCCCCAAAAGGCGATATTCGGTATCAAGGATTTCCAACAACTGGCGGTGATCCGGCGGATGGTGGAAGACCTGTGCATTCCGGTGGAGATCATCGCCGCGCCGGTACACCGGGAGGCGGATGGCCTGGCCATGAGTTCGCGCAACGGCTATATCACCCCGCAGGAGCGCCCGCGGGTGGCGGTGCTCAACCAGTCGCTGAACTGGGCCAGGGAGCAGATAGAGAGCGGCTGCCACGATTTCTCCGACCTGGAGGCGGAGGCGAAGAAGCGAATCGAGCAGGCGGGTTTCCGCGTGGACTATTTTTCCATCTGCAACAGCCGGACTCTGGAGCCCGCCGCGGACGACGACGGAGAGATCACCGTGCTCGGCGCCATCTATACCAGCGCCGCGCGGTTGATCGACAACGTATCCCTGCAACTTTAATGGGGGTGAAAATGCAAATCGAGTTGCTGAAGTGCAAACTGCATATGGCCGCCGTCACTCAGGCGGAGCTCTGGTATGACGGTTCCTGTGCCATCGATCAGGATCTGGTGGAGCTGGCCGGCCTGCGCGAATTCGAGAAGATCGATATCTACAACGTGAGCAACGGCGAGCGCTTCCACACCTATGTGATTCTCGCCGAGCGCGGCTCCGGCACCATCTCCATGAACGGCGCCGCCGCGCGCCGGGTGCAGGTGGGCGACCGCATCATCATCGCGTCCTATGCGCAGATGAGCGAGCAGGAGGCCGACAGCTTCAAACCGAAACTGGTCTACCTGGACGAAAGCAATCGGGTGGAGCGCAGTACCAATACCATCCCCGTGCAGTTGGCCGAAGCCTGATTCTCCTTGCAGGAGCCTTGCCGCCATGCCCGTCGGTTTTATTTCCAGTCCCGCCTGCGCCGGTCACGATATGGGTGCAGGGCACCCGGAGCGCCCGGCGCGCCTCGATGCGATTCGCGATCAACTGCTCTCCAGTGGCATCGATGTAGCCTTGCGTCACTTCGACGCGCCGGCGGCCAGCCGCGCGCAACTGGAGCTGGTACACGATCCGGATTATGTCCAATCCATCTTTGCGCGCGCGCCCAAGGAGGGCATCGAACAGCTGGACCCGGACACCTGCATGAATCCGGCTTCGCTGGACGCCGCGCTACACGCCGCCGGCGCGGTGGTGTCGGCGGTGGACCGGGTGATGACCGGGGAGATACCCTCCGCCTTCTGTGCCGTCCGCCCACCGGGCCATCATGCCGAGCGGGACAGGGCCATGGGTTTCTGCCTGTTCAATAATATTGCTATCGGTGCGGCCTGGGCGCGCGAGCGATACGGCCTGGAGCGAGTCGCCATCGTCGATTTCGACGTGCATCACGGCAACGGCACCGAAGATTTTGTGAAAGGGCGGGAGGGCTACCTGCTCTGTTCCAGCTTCCAGCATCCCTACTACCCGTTTTCCGGCACAGGCGAGCTGCCGGACAATGTGATCAATACACCGCTGGAGGCCGGCGCCGGAGGGGCCGGGCTGCGTCGCGCCGTCGAGGATACCTGGCTGCCGGCCCTGGAGAATTTCCGGCCACAGATGCTGTTCGTGTCGGCCGGCTTCGACGGCCACCGGGAAGACGACATGGCCCAGTTGCGCTTCGTTGAAGACGATTACCGCTGGGTTACGGAAACGATCAAAAAGATCGCCGATCGCCATGCGGGGGGGCGTATCGTATCCGCACTGGAAGGTGGCTATGCATTGAGCGCGCTCGGCCGCAGCGTCGTCGCCCATCTTCAGGGCCTGATCGGCAGATAGCCGTCAATTGCTCTCCCCGGGTAGAAGTTGCTTCATAACGTAGCGAGCGGGTGGCTGGTGGCGGCCGCCGGAGCGGAGGCACCGGAATGTACACGTAGTACCTGAGGATGCCGACCGGGCTGGCGCACCAGCACCGCCGGACGCCGCCAGGCGCCCGCGCAGTAGTTATGAAGCGGCTTCTATGAAAGCCCCTTGCCATCGGGCTATTATGAAGGGAAACATCTGAATAATAAGGGAGAAAGTGATGTCCGATGTGCATACCCGCCCCGTACCCGCAGAATTCGCCGATAGAGCACATATCAGTGCCGAAGACTACGAGAAAATGTACCGCGAGTCGGTCGAAAGTCCGGAGGCTTTCTGGTCTCAACAGGCCAAGGATTTCCTGCAGTGGGAGAAGCCGTTCACCAAGGTCTGCGAGGAAGACCTGAAGCGCGGCCATGCCGCCTGGTTCGCCGATGGCCAACTCAACGTCACCGTCAACTGCATCGACCGCCACCTGCCCAATCGCGCGGCGCAAACCGCGATTATCTGGGAGGGCGACGATCCCGCCGACAGCCAGACCATCACCTATCGCCAGTTGCATGAAAACGTCTGCCGTCTCGCCAATCTGCTCAAATCCCGCGGAGTAAAAAAGAGCGATCGCGTGTGCATCTATATGCCGATGATTCCCGAGGCCGCCTACGCCATGCTCGCCTGTGCGCGCATCGGCGCGGTGCATTCGGTGGTGTTCGGCGGCTTCTCCCCCGACTCGCTGAAAGACCGTATCCTGGACTCCGACTGCCGCCTGGTGATCACCGCCGACGAGGGCGTGCGCGGCGGCAAAAAAGTTCCGCTCAAGGCGAATGTGGACAAGGCCCTCGCCCACTGCCCCGACGTACACACCGCCATCGTGGTCAAGCGCACCGGCGCCAATATCGATTGGAACAGCGAGCGCGATATCTGGTATGCCGAATCCGTAGCGGAGATGGAAGCCGACTGCGCACCGGAGTCGATGAACGCGGAAGACCCGCTGTTTATCCTCTACACCTCCGGCTCCACCGGCAAACCCAAAGGGGTGTTGCACACCACCGCCGGCTACCTGCTGATGACCGCCATGACCTTCAAGTACGTCTTCGACTACAAAGAGGGCGACGTCTTCTGGTGCACCGCCGACGTGGGCTGGGTCACCGGCCACAGCTATATCGTCTACGGGCCTCTATGCGCGGGGGCTATCACCCTGATGTTTGAGGGCGTGCCCACCTATCCGGACGCCTCCCGCTGTTGGCAGGTGGTGGACAAGCACAAGGTCAATATCTTCTACACCGCCCCCACCGCCATCCGCGCTTTAATGGGAGCCGGCGATGAATTCGTCACCAAAACCGACCGCAGCTCGCTGAAACTGCTCGGCACCGTGGGCGAGCCGATCAATCCGGAGGCCTGGGAGTGGTACTACAAGGTGGTCGGCGATGAGCGCTGTCCCATCGTCGACACCTGGTGGCAGACCGAGACCGGCGCCCACCTGATCACCCCGCTGCCCGGTGCAACCGAACTCAAACCCGGCTCCGCCGCAGTTCCCTTCTTCGGCGTGCAGCCGGCACTGCTGGATGAAAAGGGCAAAGAGATCGAGGGCGAAGGCGAGGGCGCGTTGGTGATGAAATCCAGCTGGCCCAGCATGATCCGCAGCGTCTACGGCGATCACCAGCGCATGGTGGACACCTACTTCTCCAGTTTTCCCGGCTACTACTTCACCGGCGACGGCGCCCGCCGCGATGCCGACGGCTACTACTGGATCACCGGCCGCATCGACGACGTGCTCAACGTCTCCGGCCACCGCCTGGGCACCGCGGAGATCGAGAGCGCCATAGTCCTGCACGACGACACCGCCGAGGCCGCGGTGGTGGGCTACCCCCACGATATCAAGGGCCAGGGGATTTACTGCTACGTTACCCTAAAGGCGGGCCACGAGCCGAGCGACGAATTGCGCAAGGAACTGATCGACCTCTGCGTCAAGGAAATCGGCCCCATCGCCAAACCGGATGTCATCCAGTGGGCGCCGGGACTGCCCAAGACCCGCTCCGGCAAGATCATGCGCCGCATCCTGCGCAAGATTGCCGGCAATGAGCTGGACAACCTCGGCGACACCTCCACGCTGGCGGATCCGTCGGTGGTGGACGAGTTGATTGAGCACAGGGCCAATCGCTGATCACCGCCTTCGGAGAGGCCGGGCAATGCCCGGCCTTGTGGTTTGCGTGGGGCGGGGAAGGTCGCTAAAGTTGGGAGGTAGCACCAACGAGGTTGCCGATATGTCCACCCTGAGCGAACGAATCACCATAAACCCACAACAGTGCGGCGGACGCCCCTGCATCCGCGGAATGCGCATCCGCGTATCCGATGTGCTGGATCTGCTGGCAAACGGGCTCAGCGCCGAGCAGGTACTGGCGGAAATGCCCGATTTGGAGCCGGAAGACATCTCTGCCGCGCTACAGTTCGCCGCCCGACGCGTTGACCATCCGATTCTGGCCGCATGATTTTCTGGATCGATGCCCAGCTCTCCCCTGCGCTGGCGCTGTGGATTGGCGAGGAATTTGGCATCGAGTCCTACTCTGTCCAACGACTGGGTTACCGGGATGCCACGGACAACGATATTTTCTTTGCCGCCCGGAAGGCCGGGACGGTGGTCATAACCAAGGACAAGGATTTCACCTATCTGATCGACAAGCATGGCCCGCCGCCACAGGTATTGTGGGTCACCTTGGGCAATACTTCGAACAATCATATGCGGACTGTGCTAAAGAAAGTCTTGCCCGAAGCGGTTGCACTTTTTGAACAGGGCGAGCCGCTGGTGGAGATCGGTTAGGCGTATTCGTGTGGCCGCCGCACATTGATTCCCTTCTCAGTTATGGCGCTTCCCTAAGTGAATGGGGTCATCTCGTTTTTTTGTGGCGACCGGCCTTGAATTTGTATCGGCTACCGCTGGCAGCAGAGAGAAGAAAGTTCCAATGAGTGTAAATAATGAATAAAAATACCGATATCAAATTGATGATTGTATTTCTTCTGCTCTGTGTTCTGGGCGCGGCCGCCAACGCCGGTGCCCCCGGAGAGCGCATCACCCTGAAATCGGAGGTGTTGCAGGAGGAGCGCGCGATACAGGTTCTCCTGCCCGAGGGTTATTGGGTCGATAAAGACACCAGCTACCCGGTGGTCTACCTGCTGGACGGGGACTATAACTTTCACGGCGTGTCCGGCATGCTCGACCTGCTGGCGAACAAAGGGCAGATGATCCCGGAAGTGATTCTTGTCGGGATTGCCGACAAGGGAACACTCCGCTACCGGGAGAATATGACTCCCGCCAGCGGTGACGGCAAGGGAGGAAAAGCCGGTCAATTCCTGAATTTCCTGGAAAAGGAGCTGAAACCCTATATCGACCGGCACTATCGGTCCGCGCAAAATGCGACGCTGGTGGGGCAGTCCATCGGTGGCCTGTTCACGGTCAACGCACTACTGGAAAAGCCGGACAGCTTCGACCATTACGTGGCCATCAGCCCCGCTCTCTGGGTAGGTGACCATCAACTGGAAAAAGCCGCGGCGGAGCTGGTTGGCAAGAACAGCTATCGGGGGAAAACCCTCCACTTGTCGCTGGCGGATGAGACCCGTATGGGGGTCTACGGATTCCTGGAAGTGCTGGACCGGAAGAATGTGCAGGGCATCGAATGGCAGTTCACCCATTACGGGGATGAAAACCACAACTCCGTCGGCCTGCCCGCGCTGCGCGACAGCCTGAAAGAGATCTTCGACGGCTGGTACCTGTCCGGGAGCGAGATATCCGCAATGGAACCGGACGGTGTCCTGGCGCATTACAGGGCGCGAATGGATGCATTCGGCATCAACCAGCCCATACCGACGTCCAGCGTAAAAAGCGTGATTCGGACGTTGTATAACCGGGAGAGGGCCGCGGAAATTGACGCACTGGTTGCGCGGGTGAGGCGGGATCTCCCCATGTCTGAGCGGGATTTTATCATTATGCAGGCCGCCTATGCGGGCCATTTCGATTCCCCGAAGAGGGCGCTGGAAATACTCCGGGAATCGGAGTCCCGTTTTTCCGCTTCGGTAAAGTACTTGCAGGAAATCGCCGGCGTCTATGAACAATTGGATAATCGCCGGAAGGCCCGCGAATACTACCAGAGGGCCGCCGCCCTGGCGGAGCGGCAAAATGCGGGGCAGTGGCAGATGAACATCCTTAATGCGGCTCTGGTGCGCACCGAAGCCTGACCCTGAAAATTACCCGGAACACAGCTATGTCCGATACGCCAGCCATCTCTTCCGGGCAGCCGGCCATGAAACTGCGCCCGGCCTCTCCCGCCGATCTGGACCTGCTGCGCCACTGGGACGAACAACCTCACGTGATCGCCGCAGACCCGAATGACGACTGGGGCTGGGAGATGGAGCTGGCGCGCAACCCCGACTGGCGCGAGCAACTGATCGCCGAGCTGGATAGCCGGCCGATCGGTTTTATGCAGATTATCGATCCGGCATTGGAGGACAGTCACTACTGGGGCGATGTCCCGGAGAACCTCCGAGCCATCGATATCTGGATCGGCGAGGCGCGGGACCTGGGCCGGGGCTACGGCACCCGGATGATGGAACTGGCTCTCGACCGCTGTTTCGCGGATCCGGCGGTGATGGCGGTATTGATCGATCCGTTGGCAAGCAATGTTCGCGCGCACCGTTTTTACGAGCGGATCGGCTTCAGGTTTGTCGAGCGCCGCCGGTTTGGCGAGGACGACTGTTTCGTCTTTCGCCTGGAGCGTGCAGAATATTCCTGCAAATAGGTTTTGGGGATGTCGGGTGAACGAACAGCAGTATCTTTGCGAGCACTACAGGTTCAATGCCGAGCAGCGGCTGAAGGGTTTCAACTTTTTTGTCGTTCTGTCGATGTTCGCCGAGGGCGGTATCTTTACCGCGGTTGAAAAGGGCTTCCACCCCCTGAGCCTGGCGTTGCTCGGCGGTTTTGTGGTGATACTCTCATCGGTTTTCTGGTTGGTGGATGCGCGCAGCCGGGAGCTGCTCAGCCTGGCGGTTCCAGGGCTCAAAAAACTGGAAGGCGATCTCTCGGAGGAGTGCAGATTATTTACCCGGGACAGCGCGGAAAAGGGCAGCTTTGTCCGATACACTTTCGCGATACGCGCGCTGCTTATCGGCCAGTTTATCTTCGGTACCGGCGTGGCCAGCTACGGCCTCTATCTGTGGTTGCTGGCGCCGGCAACATAGGGCGGAGCCGTGAACCTGCTGTTTGTCTGTAGTGAAAACCGCCTGCGCAGCCCTACTGCGGAAGCGGTTTTTTCATATTACCGGGGTGTCAATGCGCTTGGCGCGGGGGTCAATCCGGCTGCGGCCAGGACGGTGAGCCGGGACTTGATCGAGTGGGCGGACAGGGTATTTGTTATGGAGGCCTTCCACCGGGAACTGCTGTTGAAAAAATACCCGGATCTGCTCGATGACAGACGGTTGGTATGCCTGAATATCCCGGACAGGTTTGCCTATATGGACCCGGAACTGGTGGAATTGCTGGAGTCCGGGGTATCCGAATACCTCCGCCCGGACTGAAGCCGAATGACCTGTATTCACAGCTTCGAACCGATTGCGTCCGGGAGCGCCGAACGCCTGATCCTCGGTTCCGTGCCGAGCAAGGCTTCGCTGCGCGCGAAGCAGTATTATGCCCATCCGCGCAACGCCTTCTGGCGAATTATCGAATCGGTGCTGGCGCTTGACCCCGGGCTTCTTAGCTACGAACAGCGCTGTGCACAACTGGTGAAGCATCGGATCGCGCTCTGGGATGTACTGAAGAGCTGCACCCGATCGGGCAGCCTGGATTCGGATATTGTCGCTTCGTCCATAGTGCCAAACGATTTTGCCGGATTCCTCGCCGATCACCCGGGGATTGGGTATATCTATTTCAACGGCGCCAAGTCGGAGCAGATGTATCGGAAATATGTACTGCCAACACTGCCCGAGCAATACGCTGCCCTTCCCACCCTGAGATTGCCCTCCACCAGTCCGGCCAACGCCTCGCTCAGCTTTTCAGGTAAACTCGAGCGGTGGCGCGCTATCGTGGAATAAGAGGAGGTAGTTATGGATTCACTGCTGCCCATGGGCAGGGACGTGCTTGCCAGCCAGCCGTTCAGCCGGTTGCTGGGGGCCGAACTGGACGGGTTCTCTGCCGGCAATGCGGAACTGCGGGTTCCGGTCACGGATGAACTCAAACAGCAACACGGCTTTGTACACGGCGGTGTGGTGAGCTATGCCGCGGACAACGCGCTGACCTATGCCGGTGGCAGCGTGCTGGGCACCAATGTGGTCACCTCGGAATTCAAGATCAACTATGTGCGCCCGGCGGTGGGCGAGTATATTGTCGCCAGGGCGAGCGTTGTTCACTCGGGCAGGACCCAGGCGGTCTGCCGCTGCGAGGTCTACGCCGTGAACGGCGATGAAGAGAACCTCTGCGCTGTAGCCCAGGGAACCATCGCCAGGCTCGGGAGCGCCAAAACGGATTGAGGAGGAAAAGAATGCTGGACCATATCGGCCTACAGGTGCACAGCTACGAGCGCAGCAAGGCCTTCTACCAGGAAGCACTGGCGCCGCTGGGCTATCAGCTGATTCTGGAATACGCCGATTGGGGCGGCTTCGGAATCGGCGGCAAACCGGATTTCTGGATACAGGTGGGCAAGCAGGTGAGGCCCGGGCTGCATATCGCCTTCCGCGCGGATAACCGGGAAATGGTCGACGCATTTTATCGCGCTGCGCTGGACGCCGGCGGCAAGGACAATGGCCCTCCCGGCCTGCGCGAGATCTACCACCCCGATTACTACGGCGCCTTCGTGATGGACCCGGACGGGCACAATATCGAAGCGGTCTGTCACACGCCGGTGCAGTCGTGAAGACCGTCGGCCTGATCGGAGGCATGAGCTGGGAGTCCACCCAGATCTATTACCGGCGTATCAACGAACTGGTGAAGGAGCGCCTCGGCGGCCTGCACTCGGCGCGCCTGCTGCTCTACAGTGTCGACTTTCACGAGATAGAGCAATTGCAGCATGCCGGCCGCTGGGAAGAGGCCGGTGAACTGCTGGCGGCTGCAGCGCGGTCACTGGCGGCGGCGGGCGCCGACTTCCTGCTGATCTGCACCAACACCATGCACAAGATTGCGCCGGCGGTGGAGGCGGCGGTCTCCATTCCCCTGCTGCATATCGCCGATGCCACAGCCGCGGAGATCGGGCGCGCCGGTGCCCGCACCGTGGGGCTGTTGGGCACCCGCTTTACCATGGAGGAGAATTTTTACCGCGGCCGCCTGCAGGAGGAGCACGGCATCCCCGTATTGCTGCCGGATGCCGAAGAGCGGGCGCTGGTGCACCAGGTAATTTACCAGGAACTCTGCCTGGGTACGGTGCGCGACGAATCCCGCGCGGCTTATCGGGACATTATCCGGCGCCTGGTGGAGCGGGGCGCGGAGGGGATTATTCTCGGCTGCACAGAGATCGGTATGCTGGTAACGGCGGCGGATGCTCCGGTGCCGCTGTTCGATACCACTGAAATACACGCGCGGGCGGCGGTGGACCGGGCCCTGCTCGACATAACATAAAACAATAAACAGGCAAATATTGCATGCAGGATGTTTTTATCACCGGGACCGGCAGCTTTCTGCCGGGCGCGCCGGTGGACAATGGGACCATGGAGGAGCGCATCGGCCTCCTCAGCGAACACAGCCGAAAACTGAAAGCCGCCTCCCTGAGGCAAAACGGCATCAAGTCCCGGCACTATGCCATCGACGCCGGGGGCAATTACCTTTTTACCAATGCGGAAATGGCGGCACAGGCTATTCTTTCCGCCTGCGATCTGGCGAGACTGGACCCCCGCCGTATCGGTTATCTCTCCACCAGCACTACCCAGGGCGACCTGCTGGTGCCGGGCCATGCCAGTGCGGTGCACGCCGGACTTGGCGCGGGGCCGATGGAAATCTCCTCGCACCAGAGTGTGTGCGGCAGCAGCATGATGGCGATCAAATCCAGCTACCTGAATATTCGCGCCGGGGAACACCACACCGCCGTTGCCTGTGGCAGCGAGTTTTCCAGCCGCTGGTTCCAGCCGGGTTTCTATTCGGCGATCGACTTTGCCGGCTTGTCCGCGGAAGAGGCACTGCAATACGAATTCCTGCGCTGGACGCTGTCCGACGGCGCCGCAGCGTTGGTGATGGAATCCCGGGCCGACGACAGCCGGCCCTGCCTGCGTATCGACTGGATAGAGCAAAAGTCCTTCGCCGACCGCTTTCCCAGCTGCATGTACGCGGGAAGCCGCACTGCGGACCCGGAGCAGTTCAAGCCCTGGGCCCACTACGGGGCGCCGACCGAGGCCTGCGGCGATGGCGCCGTGGCGTTGCGCCAGGACTTCGATTTATTGCAGCAGATGTTCCCGGTGTGGATGGGTTACTTTCTCGAGGTGTTGGACAAGCGACGGCTGTCGCCGGGGGAGGTGCGCTATTTTCTGCCCCACTATTCGGCCAGGTCCCTCGGCAACCGGATGAAAACCTTGCTGACCCGCTCCGGGGCGATGATTCCAGAGGAGCGCTGGTTCAACAATCAGCATCGGGTGGGAAATGTGGGCTCGGCCTCCATTTTCCTGATGATCGATCAACTGATGCGCGAGACCGCACTGCAACCCGGCGACCGGGTGCTCTGCTTCGTGCCGGAGAGCGGGCGCTGCCTGGCGGCCTTTATGTGTATGACGGTGGTTTAACAGTGAATGAAAACGACAAGACGTCGCGGCTGATCCGCGAACTCACCAAAACCTGGGCGGATTTCGAGGGCCGGTTGGTCCAGGTGCCGATGATCAGCCGCGCCCTGCGGGGTGCACTGCGCCTGGATGACTACCGCACCATCCTCTGCGATCACTACCAGCAGGTGATCGAGGGGGCCTGCTGGATCGCCCGCGCGGTGTCCTCCATCGACCGCGGGCACCTCGAGTTGCGCTCGAGCTTCCTTTCCCATGCGAAAACCGAGCACCTGGATTACCGGATGCTGGAGCGGGACTACCAGTCCGTGGGCGGCGATCTCGCGACGCTGCGCGGCGGGCGGAAAAATATCGGCTCCAACGCTCTCTCCGCGTGGATGTACCACCGGGCCTCGCAGCCGAATCCGCTGGACCTGCTGGGGGCGATGTTTATGATCGAGGGGCTGGGCAAACACTTCGCCGGCATCTTTGCCGAGTCGCTGCAAAAGCATCTGGGGCTGCGCGGAGACCAGGTCTCGTTTTATCTCTACCACGCGCAGCACGACGAGGATCACTTGGCGGAACTGGCGGAAACGCTGGGTTCCGGCATCCTGGACACAGACGGCCTGGCGGAGCGCATCCTGGAAACCGCGCGGGTCACCGGGCGCCTGTACCTGTTGCAGTTGGAGGAGTTGGGGAACTATTAATGAGCTGGAACAGCGATTTCGAACAGGGCACCATCAACCGGCGGGACCCGAATCCCTGGCTGGCCCTGTACCTGGACAGAAGCCTGCCGATAAACGAGGGCGCCAAGCGGGCGCTGCTCGCCGGCCATAATACCTGGTCCCGCCGCCTGCTGCTGCCGGTGGTACGGCCGCTGGCGCGGCTCAGTATCGTGCTGGTGCAACTGTTGCGCATCGCAATTCCGGAGCGCTGGAACTCCTCGAAAATTCTCCATCGCACCATCTACTGGGGGCTAAAGTATTTCGTGCGTCCGGATGCCAACTACCTGATCCTGCGCCATTTCAATATCGGCACCGAACTGCTGCAGTTTATCGCCGACAATATCGACGGGGTTGAGATAGAGAGCACCCGGCCTCTGCGGCCGCGCCGCCTGGAAGACCTGTTGGATGACACCTTCCTGATCCACGACCTGAATATCTACAATTTTGTCGCCGAACTGAGCCAGAAGCTGCGCGAGGAAAACCGGGAGATCGTGCCCCCGCGGCAACTGGATTTCAGCGCGATCTCCTCCGCAGAGTTCGAGCTGGACCCGGGCGAGGCGCATTTCACCAATGTGATCGACCTGCAGACCGCGATCGAACTGTATACGCCGCTATACGCACTGTTTCTCTCGGATCACGATTTCTGGCGCGCGAGTAATTCACTGCAGTTGGACGAAACGGTATCCATCTATATCGGCAGGCTGCTGAACGACGGCACTGCCCTGTCCCTGGTCAGCAACCGGCACCCGATGGTGCCGCACTCAACTTTGCAGGCCGGCTTCCGGCTGATGCTGCACGGGCTCGATGCGGAATTGCTGCATGGCTATCTGCGCAATTTGAAGGTGACTGCTGCGCGTGAGGATGTTGCGCAGCAGCTTTGTGTGGAATCCTAGTGGTCTACTCTTTCTCCGGCAGGTACTGTTCGTGCACTATGCCGCGCAGGTCCTTCCAGGGGATTGTCAGCTCTACAGGGCCGAGGACGTAGGGCCCCAGGGCATAGACGTTGTAAAGCAACACCAGGCCCTCGTCGTCGAAACGGAAGTTAGTGCTGCGCCGGAACGGCCAGGTCTCGCGGAATTCCCTGTTGGTTCCCGGCTGTTCATCCAGCCAGCGCCGGTGTGCCCCCCGGGCCTCTCCCCAGAAGTCCTTCTCCTGGCCCTTCCGGATCGTCTCGCTCAAGGGTACCTCTTCGTCCGCGGCCAGGTCCCAGTTGAGCCAGCGAATGGCCGGCATGCCGTGGGCGCCGCCGGTATAGATATAGCTGTTGATTTCCACCGTGAGCAGGTCGTCGCGACGGGCCAGTCGCTTTGCCTCGCCGGTGAGCTGCCAGCGGGCGCTGCTCTCCCCGTGCCCCTCCGCCGCTTCGGCGAGAAAGTTGTCGGCGAGTTCCTCCAGGCTGTTTGCAGACGTCTGATCCTCACCGTTTCCCTGAAGTTGGTGGATCATCTGCTGAAGAACGACTCTGTTCAACGCCGGCCGCTGTTCGAACACCTCGCGGGTGATGGACACGGACGCGCATTCCTCTTTTTCGGTGCAACCGCTTGCCCGACGCTCGAAAGTTTCCCGCTTGGATTTCAACTTGCCGATCGGAGGCTGGTTCTCCGGGGAATCGCTCTGTGACTCCCGCTCGCGGTCACAGCCGGCCAGCGACAGCAGGATGGCGAGAATCGCAGTTGTGGCGATGGATTTTATGGAAGGTCTTGTCGGCATAGCGGGTCCCTGTCAGCTCGATTCCGGATAGAGACGCGGGCCGGGCCCGCGCCAGTGGCGGAAAGGATGCCCCCCGTGGGGGCTCAGGGCAAGCTTAGCTCAGGCTGCCAGCCGCGGGCGCAAATCCTTCAGGTGAATATGGCCTCTGAAATCGGCGCCGCTTTTCGTGGGAGTCACTTCTTCGATTGCCTGGGCGAAACGCACTGCCGGGTCCTGTTGCAGTTTCCGCAGATAGCGGGCCAGGTACGGATAGTTGCGCTGCAGACCGAACAACCTGTGGTGTCCAACCCGGCGGGCGATGCCGGACAGGTAAGCATCCGCTAGACTGCGTTCACCCAAGAGCCAGTCGCTGCCCTCCAGCAGCCCGTTGAGATGGGCACAGCACCGGGCAATCTGTTCGCGTCCGAGGACGTACAGAAGCTCCCGCTGTTCAGTGGTCAGCCCTCGAGTTTCCACCAGGGCGCGCAACGGGGCGAACGCCGAGAAGACGTCGGTATGCAGGTAGGCCAGGGTCTGGCACAGCCGGTCGAACTTCGCTGTGCCCGGGCATATCCCAAGCGGGCTGTCCGGATCGTGTATGGCCAGGTGCATCAGGATCGCCAGACTTTCGCTCAGGATATCGCCGTTGTCCAGCAGCAGGGCCGGAGTTTTCATCAGCGGGTTTACCTGGCTGTAGAGCGGGTCTTGGAGGTGCCCGATTCTTTCGATGCGGCACAGGTGGTAGGGCCGCCGCAACCACTCCAATGCAACTATGGAGCCGAATGAGCAACCCTGGGAAACGCCGTAGAACAGGACGGGAGGCATTTTCGATTTCCTTACCGTGGTTGAATGGAAAGGCCGCGAGTCTCGCTGGCCGTAGTGGTAAGGTAAGCGATTAATAGGTTAGTTATCGTCCTATTATTAACCCGGGGATCAAATAGATTTGTCTATTGTTTCCGCCCGGAAATGCTGGCGATGTGGCGCTACTTGTCCTCATAGGCTTCTTCGCCGTGGGTCGCCTTGTCCGAGCCTTCCTTTTCCTCCTCGGCGGGAATCCGCAGCCAGCCCGTACTTCGCAATATCCAGCACGCCCGATATCGGAGCCGGAAACCGGACTGTCTTCCGGTTTCCCATCGGTCCCAGACGGAAACGCTGAACGAACGGAAAGTTTAGATCATTGCGAGCAAAATGGTGCCAACTCCCCGGCCGACGTGAAATTCCACGAATTGGCTACTGCTATCAGAGCGATAACAATGTCTAATTTCCCAGCCATTGTGCATCCCTATAGGCTTTCCCCACGCAATAGACAAAGCAATAAAGCTATAAGGAGCGCAAATCCAATGTTTAAAAGAGCCCTTCCGTTGGCGGCAGTGTTGGCGGTAGCCATCTCCGCTAACGCCAATGCCAAGGAGGCCCCCATGTCCAACCAGGACTGGTGGCCCGACCAACTCAGCCTCCAACCCCTCCGCCAGCACGCCGAAAAATCCAATCCGATGGATGACGATTTCGACTACGGGTCAGCTTTCACCAGCCTCGACCTCGATGCGGTTAAAAAAGACATCGAAAAAGTGCTGACCACTTCCCAGGACTGGTGGCCCGCCGACTACGGCCACTACGGCCCCTTCTTTATCCGCATGGCCTGGCACAGCGCCGGAACCTACCGTGTTTACGATGGCCGCGGCGGCGCCGGCGGCGGCCAGCAGCGCTTCGAGCCTCTCAACAGCTGGCCCGACAACGTCAGCCTGGACAAGGCTCGCCGCCTGCTGTGGCCGGTAAAACAGAAATACGGCAACAAGATCTCCTGGGCGGACCTGATGGTATTGGCCGGCAACGTGGCCCTGGAATCCATGGGCTTTGAGACCTTTGGCTTTGCCGGTGGCCGCGAAGACGAATGGGAGGCCGACATCGTCTACTGGGGCTCGGAAAGGGAGTGGCTCGGTGACCAGCGCCACAGCGGCGACAGAAAACTGGAAAAACCGCTGGCCGCAGTGCAGATGGGCCTGATCTACGTCAACCCGGAAGGCCCCAACGGCAACCCCGATCCGCTGCTCGCCGCCAAGGATATCCGCGAATCCTTCGGCCGCATGGCCATGAACGACGAGGAAACCGTGGCCCTGATCGCCGGCGGTCACACCTTCGGCAAGGCCCACGGCGCCCACAAACCCGAGGAATGCGTGGGCGAAGCTCCGGCGGGTGCGGCTCTTGAAGAGCAGGGCTTCGGTTGGAAGAACAAGTGCGGCAAGGGCCACTCGGAAGACACCGTTACCAGTGGCCTGGAAGGCGCCTGGACCGCCAGTCCGACCATGTGGAGCAGCCAGTACCTGTCCAACCTGTTCGCGTTTGAATGGGTGAAGTCCAAGAGCCCGGCGGGCGCCACTCAGTGGGTGCCGAAAAATGCCGATCAGGCCCGCTTCGTTCCGGATGCGCACATTCCCGACAAGCGCCACGCGCCCATCATGTTCACCACCGACCTGGCGCTGAAGTTCGACCCGGAGTACCGCAAGATCGCCAAGCGCTTCGTGGAAGATCCCGAAGCGTACCGCTTGGCCTTCGCCAAGGCCTGGTTCAAGCTGACCCACCGCGATCTGGGCCCGCGGGCGCGGCACCTGGGCAGTGAGGTGCCGAAAGAAATCCTGATCTGGCAGGACCCGATCCCCGCCGTCGACTACACCCTGATTGACGACAGGGACATCGAGGCATTGAAAGCCAGGGTACTGGACAGCGGGCTGACCGTTCCGCAACTCGTCAGAACCGCCTGGGCCTCCGCCTCCAGCTTCCGCGGCACCGACATGCGCGGCGGCGCCAATGGTGCGCGCATCCGCCTGGCGCCCCAGAAAGACTGGGCCGTAAACGACCCCCGCGAGCTGAAGAAAGTCCTGGGCCGCCTGGAGCGCATCCAGAAAGACTTCAACCGCAAGCAGTCCGGAAACAAGAAGGTCTCCCTGGCCGACCTGATCGTTCTGGGCGCCGCCGCCGCCATCGAGCAGGCCGCTGAAAAAGCGGGCCACGACATTCGGGTGCCCTTCAAGCCGGGCCGCAACGACGCGGCGCAAGCGCAGACGGACGTGCAATCCTTTGCCTTCCTGGAACCCAAAGCAGATGGTTTCCGCAACTACTACAGCAGCGAAAGCCACCTCTCCCCGGCGGAGATGCTGATCGACCGCGCCGACCTGCTGACCCTGAGTGTTCCGGAAATGACCGCGCTGGTGGGCGGCATGCGCGCCCTGGGCGCCAACGATGGCGACTCGAAGCACGGCGTCTTCACCGATCGACCGGGCGCCCTGACCAACGACTACTTCGTGAACCTGCTCGACATGTCCACCAAGTGGTCCAAGTCGTCCGAGGAAAACGGTATTTACGAAGGCTACGACCGCAAGAGCGGCAAGCTGAAGTGGACCGCCACCCCGGTGGACCTGGTCTTCGGCTCCAACTCCGAACTGCGCGCCGTGGCGGAAGTCTATGCCAGCGACGACAACCGGGAAAAATTCGTCGAGGACTTTGTCGGCGCCTGGACCAAGGTGATGACTCTGGACCGTTTTGACTTGAAATAATCCGGACCTCACAGGACGACCACACTGCAACCCTGTTGCAGTCAACGGAAAACGGCGGCGTTACTCAACGCCGCCGTTTTTTGCACTTCCCCCATGCTCCCCGAAGGGCTGTTGGCGGCGGTACAAATTTGTTCCGAACAGATTTGTCTGTTTGGTCCCGGCGCGCGGGCCGGGTTAGCATAGCTGTCCTATGTAAACCCCGGATATGTCATGCCCCAGAGCCACCACCCCTACGAAGCCCTCACGCCGGATATGGTTATCGACCTGTGTGGAGAGCGCCGGGCTGGTGTCCGACGCGCGCATCTTTCCCCTGAACAGCTACGAAAACCGCGTCTACCAGGTGGGTATCGAGGAGAGCGAGCCACTGATCGCCAAGTTCTACCGTCCGGGCCGCTGGAGTGACGAGCAGATCGTGGAGGAGCACCAGTTCACCCTGGAACTGGCGGCGGCGGAGATTCCGGTGGTGGCGCCGCTGCAGTTCGACGGCCGCACGCTGATGGAAGCCGGGGGGTTCCGCTTCGCGCTCTTCCCCCGCCGCGGCGGGCGGCAGGTGGAGCTGGACAATTTCGAGCACCTGGAGCAGGTGGGCACCATGCTCGGGCGCATCCACGCGGTGGGCCGCGCCAGGCCCTTCCAGTACCGGCCAGCGCTGACCCTGCAGCACTTCGCCATCGACAGCCGCGAATTCATCCTCGCCGGTGACTTCCTGCCGCGGGAAAACCGCGAGGCCTACGAATCGGTGACCGCCCATATCATCGAGCGGATAGCGCCGCTGTTCGAGCGCGACTGGGCGACCCTGCGCCTGCACGGCGACTGCCACCCCGGCAATTTCCTGTGGCGCGAGGAGACCCCCTGGTTCGTGGACCTGGACGACTGCCTCACCGGCCCGGCGATCCAGGACATCTGGATGCTCATTTCGGGTAACCGCGCCGAGCAGACTGCCTACCTGGACGCGGTGATCGAGGGCTACGAGACCTTCTCCAGTTTCGACCCGCAGGAGCTGCAGCTGATTGAGCCGCTGCGCTGCCTGCGCCAGATGCACCACGCCGCCTGGCTGGCGCGTCGCTGGCAGGACCCGGCCTTTCCCCTGGCCTTCCCCTGGTTCAATACCCCGAACTACTGGGGGACACATATACTGGCGTTGCGCGAGCAGTTGTCTGCGCTGCAGGAACCGCCGCTGACCCTCGGCGCTGTCTAAAGGAGGAATATTGTCGATGGAAGCTTACCGAGTGGATGTGAAAACCGATGAAATCTGGCGGGAGATCCGCGGCGGCGTGGCCCAGCAGGTGGAGCGGGAGCCGATGCTGGCGAGCTTCCTGCACGCCACCATCCTCAACCACGACACCCTGGAATCGGCGCTGAGTTTTCACCTGGCCAACAAACTGGACAGCCCCGTGGCGCCGGCGCTGCTGATCCGCGAGGTGATCGACGAGGCACTGGTGGCGGACGCCGGCATCGGCCGCGCCGCGCGCGCCGACCTGGCCGCCGTCCACCAGCGGGATTCCGCCTGCAGTGCCCTCTACGAACCCTTCCTGTACTTCAAGGGCTTCCACGCCCTGCAGGCCCACCGCGTGGCCCACTGGCTGTGGCGCCAGAAGCGCCGCTCCCTGGCGCTGTTCCTGCAGCACCGCATCTCGGTGGTGTTCAGCGTGGACATTCACCCGGCGGCGGAGCTGGGGCAGGGCATACTGCTGGACCACGCCACCGGCATTGTGATCGGCGAGACCGCGGTGGTGGAGGACAACGTATCGATCATGCAGTCGGTGACCCTGGGGGGCACCGGCAAGGAGAGCGGCGACCGCCACCCCAAAGTGCGCCGGGGCGTGCTGATCGGCGCCGGCAGCAAAGTGCTGGGCAACATCGAGATCGGCCAGTGCGCCCAGGTGGCCTCCGGCAGTGTAGTGCTCAAATCGATACCGGCGCAGAAGCTGGTCGCCGGCGTCCCCGCGCGGGTGATCGGCGATGCCAGCTGCGCGCAGCCGGCGCTGTCCATGGACCAGTGCGCGCTGTCGGAGGTGGACAGGCAACTGCGCTGACGGCTATCAGTTGCGCTGAGGGCTATCAGTGCGCTGAGGGCTCCGGCGCCACCGTTCCTGTAGGGGCATCCCACACCTACACCCCTCCGGCCAACCGCTATTCTTGTAAGAATGAAATACAGTCTCAGCGCCAAAAACCTCGTCTGCCGCAATCTGGAGGCCAAGGCCAGCTACTGCGCCGGCCTGTTGAACCCGGATCACACCCGGGAGATCACCGGCGTACTGCGCACCGACAGCGGCCTGCTGTCCCACACCTTCAACCAAGTGGTGAGCAATGCGGTGATGCCCACGCGCATACTGCAGCGCTTCGTGGTGGACTACTTCGCCGAGCGCCACAGCCCCTTCACCCTCTGGCACTGCGCCAACAAGCCGCTGGACCACGCCGAACTGGCGGAATTGGGGGTGGTGCGCCAGGATACCCTGGTGGCCATGGCGGTGGAGGTGCAGCGACTGGCAGCGGACGATCAGTGCCCCCCGGAGCTGGAACTGGCGCCCGCGGCCGCGGAAGAGATAGCCGACTACGCAGAGTTGCAGGCGGAAGCGTTCAGCGGCGCGCGCGAGGGGCCGCAGATCAAGAAGTTCTACCGTAAGCTGCAGGAGCTGCCGGAGCACAAGCGCGGTCGCCTGAAACTGTTCCTGGGCAAGTGGGAGGGCAGGCCGGTGGCCGCGGGCTGCCTGTTCGCCTCCGCCGATGCCCTGGGCTTCTACGACCTGATCACCCGGGAGGAATACCGGGGCCGCGGTATAGGCCGTGCGCTGTTCAACTACCTGGTGGCCCAGGCGCTGGGCAGCCATCACAAGCACGCGGTGGCGCTGACACCGGTGGAGCGGCAGGAGCTCCATCTTGAGACCGGTTTCTTCGCCGTGGGCGAGGTGACCCGCTATCGCTACGAGCCGTAGAGTGCGCCGTGCGCACCGCCCGGTCAATGGTGCGCACGGCGCACCCTACGCACGGTCAATGGGAAATACGATGACTTCGTCGATCCGCGAATAACCGCCGGCGAGCATCAGCACTCGGTCCACGCCCAGTGCCACTCCCGCGCACTCCGGCATTCCGGCGCGCAGCGCTTCCACCAGCCGTTCCTCGAAAGGATACACGTGTCGCTTGTGGGCGGCCCGGTAGCGGTGGTCCGCGTGAAAGCGGCGCAGCTGTTCCTCGGGGTCGGTGAGTTCCCAGTAGCCGTTGGCCAGTTCCATACCGCCGGCGTAGGCCTCGAAGCGCCGTGCCACGGCGGTGCCGGTCTCGTCTTCCACCACCCTGGCCAGGGCCGCCTGCCCGACGGGGAAGTCGTATAACAGGGTGATGCCCTCGCCCATGGCCGGCTCCAGGCGGTGGCTCATCAGCAGGTCCAGGCACTCATCGCGGGTGGCGGGCGTGAAGGACAGCTCCACTTCGCGGCCGGCGCAGTCGCGCAGTTCCGCATCGGAGACGGTGTGCGGGTCCAGTTCCAACTGTTGCAGGAACAGCTCGCGGTAGCTGAGCGAGCGCACCCGTTCAGTGCCGAGCAGTAGGCCCAGCAACTCTCCCACTTCCTCCATCAACTGACGGTCGTCCCAGCCCACCCGGTACCATTCCAGCATGGTGAACTCCGGGTTGTGGCGGCCGCCTGCCTCGCCCTCGCGAAACGCCTTGCCGAGGCTGTAGCAGTCCCCCACCCCCGCGGCCAGCAGCCGCTTGAGGCCGAATTCCGGGCTGGTGGCCAGGTAGGCGGGCTCGCCGCCGCAGAGGGCGGTGATGGGCTCGATATGGGGATCGCTGGTGGCGCGGCGGGAGAGCAGCGGCACCTCCACTTCCAGCACATCGCGATCGGCGAAGAAGCGGCGGATATCGGCCAGCAGCCGCGCGCGGTGGCGCAGGGCCTCGACGGAAGCGGTGGGTTGCCAGGAATTCTCTGTCATGTGGGAGAAACTTTGTAGGAGCGGGCCATGCCCGCGATCAATCTTGCTACGTAGCACATGCCGCTGACTCGCACAATAGCTCGGCACATCCATGTGCCTCGGCCTTCGGCCAGCTAAAGCTGCTCAAATCCGCTTCCGGCTGATTTGTCCATGGTGCTCGCCCTCCGGGCGCCTGCGGCGTCCAAATCGGCTATCCTGCCGATTTGTCGCGGGCATGGCCCGCTCCTACAGAAAAAGTGATCAGTCTTCCTTGGCGCGCCCCAGGTACTCACCGGTGCGGGTGTCCACCTTGATGGTCTCGCCGATCTCCAGGAACAATGGCACCTTGACCACCGCGCCGGTGATCAGGGTGGCGGGCTTGGTGCCGCCCTGGGCGGTGTCGCCGCGCAGGCCCGGATCGGTGTCGGTGATCTCCAGGATCACATGGTTGGGCGGAGTGACCGCGAGCGGCGCGCCGTTGTACAGGGTCACGGTGCATATATCCTGTTCTTTCAGCCATTTGGCGGCGTCGCCCACCGCGTCGGCGGAGGCCTGGTGCTGCTCGAAGGTCTCCGGCTCCATAAAGTGGTAGAACTCGCCGTCGTTGTAGAGGTACTCCATGTCGCGGTCCATCACGTCCGCGGCCTCCAGGCTCTCGCCGGAGCGGAAGGTGCGCTCCCACACCCTGCCGGTTTTCAGGTTGCGCAGCTTCACGCGGTTAAATGCCTGGCCCTTGCCGGGTTTGACGAATTCGTTCTCCACGATGGAGCAGGGGTCGCCGTCGAGCATTACCTTGAGGCCGCCCTTGAATTCGTTGGTGGAGTAACTAGCCATGGATTCCTCTAAAACAAACTTTCAATTTCTAATGAAGTGCTTAAAATTTGCGCGCTTCAGCCATTTGCAAACAGCCGCCTATGATACAGCACGCCCCAGCCGCCAGTGAAATCGTTGCCCGCGAGGCAGTCCCCGCGGGACGGCAGCGGCGTTGGCAGGAGGAGCTGGCGGACCTGCTCACCGATCCCCGCGAATTGATCGAACTGCTGGAACTGGACCCGGCGCAGCTGCCGGCGGCACTCGCCGCGGGCGGCGACTTCTCCCTGCGTATCCCCAGGCCCTACCTCAAGCGTATACGCCCCGGCGATCCCCGCGACCCGCTGTTGTTACAGGTGTTGCCCGCCGCCGCGGAGCTGGAGGCGAGCCCCGGCTACAGCGCCGATCCGCTGCGCGAGGCCGAGGCCAACCCGCGGCCCGGTGTGGTGCACAAGTATCGCGGCCGCCTGCTGCTGATCGCCGCCGGCCAGTGCGCGGTGAACTGCCGCTACTGCTTTCGCCGCCAGTTTCCCTACGGCGACAACCACCTCAGCCGCACCCAGTGGGTGGAAGCGCTGGACTATATCCGCTCACAGGCGGATCTGCGCGAGGTGATTCTGAGCGGCGGCGATCCGCTGGTGCTGAGCGACCGCCAACTGCGGTGGCTGAGCGGCGAACTGGCGGCGATTCCGCAGTTGGACAAGCTGCGGCTGCACAGCCGCCTGCCGATAGTGGTGCCGGCGCGGATCACCGATCAACTGATCGACTGGTTCACCGGTTCACGGCTCAAGCCGGTGCTGGTGCTGCACTGCAACCACGCCAACGAGATAGACGGCGAGGTCCGCAGCGCCCTGCAAAAATTGCGTGATGCCGGAGTCACCCTGCTCAATCAGGCGGTACTGCTGCGAGGGGTAAACGACAGCGCCGAGGCGCTGGAAGACCTGAGCGAGGCGCTCTTCACCGCCGGTGTGCTGCCTTACTACCTGCACCAGCTCGACCGGGTTCAGGGGGCGGCGCACTTCGAGGTGTGTGACGCCCGCGCGCGGGAACTGGTGGAACAGCTGCGCCGGCGGTTGCCCGGCTACCTGGTGCCGCGACTGGTGCGGGAAATCCCCGGGGAAGCATCCAAGACGCCGCTCTGAAAGCCTGTTTGGAGTCTCGCGCTGAGGTTTCCGGGCGGGGCTGGGCCTCTTCCCAAGTCTCAGTTTGCGAAGACTTCAACAGGCTCCTAATCATTGGCCTTCCCATTTGCTTCGAATAGTGTGACGCGGTTGCCACTCCCGCCTTGTAAGTCCCAGTCGCGCAGCAATAAACTAGCGGGCTCGCCTGACGCGACGGTAGTTAACAAGAGCAAATAATGAGCAGCAACGACACCATTCGACTTTTATTGATCCACGATACCCCCACCGAAGCCCAAAGATTGGTGAGCATGCTGCACAACGCCGGTCGTCCCAACCGCGCGCAACACGTGGCCAGCGAGGCCGCGCTGACCAAGCTGCTGCAGGACAAAGCCTGGGACCTGCTGATCGCCGCGGAAAACAGCCAACAGCTGCCTCCCGCAGTTGCGCTGCGCACCATCAGCAAACTGCAGAAAGACGTGCCGGTGCTGCTGCTTACCGAGCGCAGCGGCGCGCAACCGGCGGTGGAGGGGCTGAAACTCGGCGCCCGCGATGTCATAACCGTGGACGAGGACCAGCACCTGCTGCTGGTGATCCAGCGCGAACTCACCGCGCTCGCCAACCGCCGCGTGGCGCGCCTGCACGACCAGCGTTACCACGCCACCCTTCAACGCGCCAAGGAACTGCTGGACAGCTCCAAGGACGCCATTGCCTATGTGTCCGACGGCCTGATCGTCTACGCCAACGACTCCTTTGCCGAGCGCTTTGGCTACCGCAGCAACGAGGATGTGGAGTACCAGCCGCTGATCGATATGCTCACGGCGGGCGAACAGGAAGCCGGGCGGGAATTTCTCAAGCAATGCGCCATCGACAACAACGAAGTCGAGGCCCGCGAGTGGAAATTCACCGCCAAGACCGCTTCCGGCAGCCCGCTGCCCACCCGCGCCCAGGTGCTCTCCACCGTGTACGACGACGAGCGCTGCCTGCAGGTGCGCATCGCCTCGCGCAGCGGCGACACCGAGGAGCTGGAGGCCCAGCTCAGCGACATCAAGAACCGCGATCCGCTCACCGGCCTCTACAACCGCCAGCACTTCGTGCAACTGCTCAATTCCGCCATTAAATCCACCGCGGGCACCCAGCGCACCGGCGGCCTGATCTATATCGAGGTGGACGGCTTCGAAGAGACAGTACAGAAAGTGGTGGGGGTGGCGGGCGCCGACGCGCTGCAGAAAAATATGGCCGAGCTGCTGCAATCCAGCCTGCGCCGCGGCGACATGATCGCCCGCTACGGGGACGAGAGCTTCTGCCTGCTGATACCGGAAACCACCCCGGACAGCGCCGAGCACCGCACCCGCGAGTTGCTGAAAAAAATCTCCGACACCATCTTCGACGCCGCCGGCAAGACTCTGCAGATCACCGCTTCGGTGGGTATCTCGCTGCTTAGCGAGGCGTCCGGCAATGCACAGAAAGTACTCGACCAGGCATTGCACGCCCATAAGCAGGCGCTGCAGAAAAACCCCAAGGGCAATGGCTTCGCCCTCTACGAACCGGACGCCGGCAAGGAGGGCGACGCCGACACCTACCACCGCGCCCGGGTGGTACAGGCGCTGGAGGCGGGCAAGCTGAAGCTGTTATACCAGCCGATCCTCAGCCTGCAGGGCAGTGGCGAGCAGATTTACGAAGTGCTGGTGCGCCTGGTGGACGGCAAGGACCAGTTGGCGCCGGTGGCTTTCCTCGAGGCCCTCGGCGACGCCGGCCTCTCCACCAAAATGGACCGCTGGGTGACCCTCACCGCGATCAAGTCCGCCGCCGCCCAGCGCGCTAAGGGTAACGAAGTGTCGCTGCTGTTGCATATCACCGCCGCCTCGCTTCTGGACAGCGGCCTGCCGGCCTGGTTGGCGGTGGCCTTCAAGGCCGCCAAAGTGCCCCCAAAGGCAGTGACCTTCCAGTTGCGCCAGGAGGATATCAACAGCAACCTGCACGCCGCGCGGGACTTCACCAAACAGGTACAGGACCTGGGCTGCCGCGTGGCCGTGTGCCACTTCGGCACCGGTCTCAACCCCTTCAAGGCCCTGGAGCACGTCAAGGTGGATCTCGCCAAGGTGGACCCTTCCTTCGTGCGCGAGGTGCAGGACGAGGGTGAGAGCAGCGAAACCTTGGCCAACCTGGTCAAGCAGCTGAGCGAGGCCAACACCAAGGTGATAGTGCCGCACATCGAACAGGCCAGCATGCTGCCCACCCTGTGGCAGACCGGCACCGACTATATCCAGGGCTACTATGTCCAGGCGCCCGGCGAGGCGATGGACTTCGATTTCAGCCTGGATTGAATCTCGAGGGGCGAACACAGGATTCGCCCCTAATAAGCTTCGTGCTACTCCCTCCCTGTAGGAGCGGCCCATGGCCGCGATCGGCTTCAACGCCTTGTAGTTAAGGATGGGCGGTCCTGCCACCAGGGGTCTTTTGCGAGACACGGGCTGGGTGCCCCCCCTTAAATACATCCCTGACAGATTTTTGCTCCTGCAAAATCTGCACTTCCGCCATCCATGGCGGTCGTACGCTCGTAATCGGCATCCATGCCTCATACGGTCCCGCAAAAGACCCCTGGTAGCAGGACCTTCTCATCGAGGCCATTTTTCTTAGCTGGTATCGCAGCCAACGGCCGCTCCTACAGGGCACCTTTCCGCATTGGTTCTGCTCCCGGCTGATTTGTCCCCGTTGCTCCTGTATCCTGTGTCGCGTTTCAATAAGCAGAATATTTCTGGAGCCAATCCATGCTGCCCCGCTTACTCTGTACCAGTTTTCTTTTCGGCGCCCTCGCCCTCGGCGGCTGCGCAAAATCTGAACCCGAACCAAAGGATGAAAGCGCCGCGCCGCAGGCCGAAGCCCCTGCGGCCGACTCCGCCGATAAGGCCGCTGCAGACAAAAAGGCCCCGAAATCCGGCGTGGACTACCATTCCTTCGCCAACACCGACGACTACCGCATCAAGCACCTGGACCTGGATCTCACCGTGGATTTTTCCCGCAAGGTGCTGGAAGGTGAAGCCCGGCTGAAAATCAAGCGGCTCACAAAAAAGAACCCGCCGCTGGTGCTGGATACCCGGGACCTCACTATCGAATCCGTCGAGGCCGGCCACGGCGAGCGGCTGGAACCGGTGAAATTTTCCCTGGGTGAAAAGGACGATCACCTGGGCACGCCGCTGTCGATCAAATTGCCGAAAAATGCCACCGCCGTGGCCATCCGCTACCGCACCTCGCCGAATGCCTCCGGTGTGCAGTGGCTGGAGCCGCAGCAGACCGCGGGCAAGAAACATCCCTTCCTGTTCACCCAGGCCCAGGCGATCCACGCGCGCAGCTTTGTGCCGTTGCAGGACTCCCCCAAGGTGCGCATGACCTACAACGCCATTATCCGCACGCCGAAAGAATTGCGCGCGGTGATGAGCGCGGACAACGATCCGGAGACGGAGAAAGACGGCGTTTACGAATTTGAAATGCCGCAGCCGATCCCCTCCTACCTGCTGGCGCTGGCGGTGGGCGACCTGGAATTCAAGTCCATGGGCGAGCGCACCGGCGTCTACGCCGAGCCGGCGCTGCTCGACGCCGCCGCTGAGGAGTTTGAGGACACCGAGTCCATGCTCGAGGCCACCGAGCAGGTCTATGGCCCCTACCGCTGGGACCGCTACGACTTGCTGATCCTGCCGCCGAGTTTTCCCTTCGGCGGCATGGAGAACCCGCGCCTGAGTTTTATCACGCCCACGGTGATCGCCGGTGACAAGAGCCTGGTGGCGCTGATCGCCCACGAGCTGGCCCACTCCTGGTCCGGTAACCTGGTCACCAACGCCAGCTGGCGCGACCTGTGGCTGAACGAGGGCTTCACCACCTACCTCACCAACCGCATCATGCAGAATATCTACGGCGACCAGCGCTACCGCATGGAAATGGCGCTGGGCTACGACGACCTGCAGGCGGACCTGGCGGACAGGGAGGACCGCGACGAGATTATGGCCATCGACCTGCGCGGCCGCGATCCGGACGAGGTCTTCTCCAATATCCCCTACGAAAAGGGCTCCCTGTTCCTGTTCGAACTGGAACAGAAAATCGGCCGCGAGAATTTCGACCAGTTCTTGCTGGACTACTTCAACCACTTTGCCTTCCAGAGCATCACCACGGAAGATTTCGTGGATTACCTGAACCAGACGCTGCTGAAGCAATATCCGGACAAGCTGGATGCGGAGCGGATTCACGAGTGGATCTATGAGCCGGGCATTCCGGAAGGCGCGCCGCATCCGCAATCGGATGCCTTCAGCAAAATCGATCCGCTGCGCCAGCAGTGGCTGGACGGCGAGATTTCAGCGAAGGATATCGACACCAGCGGCTGGACCTACCACCAGTGGAAATATTTCCTCGACGGCATGCCGGAAAAACTGAGCGAAGCGCAACTGAAAGAACTGGACAGCACCTTCGAACTGACCGAATCGAAAAACAACGAAGTTGCCTTCAGCTGGCTGATGATTGCGGTGCACAACCAGTACAAGCCCGCCTACGGGCGCCTGGAGAATTTCCTCACCACCATCGGCCGCAACAAGTTCCTGCGCCCGCTGTACAGCGAGCTGGTGGAGACCGGCCAGGGAGACCTGGCCAAGCGCATTTTTGAAAATGCCAAGGCCGGCTATCACCCGCTGACGGTGAAGGTGAACAGCAAGGTTATCTACGGCGACGACGGCGAGTAACTAACCCCTCTCCCCAGCCCCTCTCCCCGCGGAGGAGGGGGGCTCTGTGCTCCCCGGGAGCGGGGTTGGGAGGGATTGGGGGGAGGGCTGCTCCACCAGACAAACCCTTCCAAATGTAAATTTTTGTAAAATCCACCCCCCCCCATTCCGCTGCTGCGGGCATGGGAGTATGCACTGGCAACGGAAATTGAATTTGCAGTAAAGTGCGCATGCACAAGGCCGCCATATGGAGATCAGGACGGTGCACTATCTATCTTTTTCGGTTCTGCTGCTGGCGCTGATCGTCGCCGGCTGCAATAACAAGGTTTGTGACGACGAGCGCGGCAAACCTGCGCCCATACCTTTTCCCCACGCCGGCGTCACACAGGGCTGAGTTCAGAAACCCCAGGGAAAGGTATCCGGTGGTGCCGCCTCCGCGGATGTCTTCACATGCAGCGGGTGCAGCGCCCGGGTTTCCTCCAGATATAAAAAAGCGTCGTAGCGGCGCGCCAGTTCGGTGGGCACATAGTTGAACCGCTCGTACTCCGGGTTGTACACGACGCCGACGGCGCGGTGTCCGCGGGCCTGCAAAAAATCATCCCGCTCCCCGGTCTCGTCCAGCAAAAAGAGCCCGTCGTCGCCCAGTGCCTCGTGCATGGCGCCTTCCCAGGAGTGCGCGGGAGCTTCCGGCAGCGGCATTTTCTGCTGCTGGCTGCCCCAGGCTCTGCCGGCGATCACGCTGCCCCGGTGACAGCCGAAGCCCACCAGACGCACCCGTCCGGAGCCCCACTCCTCACGCGCCAGTTGGCCGATGTTGTACATCCCCTCGTGCCGCATGTCGGTGGCGCGGGCGTCGCCGACATGGGTGTTGTGGGCCCATACGATGCCCTTGCTGTCCGGCCCGTGGTGCTGCATCAGGCGGTTCAGGGTTTCCATCATATGGGTATCGCGCAGGTTCCAGGAGCCGGGGCCGCCGAGCACCATGGTGCGGTAGTAGCGCTCCGCGTTCACCATCACGTGGGCGTTCTGCTCGGTGTCGAAGTCGCCCTCGGGGTCCGTATCGAAACGCGGGCGGCGGTGCGCCAGTCGCAGCAGCAGGCGGACCACCTCATCCGCGCAATCCTGGTGCGTTGCGGTTGTATGTCGCGCATAGCGCTGCTCGTCGCGCCCGTAGGGCTGGAAACAGTTGAACACCCGCTCTGCCAGGGCCAGTGATTGCGGATCGTTTCGGCGCACGTGACCGATGATCGCCTCCAGGGATTCCCACAGACTGTACACGTCGAGCCCGTAGAAGCCGGCCCCGCGTTCGCGTCCGGTATTGTGGTTGCGCAGCCACTCGGCGAAGGCCACCATCTCCCAGTTGGCCCACATCCACGTGGGCCAGCGATCGAAATCGCGCAGCACCGATTCGGCGTGCTCACCGGCTTGCGGATAGGATTTTACGTAGCGGTTGACGCGGTAGCAGTCGGGCCAGTCGCCTTCCACCGCGACAAAGTCGAACCCGTGCTCCTCGATCAACCATCGACTGATGGCGGCGCGCCAGACATAGAACTCGGAAGTGCCGTGGGAGGCCTCGCCCAGCATCACTATCCGGGCTGAGGCCAGCTTTTCGATCAGGGGGGGCCAGGTCTGCCCGGCCCCGCAGCGGGCGTTGCAGGTCGCGCAGCTGGTCGGGGAAGGGGGCTCTGTCTTTGCTCGATGCTGTCATCAATCCGGCCATGGATGGTGGACAAAAACGGGCGGTGTCTTTGAAAGGATAGTGCTACCACCGCTGCCCCCCCATGCGATGGCCTGGACTCCCCTTTGTAGGAGCGGCCGCTGGCCGCGATCGGCCTGAGCTACGAAGCAAACCCGATCGCGGGCATGGCCCGCTCCTACAGCAACGCCTCTATCTGCCGGTCATTCAGGCCGAACAGGTACAGGGCCGCATCCAGCCCAAAACTGTCGATGGACTGGGGCGCCTCCCGGCGCACCTTGGGCTTGGGGTGAATGGCGATGCCCAGGGCGCCCAACCTGAGCATGGGAATATCATTGGCGCCGTCGCCCACGGCGATCACCCGCTCCAGGGGCAGGTTCAGCTCATCGGCCAGCCGCTGCAGCAGTTCGCGCTTGCGCGCGCCGTCGATAATCGGTTCGATCACGTCGCCGGTCAGCTTGCCGTCGGCGAACTCCAGCTGGTTGGCGTGAACGAAGTCCAGTGGCAGCTTGTTCGCCCGCAGGTAATTGGCGAAATAGGTGAAGCCACCGGAGAGAATCGCGGTTCTGCAGCCCAGTGCGCGCAGGGCAGTCAGCAGCCGCTCGGCCCCCCGCTTGATCGGCAGCCTCGGGGCTATCTCGGCCAGGCGCTGCTCAGAAAAATCCTTTAGCAGAGCCATGCGCTTCCTGAAGCTCTGTTTAAAATCCAGTTCGCCGCGCATCGTCGCCTCGGTGATCGCCGCCACCTGGTCGCCGATACCGAGAATCTTCGCCAGTTCGTCGATTACCTCCGCATCGATCAGGGTGGAGTCCATATCGAAGCCGGCCAGCCCCGGCACCCGCTGGCTGGCGCCGGGCTGCAGCACCAGATCGGCGACCAGCCGCTCCGCCTGTTCCAGGCAGGCGTGTTTCGCCGCTTCGAACTCCAGCTCCGCCTGCAGTTGGAAGCGGATCACTGTGCACCCGGGATGACGCGCCAGGGTGTCGGCGGCGGTCACCTCCCAGCCCTGTTCGGCAAAAAATGCCAGCAGTCGGCGCAATTGCTCCAGGGTGGCGTTGGGGGAGAGCAGTGTGGCGCACCAGGGGGCGGTCACCGGCGCCGGCTCCGCGGGCATGGGGGACAGGGGGCCCGCAGCTGTAGCTGTCTCCATTGGGGGCGGGCCGCTGTACTCCAGACCCAGCCGGGCGTCGCCGCCCCGGTATTCAAGGTAGTGCAGCGGGCCGTCGGCGGCAGTTGTGCGAATTTGCTCCAGGGACAGCTGGAACTCCTGTTGCGTCGGCGCTTCGCCCATAGTGCTGTGTTTCCGCGGCTGGATGAAAAGAAGGCGCGCATTATAGCCCCGGCGTCATTATTCGCTAAAATCCCTGACTTCAATAAATGCCCACGCGGTTTCCCTATGTTTGCCAGCAACCTTCCCGAGTTCCTGTCCCGCCTGCCCGGCCGCACCCGGCAGCAGTTGCTGGCCGGCGGCATCTGGCTGGTGCTGGCACTCTTTTGCAGCGCCGCCCTGGGCCACTACTACGGCCAGCAGAAGGCCGACGCCGCAGAGAGGGACAGAGCCGCGGCGAAGGCGGCTGCGGCCTTCCTGGCACAACAGAGCCTGGAGCGGATCGTCGCCGGAGACCGCATCAGCATGCAACTGCTGGCCCGGCAGCTGTTGGAACTGCCGGCGGTTACCGGCGTCACCGTGGAGGATGTGGAGTCCAACGCGCTGGCCCAGGTCGGCGATACCCACCAGGGGGAAACGGTCAGCGCGCCGGTGGTATTGCACGACAGCCTGGCCGGCAGTGTGACCCTGAACCTGGTGCCCGGCAGCGGCGTAGGTTTTCCCTGGGCCAGCCTGCTGTTGAGCCTGGTGTTCGCGCTGCCGGTCAGCGCCGCCGCGGCCCTGGCCGCGGGCAATTTCCCCTCCCGGCGCCCGCTGCCGGTGGTGCCCGCCAGGCCGGCGCCCGCGCCGGAGCCGGAGGTGACCGTGGGGCTCTACCTGCGCCCGCTGAACTGGGCGCAACTGGGCAACCAGCTGAGCCGCGCGGCACTGGACAAGCTGCAGGGCGACCTGGACCAGCGCCTGCAGCTGTTGCGCCGGATCTACGACGCCCGGCCGCTGCGCCATTCGGGCCCGCAACTGGGGCTGGGTTTCAGCGGCGGGGATGCCGCCTTCCGCGCGGTCTGCTGCGGCCTGCTGTTGCGCGAGCTGCAGCAGGCCAGCCGCGCTGCCGGCCTGCAATTGGCCGCGGCGGTGGTGCCCGCGGAGCCCCGGTTCTGCGACTTCTCCGGCGAGCAACTGCTGAGCCACCCCCGCGGCCTGGCCCTGCACCCGCAGCTGCTGGAGGACGCGGCGCTGCTGAGCCGGGTGGAGTGCCACACCACCAGTTGGGGTGCCGAGGTGACCGGCCTGGTGCCCAGCTACCAAAAACTGCTCGACAGCCAACTGCGCCAGTTGGCCAATACCTGACGCTTTCAATCCGTTTTTCCCCCTGTAGGAGCGGGCCATGCCCGCGATCGACCTGAGCTACGAAGCAAATCCGATCGCGGGCATGGCCCGCTCCTACAGTCGCCGGCAAAAAGTAATGCGACTGGCATCCAGCCCGCGGTCAGTCTCGGCTCTTGCTTTACGTTTACGTCAACGTAACCCTCTGCTAAGCTCCTCCCGCAACCCGAGAGAGCCGATATGAAGACCGAAACCATCGAGCCCGGCAGCTACAGCATTTCCGAATTGGCGCAGGAGTTCGGCATCACCACCCGCGCCATCCGCTTCTACGAGGACAAGGGGCTGCTCAGTCCGGCGCGGCGCGGCCAGGCCCGTGTCTACAGCCCCGAGGATCGAGTCCGGCTGATGCTGATCCTGCGCGGCAAACGGCTGGGCTTCTCCCTGGACGAGAGCCGGGAAATTATCGATATGTACGATCCGGCTCACGGCAATGTGGAGCAGCTGCAGCGGCTGCTCCAGTACATCGAACAGAAGCGCGCGCAGCTGCAACAGCAGCTGCGCGACATCCACAGCCTGATGGAGGAACTGGATCGAGCGGAGGCGCGCGCCCGCGCCGCGCTTTCACCGGACCACCACAAAAACCCTTCCTGAATAGAGCAACTGGCAAACCCTGTTGGAGTCGCTATGAATACCCCCTACCGCACCCTCGATTTCGGCCTCGGCGAGGAGATCGATATGCTGCGCGATATGGTCTACAAGTTCTGCCAGGCGGAACTGGCCCCACGCGCGGCTCAGATCGATGAGGACAACCTGTTTCCCGCGGACATGTGGAAAAAATTTGGTGAGCTGGGCCTGCTGGGCATCACCGTCGAGGAGGAGTTCGGCGGCTCCGACATGGGCTACCTGGCCCACGCCGTGGCTATGGAGGAAATCTCCCGCGCGTCCGCCTCCGTGGGCCTGTCCTACGGTGCCCACTCCAACCTGTGCGTCAACCAGATCCGCAAGAACGGCACCCGCGAGCAGAAGGAAAAATACCTGCCCAAACTCTGCTCCGGAGAACACATCGGCGCCCTGGCGATGAGCGAGCCCAACTCGGGCTCCGACGTGGTCAGCCTGCAGCTGCGCGCGGAGAAAAAAGGGGACCGCTACATCCTCAACGGCAACAAGATGTGGATCACCAACGGCCCGGATGCGCACACCTACGTGATCTACGCGCGCACCGAGCCGGGAGTGGGCTCCGGCGGTATCACCGCGTTTATCGTCGAGCGGGATTTCCCAGGTTTTTCCCAGGCGCAGAAACTCGACAAGCTGGGCATGCGCGGTTCCAACACCTGCGAGCTGGTGTTTGAGGACTGCGAAGTGCCGGAGGAAAGCATCCTCGGCGAACTGAACGGCGGCGTGCGGGTATTGATGAGCGGTCTCGACTACGAGCGCACCATCCTCTCCGGCGGCCCGGTGGGTATTATGCAGGCCTGTCTGGATGCGGTGGTGCCCTACGTCCACGAGCGCAAGCAGTTCGGCCGCGCCATCGGCGAATTCCAGCTGATGCAGGGAAAGGTCGCCGATATGTACGCCGACCTGAACGCCAGCCGCGCCTATCTCTATGCGGTGGCCCGCGCCTGTGACCGGGGTGAGGACTCGCGCAAGGACGCCGCCGCGGTAATCATGTTTACTGCCGAGCGCGCGACACAAATGGCCCTGCAGGCCATCCAGGCTCTGGGCGGCAACGGTTATATCAATGAGTACCCCACCGGCCGCCTGCTGCGCGACGCCAAACTGTACGAGATCGGCGCCGGCACCTCCGAGGTGCGTCGCATGCTGATCGGCCGCGAGCTGTTCAACGAAACCCGCTGAGTCCTGGGACCGCGGAGCCATTTACCTTGGAGCGCTGAAGGCTCCAGCTCCGCACGCGGGCCGGAGGCTCGCCTAATAATGCCAAAATATCTATGAACCAAATACACAGCAAAATTAACCCCCGCGACCCCGCCTTCGCAGAAAACCGCGAACAGATGCAAAAGCTGGTCGCCGACCTGCGGGAAAAAGTCGAAACCATCGCCCGGGGCGGCGGGGAAAATGCGCGGGAAAAGCACCTGGCCCGCGGCAAGCTGCTGCCCCGGGATCGTATTGATGCGCTGCTGGACCCGGGAAGCCCCTTCCTGGAATTCTCGCAACTGGCTGCCTACGAGGTCTACGGCGAGGAAGTGCCGGCCGCGGGGATTATTACCGGCATCGGCACCGTTTCCGGGCAGCCCTGCGTAATCGTCGTCAACGACGCCACGGTGAAAGGCGGCACCTACTATCCGCTCACGGTAAAAAAACACCTGCGCGCGCAGATGATCGCCGAACAGAACAAGCTGCCGTGCATCTACCTGGTGGATTCCGGTGGCGCCAACCTGCCGCGCCAGGACGAAGTGTTCCCGGACCGCGAGCACTTCGGGCGTATCTTCTTCAACCAGGCCAACCTGTCCGCGAAAAATATTCCGCAGATCGCCGTGGTGATGGGCAGCTGCACCGCCGGTGGCGCCTATGTGCCGGCGATGGCGGACGAGTCGATCATGGTGAAAGAGCAGGCGACGATTTTCCTCGCCGGGCCGCCGCTGGTAAAGGCGGCCACCGGCGAGGAAGTCTCCGCGGAGGAACTGGGCGGGGCGGAGGTGCACTGCCGCACTTCCGGGGTGGCGGACCACTACGCCAACAACGACGTGCATGCGCTGGAACTGGCGCGGCGCTCGGTGAGCCGGCTGAATCGCATCAAGAATCCGCAGCTGGATATCCGCCCCCCGGTGGAACCCGCCTATCCGGTCGAGGAACTTTACGGCGTGGTGCCGAAGGACTCCCGTCACCCCTACGATGTGCGCGAAATTATCGCGCGGGTGGTGGACGGCTCCGAATTCGACGAGTTCAAGGCCCTCTACGGTACCACCCTGGTGACTGGCTTCGCACGCATTCACGGCTACCCGGTGGGTATCGTCGCCAACAACGGCATCCTGTTTTCCGAGAGCGCGCAAAAAGGTGCGCACTTTATCGAGCTGTGCGCCCAGCGACAGATTCCGCTGGTATTCCTGCAGAACATCACCGGCTTTATGGTGGGCAAGCAGTACGAGGCCGGCGGCATCGCCAAGCACGGCGCCAAGATGGTGACCGCGGTGGCCACGGCAAAAGTGCCCAAGATCACCGTGCTGATCGGCGGTTCCTTCGGCGCCGGCAATTACGGCATGTGCGGCCGCGCCTACGATCCCAATTTCCTGTTTATGTGGCCAAACGCGCGCATCTCGGTAATGGGCGGCGAACAGGCCGCCGGTGTGCTGGCGCAGGTGAAAAAGGACCAGATGGCCGCCGGCGGAGAATCCTGGAGCGACGAGGAGGAAAAGGCCTTCAGGCGGCCGATCATCGAAGACTACGAACACCAGGGGCACCCCTATTACGCCTCCGCGCGGCTGTGGGACGACGGTGTGATCGACCCGGCGGATACCCGCCGCGTGCTGGGCCTGTGCCTCGCCGCGGCGAGCTACAAAGAGCCGGAAGAAACAAAGTTCGGCGTATTCCGCATGTAGTAGGGTAGGCACCCTGTAGGAGCGGCCTTTGCCGAATAGAAACACTGATCGCGGCCATGGGCCGCTCCTACAAAAAACGACTAACAGGCGCCGAAGGCTAAGGAATTGAATATGAGCGACAAGCTGCTGACCGAAATCGACGAGCGAGGTATCGCCACCGTCACCCTCAACCGCCCGGAGCTGCACAACGCCTTCGACGATGAACTGATCCGCGAGCTGGGCGAGACTTTCGACCGGCTCTCGCAAAACCCCGTTATTCGCGCCCTGGTACTGGCGGCGAACGGCAAGAGCTTTTCCGCCGGCGGCGACCTGAACTGGATGAAGCGGATGGCGGACTATTCCGAAGAGGAAAACCGCCGCGACGCCGCCGCCCTGGCCGCGATGCTGCATAAACTGGACACCTTTCCCGCGCCCACCATCGCGCGGATACAGGGCGCCGCTTTCGGCGGCGGTGTGGGCCTGGTGAGCTGTTGCGATATTGCCGTGGCGAGCGAGCGCGCCAGTTTCTGCCTGTCCGAGGTGAAAATCGGCCTGCTGCCGGCCACGATCAGTCCCTACGTGATCAACGCCGTCGGCACCCGCCAGGCGCGGCGCTACTTTGTCACCGCGGAACGCTTTTCCGCCGAACGCGCGCGGGAGATCGGCCTGGTATCGGAAGTCTGCGCCGAGAATGAACTGGACTCCACCGTGCAAAATCTCGCGGACACCATTGCCGCCAATGGCCCCCGCGCAGTGGCCATGGCCAAGCAACTGGCGATGTCCATGTCCAACCGGGTGATCAACGAGGAGCTGCAGGGGCAGACCAGCGCGCTGATCGCCGCGGTACGGGTTTCTCCGGAGGGGCAGGAAGGGCTCGGCGCTTTTCTCGAAAAACGTGCGCCCAACTGGCAAATTAAGAAACAGTGAGTCCGATGCGAAGGGCCTGATGCCGGGAACTGTTTGCGGGACTGTCTGCGAGAGGGACCTCGCGGACAAGCCTACAGGGATGTATTCACGGCGTGTCCCGCAAACAGTTCCCGGCAGCAGGGCCGCCACCGCGCTTGATCTCAGCACCATTCAACTTGTACTGATTTTATGATTCGCAAACTACTGATAGCCAACCGCGGCGAAATCGCCTGCCGCATTATCAAAACCGCCCGCCGCCTGGGCGTGGCAACCGTCGCTGTCTATTCCGATGCGGACGCCGACGCACTGCACGTGCAGCTGGCGGACGAGGCGGTGCGCCTGGGACCGGCGCCGGCGAAGGACTCTTACCTGGACATCTCCAAGGTGTTGGATGCGGCGGCGCAGACCGGCGCCGATGCCATTCATCCGGGCTACGGTTTCCTGTCGGAAAACGCCGAATTTTGCCGAGCCTGCGACAGTGCCGGCATTGTCTTCGTGGGGCCGCCGGCCGGCGCAATCGAGGCCATGGGTTCGAAGTCCGCTGCCAAGCGGATTATGGAGGACGCGGGGGTACCCCTGGTGCCTGGCTACCACGGCACCAACCAGAACCCCGGTATTCTCGAGGGTCACGCCCAGCGCATCGGCTACCCGGTACTGCTGAAAGCGGCCGCCGGCGGTGGTGGTAAGGGGATGCGCCGGGTGGACCGGGCGGAGGATTTCCATTCGGCGCTGGAGGCCGCCAAGCGCGAGGCGCTAAACGCCTTCGGCGACGACCTGATGCTGCTGGAGCGCTACGTGGTGAGTCCCCGCCACGTGGAGATCCAGGTGTTCTGCGACCAGAAGGGCGGCGGCATCTACCTGTTCGAGCGCGACTGCTCGGTGCAGCGCCGCCACCAGAAAGTGGTGGAGGAAGCGCCCGCGCCGGGCATGACCGAAGAGCTGCGCGCGCGCATGGGCGAGGCGGCGCTGCGCGCGGCCCACGCCATCGGTTACGTGGGTGCGGGTACGGTGGAATTCCTGCTGGATGCCAGCGGCGCTTTCTACTTTATGGAAATGAATACCCGTTTGCAGGTGGAGCACCCGGTCACCGAAATGATCACCGGCCAGGATCTGGTGGCCTGGCAGCTGGCAGTGGCCGCCGGTGACCCCCTGCCGCTGGAGCAGGAGGACCTGCATATCCTCGGCCACGCGATGGAAGTGCGCATCTACGCCGAGGACCCGGACAACGACTTCCTGCCCGCCACCGGCAAACTGGTCCGACACCGGCCGCCGAAAGAATCCGAGTCGGTGCGTGTGGACACCGGTGTGCAGAGCGGCGACGAAATCGGCGTGCACTACGACCCGATGATCGCCAAGCTGATCTGCCACGGGCGCAGCCGCCGCGAGGCGCTGGCGAAACTGGACCGCGCGCTGCAGGAATACCAGATCGCCGGTGTGCGTCACAATATCGAATTCCTGCGCCGGGTGATCAACCACCGGGAATTTGCCGGGGGCCGGGTGTCCACACATTTTATCGAGGACTTTGAGGCGGAAATCCTGGGACAGGAGCCCCAGCTGACGCCGTTGAATTGCGCCGCCATCGCCGCCTGCCTGAGCGACCGGGAGCGCCGCGACCTGCGCGCCGCCGCACCGAAGGCGGATGAACACTCCCCCTGGCACGGCGGCGACAACTGGCGCTGCAACCTGGCCAGTGCGCGCAGCCACAATATCGAGTACCACGGCCGGCAGGTGCAACTCAGCTTCCGTCAAAGCGGCGAGCAGCTGCACTGGCAGTGCGGAGACATGCAGGGGGAAATCCGCCCGCTCCCCGGCCGGGAAATCGCGCTGGTGGACGGGCGCCGGATGAACTATTCCTGCGTGCAGACGCGGGATGGCGGCTCGGTTTTTATCGATGGCACCCAGGTGGAGTTCAGCCTGCTGCCACCGGAGCTGGGCGAGGGCGGCGACCGCGCCCAGGGCCTGGATGCACCCATGAACGGCACTATCGTCACCCTGCTGGTGGAGCCGGGCGCGCGGGTGGAAAAAGACCAGCCACTGCTGGTGCTGGAAGCCATGAAAATGGAGCACACGCTGCGCGCCCCGGCCGACGGCACCGTACGGGAGTTTTTCTGTGCCGAGGGCGAACTGGTGGATGGCGGAAGTCTGCTGATTGACTTCGCGGAGGAATAACGGCGCCTCGGATTGGCCGCCGTAGGGTGCGCCGTGCGCACCGTTGTGAGGCTGAGGCGGAGCCGGACCTTTTTCGGTGCGCACGGCGCACCCTACCTTCGCAATGAAAAGAGATACTGCAAATATGAGTCTCCCGAATAAGGTGAAAATGGTGGAGGTGGGCCCCCGCGACGGCCTTCAGAACGAAAAGCGGGAAATTTCCATCGACACCCGCATCGCACTGATCGACAAACTCAGCGACAGCGGGCTGCAGTTTATCGAGGCGGGCAGCTTCGTCAGCCCCAAGTGGGTGCCGCAGATGGCCGCCAGCGAAGAGGTGCTGGCGGGTATCCGCCGCGCCACCGGTGTCTGCTACAGCGCACTGACCCCCAATTTGAAGGGCTACGAGCGCGCCCTGGAGGCGAAGGCGGACGAGGTGGCCGTATTCGGTGCCGCCTCGGAAACCTTCACGCAGAAAAACATCAACTGCTCCATTGCCGAGAGCCTGGAACGCTTCCGCCCACTGCTGGATCGTGCAAAGGCGGACGGCATTCCGGTGCGCGGCTACGTGTCCTGTGTGCTCGGCTGTCCCTATGAGGGGGAAATCGACCCGGCGAAGGTCGCGGAGGTCAGCCTGGCGCTGTACGAAATGGGTTGCTACGAGATCTCCCTCGGCGACACCATCGGCGTGGGCACGCCGGAGGCGGCCAAGCGCATGATCGAAACCGTCGCCGCGCGGCTGCCGCTGGAAAAGCTCGCGGTGCATTTCCACGATACCTACGGACAGGCCCTGGCGAATATCTACGCTGTGCTGCAACTGGGGGTGGCAGTGGTGGATTCCGCGGTGGCAGGCCTCGGCGGCTGCCCCTATGCCAAGGGCGCCTCCGGCAATGTGGCCAGCGAGGATGTGCTGTACTTGCTGAGCGGTCTGGGGATCGAGACGGGGGTGGATCTGCGCCGGCTGGCGGAGGCTGGCAACTTCATCTCCGCCGAACTGGGCCGCGAGACCAATTCCCGCGTGGCAAAGGCCCTCGCCGCAGCCTGAGTGGTTGCTGTAGGAGCGGGGGGGCGGCCATCCGCCCATGCCCGCGATCGAGCTACCTGGGTACACCTGGGCTCCGATCGCGGGCATGGCCCGCTCCCACAGGGATATCCCATTTCGGGATTGACCTTCTGAACGTCGATTACCGTCACCACCTCCCCCGGAATTTGCTAACATCGACGGAAATTTCCAAATTCCGATGCCCCAATGAAGCTACTGCGCACTGTTTTGATTTCCCTTTCCGTCCTGCTGGTCGCCACTGCCCTGGCGGCCCCTGGAGTTATCGGGCCCAAGGTGGAGGAGGTGTGGAAACAGCAACTCGGCCGGCTGCGCGGCGGCGAGGCAGGGCCCTACCAGCGCGGCTGGTTCGGTGCCGAGACCAACACCGACCTGGCGACGGAGGAGGGCAACACCCGGCTGCACAGCGAGATACAGCACGGCCCGCTGCTGTTCACCGCTCGCGGCCCGCGCATCGGCTTGGTGTACAGCGAGACTCGCCTGTCCGTGGAGCAGCTGGCACCGGCCCTGCGCGGGCAGCTGGAGCGGTTCTACGGCCGCCTGGATCACAGTCCGCTGGTACTCGAATCCCTGGTGGGAACGGACAACCGCGTAGTGAATTACCTGCGGCTGGAACCCTTTACCCGTAGCGACAGTGGTGGCGAACTGGTATTCGAAGGTGCGGAGCTGCTGGTGAAAACCGACTACAGCGGCTCGCTGTTGACCGGCGTGCTGGAACTCGGGGTGGTTCGCCACTCGATCGGTGGCCGGGAGACCTTCCACCTGGAGCAGGCCCGCGCCGACATTCTCTACACCCCGGGGGGGGACGGAGAAGCGACCGTCACCCTGCCGCTGCTGCGCACCGAATCGGATTCCGGGCCGCTGGAACTGCGGGATATTTCCCTGCAACTGGATATGCAGCCGGTGTCAGCGGGGGCAATTAAACTGGCCTCCACGCTGCAGGTGCCACAGGTTCAGTCGGCCACGCCGGTGACTTCGCTGCAGCAGCAGTTGACCCTGCCACATATTTCCTGGGCCGATTTGGGCCACTACTTGAAAGCGCTGGCCACCCCTGCGGCGAAGCGCGACTGGCAGCGGGTATTGGACAGGCCCCTGAAACTGCAACAGCAGCTGTCTGTGGAGTCTGCCAATGGCCCGACGCTGCTGGATGCGGATATCGACTGGCGCGGCCAGCGCTCCGGCGCGCGGGCGGTGGACAGCGGCGGGGGCCCGTGGTGGCTGAGCCCGCTCACCTGCGACCTGACCTTCAGCGCCGCGGAGCAGGCGCTGATGCAATCGCCACTGATCGGCCAGGCCACGGTGCTGCGCCAGTACGGGCTGCTGTTGGAAAATAACGGGGAATTGCAGATGCACCTGCAGGTGGAGCGTGGGCGGCTGCAGGTAAACGGCCAGGAACTGCCGCCGGATCTCTTCCTGCTGGCGCTCACAGGAAAATTCTGACTCAAGTTCCGGGATTCAGTTCCGGCTTTTGCCATCGGCAGGCGCCTCGAACTCGAAACTTGAGTTCTAAGCGGGGTTTTGTAGGGTGCGCCATGCGCACCTGTCGGGCCAGCGCCTGGGCCGGTTCTCTAGTGGTGCGCACCCTGCAAATTCGGATCGCCTGGTCAGTAGGCCGGGCGGTTGTCCGCCAGAACCAGCCAGCCGCGGACCACCCGATAGATCGCCCACACCCAGGCGATGCCTAGGATCAGGAAACCCAGGCCCAGAAGCCACCAGGTCGCCGAGCCGATTATCGTCCACAGCAGCCAGAACCAGAAGGTGCGTATCTGCCAGCGGAAGTGGGACTCCGCCAGGGTGCCGCGTACATCGCCCCGCTTGACGTAGTTGATGATCACCCCGATAAAGAAAGGCACTGCGGTGAACAGGCTGATGGCCTGGATCAGGTAGACCAGGGTGGCGAGATCGCGGCCCGACTGCTCGCGGGACTCGTCGGTGCCGATGGGAAACTGTTGGGGCATGCTCGTTCTCGTTTGATAATGCTCAGGTCCTAGTGTGGTGTAAGGTACTAAATGCGGTTATCAGAGCCCCCCAAAATGTTCACAGCAAGGCGCCGCTCGCAGGGAATGGCTCGCCCTTTTCAAGAGCGGCAACGCGGCTGTGGGCCCTCTCTACCAGGTGAAGAGGGGGGGCTCCCTTCGGGCGGGCCGCATTTAGTACCTTACACCACACTATCATGCGGGCCGGTGTTGCGATTGCAAGCGGCCTTCGCTCCTCCGATCCCCGATTTCTGTCATTTTAGCGCCCACTCACTATGAACGTTTTTCTCACGCCAGGCTTTGAGCTGCTGTATCGATGTGCGCATCAGGTTGAGGACTTCGGTGCGCTGGTGGCGGCAGTATTCCCGCTCGCCGTCCACCGAGAGGCGCGCCACCAGCGCGCGCAGGCGCGCAGCTGCGGCCTCCAGGCCAAGCTCCTCGGCGTTCGCGGCGATGGCCTGGGCCTGCTGCTCGGCATCGAGCCAGTGGCGCCCGGTGAGCGCGCTGGTGAGTGCGGTGGTTTTCTTGGGCAGGGTGGCGATGCGATCGCCGAGCAGCTCGGCAAACGGCAGGTGACCGAGAGTGTCCCGCTGCCGGCATAGAGTCTCTGTGTTGAGCAGGCGCGTGGCACGAGCGCGTTGCTCGCCGGCGGGGCGTGCCCGCCTGTGCCGGGCGGCCCAGGCGAGCAACTGTTGCAACTGGGTTTCCGCCACCGGTCTCGGCACTACGCCGTTGAGGCCTTGATCCCGGTAGCGCTCCCGGTCACCGGGGCGCAGGTTCGCCACCAGGGCGAAAATCGGTAGTTCTTTTCCGGCGCCGCGACGAATTCTGCGCGCCGTTTCCACGCCGTCCATCAGTGGCAGGGTACTGTCCAGCAGTACCAGGTCGAACTTGTCGCGCAGTGCCGCATCAGCGCCGTCGACGCCATTGTTGTGCTGTTGTACCCGGTGGCCGCGCTCCTCCAGGGCGGGGCGCAGAGAATCGTGGTTGCCGCTCTCCACCAGCAGGATCGACAGGCTGTCCGCGGTCTGTTGCGCTGGCATTTTCAGCTCCACCGTTTCCAACTGCTCCATCTGCCGCATTTCCTCCAGGGATTCCAGGGCCGTCTGGGCCTGTCGGCGGGCCGTGTCCACCAGCCGCGCCGTTTCCCCGTCGGTGTTCTGTGCCAGCAGGTTCAGGGTGCCGAGCAGGGTGTCCAGGGGTTGGCGCAGGCGGTGGCCGGTAATGGCGAGCAGGTCGGATTTCTCCTGGCGCAGCTTTTCCTGGCTGTCGCGGGCCTCGCCAAGTTCCCGTTCGCGCGCGGCCAGTTCGCGCCCCCTGGACTGCAACTGGCGGTGGAGCCTGGCATTGCTGGATTGCAGTTCCGCCGCGCGGGCTTCGCCGCTGAACAGAGCATCGCGCAGGCGCAGCCGGAGCAGGAGGGCGATCACTGCAAACACGACGACAGTGAGCCCCAGGCCCAGGGCCCAGAGTATGGAGACTTGCGTGTGCAGAGGCGGAATTGACAGCGGAGCGGCAATGGCCGCGGCGGGCAAAAGAGTAGCGGCGAGCGCGAGACAGGCGGCGCGCGCACCGTAATAGGTAAAGGCACCCTTATGGGTGCGAATGGCCTCGTTCATCCTTGTAACCACTTGTTGTCTATGCGGGTTGAATTCCAGAACCCGAGAACTGTGTATTTGTCGCTAATCCCCTTCCAGTCGTGGGTTGTTTTGATACTGCAAACAGCCGGTGCACTCAAGCTAAATTTGCACCCGAAACCGGGTTTTCGTGGTACGTAAGTACTAACTATTGGCGTGGCGCTCCAATAGTTTACCCCGATGGGCTTGGATTACGGGATTGATAGGATAGTCAGGCCGCTCGGGGCAGCCGCTCGCGCAGTAACTCAAGCATGCGCTCCAAGGGCAGGAACAGGCGGATGCCGTCGCTGTGGGCCAGAAATAATCGAAGTGGGTGCAACCGAGAATCAGTATCTGCACGCCGCTCTTCACCAGCGCCGCGGCCAGATCGTCCAGTGCATGCTGCGGTACGATCATCTCCGGGGTTACTCCGTCCTCGATATCCTCGACGATCTGCAGGTTGCCGATACCGATCACCTTGGCGGTCTCGTTGCGCGCGAGGATCTCCCGCTCGATATTGGCGCAGCTCTGGCAGTTCGCCGCAGCTGCGCAACCAGTCGAGATAAATCCCGTGGGTGGCCCGAGGGTGCCGGGGTGCCCATCTCCCGCTGCGAGCGGTTACCATTCCGGCCAGTATGAAATTCATTGCCTGTCTGGAGTCTGTATGTCCCTGCGCTACGCTGTCCTCACCCTGCTGGATATCGAGCCCGGCAGTGGCTACGACCTCAAACGCCGCTTCGAGCGCAGCATCTCCCACTTCTGGAGCGCCAGTCACCAGCAGATGTACCGGGAGTTGCACAAGCTGCACGCCGAGGGACTGCTGGATTGCACCGAACAAGCCCAGGAGGGCAAGCCGGACAAGAAGATCTACCGCCTGACCGAAAGCGGCAGGAGCGCACTGCGGGAGTGGGTGCAGCGGCCCGCACCCGCACAAAAAATCCGCGAGCCGTTTCTGCTGCAGTTGTTTGCCGGCCACCACCTGACCCGCGGGCAGGCGAGGGATGCGGTGCGGCGCCATTTGGACGAGCACCGCGAACTGTTGCAGGGTTACCTGGAGCAGAATGAAAGGGTAAAGCAGAGCGATCCGCAGCTGCAGAAACGTTTCTGGCTTGCGCACCAGACCCTGCTGCTGGGTATCGAGACGGAAAAGGCCTGGCTGGCGTGGGGGGAGCGACTGTTGGAGGAACTGGAATAGCCCGCTCCGGGAGCGCAGGACTCCAGCTCAGCAAGGCGCTGGAGTCCGCAGGAAATATCAGTCGGTCTGGACTTCTGCCGGGCTTTCCTCCCCGTTCGCAGCGGTTTTCAAATCATCGCTTTCGGCAGCGGGCGCCGGTTCCACTGCGGCTGCCGCTTCCTGCGATGCGTCCGTGGCGCTGTCGCACTGCCAGCCCCAGCTCTGCTGGCTGGCGATAAACTCCTCCGCCTTGCTTTCGCAGAAGCCGGCCTGATTGCTCGCGCTCCACAGGGTCCGGGTCTCCCCGTCCTTGGTGTAGTGCACCTCACAGGGCAGTTCGGCCCCCTGGGGGTAGACCACCTCGATGGTGCGTACATCGCCACCATGGGTGCAACTGGTGGATAGGGGATCGGCGGCGGTTGCCGCGAGTGGCAGGGCTAGTGTCATCAACAACAGTTTCTTCACGGTGCTGTCCTCTTTTTATTGGTGTGAAAGAAATCGTTTGGATTGCGAATGCCGTTTCCGGAAGCGGCCAGCTGAAACTGCCGGCATTCGCTAGGCTGGCCGTTCTGCTCGCTACTCTGGAGTATAACGATGGCAATGCCGTTTATCGTAACACCGATTCGTGAAGAATTTTTGTCTGAAGTCAGGCAGACCGGCCTGGATGATCAAAACCAGCCCGTGAGATACAGGGTCGCCGATGGCGGCGAACCCTGCCGCGATGTGCTGCGACGCGCGCGGCCCGGGGAGCGGATTGTCCTGGCGAGCTATTGCCCCTTCCGACGGCCGGGTCCTTACCGGGAGTACGGTCCTGTCTTCGTATTGGCGCAGCCCGAAGAAAATCAAAATGCAAAAAGGCATTTGCCGCTGCCGTCAGGTGAGGCGGGTGACTACCTGAAAGCCAATACACCAGTGGTATTGCGCGCCTACTGCGCAGAGGAGAGTATCGTGGCGGCAAGATTAGTGCTGCCGGAACAGATAGAGACCGAGCTGGTTACGTTTTTTGCGCGCAGTGAAACCGAGTTTGTCTTGCTGCGCTTTGCCGCCTATGGCTGCTATGCACTGCGTTTCGATCGCGTCCCGGGGCCGAAGGAAACCACGGCCCCAGAGAAAGACTTTTGTTAAAGAGTGATCTTTTCCACCACCAGGCTGCCAATCGAATAGCCCGCGCCGAAGGAACAGATTACCCCGCGATCTCCCGTCTCCAGATCCTCGCTGTAAAGATGAAATGCGATCAGTGAACCGGCGCTGCCAGTATTGGCGTAACGGTCCAGTACTATGGGCGCGCGTTCGGCGCTGGCGTTATCGCCCATCAGTTTTTTCGCGATCAGGTTGTTCATATTGATATTGGCCTGGTGCAGCCAGTAGCACCGGATTGTTTCCGGCTTGCTGCCCGCCCCGCGCAGATGCTCCTCGATATGCGCGGCGGCCATGGGGCAGACCTCCTTGAATACCTTGCGCCCGTTCTGGTGAAACAGCTTGTCGGGGCCGAAGGGGTCCACATCGGCAGCGCGGGCGGTGTAGCCGAAATTGGAACGGATATTGTTCGAGTAGACGGTTTTGGCCCTGGTACTGAGGATTTCCCAGGCGGAGTCCGTGGCGCAGGTCTCGCGCCGCTCCACCACGCTGGCCACCGCGACATCGCCGAAAATAAAGTGGCTGTCGCGATCGGTGAAATCCAACTGCGGAGAGGTCAGCTCCGGGTTGATCACCAGCACCGCGCGCGCGGAGCCGGAGCAGATGGCATCCGCCGCGCGCTGCAGGGAAAAGGTGGCGGAGGAGCAGGCCACTTCCATATCGAAGGCGAAGCCGTCGATACCAAGGGCGCTCTGGATCTCGATGGCGATGGCCGGGTAGGCCCGCTGCAGGTAAGAGGCGCCGACGATCACCGCATCGATGTCTTCGGGTTTTTTGCCGGCTTTATCCAGCGCCATACGCGCGGCGGCAACGCCCATTGCCGCCTGGAGACAGAGTTCGTCGTCGCCGCGCTCCGGCAGGTAGGGGCGCATGCGTTCCGGATCGAGGATGCCCTCGCGGCTCACCACATAGCGGCTCTCGATGCCGGAGGCCTTTTCGATAAATTCCGCCGAGGAGGGCGGCTTGGCGGTCAGGCAACCGGCCTCGATTTCCGCCGCGTGCTCGCGGTTGTATTTCTCCGCGTAGGCGTTGTAGGCGGCTACCAGTTCCTCGTTACTGATCGATTCCGGCGGCGTCCACAGGCCGGTACCGCTGATCACCACGCTGCGCGGCAACTTGGTTTCACTCATGGCTGAACCCTCGGCCCGCCCGCATCCCACTGGCTGCGCGCGAGCAACTATTTATTTAAACGCTAGCAGTGCCGGCCCAGTTGATACGCGGGTACCGGTTTGGCAAAGGGGGGCTATTGTAACCGGGCTGTCTCTTGCGGGCGCCTATGGCATCCAATTTCGCTCCCGGAGGAATTGGGCCGGTCCACGTTTAGAGGGGATAGGGCTCAGGGGGTTCTGGCCAGGGCGAAGGTGCTGACCCGCGCAGCGCCGGCTTCCAGCAGGCAGCGGGCCGCCGCCTCCAGCGTGGCGCCGGTGGTAATTACATCGTCCACCAGACCGATATGCAGGCCGCCCGGCGTCCCGCGCACGCGGAAGCTGTCGCGCAGGTTGCGCAGTCGCTGACCGCGTTTGAGTTGCTGCTGGGTGCCCGTAGCGGTGTGCTTGTGCAGCAGCCGCGGCTTTACCGGGATATTCCACTGGCGGCCGAACTCGCTGGCGAGCAGTTGGGCCTGGTTGTAGCCGCGGGTCAGGTAGCGGCGCCAGTGCAAGGGAATGGGTACCAGCAGGTCCGGTGGATCGACCGGCCGGATATGGGCCGCGGCCAGCAGCGCCAGGCTGTGCCCGGCGGCGAGATCCCGGTGGTATTTGAAGCGCTGGATCAACTGACCCACGGGAAAGGCGTAGTGCCAGGCGGCCCGGGCGGAGGCAAAGGCCGGCGGCTGCTGCAGGCAGTTGGCGCAGGCGTCGGCGGGCTGAGGGAGGGGCAGGGCGCAGCGGCGGCAGGCACTGTGCAGGTAGGGCAGCTCCCCGAGGCAGGGCGCGCAGACTCCGTGGGGCTCCGCCGGGCCGGCGGCGCACAGCACACAGCGGGCCAGCCCGCGGGATAACAGGTGGGACAGGTGTTTGTAAACCATTGGTAGTCACTTTGGTTGACAGAGGTTGGTCCACCGTTACACTGGCGACTTTTAAATGCACCCTGTAGGAGCGGCGGGGCGGATGGCCGCCCCGCCGCTCCTACAAGTCAAAACAACAACCGGGGAGACTACGCCCGTGACCGCCAACCGGCAAATGCCCACCGCCGCCATCCGCCACGATTGGACCCGCCAGCAGGTACTGGACCTGTTCGCCATGCCGTTCAACGATCTGCTGTTCACCGCCCAGCAGGTGCACCGGACACACTTCGATGCCAACCGGGTACAGGTGAGCACCCTCTGCTCCATCAAGACCGGCGCCTGTCCGGAGGACTGCGCCTACTGCCCGCAGAGCGCCCGTTACGACACCGGCCTGGAGCGGGAAAAGCTGATGAAGGTGGAAAAGGTGCTGGAAGAAGCCCGCGCCGCCAAAGCCGGCGGAGCCACCCGCTTCTGCATGGGCGCCGCTTGGCGCTCGCCGAAGAAGAAGGATATGCCCTATGTGACCGAGATGGTGCGCGGGGTGAAGGCTCTGGGGCTGGAGACCTGCATGACCCTGGGCATGCTCAACGACGAACAGGCGAAGGAACTGGCGGATGCCGGCCTCGACTATTACAACCACAACCTGGACACCTCGCCGGAGTACTACGGTGAGATTATCACCACACGCACTTACCAGGACCGGCTGGAAACCCTGGACCGCGTGCGCGCCGCGGGCATGAAGGTCTGTGCCGGCGGCATTATCGGTATGGGCGAGGGCGAGCAGGACCGCGCCGGGCTGCTGGTGCAACTGGCCAACCTGCCGGAGCACCCGGAATCCGTGCCGATCAATATGCTGGTGAAGGTCGCCGGCACGCCGCTGGAAGACGAGCGCGACCTGGACCCCTTCGAGTTTATCCGCTGCATCGCCGTGGCGCGGATTGTGATGCCCAAGTCCCATGTGCGCCTGTCCGCCGGCCGCGAACACATGAACGACGAAATGCAGGCGCTGGCTTTCCTGGCCGGAGCCAACTCCATTTTCTACGGCGAGAAACTGCTCACCACGCCAAACCCGGAAACCAACCGGGATATGCAACTGTTCAACCGCCTGGGTATCCAGCCGGAGGAATACCACCAGCACGCCGATGAGGCGGAGGTGGAAGCGGAGTTGTCCGGGCGCATCGCCGAGCAGCAACAGGACCCTTACTTCTACAACGCGGTGAAATGACCTTCCGGGAGATTCTGCACCAGCGGCTCGCCCGGCGGCGCGAGCTCGGCCTCTACCGGGAGATGAAAACCCTGGCCGCCGCGCCCGGGCCGCGGGCGCAGGTGGATGGCGGGGAACTGGTCGCCTTCAGCAGTAACGACTACCTGGGCCTGGCCACCCATCCGCAAGTGATCGCCGCGCAGCAGCGGGGCGCCGGGCTGGGTGCCGGCGCCACTGCCTCCCACCTGGTCAACGGACACCTGCAGATCCACGAACAACTGCAGGACAAGATCGCCGAACTCACCGGGCGCGAGGCCGCGCTGGTATTCTCCAGTGGCTATATGGCCAATATCGGCGCGGTGTGCGCGCTGGTGGGCCGCGGCGATACGGTGATCCAGGACAAACTCAATCACGCCTCGCTGATCGACGGCGCGCAGCTCAGCGGTGCGCGCAGCCTGCGCTTTGCCCACAGCGATATGGAATCCCTGGAGCGGCAGTTGAGCCGCGCGGACGGCAATACCCTGGTGGCGGTGGACGGCGTCTACAGCATGGACGGCGACTGCGCGCCGCTGGCGGATATCGCCCGCGTGTGTGACGCGCACGGCGCCTGGCTGATGGTGGACGAGGCCCACGGTTTCGGCGTTATGGGCAGCGAAGGGTTTCCCTGCGCCGGCAGCGCCGCGGCCGCCGGCCTGACCCCGGAACAGGTGCCGATACTGATGGGCACCCTGGGCAAGGCCGCCGGCAACGCCGGCGCCTTTGTCGCCGGTTCGTGGGAGCTGATCGATTACCTCACCCAGTTCGCGCGCCCCTATATCTACACCACCGGCATGCCGCCCGCGGTGGCCGCCGGCTGCCTGGCGGCGCTGGAAATCATGCAGCGGGAACCGCAGCGGCGCGAGCGCCTGGCCCACCTGATCCGCTATTTTCGCGACCGGGCCGGTGCGCTGGACCTGCCCCTGACGGATTCCCGTAGCGCCATCCAACCGCTGATTATCGGCGGAGAGAAAGCGGTGATGGCACTCGCCGCCGGGCTGCAGCAGCGGGGCTTCCTGGTGGGCGCCATCCGTCCGCCCACGGTGCCGGCGGGCACCGCGCGCCTGCGTATCACGCTCTCCGCCGCGCACAGCGAGGCGGAAATCGACGCGCTGTTGCAGGCTCTGGTGGAATCCCTGGCCGACTCCGCGGTGGTGGCAGAGTGAAAGCGGTAGAGCGACTGGTCTTTGTGCACGGCTGGGGCGGTGACAGCCGCGGCTGGCAGCCGCTGCTCGACACCCTGCGGGATAGGACCGCATTGCCGATCACCTGCCTGGACCTGCCGGGTTTCGGCGATGCGGCGGGCGAGCCCTGGCCCGACGACGAAACGCTGCTGCAGAATCTTTATCGGTGTCTGCCGCACAACTGCTTGTTAGTCGGCCATTCCCTGGGCGGGATGCTGGCCGCGCGGCTGGCTGCAGTGCCCGGCCAGGAGAAAATTAGCGCCCTGCTGACGATCGCCGCCAACGGTCGCTTTGTCGCCGGCGACGGCTGGCCCGGTATGGACCCCGCCACCTTCCGCCGGTTCTGTCGCTCGATGCGAAGCGAGCCCCGGGAAACCTGGGAAAAATTCTGCGGCCTGCAGGCCCGCGGCGATGGCGAAATGCGCCGGGTGATCAGGCAACTGAAGCAGTGGGCGCCGCAAACCATTGGCGATGCCTGGGGGGAAGCCCTGCGCAGCCTGGGCCGTTGGGACAACCGGGAAATATTGCGGGGCTTGTCCCTACCGGCGCTGCACCTGTTCGGCGAGCGCGATGCCCTGGTGCCCGCCGACGCGGCGGCGCGTCTGCGTGGACTGGGCGCGCAGGCCAAACTGCTGCCCGGCAGTGGCCACGCGCCGCATATCTCAAATCCCGAACGGGTGGCGGAGAAAATTCTGGATTTTGTGCGGGCGGATAATGGTTTCGCTCCCCCGGACGGCGATATTCCTCCCCCCTTCGACAAAAGCGCGGTAGCCAAATCCTTCGGCCGCGCCGCGCACAGCTATGACAATGCCGCCCATCTTCAGCGCGCCGTGTGCCGGCAGTTGCTGCGCGAGATCGGCGATCACTTGACGCCGCGGCGTATCCTGGACCTTGGCAGTGGCACCGGCTACGGCAGCGAGTTGCTGCGCCGACGTTTTCCGGGGGCGGAGATCATCGCCTTGGACCTGGCCGGGGAGATGTTGCAGTTCGCGCGTCGCGAACGGCCGGCGGCGGATCACTATATTGCCGCCGACGCGGAGCAGCTGCCGCTGGCGGACGGCAGTATCGATCTGGTGTTTTCCAGCATGGCGCTGCAGTGGTGCTACCGCCTGCCGCAGCTGTTTGCGGAGCTGCGCCGGATACTGGCGCCGGGGGGGCGCTGTCTGGTCGCCACCCTCGGTCCGGGCACCCTGCGGGAATTGAAGGCGAGCTGGGCGGATGTGGATGGCGGTGTGCACGTCAACCGCTTCCTGCCCGAGGACGACTGGCGCCGGGCGGCGGGAGACTGCCGGTTACACTGTGAGGAGCGGGTGCTCTATTTCGATAGTGCCCGGTTGCTGATGCGCGAACTGAAAGTTATCGGGGCCCGGAATATCAACCGCGACGCCGGCCGCGGCCTGCTGGGCCGGGAGAAGCTGCGCCGTCTGGCGGCGGCTTATGAACGGTTCCGTACGGCGGCCGGGCTGCCGGCGACTTACGAGGTGATCTACCTGAGCCTGGCGAAAGGTGTCGGGGAAGCCGAGGATTTCAATGTAGGAGCGGCCCATGGCCGCGATTGAGTTCTCCGGTTAGCGGATAACCCGATCGCGGCCATGGGCGGATGGCCGCCCCGCCGCTCCTACAGCACAATCCTGCGAGTCCTGAGACTCGACGTCAGGGATAGATATGAATGGGCGTCGGCGTCTTCACCATCGCCCAGATCTCATCCATCTCGCGGTTGGTTACCGCGATACAGCCGTCGGTCCAGTTCGTTTTCTGCAGGTACTTCTCCATGCCCTGCCACTGCGGTTTTATGCCGTGGATCATGATATCGCCACCGGGGTTCACTCCCAGCCTGCGGGCGCGGGCGCGGTCGGCGGCATTTGGGTAGGAGACGTGGATGGAGCGGTAGAAACGACTGTTGGGATTCTTCCAGTCCAGGGTATAGCGGCCCTCTGGGGTGCGCTCGTCCCCCTGGCGGACCTTGTGGCCCCTGGGGTTTTCGCCGAACACCACCTTGTAGCTCTTGACCACACGCTCGTTGCGGATCAATTGCATCAGGCCTTTGGATTTATACACGACCACCAGGTCGACGGGATTTACAGCGGCACAGGCGAGCGCAGGTGCCAGCAACAGCAGGGCAAGAGTCAGGTATCGCATTGGTCTCTGAAGCAAAAGCTATAGTTTTCTGTTCTTCGGAGCTTCCTTGCGGTCGCACTGCCGCCGGTGGGGCGTGATGCGATCTTATGCCGGCGCTGTCCAGCCGCCGGCGTAGCGGGCAATTATCCCAACCCCGGGCAAAAACCCCTGCCGGAATTGGTTATTTTTTGCTCTGAGTGGGTAATTTATCAGCATGTAGGCGACGTTGAAAGAGGCGTCAAGTAAAAAAGATGAAAATTCTGATGGAGGGAATGTCTGTGGCCCGCACCTTCTTTGTGGCCGGTACTGACACCGAGGTGGGAAAAACCTATGCGACCGCGGCACTGCTGGTCCGCGCGGCCGGGCAGGGATTGGGCACCGCCGCGGTGAAGCCGGTGGCCTCCGGCTGCGACTGCACCCACGAGGGGCTGCGCAACGCCGATGCACTGATGCTGCAGGAGGCGATGACCCTGGAGCTACCCTACCAACAGGTCAATCCCGTCGCCCTGGAGCCTGCCATAGCGCCCCATATAGCCGCGCACGAAGCGGGAGTGCTGCTTAATGTCCCCCGCTTGGCCGGTGTCTGCCGCGGAGTGATGGCCGCGGGTGCGGACCTGGTGTTGATCGAGGGTGCCGGCGGTTGGCGCACACCGCTGGGCCCCCGGGCCTTCCTATCGGACCTGCCACGGGAACTGAATATCCCGGTGATCCTGGTGGTGGGCATGCAACTGGGCTGCATCAACCACGCGCTACTGACGGCCGAGGCGATCCGCCGCGACGGTCTGCAACTGGCGGGCTGGGTGGCCAACTTCGTCTGTGAAAGCATGGCGCGGCCGGAGGAAAACCTGGCTACTCTACAGGCGCTGCTGCCCGCGCCGCTACTGGGTACACTGCCGTTCGACGAGGCGGCCGATTACCGCAACGCGGCCGAGCACCTCGACCTGGGACTTCTCCTAACCCCCATGTAGGAGCGGGCCATGCCCGCGATCGATCTCTCCTCGTAGCGATGCCGATCGCGGGCATGGCCCGCTCCTACAGCGTCGAACCTCAACACCATTTTTCCAACACGGTTGACAATCCCCCGCTTCGCGCCTAGATTCAAACAACTGTTTGAAACAAGTGAATGAGGACCGGGAGCATGGCTGAATACAAGGCGCCACTGCGCGAGATGCACTTTCTCCTGCACGAAGTATTTGCCGCAGAAAAACTCTGGGCCCGCCTGCCGGCGCTGGCGGAAACCGTCGATCGGGAAACTGCGGGCGCGATCCTGGAAGAGATGGCCAAACTCGCCGCCAATACCCTGGACCCGATCAACCGCAGCGGCGATGAAGAAGGCTGTCACTGGAACGACGGGGTGGTGACCACCCCGAAAGGTTTCCCGGAGGCCTATGCCACTTTCTGCGAGGGCGGCTGGGGCGCGCTGCTGGGCAACCCCGAATACGGCGGCATGGGCATGCCCAAAATGCTCGGTGCCCAGGTGGAGGAGATGATCAATTCCGCCAATATCTCCTTCGCCCTCTACCCGGTGCTGACCGCCGGCGCCTGCCTGGCGATCGACGCCCACGGCAGCGAGGAACTCAAGCAGCGCTACCTGCCCAAGATGTACGAGGGCACCTGGGCCGGCGCCATGGACCTGACCGAGCCCCACGCCGGCACCGACCTGGGAATGATCCGCACCAAGGCTGAACCGAGGGAAGATGGCAGCTATGCCATCACCGGCAGCAAGATTTTCATCACCGGCGGCGACCAGGACCTGTCCGAAAACATCATTCACCTGGTGCTGGCCAAGCTGCCGGACGCCCCCGCGGGCCCGAAGGGTATCTCCCTGTTCCTGGTGCCCAAGGTGCTGGTCAACGAGGATGGAAGCCTGGGCGAGCGCAACGCGGTGCACTGCGGCTCCATCGAACACAAGATGGGCATCAAAGCCTCCGCCACCTGCGCGATGAATTTCGACGGCGCCACCGGCTGGCTGGTGGGCGAGGTGAACAAGGGTCTCGCCGCGATGTTCACCATGATGAACTACGAGCGCCTGGGGGTGGGGATCCAGGGCCTGGGTGCCTCCGAGCGTTCCTATCAAAACGCCCGGGAGTACGCCCGCGAACGTATCCAGAGCCGCTCGCCTGCGGGCCCGCAGGCGGCGGACAAAGCCGCCGACCCCATTGTCGTGCACCCGGACGTGCGCCGCATGTTGCTCACCCAGAAGGCGCTGATCGGCGGCGGCCGCGCCCTCTCCACCTACGTGGCCCAGTGGCTGGATATCGCCAAGTTCGGCGAGGGCGAGGAAAAGCAGAAGGCGGAGGCGCTGGTGGCCCTGCTCACCCCGGTGGCCAAGGCTTTCTTCACCGACAAGGGCCTGGAGTGCACAGTGCTTGGCCAGCAGGTGTTCGGTGGCCACGGCTATATCCGCGAGTGGGGCCAGGAACAGCTGGTGCGCGATGTGCGCATCACCCAGATCTACGAGGGCACCAACGGCATCCAGGCCCTGGACCTGGTGGGCCGCAAGACGGTGGCCAACGGCGGCGCCTTCTTCGAGCTGTTTGCCGCCGACGTCCAGGCCTTTATCGACGGGGAGATCGACCGCGAGGACATGGCCGAGTTCGTGCAGCCCTTGGCCGCGGAACTGCAGCGCCTGCGCGAAACTACCGAAAACATACTGGCCACGGCCGAGGACGACCCCCACGCGCCCGGTGCCGCCTCGGTGGAATACCTGCACCTGTTCGGCCATGTGGCCTACGCCTACATGTGGGCCAGGGCCGCCGCAGTCGCGCTGCCGAAAGCCGCAAAGGAGGACTTCTATAGCGGTCAGGTAAAAACCGCGCGCTTTTTCTTCGCGCGCCTGTTGCCCCAGGCCCGCGCCCTGGCCGCCAGCGTCGAAGCCGGCAGCGCCACCCTGATGGATATGGGCGAAGAACTCTTTTGAATGCGGAATGCGGAATGCGGAATGCGGAATAGCGGGGTATGATTCCGCATTCATCATTCATTATTCCGCATTTATGAACAAGCTCTCCGACGAAGACCAGGCCAAGGTAGACAAATACCTGCACAGCGGCGTCAACAAGGTGGAGCGCAAACCCTTTCGCCCGCTGCTGCTGTTGCTGGTGATCGTCGGCGTGCTCACCCTGTTGTCGCTGCTCAGCATTTTTATCGCGCGCACCAAGGGCGTCGTATAGAAGAATTACAGCCTGCGGAGAGGGGTTCGCGGCGGGGCGCCACTCGCGTAATATGGGGCTCAGCCGCATCTTGCGGCCGCGTCGCTCGGACGGTTCCGGGCGCTAACGTGTATCGAGGAACCCATGACAACAGACACCCAAACGCCGGTGCGCCGGTTTTCCCGTATCGACCGACTCCCGTCCTACGTTTTCAATATCACCGCCGAACTCAAGATGGCTGCCCGCCGGCGGGGAGAGGACATTATTGATTTCAGCATGGGCAACCCGGATGGCCCCACCCCCCGGCATATCGTCGACAAGCTGTGTGACGTGGCCCAGCGCGAGGATACCCACGGCTACTCCACGTCCAGGGGGATACCCCGATTGCGCAGGGCCATCTCGCATTGGTATGCGCAGCGCTACCAGGTGGAGATCGACCCTGAAGAGGAGGCGGTGGTCACCATCGGTTCCAAGGAGGGGTTGGCGCACCTGATGCTGGCGTCTCTCGACCACGGCGACACGGTGCTGGTACCCAATCCCAGTTATCCGATCCACATTTACGGAGCGGTGATCGCCGGCGCTCAGGTCCGCTCAGTGCCCCTGGCCCCGGGAATCGATTTTTTTGTCGAGCTGGAAAGGGCTATCCGCGAAAGCATTCCCAAGCCAAAAATGGTCGTGCTGGGCTTCCCGTCCAATCCCACCGCCCAGTGTGTCGAGCTGGATTTCTTCGAGCGCGTGGTGGCTCTGGCGAAGCGCTACGGCATCATGGTGGTTCACGACCTCGCGTATGCGGATATTGTCTATGACGGATGGAAGGCGCCCTCGATCATGCAGGTGCCGGGGGCCAAGGATGTGGCGGTGGAGTTTTTCACCCTGTCGAAAAGCTACAACATGGCGGGTTGGCGCGTGGGGTTTATGGTCGGCAATCGGGATCTGGTCAACGCCCTGGCGCGTATCAAGAGTTACCACGATTACGGCAGCTTTACGCCGCTGCAGGTGGCTGCCATAGCCGCTCTGGAGGGCGACCAGCAGTGCGTGAGGGATATTGCCGAACAATATCGCCTGCGCCGCAATGCCCTGGTCAAGGGGCTGCACGAGGCGGGTTGGATGGTCGACCTGCCCAAGGCGTCCATGTATGTGTGGGCAAAGATTCCGGCACCCTACCGCGAAATGGGATCTCTGGAGTTCGCGAAAAAACTGCTCACGGATGCCAAGGTGTGCGTCTCGCCGGGTATCGGTTTTGGCGACTACGGCGACGACTATGTGCGTTTCGCCCTGATCGAAAACCAGAACCGCATCCGCCAGGCGGTGCGCGGAATCAAGGGCATGTTCCGCGCGGATGGCTCGCTGGGGGCTGGCTGAAATCCTCGCACTGACCATGTAGGAGCGGGCCATGCCCGCGATCGGTAATACTTCGGAGCGCAATCCGATCGCGGGCATGGGCGGATGGCCGCCCCGCCGCTCCTACATAATGGCATTACCCAGTCGCAGAATGGTTTTCCACTCCCGAGCGGTCACCGGCTGGATCGACAACCGCCCCTGTTTCACCAGCAGCATCTCCGCCAAATCCGGACTCCTTTTGATCTCCGCCAGTGGCACCGGTCGCGGGAACTCGCTCTGCCAGCGGATATCCACGCAGTACCAGCGCGGCTTGTCACCACTGGCCTTGGGGTCGAAGTAGCCGCTTTTGGGGTCGAACTGCGCCGGGTCCGGGTAGGCTCCGCGCACCACTTCGGCGGTGCCTACCACGGCAGGCACCTTGCAGGCGCTGTGGTAGAAGAGTACCCCGTCACCCACCCCGACCGAATCCCTCAGAAAGTTCCGCGCCTGGTAGTTGCGGATACCGTCCCAGCGACCGGTGTGACCGGGCTCCGCGGCCAGGTCGCGGATGCTGTACTCGTCCGGTTCCGATTTGAAAAGCCAGTAAGTCATGATGTGTTCCTGCGGCAGTCCGTCCTATTGCTGCGCCCGACGGTGTTTCACCGGGCGGGCCGCTGCATTAGGCTGTTTTGCAACCTGCGGCCTTCCGGGGTCGATTGAATAGCAATGAGTATTTATGGGCAACAACGCATTTCGATGGCTGTCGCAGCGGCTGGCCGAGCACCAGAAGCAGTACTGGGCTCTGCAGCTCGCCGGCTGGGGTGGATATACCCTGCTCACCTTTGTGGGCAGCTTCTTCTGGGTGGAGGACCACTGGTTGCACATGGGATATCTCGCCGTGGCCACCGGCTCGGGGGTCGCACTCTCGGAAGTGATGCGCCGCGGTTTCCGCCGGCTGTGGGACAAGCCGCCGGCGTGGCGCCTGTTCGGCTCCCTGGCGGTGATTGCCCTGGCCGCACTGGTGTGGGCGGCGATCAAGTTCGGCGGCTCCCTGTGGCTGTACGGCAAGCGGGGAGACGAGCACCCGGCAGTACTGGCCATCTACTGGTTTTCCTACTCCTTCATGATCCTGATGACCTGGACTGCGCTCTATTACGGCATCAAGTACTACCGCGCTTCGCTGACCCAGCAGGAAAAGGCCTTGCGCGCCGAGTCCATGGCTCACCAGGCGCAGTTGAAGATGCTGCGCTACCAGTTGAATCCGCACTTCCTGTTCAACACCCTGAACGCCATCTCCACCCTGATCCTGGACAGCCAGGGGCGCACTGCCAACGATATGGTGACGCGCCTGTCGCAGTTCCTGCGTCACTCCCTGGACAACGACCCCATGCAGAAAGTGACCCTGGCCCGAGAGGTTGAGGCGCTGATGCTCTACCTGGATATCGAAAAGGTGCGCTTCGCCGACCGCCTGGGGGTGAACCTGGATCTGGAGGGGGAGTCCCCGCGCGCGCTGGTGCCCAGTCTGCTGCTGCAACCGCTGGTGGAAAACGCGATCAAATACGGCATCTCCCAGCGGGAGTGGGGGGGCGAGATCACCATCAAGGCGCGGGTATTTGCCGGTGAACTGTTGCTGGAGGTGGGCGACAACGGCCCGGGCATGGCGGATGAGGACCTGGCCCGACTGACTTCCGGTTACGGCGTGGGTATCCGCAATACCTGTGAGCGCCTGCGCGCCCTGTACGGCGAAGAACAGAAAGTGCGTTTTTGCAACCGGCCGGAGGGCGGCCTGGTAGTGCATATCCGAATTCCCTATGAACAGGAATAGTGCGATGAGTGAGGCGGTAGAAAAATTAAAAACCATTGTAGTGGACGACGAACCGCTGGCGCGGCGCGGGCTGCGCCTGCGGCTGGAGCAGATGGACGATGTGGAGGTGATCGCCGAGTGCAGCAACGGTCGCGAGGGGCGGGAGCAGATCCTAGAGCTGGACCCGGACGTTGTGTTTGTGGACATCCAGATGCCCGGGGTAAACGGGCTGCAGATGGTGCAGCAGATTCCCGAGGAGCAACTGCCCCAGGTGGTGTTCGTCACCGCCTATGACCAGTACGCGGTGGAAGCTTTCGAGGTCAACGCGGTGGACTATGTGCTGAAGCCCATCGAGGAGGAGCGCCTGGCACTGGCGCTGGCGCGGGTGCGGGAGAAGCTCGCCAGCGCCGACATCGCCACCCAGCGCGAACAGTTGCTGGAAGCGGTGGCGGATCTCACCCGGGAGTCGCCGGAAGTGCTGGAGCGGAAGCTGGCGGCGGGCGACTTACATGTGGGGGAGGGGGGCAGCAGCCGCTATCCGGAAAAGATCGCCATCAAGGACGCCGGCCGCATCACCCTGGTACCCGCGCGGGAGATAGACTGGATCGATGCCGCCGGCGACTATATGTGCGTGCACGCCAACGGCGAGACCCATGTGATGCGCATCACCATGAAGGAGCTGGAACAGCAACTGGACCCCCGGGTGTTCCAGCGTATTCACCGTTCCACCATCGTCAACCTGAGCCGCGTGCGCGAGATCTGTGCGCATATCAACGGCGAGTACCACCTGGTACTGAACAATGGCGAGCGTTTGAAAATGAGCCGCAGCTACAAGAACAAAGTGCAGCATTTCCTCTGATTGTCGCCGGGAGCGCCCGCCGGGAGCGCCGAGCCCCAGCTCGGCTTGCGGGCCGCTTGCGAGTTCTCTAAACCGTTGGGAGTGAGCGCCTATGGGCAACCGCTGACGCCGGATTACTCCAATGTCCATCCCGGATTCAGCGAGCGCGCCGCCCGCGAGGCCACCTGCCGGCAGATCGCCGCAGATATCTCCCGCCGCGTCAGCGTCACCGGCAAGGTGAGCAGCCGCAAACTGCGTATCTACGAGGAAGAGTACCTCGCCTGTGTGAACGACTCCTCCTCGAGGCGCCGCTATTAACCCCTGGCCGGGTTGATAACTCCCCTCATCTACACTCTATCAGTGGACCTGCGCGGTTTCCGGTCAAGGATAGAGTCAGGCTATGGCGGGCGAATGCTGTCACTTTCCCTCTCGCTGTGGGCGTTATCGCGTTGCCGCCCGTATTTCGCTGGCCCTCTTCCTGCTGTGTATTTCCCTTCACACTTTCGCCCAACTGCCCACCAAGAAGCCCGAGGAATTCAAACCGGAGATTCCCGATTTCAACTCGCCCTCCGCCGGCTGGTGGACCACCTGGCCCGAGGCCACTCGCGAGCAGCGCGAGCAGTGGCTGGAGGACTTGAACAAAGCCTGGGAAAAGTGGAGCGAGACGCTGCCGGACCGCGAGCGGGTGCAGGAGCGCGTCGCTGCGGTGGAGAGGAGCCTCAAGGGCATCGGCATCACCTGGAAGAAGTACGCCGAGTTCGAGAAAGTCGCGGTACTGCCCGAGGTCGAGTTCCCCCGCAACCCGGGGGTGATGGCCTGGGCCACGGCCGACGCCGCGGTGGCCCGGGGGCGCCAACGGCTGTTGGGGCTGCAACTGGAGCTGCGGCAACTGGACGAGGCGCTCGCCCAATCCCTGGGCCAGTTGCGCCAGCAGGTGGTGATTCTGCGCGAGGCGAGCGACGACCCGGCCGCCCGCGGAGGCGCGGCCCTGGCGCTGCTGGCGGCCCAGTTCAATCACCTGAATATTATCGAGCAGCGCAGGATCATCGAGCGGCAGTTGGGCGCCTGGCAGGAGCAGATCGAACACGGCGAGAGCCAGCTGCAGCGGATGCTGGAGGAACTGCAGTACAGCGCCGAGGCGACGGAGCAGCTGCAGAAAACCCTGGAGAAATACACCGATAGAATCGAAAAGCTCACCGGCGACCGCACCCGCTTGCAGAGCACCACACTGGAGTCCACCGACCCGGCTGAGAATATGAAAAAAGACCTGCGGGTGATGGAACTGGAGGTGCAGGCCCTGGAGGCACACCTGCAGAAGCGCAAAACGGAGATACTGGCCTCCATCAACAATGTGCTCAATCCCGAGGTGAAAGACCAGTCTCTGGTCTCCAGCGGCGACCTGGTGGAGACAGCGCGCACCCTGGTCGACAATATTTCCCGCGAACTCAACGTCCGCCGGCGCCAGGTGGTGGCCTGGATGGGAGAGGGCAGCGAGGCGATGAGCGGCTGGTGGCGGAGCTTCGAGCGGGTGGATAGTGCCCTGGGCCGCAGCGACGACTTGATCGAAGACGTGCTGCGGTACGAAACAGCCCAACTGACGGTGTACCGCCAGCACCAGGGATGGTGGGCCACGGTGCGCGAGCGCGCGGGCCACTGGGGTGGTGTTGTCTACAACCGTTGGCGGGAACTGGCGGACTACGAGCTGTTCGCGATCGGCGAGAGCCCGGTAACTTTGCGCGACATCGCCAGGATTATTTTTGTGCTGGTGGTCGCCTGGCTGATCTCCAGCCTCACACGGCGTTTTCTCAATCGGCTGGTAGTGAAAAAACACGCCAGCGAATCCTCCATGTACAACCTCGGCCGGGTATTGCACTACACCATTATCGCCATTGCGCTGGTGATTGCGCTGAGCATGCTGGGTCTGGACACGTCCAAGCTGGCGCTGGTGGCCGGGGCACTGTCGGTGGGTATCGGCTTCGGCCTGCAGGCGATTTTTTCCAACTTCCTTTCCGGGTTGATCCTGCTGTTGGAGCAGCCGCTGCGGGTGGGGGACCTGGTGGAGCTGGAGTCCGGCGTCTTCGGCCGCATCCGCGATATCAATGTGCGCTCCACCCGCATCACCACCCGGGACAACGTAGATATCATGGTGCCCAATTCGGAATTCGTGACCGGTCGGGTGATCAACCACACCCTGGACGACCCGGTGCGCCGCATCCACGTGCCCTTCGGCGTGGCCTACGGCTCCGACCCGGATCTGGTGCGCGAGGCGGCCATGGAAGCGGCGGAGCGGGTGAACATTACCCATACCGATTGGCAGCGCAAGACCGAGGTCTGGCTGATGGAGTTCGGCGACAGCGCGCTGAATTTCAAGCTGGTGGTGTGGGTCAATAGCAATATGGTCTCGCCCCTTGGAGACCCTTACGCGCTCTACAACCTGGAGCTGCTGAGGGAGTTCAACGAGAGGGGCATCGAAGTACCCTTCCCCCAGCGCGACCTGCACCTGCGCAGCTGGGAGGTTCCGCTGCCGGTCGAGCGGCGTGCGGGAAAATAAATATGGTCGGGCTTACGGTTTCGTATTTGGATCAATTACAAACCGCCAGCCGGTGTAGGGTGCGTCGTGCGCACCGGGTATTGCCTGAAGCTGCGGCAATGCCCGGTCGGCGCACACGGCGCACCCTACGGTGGGCAAGCTACTGATTCATTACCGCAGTGACCGTGGCATCGGCATCCGCCAGCCCGCTGCCGCACTGGGAACAGGAGCCCGCAAAAGCCCGTGCGTTGGCTTTGATCTCCGCTTCAAGCTCCGCCGGAGTGATATCCGGATCGACACTCCGCACCAGCGCCGCCAGTCCCGCCACGTGGGGCGTGGCCATGCTGGTGCCCTGGTAGAAGGCGTAGCTCTCCGATGAAGGCGTCTGCGAACCACTGTTGAGAGTGGAGAGCACGCCGTTGGCGGTGGAGGCGGTCTCGCCGCCGGGGGCCGCCACATCCACCGCGCTGCCGTAGTTGGAGTAGCTGGCACGGTTGCCCTGGCGGTCGGTGGCCGCCACGCTGATCACGTTGTTGCAGCTGGCGGGCTGGAAGCCGGAGGCGTCGGCATTGCTGTTGCCCGCCGCCACCACCACCGCGGTGCCGTTGCCCACCGCGGTGTCGATGGCATCCTGGAAAGTGGCGCCGCAGGCGCCGGAGCCGCCCAGGCTCATATTGATCACATCCGCGGGAAAGGGATTGGCGGGCACGCCGGAGACGCTGCCGCCGGAGGCCCAGACAATGGCGTCGGCGATATCCGAGAGGCTGCCGCCGCATTTGCCCAGCACCCGGACCGGCACCACCTTGGCATTGAAGGCCACGCCGGCCACGCCCTGGCTGTTGTTGGTCAGCGCCGCCACCGTCCCGGCCACGTGCGTGCCGTGCCAGCTGCTGCCGGCGGGGAAGATGCCGCACTCGAACCAGCCGTACCAATCCCCCTCGTCGTGGGCGTCGCTGTCGCGGCCGTTGCCATCGCGGGCGGTGGCGCTGTCGCTGATAAAGTCGTAGCCGCCGATGATATTGCCGAGCAGGTCGCTGTGGTCCGTATAGCCGGTGTCCACCACCGCCACCACCGCGCCGCCGCCGTCCGCCTTATCCCAGGCGCCGGGTAGGTTTAGGCCGGCGGTGGCCTCGTAGTAGTGCCACTGCTCACTGTAGCGGCTGTCGTCCGGGGTGAACTGGGTGGTGAGGCGGATATCCGGTTCCACGTAGGCGACGTCGGGGTCGCGGGCAAAGCGGCGCATCAGCGCCTCGGCGGCGGCACCGTCCAGCCCGCCGGGGGCCCGCACCAGGTCGGCGCCGGTGGCCAGGCGGCGGACCAGATTCAGCTCTGTGCCGGTCTCCGCGGCTACCGCGTGCAGCAGTCGGTTGCCGGCGGCCAGGCTGGCGCGCTCCGCCGCGCCCTCGCGGTATTTGACGATAAAGCGCTGGTGGTTCTGGCCCGCCTGCAACGCGGGGAGGTTCATTTTGCCCGCCAACAGATCGGGGGCGGCGAGGGCGCCGGCGGAACAGGCCAGGGCGCAGGTGGCGAAAAACGGTAAAACTTTATTCGAGGGTTTGCTACTGTGCTTCTTCATTTGGGGCTCCAATGATTTCCTTATTGTGATCTCTCCCGCCGTCGGACCGCACAGCGGGCGTCCGGACAACGCCTGCAAACATAGCGCGGCTCTCTCCGGACAATCCAGCGAGGCAGGGGCCGTTAGTGAAAATTGGCGGGGAAATAGCGGTGTTGTGGCGAAAGTGCAAAGTATTTGTAAATTATGTAGCGGTTTTAGGTCGTTTGGCTGCAAGAGGATGGCATTGTTGTAATGTCGAACCGCCCGCCCGAGCGATAACCACAAGGAAAATCCCGTGCTGATTATTCCCATCCAGAACAAGCCCGACTGGCGCCGCCCGCCGCTGGTCTGCCTGGCCCTGATCGCGCTCAATCTGCTGGTCTTCGTGTTCTACCAGGGCGGCGACGAGGCCCGCTGGCAGCAGGCGGAGGAATACTATTTTTCCAACGACCTTTCCGCCCGCGAGGAGTCACGCTTCCTGATCTACGTGAACGAGGTGCACCCGGAATGGCGCCTGCAGGTGGATGCCGAGGGGGAGGACTTCGTCTACCGCGAACTGCTGTGGAACCCGGAATTTCACCGCTGGCTGCTGCCGCAACTGCGCACCGAAGGGGAGAGCGAGTGGCTGGCGCAACGGCAGGAATTCGTGCGGCTGCGCGACCGCCTGAGCAGTTTCGCCCTGGGGCTGACCCCGGCGGAGCCCCACTTGGCCGGCGTGTTCGGGCATATGTTCCTGCACGGCAGCTGGGACCATCTGATCGGCAATATGGTATTCCTGCTGCTGTTTGGCCTCTCGGTGGAGCTGGCGCTGGGGGCCGCCTGGTTTTTCGGCCTCTACCTGCTCGGCGGCCTGGCCGCCGCGGGGCTGCACATCGCCGTGGAGATGGGCAGTCCGATGCCGATGGTCGGCGCCTCCGGCGCGGTGTCGGCAATAATGGGCATGTTCGTCGCAGTGTACGGAGTTCGCAGGCTGCGCTTTTTCTACACCCTGGGTTTCGTGTTCGGCGAGTTCAGCGCGCCGGCGCTGCTGGTGCTGCCGCTGTGGCTGGGCAAGGAAATTTTCGGTTACTTTTACGGCGACAGCAGTATTGCCTACTGGGCCCACACCGGCGGTCTGCTGGCCGGCTTTGCCTCTGCCATGGTACTGGTAAAGCGGCGCCCGCCGCTCACCCAGGTTCCGCGGGAAGACGAAGCCCCGTTGCTGGAGCAGCGCGCCATGGCGCGCATCGAATCACTACAGAACAGCGGCAAATTATTGGAGGCGGCCGACGCCGCGGTCGCCGCGGTACACCAGTTCCCGCAATCGCTGCCGCTGATTCAGCGCGCCATCGCCCTCACCGCGGCAGCCCCGGACAGCGACGCGCACCACCGCGCAAACCTGGCACTCTTCGCCCTCGCCGGCAACTCCGCAATCGACGCCCGGAGAATTTCCGAAGGCTACCGCAACTACCTCCAGGCCTGCCCCCAACCCCGGGCCCTCACCGCCAAGGCCTGCCTGTTACTGGCACGGCGCGCGGCACAGGAAAAAGACTGGCCCTGGCTGGAGGATTTATTGCGGCGGCTGCATAAGAGGGGAGCCGAGCATCCGCTGTTGCAGAGCCTTGGGATGGCGCTGGTCAATCACTATCGCAGGGTCGGGGAGGAGCAGCGGGCGCGGGAGGTATTGCGGTTGGTGCGGCCTGAAGAACATGCATAGTGGGCCCTGCGGTAAATTCTGTAACCGATCTCTTCGCCACAGGCCCCAGTGCTGCGTTGAAAAAGCTTGAATTAGCGCTGCTAGTCCTGCGCTTTTTCGTCTTGCTCTGGAGCCTGTGGCTGTGAGCTTTAGTTACCGAATTTACCGCAGGGCCCACTAGTCTTTGTTTTGCCTGTTACATTGAATAAGTTGAGTATAGGAAAGGAAAATGAGAGGCAAGCTTTGCATACTGCTTATGGCTTATCTGTTGCCGATTGCAGGGTGGACCAGTCCGGCTAATCTGGTAAATGCCGAATGGCGTGAAATCGAAACGCCACATTTTCGCATAGTGACCAACGGCAGACCGGAATCGGTAAAAGGCCTGGTGGAAGACCTGGAGCGCTTCCGGGTTGTGGCCTCTCAACTGCTCAGTGCGAGTGAAGACCAGCATAAACTGACAATTTTCGCGTTGGCTGACAGAAACAGTTATGCAGCCTTCGTCGGCAACGAGAACGCAAAGCGTACCGGGGGCGTATTCCATAATACCAGCTATGGGAGCTTTGCCCTGGTCAATCTTGGGAGCGAGCGGTCCATGCGGGAACACCCGGCACGCGAATTCCTGTTTCATGAATACACGCACTTCCTTACCTACGGGAGAAGTCCACTCCATTACCCATACTGGTATAGCGAGGGGTTTGCGGAAGTTTTCTCCACTGTGGACTTTCCTGAAGACGGCAACTACGTGTTTGGGGCCATTCCCATGGACCGCGCCGCCTCACTTTACTACGACCAGCCGATGCCGCTGGAGGAATTGCTCAGGGCGACGCCGGCAACGGCTGACGGGAGGCATAACTCCAGAGTCTATGCGGGAGGCTGGATGCTTACCCACTGGTTAATCATGAGCAGTGGGAAGGCAGACAGAATACAGGATTACGTGTCGGCGTATAACCGTGGAGAGGACCCGGTGGACGCTCTGGTTTCGGCTCTGGAAATGCCGCTTGAAGAATTGGAACGACACTACACCCGGCAGGTGAAAGGCAAGTTTTCCAAAAGCACAGGCCAGATGCCCCGGGGCTACAAACCGGCTCAACCGATAGTGCAGCCGTTGTCACGAGAGGATGCGGTGGCCGAGATTGCCCGCTATCTGGTGATGTCCGGAAAGAACGCAGACTCCCTTCGGGAACTGGTGCAGTATGCGCGGGCGGAGAGAGCTGACAGCCATGAATTGACGTCGATAATGGCCGTTGCAAAAACCCGGGCCGGAGAGTTTTCCCGGGCCGAATCCCTATTGGAATCTATACCCTTGGGGGCGCACAGCGAGCAGTGGTACCAGAGCGCGGAAGCCATTTTGTGGCTGGAAGGGGAGCTGGCAAAGGGCGTACACAGCGATCCCGAGCGATTGGAAGCTGTCCGCGACAGGTTTGCTGCACTGATAGAAGCCAACGATGAGGTGCCAGCCTATTGGCGCGGCTTGGCTGTCGCCATGCAGAAACTCGGGTATCCGCGGAGCGAGTATCTGAAAATACTGGAACAGGCCTACCTGAGGGCTCCGCGGGAGGTGGGTATTGCCTGGTGGTACGCTAATGAACTGTATCTTGACCGGGATGCGGAAATATTCGCCCGGGTAGCGCACCCGTTGCTTATGCAAATAACGGAGGAGCAACCGCGTACACAACTTCAAGCCATGCTTGCCGATCTGCTGCCCGATATTGCAGCGCCTGAAGTGGATGGGGTGGAGAAAAAGACTATTGATGATGCCTTTGCCAAGTATAAAGGGTATTCAGCGAACAAGGCTCTCGCCCTGGCCCTTGATTACAAAGGCGCCTATGTGTTCGGTTATGCCTATGATTCTCCCGATCAAGATAGTGCCAATAGCAAAGCTCTCGAGGTGTGTGAAGCCCGGAGGATTACATTAAATGTCGAGAGCTTGTGCAGGGTTTACGCGGAGGGCGATAAAATAATTGATGCCGTGGGTTCCTCGGACAGGCTCTGAGCGGAATAGCTTCAGCTAACCCCTGCTCTCCATTTCCGCCATTTAGGGAACCTCTGAATATCGTCATTCCGGCGTAAGGCCGGAATCCAGAACACGGCGATTTCTATGGGCTCCGGCCTTCGCCGGAGTGACTAATTTGACTTATTCAGAGGTTCCTTAGGTCAGGTTTATGGTTATGATGATGGCGCGATCATAAATCATAAATCTGATTTCCTGATACTGAGATGCGGCTATCTCATACCAAACCGGATAACGCCCTCGGTAAAAAGACTGATGACAAACCGCAGGGGGCCATACCAGATATTGTTGGCACCGCCGTGTTCGCTGCCGATGTCCCGATGGTTCTTTTCGTCTTCCAGGATCGCCGCTACGGTATGGTAAGCAGCCCTGTCGGATTTGCTCTCCAGGTAGGCGAGCTGGGTATTGAGATGGTTTACCACCACAGACTCCACCGCCCAGGTACAGGCCATAATGCCCTTCTTCCCGAGCAACGCGGATACAAACCCCATAAAATAGCCCCCGAGCCCACAAAGCCAGAAGCTCTTGCACTTCACGCCGTTCCGGGACTGGATTTCCGCCCAGAATATTTGCAGGTGTCTTTTCTCGTCGGCCAGGAATGATTCGAGCAGTGGAACCAGGTCGCGCATAAAAATTCGGGAAACGAAGATCTGGGAGCGATATATATTTATCGCGCCAAATTCCCCCGCGTGATTCACTTTCAGAATCTTCTTGGGAGTGTCCAGACTTCCCTTACTGTCTTTATATTTCACTTGGCATCGTTCAGATCGGTTGTGCTGGCTATTTGACGTACAGTATCAAAAGGATGTTTTTTCTTTGTCTTTGCGCGCCTGAGAATTATCTGCCAGTAAGGTTTGGTGGCAAAATTGTACTCCGACCCAATATCAATATTCTTTGGGTAAAATGATGGTTGTTGTTGTCCACCTATTGGCATGCTAGACGTGCCGCTGTACCTGAATTAGCCTTCAGGCGAAGTTAGTTATAAACATACAGGTTCACGCCTATCGTTGAGCCCACTGTACCCTGAGCCGCTGAGGTGTAGGCAGTATGGGCTTTGAACCAGTGGCGGTTGCCAACCAATCCGGGGTCACACCAGGAGCCATTGGAACCTTCCTGGAAGAGCCAGTGCAATGTCCCGTCGGTTCTGCCCATCAACCCAATCGAAAACAGATGAGTTGAAAGGGGGCGCCTGATATAGGAGTCCATATAGACGTGGGAGGCGTTGGCGTAATTCGCCACGACATTTTTCAACGTGGTGACTTCACCGCCGTACCCGACCTTGTTAAAAATGGTTTCTATGCCAGGAGTGGTTTCCAGCACCAGAGTAATCCCGTTGGCGTTGCGTAGTATGGTCTCGGCTATATTGCTGGGCATGGTTAATCCGGGTGCCCGGCCGCCGACGCGCATTGGGAACAGGTCGCGTTCCAGCCGGGTATCGCCATAGTTCCAATAGTTCGCTTGGGTTTGGTTAGCCAAATTGGCCCCTGATGGCAGGGTCAGGGTAGCGGCCGTCAAGTTATTTTCATGCAATACTTTGAGGCCCCAGGCCGTAGTGCAACACCCACAAGAGGTAGAATCAATCTGTTGAGAGGCAGTGATGTGGTTGAAAGGCATGTTCGAGTTCCTTCTGAAATATTGTAAGTGTTTACTATTTGCTGGGAAGAATCTTTGTTTACGGTAGAGCCGCTGATAGTAAGTCCGGGGCAGACCTGATTTCAGCCAAATTGGCTCAGCGCTCCAGCATAAATCCTTGTTTCAAATCATCACCCATGGGGTTAGTGCCATCCAGGTCAAAATTGTACCCTGACTTCGGTTGTTCATAAATTCGCCCGATTTAATCTGCCGCTTTAGGCGCGCTGAAGGCTTTACTATAGTAGCCAGATGGATCGAAACAGCAAACCCGCCGTTTTCCGGAAGCAAGCATGTCACAAGCATTACTAATCCGCTTCGCCCGAGTCTTGGACTGCTTGGCTGAAGTAACCCAATGTATCCAGTCCAGACGTGCGATGGTGGTTGTATCCTCCCAAACGGCTCGAGCCTCGGGAGCAGCCGCAAGGGCTTCTTGCAAGTCCGAGGGAATCTCAGGTTCTGGTTCTTGCTCCACTGCCATGACCTCAAAGGTGACAGTGTCGCCAATGTTCACGTCTGCGGCTTCGAGTAGCTCCTCATTTACCCGCAGCCAATGACTCAATTGGCCATCCGGCTCGAGCGTGGCCCGGAAGCCGTGACCGTTGATGGTGCCCTCTACCGTCGTCCTTCCCCGTCTTGGAAGTTTTGCGCTCGCGTTCTTGGGCAGAATTATAAAAGCCCACGGCGTATTGCTGCCCGACTTGGCTGGACAAAGCAGTTTTGCTTTGAACCGGGACTTTGTGTCGCTTTGTATCATTCTGAGTCAGCCTCCAAATGCGCCTACGTTGCCAGCTGGAGCGTACAGCTTGGCCTTATATGCCCATAAATGGTCGCATGTATAAAAAATTGTGAGGGGCACGTCTGTGCCGAGCAGTCAGCCCGCCACCTGCACTCCACCAAGTACCCGCTCCAACGTATCCACCTGCCCCTGCAATTTACTATTGGGAAAATGCTGCCGCACAAACGCCAGCAGCTTCCTCGCCATATCCTCGCGGTTAAAACCATCGATATAGATCTGCGCCAACAGCAGATAAGCTGCATCCAGCTGCCGGTAGTCCTTGTCTCCCTTATGCAAATTATTCAGCAGCATCGCCGCCGGGCGGAATTTTTGTTGCCGGTAGAGGGCCTCGGCCAGGGTGTGACGGAGGTGGGACTTGTCGATGGTGGGGAGCGGGTCTGTGGCCAGGTAGAGTTCCGCGGCCTTGTGGGCGCGGTTCATGCGGATGAATTTTTCCAGCAGGTGCGGGCCCAGTTCGCGCAGGGCTTTTTTGTCCTGGGTGGCGAGCAGCAGGCGGTAGTAGCGCTCGTTCAGGGCCGGGTCGTCCGGGTAGCGGCGCAGACATTCCACCAGGGCGCGGCGCGCCCCGTTGAAGTCGCCCTCGCGCATCAGTATCTGGCTTTCGGCCAGGGCGCGGGCGCGGTTGAATTCGGCTTCCTCAAGGAAGTCGCCGTCGTCGTCCCGCTCGGCGATGATGCCCAGTTTTTGCTGTCGGGACAGGCAGATGTAGCCCATCATCGCGCTGGTCACAATATAGAAGTAAGTCGTGCTCGCCGCGATTACCGGCACTATGGCCCAGGGCGGCAGTTTGTTCGCCACCAGCACCACCAGGTAGCCGGGGGCGGCGGAGACGGCGCTGGTGGTGAGCCACAGCAGCAGGTAGGGCCAGCCGATAATCACAGTGAACTGCAGCAGCTTGAGCGGGTTGATGGCGGCGCGCAGGCTGCCCTCCAGGGCCAGCACTATCATCGCCGCCGGGGCCAGCAGGGACAGCGCTATGGAATAGAGCTGCAGGGCACCCTGGCCGAAAGTCATCAGCTTGTAGCCGACGAAGCCGGCGATCAAGGCCATGCCGATCACCTTGAGGAAAAGGGGCGCGCTGTTGCCGTCCAGGGCGTCGCCGAAGGATGGCGCCTGCAACTGGCCGCCGGCCAGCTTCTCGATCACCAGCAGATTGTAGCGGCTGACCAGGGCCACCGCCGCCAGCAGCAGTAGCAGTGAGATGATGCCCAGGCCGGAGATCATCAGGCTGGCGCCGGTGGCCAGCGCCAGCACCGTCAGCGGGCCCGGCTGCAGCGCGTAGCGGAAGTAGAAGAGGCCCATCTGCCAGAAGGGTTTGGCGCTGTTGCTGGCGCCGATATAGTCCAGCGGTTTGTGGCACAGGGGACAGTCCGGCTGGTCGTTACGATAGTTGGCGCTGGCGCCGGGGATGCAGCTGCCGCAGAAGTGGCGGCTGCACGGCTGGCAGCGCCAGGCGGCCTCGGCGGATGAGTGGTAGTTGCAGGGCTCGGCCATGAATAAATCCGTTTGTTGTCGTTATTTCCCGCGCGCCAGTTTATACCGGCGCACCCCCTCCCCCAACCCCTCACCCGCAAGCGGGGGAGGGGAGTTGATTAGGCTGCTAGAATGCACCGCAAATCCACCCGACGATTTCAGTTAAGGATGCAGTATGACGAAGGCAATGCAGGTCCAGTTGGTCAAGTCCGCCGCGGCGGAAACTTGGGGTGACAAGGCGCTGTTGAGTTTTTCCGACGGCGGCGCTGTGGTACACGCCACCGAGGCCGCCGGCGCACCGATGGTGGCGGTCCAGCGCGCGGCGCGGCGGCTGGACGGTATGGGCGTACCCGCGGTGACGCTCGCCGGAGACGGCTGGGACCTGGAGAGCCGCTGGGCCTTTTGGGCCGGCTACTACAACCCGAACCGCGAAAACCGCCTGGATTGGGGCGCGCAGGATACCGCCGAGTTGAAGGAGCTGAAAGCCCGCGAGGCGGCGGCGCGCTGGGTGCGCGAAATCACCAACGGCACTCCGGAGGAGGTGTTCCCGCGGGCTTTGGCGGAGAGCGCGGCGGACATGCTGCAGAAGCTGGCGCCGGAGGCGGTCAATTACCGGGTTATCGCCGGGGAGGAGTTAGTACAGGAGGGTTTCGCCGGTATCTACAAGGTGGGCCAGGGCAGTGCGCGCGAGCCGGTGATGCTGGAGCTGGACTACAACCCTTCCGGGAACGCCGATGCGCCGGTGGATTTCTGCCTGGTGGGCAAGGGCATCACCTTCGACTCCGGCGGCTACAGCATCAAGCCCTCCAGCAATATGGTCACCATGAAATCCGATATGGGTGGTGCCGCCATGGTCAGCGGGGGTCTGGGGCTGGCTATCGCCCGCGGCCTGCAGAAGCGGGTCAAGCTCTACCTGTGCTGCGCGGAAAACCTGATCTCCGGCCAGGCTTTCAAGCTGGGGGACGTTATCCGCTACAAAAATGGCGTCAGCGCGGAGATTCTCAATACCGACGCCGAGGGCCGGTTGGTGCTGGCGGACGGCCTGATCGCCGCGTCGGAACAGAATCCGCGCTGGATCCTCGACGCCGCCACCCTCACCGGCGCCGCGAAGATGGCGGTGGGGCGCGACTACAATTCGGTGCTCAGCTTCGAAGATGAAACCGCGCAGAAGGTTCTGGACGCTGCCGCCGCGGAAAACGAGAAGGCCTGGCGGCTGCCGCTGGAGAAATTCCACCTGGAGCAGATTCCCTCCGGCTTTGCCGAGGTGGCCAATGTGGGGATCGATGGCAGTGCCGGCGCCTCCACCGCCGCGGCCTTCCTGGCCCGCTTTGTGCGCGATGACGGGCGCGCCTGGGTGCATATGGACCTGTCCGGCTCCTACCTGCCCTCCGCCAACGACTTGTGGGCCCAGGGTGCCAAGGGCCATGGCCTGCGCACAATTGCACGCTTTTTGCAGGACAACTGAGGTGGAGAGGTCGCGCTGGTCAGTATTGCAGGATGGGCAAAGCAAAGCGTGCCCTCCGGAGGGGAGTTGATGGGCACGCTTTGCTTTGCCCATCCTACAAACAGCTGACAGCGTTCTCTTTATATGCCACGGGAAAGAGGATTTTTCCCGAGACCAATAACAACAAGGAGCGTCATCATGCGAGTCCTGCTGCTGTGCAGCGCTTTCAACGGCATAAGCCAGCGTATCCACCGCGAACTGGAACTGCACGGCTGCGAAGTTTCAGTAGAACTGGCCACTGGCGAAACCGGGATGGAGAAGGCAGTGGCCGAATTCCGCCCGCGGCTGATCGTCTGCCCCTACCTGGTACACCGGATTCCCGACGTCATCTGGCAAAAAATACCCTGTCTGGTGGTACGGCCCGGCACCGAGAGCGATCGCGGGCCCGCGTCTCTCGACTGGGCGATCGCCAGCAATTGCATCGAGTGGGGCGTGACCCTGTTGCAGGCCAACGGGGAAATGGGCGCGGGGGATATCTGGGGCACCGCCACCTTTCCCCTGCGTGGCACCAGCAAAGCAGGCCTTTACCGGCGCGAGGTCACCGCCGCCGCCGCGTCCCTGGTCAAGTCGGCCCTGGCCGCGCTGAAAGACCCCGGTTTCACTCCCCGTCCACTGGAGACGCAAAAAATTCCCGGGTGCGTGCAGCCACCCATGCGCCAAGCGGACCGCGCGGTCGACTGGCAAAGGGATTCCACCGATATCGCCATTGCGAAACTGCGCGCCGCCGACAGCGCGCCGGGTATCCGTGAGGAGATCGGCGGCCAGGTGGTGTTCCTCTATGGTGTGCGCCGGGAGGAAAATCTCTCCGGTGGGGCGGGCGACTTTATCGCCCACAGCAACGGCGCCGTTTGTCGCGCCACCGTCGATGGTGCCGTGTGGATACCGCAGGCCCGGTGCGAAGGCGGGATCAAGCTGCCCGCGGCGCAGGTTTTACTGCCGCTGCTAAAGGAAATCCCCCGCGAGTTGAAAAACATCCCCAGCGCTGTGGAAGACATTCGCAGCGAGCGGATTGGCGATGTGGCCTATCTCTATTTCGATTTTGCCGGCGGCGCCATGAATACCGGCCAGTGCCGGCGCCTGCTCGAACACTACCGCGAACTGCAGTCCGGCGATGCGCGGGTGATTGTGCTGATGGGCGGCGAGGATTTCTGGAGCAACGGTATCCACCTGCACTGTATCGAGGCGGCAGAGGACCCGGCGCGGGAGTCCTGGGAGAATATCAACGCCATCGACGACCTGGTGGAAGCCATTATCGAAACACCCGAGCAGATCACCGTGGCCGCCCTGCGCAACAACGCCGGTGCCGGTGGCGCCATGATGGCGCTGGCCTGTGATCATGTACTACTGCGCGAAGGCGTGGTGCTCAATCCACATTACCGGACTATGGGGTTCTGCGGCTCCGAGTACTGGACCTACCTGCTGCCGCGGCGGGTTGGGAAAAAGCAGGCCCTGGCGCTGACCCAAAACTGCCTGCCGCTGCTCGCCACCGAGGCGCTGCAGATAGGGTTTGGCGACGAAATCTTCGATGAGGGCTGGGATATTTTCCAGCGGGAGATGGAGCATTATTGCCGGATATTGTCGCAATCTGCCAACTTTGGCGCGCAGCTGAAAGCCAAGCGGGCCATGCGCGCCGCCGACGAAAGGTGCAAGCCGCTGCGCCGGTACCGGGAGGAGGAGCTGGAAAGGGTGTCCGCGGTGCTCTTCGATCCGGAAGCGGAGTACCACCGGGCGAGGCGGGACTTTGTCTACAAGATTCCCCCCCGGGAGACACCGGCGCATCTGCGCCGCAAAGTGCGTTTCTGGCAGCGGGTGGTGTTTTCCTGAGAGTGGGCTGCCGTTTTTCTTTGTGTTTTTCGACAACGGATGACAATGAGACGGCGGAGGGCACGACCGTAGAGAACGTTGGCTCTCCCGGATCAAGCTCCCATTGAGTCGTCATACCGGCGCAGGCCGGTATCCAGGCCAGTGGCACCTGGGTTCCGGCTTGCGCCGGAACGACGAAAGAGCGTTAGAACGTTGTAGGGGCTATATCACCGCGCCGATCCGCCAGGGCGCAAACTCGTTGTCGCCGTAGTCGAGCTTCTCGCTGGCGCTGAGCTCGCCGGAGGCAATGGCCAGGATGCGCTGGAAAATAAACTCGCCGCGCTCCGCCACTGTGTACTCGCGGTCGAGAATGCCGCCGCAGTCGATATCCATATCCTCGCGCATCCGCTCGAACAGCTGCGAGTTGCTCGCCAGCTTGATGCTGGGCACCGGTTTGGCGCCGAAGGCGGAGCCGCGGCCGGTGGTAAAGCAGACCACATTGGCGCCGGAGGCAATCTGACCGGTTACCGAAACCGGGTCGAAGCCGGGGCTGTCCATAAACACCAGCCCTTTCGTGCGCACCTGTTCAGCGTAGAGATAGACATCCTGCAACATGGTGGTCCCGGCTTTGGCCTGGGCGCCCATGGATTTCTCTGCGATGGTGGTCAGTCCGCCGGCCTTGTTCCCCGGTGAGGGGTTGTTGTTCAGGGCAACGCCGTTGATCTCTGTGTAGTGCTCCCACCAGTGGATGCGGTCTACCAGCTTCTGCGCCACTTCCGGCGATACCGCGCGGCGGGTGAGCAGGTGCTCGGCGCCGTAGATCTCCGGTGTTTCCGAGTAGATCACCGTGCCGCCGTGGCGCACCAGTAGGTCCGCCGCTGCACCCAGCGCCGAGTTGGCGGTGATGCCGGAGTAGGCGTCGCTGCCGCCGCACTGCACCGCGAGGGTCAGTTCCGAGGCGGGAACGGGCTCCCGCCGGCAGTTGTTCGCCGCCGGCAGCATGGTGGTGAGCATCTCGATGCCGGCCTGGATGGCCGCGCGGGTACCGCCCTGCTGCTGGATGGTCAGTGTCTGGAACAGCGGGTTGGTTTCCAGGCCTGACTCGCGCAGCACGCTGCTTACCTGCATTGCCTCGCAGCCCAGGCCGATCAATAGTACCCCGGCGAAGTTGGGGTGGGCGATGTAGCCATGCAGGGTGCGCAGCAGCGTCTGGTAGCCCTCGTCGTAGGTGGACATGCCGCAGCCGCTCTCGTGACCCAGGGCGACGATGCCGTCGATATTGGGGAAGTCCCGCAGCATGCCGCTGTTCTGAAAATGCGCGGCCACCGCCCGGCCCACGGTCACCGAGCAGTTGACGGTGGAGACGATGGCCAGGTAATTGCGGGTGCCGGCCTTGCCGTTGGGCCGCCGGAAACCCAGGAAACTGGCCTGGGCCGCCGGGTCGACGTAATCGACGGGCTGCGCCTCGCTGCAGAAATCGTGGCTGGGCTTGTGGTTGCCGGCACACATGTTGTGCTCGTGCACATGCTCGCCGGCGGCGATATCCCGGGTGGCAAAACCGATCACCTGGCCGTATTTGAGCACTGCCTCGCCGCTGGCGATGGGGGCGACTGCCACCTTGTGCATGGCGGGCAGGTCACTGACCAGCTCGAGCATGGCGTCGCCCCAGTTCACCAGGCTGCCGGCGGGCAGCAGGGCGCGGCTGAGGGCGACATTGTCGGATTCGTGAATATGGATAAGGTCCATCTGCGTACAGACTCCGCACCGGCAAACGGCCAGGAACAACTGATTTTTATTGATTGCTATGTGAATGGCTGCAATCTAGCACTATATTGGTAAGGCCGCAATCTCGAATCGGACTTGTTTTGGTAAGACTGTTGTGGCAGCAGTTCTGTTTGTAGCGGCTAAACCCCTTCTGCTAAACTGCGCCAATTATCGAATGACGGAGAATGCCTTCATGCAAGGTGTGCGACTTTACCAACAGGTGGCTGAGCAACTGGCCGCCGCCATCGCCTCCGGTGACTACCCTCCGGGCACACGCCTGCCGGCGGAGCGCAAGCTGGCGGAACGTTTTGAGGTCAGCCGACCCACGGTACGCGAGGCGATTATCGCCCTGGAGCTGGCCGGCTGTGTCGAAGTGAAGGGCGGCTCCGGCGTCTATGTAGTGGATGCGGAGGTGGGCGCCTTCAAAGCCGGGGAATCCGACATAGGCCCGTTTGAAATACTGCAGGCGCGCATCATGTTCGAAGGGGAGGCCGCCGGCCTGGCCGCCCGGCAGATGTCCGGGGCGGAACTGGAGACGCTGGAGCGGATACTCGAGGAGATGATCGTCGAGAACGCCACCGAGGCCAACGCAGAGGTAGCGGACGAGAAGTTTCACCTTCATATTGCCCGCAGCACCCACAACGATGCGGTGGTCTCCGTGTGCGAGCACCTCTGGCAGCTGCGTAACAGTTCCAGTGTGTCCGCGCGCATCCTGGAAAAGGTGCGCCAAGCCGGCTCCCGGCCGCGCATCGAGGAGCACCGCAGGATTCTCGACGCTCTCAAGCGCCGCGACGCGGATGCAGCCAGGAGCGCCATGCGCGATCACCTACAGCGTGTGGTGAAGCAGTTGCTGGATGCCACCGAAGCCGAGGCCCTGGAGGCCGCGCGGCGCGAAGTGAATGCGGCGCGCCAGCGCTTTGCCCTGCCCTGAATCCATGACTGATGACCGATGATCAGTTTTTTAATTTGATCATCGGTCATTGATTTTCCTTCCCCTTGCTCCTGTAAAATTGGTATGACACCATTGGGTCATAGTAATGGTCTGGTCTTGCCGCTTTCGGCTGAGATAATAACGATAGTGGAGTTAGGGAGCTATGACACAATTGAGCCGGCGCGCATTTCTGCAATCTGCTCTGGCCGCGGCCGCCATTCCGGCGGTGCCCTGGGCCATGAGCCGGCCGCCGCGGATGGATTACAGCGGCCCCTGGGCCGAGGTACCGAAAATTCTCGCCGCCATTGAGCGGCCGAAGATTCCCTCCCGGGAGTTCAATCTCCGACAGTACGGCGCCAGTGGTGAAGGCGAGGATGCGAGCACCGCCTTCGCCCGTGCCCTGGCCGCCTGCCGCGAGGCCGGCGGCGGCCGCATCCTGGTACCGCCGGGGCGTTACCGCAGTGGACCTATTCACCTGCCATCGAATACCGAACTGCACCTGCAGGAAGGTGCGGTGCTCTCCTTTATCCCCGAACCGGAACGCTACCTGCCGGCGGTAAAAACCCGCTGGGAGGGAATGGAGTTGATGGGATATTCCCCCCTCATCTACGCACTCGGTTGCGAGAATGTGGCGCTCACTGGCAAGGGGCGCATCGATGGCGGTGCGGACTGCGATACCTGGTGGCCCTGGAAGGGAAAGAACGGCAAATGCGAATACCGAGAGAGCCCTACGCAGAAAGCTGCGCGGGACGCGCTGTTTGAGGATGCGGAAAAAGGCCTGCCGGTGGCGGAGCGGGTCTATGCCGACGGCAGCTACCTGCGCCCGCCGCTGGTGCAGTTCTACCAGTGCCGCAATGTGCTGATCGAAGACGTTACCCTGGAAAACTCCCCCTTCTGGGTTATGCACCCGGTGCTCTGTGAAAACGTTACCGTGCGCGGTGTCACCGCGCGCAGCCACGGGCCCAATTCTGATGGCTGCGACCCGGAATCCTGCCGCAACGTGCTGATCGAGGATTGTCTGTTCGACAACGGCGACGACTGTATCGCGATCAAGTCCGGGCGCAATGCGGACGGCCGCCGCCTGGCCACACCCAGCGAGAATATTGTCATCCGCAACTGCCGCATGCGCGACGGCCACGGCGGTCTGGTGCTGGGCAGCGAGATTTCCGGCGGCGTGCGCAATGTATTCCTGGAAAACTGCGTGATGAGCAGCCCCAACCTGGACCGCGGTCTGCGCATCAAGACCAATGCCATGCGCGGTGGCAAAATTCACGATATCTATGTGCGCAACCTGGAAATCGGCCAGGTAAAAGACGTGATCGTGATCAATTTCTTCTACGAGGAAGGGGACAAGGGCCCCTTCGACCCGGAGGTGTACAACATCTTCGTGGACAACCTCCGCTGCGAGAAGGCGCAGCGCGCCTTCCATATCCGAGGCTTCGACCGCGCCCCCATCCGCGGTCTGCATATTTCCAACAGCGAAATACGCAGCGCGGAATCGGTGGGAGTGATCGAGGCGCTGGAGGAGTTCACCGCGGACAAATTGCAAATCAATGGCGAAATATTCAGCCCCGGGAAAAAGTACGTTGCCAGCCGTTCGTAGCGCGGGCGCAGATCGGAAGGGTTTTCGGTTGAAAACCCGACGAAGCTGAACAATAAAAATTCGAGAGGAGTGGCCGTGAAATTATCCAGTTCCGTTTACCCACTGTTAGCTGCCGCGTTCGCGCTGGCTTCCTGTGGCGAGAAAACCGATACCGCCGCGAGCGAAGCACAGCAAAAACCGGTAGAGAAGGAAAGTGCGCAGAGCGAGTTGATCGCCCGCCTCCAGCTGGCCAATCCGTCGGCGTTTCCGCGCCTGGACGAACCGGTGTATCTGAGCTTCCGGGAGCTGGGCCTGAGCGAAGACTACGCCGAGCCGTTGGCGGTCCGCGGCGGCGGAAAACTGCCGGTACAGCGGGTCGACCGGGATGCCGATGGCAGCGCCGACGGTATCCTGTTCCTGGTGGACTTGCAGGTGGATGAAAAAATCGACCTGAAAATTTTCCCCGGCAGCGGTGAACAGCCGGCCGCGGATAAACGCACCCAGGCGGAAATTTCCCGCAAGACCGGCGGCCAGTGGGCCGACAGGAAATACCTGGGCGGCTACTTCCAGAATGTCAGCGAGCTGGATGTTCCCCCGGAACACACCGATCACTCGCAGTTTATCCGCTACGAGGGCCCGGGCATCGAATCGGATCTGGTGGGCTACCGGGTCTACCTGGACTGGCGCAACGGTTTCGACATATTCGGCAAGAAAGTGCGCGAGCCGGTGCTGCAGGATGTGGGGCAGGACGGCTTCGAGTCCTACCACCATATGGCCGACTGGGGCATGGATATCCTGAAAGTGGGCGATGCCCTCGGCGTGGGCGGCTATGGCTATTGGGATGGCGAAAAAGTCGTGCGGGTCAGTGATGTGCAGGACTGGTCCGCAAAAATCGTCGACAACGGCGAGCTCTACTCTTCCCTGAATATTGAATACAAAGGCTGGAAGCCCGCGGAGAACAAGCAGGCCGACCTGAGTACGATACTCTCCATGCGCGCCGGCAGCCGCCTGGTGGAAGTGAACGGGCAGGCCAGCGAAGGGCTCGGCGCCCTGGTGGCCGGCCTGGTCAAGCACACCGGTACCCAACTGATGGTCGGCGACCTGGATATTCCCGGCGGGGCCTGGACCTATATCGGCACCTGGGGCCAGCAGAGCCTCGATGGCAGCGGCCTGGGCATGGGCCTGCTGGTGCAGAAAAAGACCGTCAAGGAAGTGACCGAAGACGAACTTAACCAGGTGGTTGTATTCAAGCAGCCGGCCACCAACGATTTCAATTACTACTTCACCGCCGCCTGGGCAAAAGAAGCGGAGAGCAGGCACGGCCCCATCACCAGTGCTGAGCAGTTTGAAGCCTATCTGGCCCGCGAGGCGGAAAAACTCACCATGCCGCTGCGCAAGCGTCTGACCACCGCCCTGAGCGAGACGCAGACCCAGCAGCCGCTGAGCGCCGATGTGGCACTGCAGTGGAGCCAGCGCCTGGCGGATTCCGAGCTGGAGCGCAGCACCTACCAACTGGCTTTCGGAGGCATAGACCCGCACCGCAAGCGCCCGGCCTATTTCGAATACACCACCGGCCTGTTGATGCAGGCCTACGACGACCTCAACCAGGTAAGTCCTGAGCCGCGTTACGCAGATGCGGTGGAAAAGGTGATGGGCTCCTTCGTCAACGAAGACGGCAGTATCAACGGCTACGTGCAGTCAAAATACAACATCGACAGCATCAACGCCGGCAAGATGCTGCTGCGCATATTCGAGCGCAACGGCAAAGACAGCTACAAAACCGCCGTGGCCACCCTGCGCGAGCAACTGGAGCACCACCCGCGCACGTCGGCCGGTGCCTTCTGGCACAAGCAGAAATATCCCCACCAGGTATGGCTGGACGGCGTCTACATGGGCATTCCGTTCTTCGCCCATTACGAAAAAATGCGCGCTGATAATGGCGGAGAGGGGAACTTTGACGAGGTACTGGCGGAATTCAAGGTGGTGCGCGAAAAACTGCGCGATCCGCAAACGGGGCTTTACTTCCACGCCTGGGATGAAGCGAAAGAGCAGGGTTGGGCGGATAAAGAGAGTGGCCTCTCCGCTAATTTCTGGTCCCGTGGCATGGGCTGGATGGCCATGGCACTGGTAGACGTGCTCGACTATATCCCGGAGGAAAACGCGGAGCAGCGGCAGTACCTGATCGACATGGTCAACGAACTGGCCCCGGTGCTGGAAAAATACCAGGACGCTGAAAGCGGTACCTGGTACCAGGTCGCAAATAAAGCCGGCGCGCGGGGTAATTACCTGGAAGCCACCGGCAGCAGCATGTTCACCTACTTCTTTGCCAAGGCCATCAACAACGGCTACCTGCCCGACACTTATGTACCCCTGGCGAAAAAATCCTATCAGGGCCTGCTGGACCAGTTTATCCAGGTGCACGCCGATGGCAGTGTAAGCCTGACCAACAACTGCGAAGTGGCGGGCCTGGGCTTCGGCCGCGACGGCACCTACCGCTATTACATGAGCGAGCCGGTCATCGACGACGATCTCAAAGGCGTTGGCCCCTTCATCATGGCCGGTGTGGAGATGTATAAGCTGCTGAATAAGCAAGGCTAAAAGGAGAGATTTATGGCTACCAAATACGAAGAGCGCTACGCGCACAGCCCGCGCGACTATGTGAGCTACGATACCGAGCGTTTGCGCGAAGAATTCCTGGTGCCGAAACTGTTTGAGGCGGACACAGTGCACCTCACCTATACCCACGTAGACCGCATGATCGTGGGCGGAATCATGCCGGTAGAGGAAGCTGTGCTTCTCGAAACTGTGGACGCGCTCAGATCCGAATATTTCCTCGAGCGTCGCGAATTGGGCCTGATCAATATCGGCGGCCCGGGCGTTGTGGAAGTCGATGGCACCCGCTATGAGGTCGACAGCAAAGAGGCCATCTATGTCGGCCGCGGCTCCCGCGAGGTAAAAGTTTCCAGCAATGACAAGTCCGCGCCGGCGAAGTTCTACCTGAACTCCACCCCCGCACACCGCGAGTACCCCACCCGCAAAGTGGGCCAGAACGACGCAAAGGTGTTGGAGATGGGCGCAGGCGAAACCTGCAACCAGCGCGTTATCCGCCAGCTACTGGTAAAAGAAGTGGTGGAAAGCTGCCAGCTGCAGATGGGTATGACCGAACTGGCTCCGGGCAGCGTCTGGAACACCATGCCATGTCACACCCACAGCCGTCGCATGGAAGCCTATATGTATTTCAATGTGCCGGAAGGCCAGGCCGTGTGTCACTTCATGGGCCCGCCGCAGCAGACCCGCACCATCTGGATGGCCAACGAGCAGGCGGTCATCTCTCCCACCTGGTCCCTGCACTCCGGTGTGGGTACCAGCAACTACACCTTTATTTGGGGTATGGCGGGCGAGAATCTCGATTACACTGATATGGATTTTGTGCAGCCGAACGAGCTGCGATGATCTGAAATTCCCCCTCTCCCCAACCCCCTCCCGCTTGCGGGGGAGGGGCCGGGGGAGGGGGGTGATCGCGGCCAACGGCCGCTCCTACAAATTAAGAATCAATTTAGGGAGTACTTATGGCCAACTCACTGTTCGATCTAACCGGCAAGCTGGCCCTGGTAACCGGTGCCACTCACGGCCTCGGTCTGGCCATGGCGGAGGGGCTGGGCATGGCCGGTGCCAGGCTGGTCATCACGGGCCACTCGTCGCAACAGAAACTCGACGATGCGGTGGCATACCTGCGCAACAAGGGTTTCGATGCGAGCGGCTACCTGTTCAATGTCACCGATGAAGCGGCGGTCGCCGACGGCGTGGGGCAGATAGAAAGCGAGTGTGCGCCCATCGATATCCTGGTGAACAACGCCGGCATCATCCGCCGGGTGCCGTTGCTGGAGATGGAACTGAAGGACTGGCAGCAGGTGATCGACACCAACCTTACCGGCGTCTTCACTATGAGCCGCCCGGTGGTGCGCAAGATGATCGAGCGCGGCGGTGGCAAGGTCATCAATATCTGCTCGATGATGAGCGAATTGGGGCGGGATTCCGTCTCCGCCTATGCCGCGGCCAAAGGCGGGTTGAAAATGCTAACCCGCAATATGGCCACCGAGTGGGCGCGGCACAACGTCCAGGTCAACGGTATAGGTCCGGGCTACTTTGCCACCAGCCAGACCGCGCCTATCCGCGTGGACGGCCATCCCTTCAACGAGTTTATCCTCAGCCGCACCCCGGCGGGGCGCTGGGGTAACCCGGAGGATCTACAGGGTACGGCGATATTCCTTGCCAGCGAAGCCAGCAACTTCGTGACCGGCCAGATCGTCTATGTGGATGGCGGTATCCTGGCGACCATCGGCAAGCCGTCGAACGAATAGCCTGGGGGCGTGGAGCTCCAGCTCCGCTTGCGGGCCGCAGGCCCGCTTTGCGGTGGATGCGCTTCGTATATGCACCCTACAAAATTCCTTTAACCCTATCGATATCATCGGGCGCAAAAGCTTTTATTACCCGCTATTTTTTGGGCAAGCACTCATCCAATAAATCCTCGAGGCTATGGGGATCAATACCGAGGTCGGCAAAAGTTTTCGCGCTCTCACCCACCGTATTGTCACTCTGCATTAGAATAAGTTGGTCGCGGGTGAGTGGAGGGTTGGGCATCAGGCTCAACGCGGCCACCAATACCCGCCAAAGAGTAAATGGTACGGGCACTAATACGCGCCTGCGTCCCAAGTGGGACATAACCACCTGCAGGGCCTGGCGATAAGTGTAGATACTACCGCCACCCAATTCGAACAATTGCTCCTGACCACCACCAGCTCGCCGCGAAAGTTCCGCCACTGCTGTGGCGACGTCTTTGACGTATACCGGCTGCAACCGATTGTTTCCCTCGCCAAACAGCGGTACTACTGGCAATAGGGTTGCGGTTCTGAGGGAGGCCAGGAATGCATCATCGCTACCAAACATAACACTTGGCCGAATCAGGATTGCTCGCCCAAAGGCGTTGCGAACGACCTGCTCGCCCCGTGCTCGCGCGCGAATGAATTTCGACGGTGAATGTTCGTCTACGCCGAGCCCGGATATATGTGCAAGCCGATCAACGCCGGTTGCCCGGGCACAACGGGCGATGCGCTCAGCACCTTTCACGTGGATGGTGTCAAACGTGAGGTCACCTCTCTCCAAATACAAAGAAACTGCATTGACCACGAAGGCCGAACCCATAATCGCCTCTGAAACCCGGCGCTCATCCCGTATATCAACAGGTATTGGCGTGATCTGATCGTTTATGTCAGAGAAATCCACGTCCTGGGGATGGCGTGCCGCAACGCGCACCCGATAACCCATCGTTACCAGCGCCCGTACCACGCGACGACCTAAAAAGCCGGTGCCGCCAAAAACTGTCGCCACCTGTTCATTCATCTCGACCCTCCCGCGCTGACTATCTCGCACCCCTGAATTTTTCTATATGTATTTTTGATGGCCGCGTACGGATTGTGGGTTTCCGGCGCCTTCTCGTTCCCGGGACTGCTGCCATAGCGTACCGAGTTCCAGAATTTTAGTATGTTCTTCATCGTGGCAGTAAGCGAACAATAAATTCCCAGTCCCAGGCAATCGATTGGGTTGTAATTTCGGTCACGGCTAACACGGCGGCTCCCGGTCACGCAAGTTGGCGCAGGTAAACTCCCCGTGCATCGCCTAAAAAATAATTTCAGGTATTATCCGCTGCAAGTTCGCAGTGGTAGCTATTTATTTCTGGCCTAAAGAATGGGCTGGGCGCAATATTGGTAAATAGCTTCCAGGAGGTGTTGCCTGTGCAAACATCTGTTTTCATAGCACACAGTTGTCCGTTGGTGCGCGTTGGGCTTACCTATGTACTAAAGGATGACCAGTCTCTGGTCGTAGTTGGAGAAGCGGACGACATGGCCGGGGCCACCAAGGGGATTGCCCGCTTGCATCCCGATATCGGTACGGTCGAGCTGTCCAGTGGTATTGATGGAGTCCGCGTTTGCGACATCGTAAGGGCCAAGGGAGCAGAGACACGGATACTGCTACTTGCCATGGAGACCAGAGGAGAGGAAGTTTACCGTGCCATTACCGCAGGAGCTGCAGGTTATTTGACTCGTGGCGAGTCACCTGAAGCTATCAGGCTTGCCATCAAACACGCTTTGGGAGGTGAAGTGTCAATTTCCCACGATGCACAAACGGCTTTTCAGGAATATCTTCAGGAGCAGGAAACTCAGGTTCGCGCAAAAGCCGTTGGGCAGTCTCCGGCTCCTTTGCTTTCTGCGGCGGAATTTCAGGTTCTGCGACACACAGCAAAAGGAATATCCATCGATGAAACCGCGCGACTAATGTATATCAGCACTTCCACTGTAAAAAACCATCGACAAAGTCTCTTCGCCAAACTGGGTGTGGCCAATGCTCCCGCAGCTGTTTACACGGCAATTAAACGAGGCATCCTCCGCTAAAAGCAGTCTTGAATACTCCGCGACTAAAGTTTGATACTTACCGGGGGCGGGTAGCAATTAGTTAGTGGGATATAGTGAGATCGAACGATCGGATTTCGGGAGACTGACGGAGTGGAAAATGTGGGGGAATAATGTTTGGCCAACCGGGACTCCCGGCTGATCCTACGGGGTACTTTGCAGGAGATTGCTTGCAGAGCTAAAGATTTGGGAGTTTTGCACCGTTCGTCTGCAAGCAGGCTTCTACAGGGTGCTTTGTAGGAGCCTGCTTGCAGCCGAAGGGGGATGAGATCAGGCGGGGCTTTCTTCCATCTGCATACGCACGGTGTTCAGCACCCCCTGTTTTGCCAGCAGCTCCAGCTGTGCAGTCAGCGCCTGCTGCAGAGCTTCGCTCTTTTGCAGGTCTTCGCCGAAGACCGGTGCAAAACCCAGGAAGGCTGTGGCCAGTTCCCGCGGGTTTCCTGCGTTTGCGTCGCAAAGAGCCTTCAGTTCCTGTGCCAGCGGATCGGAAACCTCGATTGGCTTGCCGGCGTCGTCCTCCGCGGAGACATAGCGAATCCAGCAGGCGAGGGCCAGGCACAACAGCTCGATGGAGCCGCCGTTCTGCAGTTGGTGGCGCAGGGTGCCCAGCCAGCGCTGGGGGATCTTCTGCGAACCGTCCATGGCGATCTGCCAGGTGCGGTGTTTCAGCGCCCGGTTGGCGAAGCGCTCCAGCAGTTGTCCCCGGTAGGCCGCCAGGTCGAAGTCCGCCGGCGCTTCCACCGCCGCACTGGCCTCGTCGGCGAGAAACCGCTCTGCCAGCGCGGCAAAAGCAGGTTCCTGCATCACATCGGCAACGGTCTCAAACCCGGCCAGGTAGCCGCTGTAGGCGAGCAGGGAGTGGCAGCCGTTGAGCAGGCGCAGCTTGATCAGTTCGAAGACTTCTACATCATCGACAAAGGTGGCACCGGCCTTTTCCCAGGCGGGGCGCCCGCGCAGGAAGTTGTCTTCCACCACCCACTGGGAGAAGGGCTCGGCCATAACCGCGGCGTTGTCGCGCACACCGAGAAGCTCCTCGAGGGCGTCGCGGTCTGAATCGGTGGTGGCGGGGACTATGCGATCCACCATGGTGCAGGGGCAGCGGGTATTCTCCCTGACCCAGGCGGCGAATTCCGGCTCCAACTGGTCGGCGAACTGGAAGAGCACACGCTGCAGCACTTTGCCGTTGCTGGGCAGATTGTCGCAGCTGAGCAGGGTAAATCCGGGCAGCCCTTTCTGCATACGTTCGCGCAGGGCGTAGACGATAAAGCCGAGCGCGGATTTCGGGGCCTGCGGGTTGGCCAGATCGTGCTGGATATCCGGGTGCTGCAGATTCAGCTCACCGGAAGACGGGTGGTGGCAGTAACCCTTTTCGGTGATGGTGAGCGAGACGATGCGAACCCCTTCCTGGGTCATGGCGTCCAGCAGGGCGCGCGGGCTTTCCGGAGCCACGTAGACATCCTGCACGCAACCGATCACACGTACTTTTTCGCCATCGTTGCTTTTTTCCACCAGGGAATAGAGATAGTTTTGCGGCGCCAACTGGTCGCGCACTGTGGGCGAGCGCAGGCTGGCGGCGACAATGCCCCAGTCGCTGCCGTCTTCCAGCACCTGTTCCGTATACCAGGCCTGGTGGGCGCGGTGGAAGGCGCCGATGCCCAGATGCACGATTCCCGTTCCAATCTGGCCGCGGTCGTAGCCAGGTGTGGTTACCGATTCCGACATGTCAGTCAGGGTATGACTGTTCAGGACTTTTTCGTTCATAAAACTTTCCAGATTCACTAACTAATAGAAGCGGCCAGCGGCCGCTCCTATTTAGTACACAAGTAGTGCACAAGCATTTTGTGGCGGCAACGGACGTTACAGCTTGTAGGCCCGCTTGGCCAGTGCGTAGCTGAGATCGTGCGCGAGCTCGAACGCCTCGTCCTGCTCCAGCCGGTGTTCGCACACCAGTTGGGAGAGGAAGTTACAGTCCATGCGCCGGGCCACGTCGTGGCGGGCGGGGATGGACAGGAAAGCGCGGGTGTCGTCGTTGAAGCCCACGGTATTGTAGAAACCGGCGGTCTCGGTCACCTGCTCGCGGAAGCGACGCATGCCCTCGGGGCTGTCGTGGAACCACCAGGCGGGGCCCAGTTTCAGCGCCGGGTAGTGACCGGCCAGCGGTGCCAGTTCGCGGCTGTAGCTGGTCTCGTCCAGGGTGAACAGGATTACGGTGAGATCCGGCTCGTTGCCCACCGCTTCCAGCAGCGGCCTGAGCGCATGGACGTAATCGGTGCGGGAGGGGATGTCGCAGCCCTTGTCGCGGCCGTATTTGTCGAACACCACTTTGTTGTGGTTGCGCACGGAGCCGGGGTGAATCTGCATCACCAGGCCGTCTTCAATGCTCATGCGCGCCATTTCGGTGAGCATCTGACCGCGGAACAGCTCCGCGTCTTCGCTGCTCGCGCCGCCGTCGCGTACGCGGTTGAACAGCGCTTCCGCCTCAGCCGGGCTGAGGTTGGCGGTAGTGGCAGTGGGGTGGCCGTGGTCGGTGGAGGTGGCGCCCATCTGCTTGAAGAATTCGCGGCGGTTTTTCAGTGCCGCCAGGTAGCCGGCGTAGTTGCCGGTGTCTTCACCGGTGATTTCCGCCAGTTTGCGCAGGTTGTCGGCGAAGCCTTCGTAGTCCGGGTCGAGCACCGGGTCCGGTCGGTAGGCGGTGATGATGCGACCGCTCCAGCCGCTGTCCAGGATTTTCTGGTGATGACGCAGGTCGTCCAGCGGGGATTCGGTGGTGGCGATCACTTCGATATTGAAGCGCTCGAACAGGGCGCGGGGCAGGAACTCCGGCTTTTTCAGGCAGCTGTCGATGCGCTCGTAGTAGAGTTCGGCAGTGGAGGCGTCCAGGGCCACGTCCAGCTCGAACACATCGTGGAATACGGTATCCAGCCACATGCGTGAGGGAGTGCCGCGGAACAGGTAGTAGTGTTCGGCAAAGCGCTGCCAGATGGCGCGCGGATCGGTTTCCGCCGGAGTACCCTCTCGGCCGCGGATGCCGAGGCTCTCCAGCGGTACGCCCTGGCTGTAGAGCATGCGGAACACATAGTGATCCGGTTTGATCAACAGTTCCGCCGGATTGCCGAAAGGCTGATTGTCGGCGAACCAGGACGGGTCGGTGTGCCCGTGTGGGCTGATAATCGGCAAATCCCTGACACTCTCGTAGAGTTTGCGGGCGATATCCCGCTGGGCGTTATCCACCGGGAACAGGCGATCGGGGTGCAATTGCAAAGGGCGTGGCATAGCGGAAAGGCTCGTTCTAATTGGGTTGTCTTACAAGCATACTGCGTCCCCCATTGAAGGAAAAACCCCGCCCGAAGGCGGGGGGTGCGCGGCAAGTTGGGGTTGGGCCGCGCCAGGCAATGGAGAAACCCAGTACATAGACCGGAATTGCTATACTGCCAAAAATTGGTTATACCGGTCAACGATTAATGGTAAGACCTGCTCTGGTCAGTACAGGAGATAGCTTTGAAACTTGCAGCTTTGGGTGAAGTAATGGTCGAGTTGTCCCCGCGCGGAGAGGGACTGTTGGCCCAGTCCTTTGCCGGGGATACCTACAACACCGCGGTCTATGTGGCGCGCAGTGGCGTCCACACATCCTATGTGACCCTGCTGGGGGACGATCCCTACAGCGAACAGATGCTGGAGGCCATGCGCGCCGAAGGCATTGATACCGGGGCCATAGAGCGCCTGCCCGGGCGTTGCCCCGGCCTCTACAGCATCTACAACACCCCCGATGGCGAGCGCTATTTCACCTATTGGCGCGGGGAGTCCCCGGCGCGGGAATTGTTCGCGGACCAGTTGCAGCGCGAGCGCCTACAGGATTACCTGAGAGAGGTGGATTGCCTCTATCTCTCCGGAATCACCCTTGCAATAATGGCTCCCCATGCGCGTGAGTGCTTACTTACGTTTATCGGGGAGTTCCGCGCCGGCGGCGGCCGGGTGGCCTTTGACAGCAACTACCGCCCGCGCCTGTGGACCAGTGTGGAAGAGGCCCGGGAGGCAGTCTCCGCCTTTCTGCAACAATCGGATATCGCCCTGCTCACCCTGGAGGATGAGCAGTTGCTGTGGGGGGATGGGGATGCTGACGAATGCCTGCAGCGCAACGGCCGCTACCGCCTGTCGGAGCTGGTACTGAAGCGCGGCGCGGAGCCGGTACTGCTGCAGCACGACGGGGAACTGTGCGCCATTCCCGTGCCGGAAGTTCGCGAAGTGGTGGATACCACCGGTGCCGGTGACTCCTTCAATGCCGGCTACCTGGCGGCGCGGCTGCAGGGCGAGGCGCCGGAGGCCGCGGTCTCCGCGGGCAACCGCTGCGCCGCTGCGGTAATCCGCAACCGCGGGGCAATTATTCCGAGAAGTATTGCACCTGGGGCAACAAGCCGATAGGATGGTAAGACCAATTTGGCGGGAGTAAAAGCCGCTAAAATTTTTCGGTCATACCTGTAGCGATAACAATAGACAAACAGGTGCATTAAGATGATGAAAGGAAAAACCCTCTACCGCCTGGCGGTAGTGGGGCTGTTTCTGCTGCTCGGCAGTTGCGGTCTCGAAGATTCGCAGACCGCGCTCAAGCTGGCGCACACCCTGGACCGGCAGCACTCGGTGCATCGGGCCATGGAATTTATGGACGAACGGCTGCGTGAGCTGTCTGGCAACAGCATGCGCATCGATATCTATCCCGGTGGGCAGCTGGGCAGCGAGCGCGAGCTGATCGAGCTGTTGCAGATTGGCAGCCTGGCCATGACCAAGGTGTCCGCCAGCCCCATGGAGGGTTTCGTCCCCGAGCTCAAGATCTTCAATCTCCCCTATGTGTTTCGCGATGCAGATCATTTCTGGAAAGTGCTGCAGAGCGATATCGGCCGCCAGTTGTTGGTGGCCGGCGAGCGCGCGCGCCTGCGCGGGCTGGGCTATTTCGATGCGGGCAGCCGCAGCTTCTATATGAACGACAAGCCCGTTCACACACCGGAAGATTTGCGCGGTATGAAGATCCGCGTACAGAACAGCCAGACCGCGATCAAGATGGTCAACACCCTCGGCGGCGCCGCGACTCCGGTGAGCTGGGGGGAACTCTACACAGCCCTGCAGCAGGGTGTGGTCAGCGGTGCGGAAAACAACCCGCCCAGTTTCTATCTCTCCAAACACTACGAAGTTTCCAGGTACTACACCCTGGACGAGCACACCTATGTGCCGGACATGCTGCTGGTCAGCACGGAAGTGTGGAAGAAACTCGATCCGCAACAGAGGGAATGGCTGCAGCAGGCAGTGGATGACGCGGTGGCCTACCAGCGGGAACTCTGGCAGGAATCCACCCGCGAATCCCTCGCCGCTGTGGAGGCGGCCGGCGTGAAAGTGATCTATCCGGACAAGCAGCCGTTTATCGATGCCGTGCAGCCGTTGCACGCCAGTTATAAGGGCACGGAAGTAGGCGAGCTGCTGGATCGGATTGCGGCTATGTAGGGCCCTCGGCCCGCCCCTCTCCCCAGCCCTCTCCCCGGAGGGGAGAGGGGGCCAACTCCCCTCTCCCGCTTGCGGGACACCTCCCCTCTCCCGCTTGCGGGAGAGGGGCCGGGGGAGAGGGCATAAAAAGGGGAGAGGGCAAAAAAACGCATCGAATTATAAAAGGCGTACTGGCGATGAATAGAATAGAAAAACTGCTGGAAATCTTCCTCGGCAGCCTGCTGGCGCTGATGGTGCTGGACGTCACCTGGCAGATACTCACCCGCTTCCTGCCCATGAGCCCCAGCTCCTATACCGAGGAACTGGCGCGCTACCTGCTGGTCTGGATCGGTCTGCTCGGCGGCGCCTATGCCTACCGCAAAAAATCCCATCTGGGTATCGACCTGCTGACCAATGCCCTGCCGGAAAAAATCGGCAGGCAGGTTCAAATTCTCACCATATTCCTGTGCTTCGCCTTTGCCGCATCGGCCATGGTGTTCGGCGGTGTCAAACTGGTGGCGCTGACTGTCGAACTGAACCAGCTGTCCGCGGCACTGAATATTCCCATGGGTATTGTCTACAGCGTGATACCCCTGTCCGGCGGCTTGATCTGTCTCTTCAGTCTGGACCAACTGGTCCAACTGTTGAGCGGAAAGAAAGAACGCATTGCAACAGCCGTAAAAACTGCGTCCGCCTAGGAGGATTTATGGAAATCACCGCAGCCGTATTGCTGATCAGCTTCCTGCTCCTGCTGGCGCTGAACGTCCCTATTTCCGTCAGTATTGGTATCGCCACCCTGCTGACCATGCTGATAACCATCGATGTGGTACCGGCACTGATCACCATGGCCCAGCGCATGGCCAGTGGGATCGACAGTTTCGCGCTGTTGGCGATTCCATTTTTCATTTTCTCGGGGCTGCTGATGGGCAGCGGCGGAATCGCGCGACGAATTATCGACTTCGCGCGGGTATTGGTGGGCATGTTGCCCGGCGGCCTGGCGTTCGTGAACATCATCAGCTGCACCCTGTTCGGTTCCATTTCCGGTTCCGCGGTGGCCGCCACCTCGGCGATCGGCGGATTCATGATTCCGTCGATGACCAAGGAAGGCTACGACAAAAATTTCAATACAGCCGTTACCGTGGCCTCCTCCACCACCGGCCTGCTGATACCCCCGAGCAATATCCTGATCGTGTACTCCCTGGCCAGCGGAGGCGTGTCCATTGCCGCGCTGTTTATCGCCGGCTACCTGCCCGGGCTGCTGGTGGCCGTGGGGCTGATGTTGGTCTGTGGAATCTGGGCCAAAGCCAAGGGCTATCCGGTGGGGGAAGTCACCCCCTGGCGGGAGGCGCTGCGCAAAACCCTGGACGCGATACCCAGCCTGTTCCTGGTGGTGGTGGTTATCGGCGGCATTATCAGCGGTATCTTCACCGCTACCGAGGCCAGTGCCATCGCGGTGCTCTACTCGCTATTGCTCTCGGTGCTGGTATACCGGGAAGTCAAAGTCTCGCAATTGCCGGAACTGTTGGTAAAGGCAGTGGAAACCACAGCGATAGTGATGTTCCTGATCGCCGCCTCCTCGGCCATGTCCTGGATACTCTCCTACGAGAATATTCCCCAGACCATCAGTGAGGCTCTGATCACCATCAGCGAAAATCCGCTGCTGATCCTGCTTACCATCAACCTGGTCCTGTTGGTGGTGGGGGCCTTTATGGACATGACCCCGGCAGTTCTGATCTTTACCCCCATATTCCTGCCGGTGGCCGTGGAGCTGGGCATGTCCCCGTTGCAGTTCGGCATCGTCATGATCCTCAACCTCTGTATCGGGCTGTGCACACCTCCGGTGGGCAGCGTGCTGTTTGTGGGCGCAAGCATTTCCAAAACCTCGATCACCCAGCTTATCCGACCGCTGCTGCCAATGTATGCGGTGATGTTCCTTGTGCTGATACTGGTGACCTATGTGCCAGCGATCAGTGAGTACCTGCCGCGGGCGTTGGGATTGATCGAATAGGCCTATTGGAAGCTTGCATACGGAAGTGCGTTATATGCGGAAGAGCAAGAATAAGAGCACTTTTCAACATGTGCTCGCTCTCGCTTTGTTCGCACTCCTATCTCCATCGGCGGGTGCGGACGAATGGGAGCTTGCCGAGCATATCGTTGCGGATATTCAACTGCCGAACATTCCGGATAAAACATACAGAATTACCGACTTTGGTGCCAAGCCGGGAGCTGACGCTAGGCGGGCGATACTGGAAGCCATAAAGGTCGCTTCTGAAAATGGCGGCGGAAAGGTGGTGATCCCTAAAGGCAGGTGGTTGAGCAATGGCCCCGTTGTCTTGCAAAGTCGTATAGAACTCCGCCTGGAGGAAGACGCCACTCTGTTATTTTCCCGCGAGCCGGAACACTACCTGCCGGTTGTAAAGACCCGATGGGAAGGCACCGAATTGTTTAGCTACTCGCCGTTGGTTTATGCCAGCAATGTGGAAGATGTGGCAATAACCGGCAAGGGCACTATCGACGGCAACCGGAACAGCGAATTCAAGGATTGGCATCCGTTGCAATCCAAGGATATGCACAGGTTGCGCAGGATGGGAGCCGAAGGAGTCCCCGTTGAGGAACGCATCTTTGCTGAGGGAACCTATCTTCGTCCACCGCTGGTGCAGTTCTTCCGTGCCCGGCGGGTCTTGCTGGAGGATTACACAGCTCTGAACTCGCCTTTCTGGGTAAACCACCTTGTCTATACAGAAGATGCCACAGTTAAGGGTATTCGTGTCGACAGTCACTTTTCGAACAATGACGGAATCGATATAGAGTCGAGCAAAAATGTGCTGGTCGAGAACAGCTGGTTCCGGACCGGTGATGATTCGGTGGTGATTAAATCCGGCCGCGACCTGGACGGCCGCAAAATCGGCATCCCCAGCGAGAGAATTGTTGTGCGCCACAATGATATGGGCGGAGAAGATGGTATAGCCCTTGGCAGTGAAATGTCCGGTGGTATCAAGCAGGTATTTTTCTCCGATAACATACTGCGCCAGGGAGAGTCCGCCTTTCGTTTCAAGTCAAACCTCGATCGCGGTGGTTTGGTGGAAACTGTCCGCTTCCGCAATCTGAAAGTGGAATCGTTCAAGAACCTGTTCTGGTTTCAGTTGAATTACCCGGGAGAACTGGGTGGATTTTTCCCTTCTACCTATCGGGATATCGTTTTCGAGAATATTGATGTAGAGGAGGTGGGTACCTTTCTGGAGGTTCACGCACCATCGTCTGCGCCGCTTCAGGATGTGTTGTTCAAGGATGTCATTGTCGACCAAGTGGAAACCCCAATGGTTATAGAAAACGCAGTAAATCTGAAATTTGATGCAGTAAAACTAGGCAGTCAGCGAATTGATGGCGTACTTAGCTGGCATGAAACAGAGAAAAAGGAGATAACGCGATGAACAAATATAAAATCAAGCCGCTCGTGTTGGCTATGGCAGTAGCTTCGCCGGTGTTTGCTCAGGAGCAAAGTGCTAATGAACAAGGACAGACGCTGGAAGAAATCACCGTAACGGGGTTTCGCGCCTCCTTGCAAAAGGGTTTGGACGCCAAGCGTATGAATGCCAACAGCAGCGATAGCATCGTCGCCGAAGACATCGGCAAGATGCCGGATCTCAACCTGGCCGAGTCGTTGCAGCGGGTGCCCGGTGTTGCCATCACCCGCGAGGGTGGTGAGGGTCGCAATATCACCGTGCGCGGCCTTGGTCCGGGTTTTTCGCGCACTACTCTGAACGGTATGGAAGTTCCCGCCAGTACCGGCGGCCTGGATTCCTCCGGTGGTGTCAACCGCGGCCGCGATTTCGATTTCAACGTTTTCGCTTCGGAGCTATTCAACAGAATCACTATCCATAAGTCACCCGTCGCCTCGGTGGAGGAGGGCGGACTGGCGTCCACAGTGGAGCTGTCCACTGCCAAACCTTTGGATACTCCCGGCCAGCATATAGCTTTCGGTGGCCAGTTGATGGTGGACAGCTTTGCCGGTGAGCAGGATCCGCGTTTCACCGGCCTCTACAGCAATACCTTTATGGACGATAAGCTGGGCGTACTTGTGAGCGCTGCCTACTCTGAGCGCACCGTGCGCCAGGAGGGCTTCGGTACTGTACGTTGGACCAGTCCCCATGCCAATGGGGGCAGGAGTTGGGCCAGCGGAACTTCCCCAACCGTGGTCAACGGCACTCCTAACCCCGGAGCGAACCATTCCGGAGAGGTGGACCCCGACGCGAACCCGCTTGACTATATGTGGACGCCGCGCCTCCCACGTATGGACTCCTTCAACCGCGACCAGGAGCGCCTGGGCCTTACCGGCTCGCTGCAGTACCGCCCCACGGACACCATGGAGTTCTCCCTGGATGTACTCAGCTCGAATCTGAAGGCGGATGTGACCTCATACAACTACTTCGCCCAGTTCCGGAATGTCTATGACACTGTGATTCCCACCGAAGTCACTCTCGATGAATCCGGGCGTATGATCGTCGCCGGCGAATTTGAAAACGTGGCACCCCGCTCTGAGAGCCGCGGCCAGTTCAGTGAGACAGATTTCCAGCAGGTAGTGCTCTCAGGCAAGTTCGATCTTGCGGACAATATCACTCTGGATGTGATGTACGGCAACGCAGTGTCCGAGCACAGTGAGGACCAGCTGCGCTTCAACCAGACTGCCGCCGAGGGACACAGCTTCTCCTACTCCTTCTTGGAAGACGGCGATATTGCCGAGATGTCCTATGGCTTCGATATCCTCGACCCCTCAAACTATGAGTGGTCTGGCCCAACTTTACGTCGGGATATCGTCGAGCGCACCAATGATACCTTTCGCGCCGATTTCACCATCGAAGGCGACAGTTCCAGTGTCAAGACAGGTTTGATCTGGAACAGCCGTAAGGTGGAATCCCAGCGGTGGGATGCCATTAACATTAACTCTCTAAACGGAGAAGTGGTAGCCGCGGGCTTGGCAGACCAGTTGGGCAATGTCGTGGATGACTATTCCGACGGCATAGACGCGCCCTCTGGTTTCCCCACCAACTGGCTGGTGGCGGATTACGATGCGGCCGCTGCCGCCTGGGGTGTAGGTCAATGGGAGCTGAACGAAGACGACTCCAGCACCTACGACATCAAAGAAGAGACCCTGGGTGGCTATGTGGAGACCAATGTGGAAACCCAGCTGCTGGGTCTGCCCCTCACCGTGAATGCCGGCTTGCGCATAGTGGACTCCGAAGTAACCTCACAGGGTGTGGCCAGCGACGGCGAGGGTGGCTTCGTGCCCACCCGCAGGGAGGGTAGCTATACAGAAGTGCTGCCTTCCACCAACCTGGTGTGGGAGTTCCGCGAAGATCTGCTGCTGCGCCTGGGCGTGGGCCGCAACATCAGCCGGCCGGGGCTCGGCAGTCTCGCGGGCACGGTCAGTGTGACGCCCATCAACCAGAGTGTCTCTCTCGGCAATCCGGATCTTGAGCCGGTGCGAGCCAATTCTGCGGACCTGGGTCTGGAGTGGTATTTCGACGACGAGTCGGTACTGGCGCTGACCCTGTTCCACAAGGAGATAGAGAGCTTTATTACCACTCAGGAACTGGAAAATCAGTTCCTGCCTGACGATATCCGCGCTGCGGTTGCAGCGCGGCCTGAATATGATCCCAACAGTCCGCTGTTCGAGCCCAATGTCATTCAGCCGGATGAACAGGGCTGGGATCTCCGGACGCCCGTCAATGGTGAAGGCGCTACCGTGGAAGGTTACGAGATTGGCTACCAGCAACCGCTGCGCTTCCTGCCGGGCTGGGCCAGCAATTTCGGCCTGCTTGCCAACTACACCCACGTGCGATCCAGCGCCGACTTCGGCGATGGTGTCGAGGGCGAACTGCCGGGCCTGTCGAAGAACAGCTATAACATGGGCGTCTACTATGAGACGGACCAGTTCGGAGCCCGCCTGATGGTTAACGACAGGGATGATTACACCACCCGTGCACCTGGATCCAACGGCAACGCGGCTGAGATGACTAGCGGTCCCACCCGTGTGGATATGTCGGCCTTCTACAACGTGACCGACTATCTGAAGGTGACCTTGGAAGCCATCAACCTCACCAACGAAACCGAGCGCCTGTATACCACTGGCCCTACCGGTGACATGGATCTGGTGAGGGAGTACAACAGTACTGGACGGGAAATTCTGCTGGGCATGAGAGTCAACTTCTAACCCATAGTGCACTGTGGATCTGCTTGCAGGGAGACGAAAGTGCCTCCCTGCAGCTCCTCAACGCGCTTGGGTAAAGCGATGAGAAAAAAAACAGGAGAATAATAATGTACCGCACATTTGTGAAAAAACCGTTGTATCTTGGCATCGCTGTTGCCGGTATGACACTGAACGTTGCCTCTGCGATCGCCCAGGAGAGTTCCGCGGCGATCGAGGAGATCACGGTCACTGGCAGTTACGCCGGAAGCCTTGCCAAAGCTCTGGATACCAAGCGCGATTCCACCACATGATGGATTCAATTCTGGCGGAGGATATTGCCGATTTCCCCGACCAGAACTTGGCGGAGTCCCTGCAGCGCATACCCGGGGTGGCCATCGACCGGGACGACGGTGAGGGCCGCACCATCACCGTGCGCGGTCTGGGCTCCACCTACACTCGCGTGCAGGTCAACGGTATGCAGGCCCAGTCTCTGGCCGCAGGCTCCGGAGGTCCGCGTACCGATCGCAGCTTCGATTTTAACGTCTTCGCCTCCGAGCTATTCAACCGCCTGGATGTCTACAAGACCACTTCGGCGGAGCTGGAAGAGGGCTCGTTGGGCGCCACCGTGTCCCTGCAGACCGCTCGTCCGCTCGACTACGATCCCTTCACCCTGGTGACCAATCTGCAAGAGAGCTACAACGACCAGTCCGGCGAAATGACCCCGCGTATGTCGGGCCTGTTCAGTCTCAGCAATGAGGACAAAACCCTCGGTTTCCTGCTCTCCGGTGCCTACTCACAAAAGAATTCCAGCACCGAGGGCGCCGAAACCGTGCGCTGGGAAACCTGGGAGGGCAGCAAGGGAACCGGCCTGGTTAACTGCAGCGCCTGCGACAGCGACGACGAGCGGGCCGCGGTTATGCAATCCTGGCATCCGCGCATACCCCGTATCGCCGACAAGACCAATGAACAGGACCGTCTGGGCCTGACCTCGTCCTTCCAATGGCGGCCCGCCGAGAGCACCCAGCTGACCGCGGATGTCCTCTACGCGAAAGTGGACGTGACCCGCAACGAGCCCTACTTGGGCGCTATCTCGCTGGCGCGCCTGGATACTAAGCCGAATAGCGGCACCAGTGAGATGGATATCCTGGACTACACCATCGACGACAACGGCACCATGACTAGTGCCATCGTGGCCGGCGCTGACGTACGCTCGGAGAATTTCCGCGCTGACTGGGATTCCGAGTACAAGCAGTATTCACTGGGGCTCGAACATGATTTCAGCGACCGCCTGCGCGTCAAGGCATTGGTTGGGGCCACGAAATCGGTGATGGACAACCGCGAAGTGACTGTGGTTTATGAGCACTTTAGCGATGGCGATACGGTCAACGATGGCGAGGAGGACGAATACTCGCGGCAGAACGTCGCTTACGCGGACGCCGACGACTGGGTCAGCTGGAACTACAATGGCTCCACTTCCCTTGACATGGCGTATGGCTTTGATCTCTCCAACCCGGCCAACTGGGAGCTGTCCGAATATCGCGACCGCCTCTATGACGCCAGTTCAGAGACAGAACACGCAAGCTTCGACCTGGAGTTCGACCTGAGTGACGCCTTCACCCTGAAGGCTGGCGCCAGCAGCAAGTTCTACGGATACGAAATTCGTGGCCAGCGTGCCGACAAGCTGTTTTCCGAAGCTGATATTGAGGACGGGACGAGGGACGGTAACGCTTGTGGTATAAGTGCAGCACTGAGTGGCGGGGACGGTAGCACGGTAAATTCCGGTGGCCAGACCTATTTCATGGCCGATTTTGCCCGTTCTTCCGAACTGATGGCCTCCGGATGCTGGGATTACGCGCCGCGCGCCGGTGACAACCGCAAGGTGGACGAGGACAGCCTGGGTTACTTCGCGCAGATCGATATGGACACCGAAGTATTCGGTCACCGGTTGCGCGGCAACCTGGGTGTGCGCCAGGTCACCACCGAGCTGGCCGCCACCGGTCTGACCGTCTTCACCGACGAAGATGATGTGGACCAAGAGGTGTATGCAACTGTCAAGCACGAGTACGACGACACTTTGCCGGCCCTGAATCTCGCCTACAACCTGAGCGACGATGTGATACTGCGCGCAGGCGCGGCCAAGGTGATGAGCCGGCCCAACCTTACCGACCTCAACCCGGGCGGCTCGGTTTCCATCTTTGGCGAGCCCAGAGTGAGCTACGGCAATCCCTATATCGAACCCTTCCGCGCCAAGGCTTACGACCTCTCCGCCGAATGGTACTTTGCCGAAAATGCATTGGTGAGCTTGGCGCTATTCCAGAAGGATATCGACTCTTTCCCCACCTCGGATAGAGTGGACATGCCCTGGAGCGAAACCGGCCTGCCGGACAGCATGCTGGGTGCTCAGGTCGACCAGCTCAAAGACGCGGTGTTTGAAGTGTCGCGCAGGGTTAACGGCGGTGGTGCGGAGGTTAAAGGCTGGGAGCTGCAATACCAGCAGCCGCTGACCTTCCTGCCCGGCCCCGAATGGGTAAGGGATTTCGGTGTGCAGAGCAACTACACACGGGTCGAGGGCGAGACCGACAGCGGCAACCCCTTTACCGGCCTGTCCGAAGAGTCTTACAACTTCACCCTCTACTGGGAGAATGAGGACTTCCAGGCGCGCATTTCCAATGCCTACCGGGGTGAATACTTCAGGAACCTTAGCCGTGAAGAGAAAGTCGGCGCCAGTAACCATATCGACCTGTCCGCCAGCTACAACGTTAACGACAACTGGAAGCTGAGTTTCGAGGCCATCAATATCGGTGATGAGCCCAAGTACAGATACCTGGGTGAAGATGAAAAGCGCCTTTACGATGAGCACTTTACCGGTGCCCAGTACTACCTGGGTGCTACTTACCGCTACTGATCGGTGGCCACCGCAAAACAGTTGTTACTCTTTGCGGTGGCGTTGTAATGCGTCGTTATTTTCCCGATTGGGCATCATATTCCAAGAGAATGATGCCTTTTTATGTAAATGGAGGCTCATGCTGTGAAACAGCTCCTAATAGCATGCGCTGCGCTGTGTTTACTGGCGCAAACCGCTAATGCCGCCGAATATCGAAATCCCATAATTCACGCCGACTATTCGGACCCGGATGCGGTTCGGGTGGGCGACGATTTCTATATGATTTCGTCCAGCTTCAACCATGCGCCCGCCCTGCCGATACTGCACTCCAGGGACCTGGTGCACTGGCGCCTGCTCGGCCACGTGCTGGAGCAGCAGGTGCCGGACGAGCGTTTTTCTATTCCCCAGCACGGCAACGGCGTCTGGGCGCCCAGCCTGCGCTATCACGACGACAAATTCTGGGTTTTCTACGGCGACCCGGATCAGGGTATTTTCGTGATCACCGCCGAGGATATGCGCGGCCCCTGGAGCGAGCCACACCTTCTGAAAGAAGGAAAAGGGCTGATTGACCCCACCCCCCTGTGGGATGACGATGGCAAGGCCTACCTGCTGCACGCCTGGGCCAAGAGCCGTTCCGGCATCAATAATGTACTCACCCTGCACCGCATGAGCGCCGATGCGCGCAAGGTTCTCGACAAGGGCAAAGTGGTGATCGACGGCAATAAGATTCCCGGCTATCGCACTCTGGAAGGCCCCAAGTTTTACAAGCGCGACGGCTACTACTATGTGTTTGCGCCCGCGGGCGGTGTCACACAGGGCTGGCAGTCGGTATTCCGCGCAAAAAAAATCGAAGGACCTTACGAGGCGAAGGTGGTGTTGGCTCAGGGCAATACCCCCATCAACGGCCCGCACCAGGGCGCCTGGGTAAGCACCTCCGGTGGTGAGGACTGGTTCCTGCATTTCCAGGACAAGGACGCCTACGGCCGTATAGTGCACCTGCAACCCATGCAATGGAGAGATGGCTGGCCGGTGATCGGCGCAGACCCCGACGGTGATGGTCGCGGCGAGCCGGTACTGAGCTACGCGCGTCCCAAAGTATCCGCGGCATCGTCGGACTTTTCCCTGGCTACCAGCGACGAATTCGATACGAAAGAACTGCAGCCCCAGTGGCAGTGGAACGCCAACTGGCGCGCCGACTGGTATTCGCTTAGCGATAACCCCGGCCACCTGCGCCTCTTTGCCCAGCCCGGCACCGGTGAGGCAGAAAACCTCTGGCATGTGCCGTCGCTGTTATTGCAGAAGTTCCCGGCGGAAGAGTTCCGCGTGGAGACCAAGCTGCGGCTCGAGGGAGACAAGGCCCAGGCCGGCCTGTTGGTCTACGGCACCGACTACGCCTGGCTCGGGCTGCGCAACGAAGACGGCAAAAGCCAGCTGATTTACAACGTGTGTATCGGCGCCCGCGGCGGTTGCAAGACCCATGAGGTTCTGCTCGCAGAGCTGGAGAAGCCCCAGGCGGAAATCAGCATCAGCGTCTTTCCCGAAGGCCGTACCGTGTTTTCCTACCGCCAGCCGGATGGGAACTGGACACCGCTGAACGAGGGATTTATCGCCCAACCCGGACGCTGGGTGGGCGCCCGCTTCGGCCTCTTTGCCCAAGGCGACAACGGCCACGCAGACTTCGACTATCTGCACGTAAACTAATCTTCGCACTGTCCTTGTAGGAGCGGCCGTTGGCCGCGATGGGCCCTGGGAAATTACCACTGTCGATCGCGGCCAACGGCCGCTCCTACAGAACACGTGAAAAAACCATGGGATTTTTCGTCGTTCCATTGCCGGACAGACGGCGCCCTCTCTCGGCATTACCCAGATCTGCAGCGGCCTCTCGATCCGAACCCACGACGTGCGCGTCCAGCATATCCGCGTACGCCCCGGCGATGCGGGGCAAGCGGCGCGTAGCGGCTGGGCACCGGAGGGGATCAGAGTATCTGCTGGCCTGTGCAGGCGCGCGCCCAGCCAACGAGCACCGTCAGTTCCCGATGATATCGAGACATGGCTGGCACAGCCGGCCGCTGAATTGGAGTGAGGAGTAAAAAGAATGAAGATCGAACATTTTGCTTTCAACGTGGCGGACCCCGTGGCGGTGGCCGCCTGGTACACGGAACATTTCGATATGCGTGTGGCACGCAGCCTTGATAAGGCGCCCTTCACCCATTTCCTCGCCGACTCCAGCGGTGCGGTAATGATCGAAATCTATAACAACCCAGCGGATGAAGTCCCGCCCTATGGAGAGATGAACCCGCTGTTGTTGCACTTGGCGTTTGTCTGTAAAGAACCGGAAACCAGTCGGGAGAAATTGGAAAAGGCCGGGGCCAGTTTTGTGGACGAAGTGCGACTGAATGACGGCTCGCATCTGGTGATGATGCGTGATCCTTGGGGATTGGCGATTCAGCTTTGTAAGCGCGGGCAGCCGATGCTGGAAGTTGAAGGAACTTGAATATTCTGTTCTAGGAGGGGCGGAGGGTGAAACTCTCTCGGCCTACTCGACAAGCGGCCGGTCCAGCCGTCTTCCCGGTGGCCTCGCGGGCGATAGACTCGTTCAGCATGCGCATAAACCAGCTGATATCCATGGGTCGTGCCCGCCAGACTGAATAAAAATCAAGCTGATTCTGAGACACTGGCCCTAAAGATTCCCCTATTCCCGTCCAGCAGGTTGCCCCTCCGGCGCGCGAAAGCGATAGCTTTCGCCTGCGCTAGTGGAAAACTCGATCAGCTTGGTATCCGGCAAAATCACCTTCTGCAGGCGGGCCAGGGGTGAGATTACCGGGGCCGCGGTGGCCGGTACCGAGAAAAACGGATTGGGGTTGTTGCTTTCCGGGCCCGGCTTGCTGAGTTCCAGGTTTTGCGTGGGCCGCAGGGGGCTGTGCAGGCGCAGGCGGCAGTTGCCGCCCAGGCGGGAGGTGATCTCCAGGCTTTCAACGGCCCCGTCTTTCCAGCTCATATTCACCACGAAACCACCGCGGGTCACCAACCCCTTGACGCTGCCGTCCGGCCAGGCATTGGGCAGGGCGGGCAGCAGGTGGATGGCGCCGTCGTGGCTCTGCACCAGCATTTCCGCAATACCGGCGGTGACCCCGAAATTGCCGTCTATCTGGAAGGGGGGATGGGCGTCGAACAGGTTGGCATAGGTTCCGCCCCGCTCACTGACCTTGTCTCCCCGCTCGTCCACCAGGGTCAGCTGGTCCTGCAGCAGTTTATAGGCGCGGTTGCCATCCAGGAACCGGGCCCAAAGGTTTACTTTCCAGCCCATGGACCAGCCCGTGGAAACATCTCCGCGGTGTTCCAGCGAGGTTTTCGCCGCTGAAAAAAGCTCGGGGGTGCGGTAGGGGGAAATCAAGTTGCCGGGATGGGCGCCGTACAAGTGGGAAACATGCCGGTGGTGGTCCTCGGGGTTGTCCCAGTCCCAAAGCCATTCCTGCAACTGACTGAAACGGCCGATATGCATCGGCGGCAGCTGCGCGCGTTTGTCGGTCAGTTCCTTGGCGAAGCTGTGGTCGACATCCAGAACCGCCGAGGCATCGATTACCGCGGAAAAAAGATCAAATACCAGTTGGTTGTCCATTGTGGTCCCGGCGGAAACCGATACGCGAGGTTCGCCGCCGAGATACTTGTTCTCGGGAGAATTCGAGGGCGCGACTACCAGCCAGCCCGACTCCGGTTCCTTGCGCAAGGTATCGGCGAAGAACAGGGCGGCATCGCGCAGTACCGGATAATACTTTTGCAGGAATTCCCTGTCGCCGGTGTACAGGTAGTGTTGCCAGATATGCTGGCTCAGCCAGGCGCCGCCGCCCTGCCACTGGCCGTAAAAGCCGGGGTCCACCTGGCCGGTGATGCGCCAGAGGTCGGTGTTGTGGTGCATCATCCAGCCGCGGCCGCCGTAAATTTTACTGGCGCTTTCCCGGCCGGTTACGGAAAGGTCCTCAAGCATAGAGAAGAGCGGCTGGTGCAGTTCCGACAGGTTGGTGCTCTCGGCGGGCCAGTAGTTCATCTCGGTGTTGATGTTTACCGTGTACTTGCTGTCCCAGGGTGGATTGAGGTGGCGGTTCCAGATTCCCTGCAGGTTGGCCGGCTGGGTGCCGGGCTGGGAGCTGGAGATCAGCAGGTAGCGCCCGAACTGGAAATAGAGCGCGGCCAGCTCCGGGTCTTGGGTTTTGGCGAAGTTCTCAACGCGCTTGTCTGTAGGCAGGGCCGCTGCCTCCGTAGTTCCCAGATCCAAATGGACCCGGTGGAACTGTTTCCGATAGAAATCCGTATGGCTGCGTTTTAGTTGCTCGAAGGTTTTTCCTCGGGCCCGCCGCAGCTGCTCCTCCACGCGGGCCACCGCGTTGCCGCTGACATCCCGGTAGTTGTTGAAATTGGTCTCGGTGGCGATGAAAAGCGTCACCGAGTCGGCGGCGCGTATCCTCAGGGAGTCATCTTTTGTTTCCACCCTTCCGCCGTTGATTTGGGGATGAACGATGGTGGCAAAGCGGATTTCCCCCCGCTGGCCCTCGCGGTCTCCGGCGCGGCCCCGGATAAGCAGACGCCCGTCGGCTGCGGTGGTCTTGTGCTGTTGGGGGCTGGCGAAGTGCAGGTCCAGGTCGATCTGTGCCGGTTTGTCCGCGCTTATTCGCACGGCGATCACCTGGTCGGTAAACGAGGAAAAAATCTCCCGGGTGAAGGTGACATCGCCCAGGCGGTATGACGTCTTTGCCAGGGCGTTGGCAATATCCAGCTCCCGGCGGTAATTCCGGTATTCCCCGTGGCCGGGAAAGTCCATCAGCAGGCTGCCCACCGTCTGGTAGGGCATGCCGTTGTTGGTTTTTGAGTGCAGGTGCTGGTTTGTCAGTCGCTGCGCTTTCCGATATTCGCCTTGGAAAAGGGCCTCGATTACCTTGCCGACATAAGGGGCTGAGTCCTCATTGACATTGTTGTTGGGCCCTCCGGCCCACACAGTGTCCTCGTTGAGCTGCAGCTCCTCACGAACCACACCGCCGTAGATCATCGCTCCCAGGCGGCCGTTGCCAACCGGCAGGGCCTGGGACCAGTTTTCCGCGGGTTTTTCGTACCAAAGCGTGAGGCTTTTATCCTCCGGGCCTGCGGCCTTGTTCGGGGTAGCGGCGTCGACTTGGGCCACGGCAACCAACAGGTTGCAGGCCAGGGCGATGAATTGAAGTAATCGTTTCATGGCAGGCGGTCATTGTTATTCAGCCGGGGTTGCTTTGAAGGGCCGCAACCAGTCGCCGAGGATTTTTTCCCGGGTGTATTCTACCGCTTGCTCATCGCTGAGCTGTCGCCGTTTGGCATTGACGGCGGCGCCCGGGCCGCGGCTTTGGTATTCGTAAAAGCGCGCGCCTTCCGGCTCGAACACGGTGCGCTTGCCGCCGTCACGGCTGGTGCCGCCCATCGATGCCCAGCCGTCGCGGGCGATATGGTCGTCCATATAGGTGTTGATAAATACGCTTGCACCTATTGCATCCGGGTCCGCATAGCGGCCGTCGGCGAAGGTGGTGGTGGGGTGCCAGGGGCGGCCCAGGGGCACAGAGTCAGCCGGTACGTCGGCTTCCTTCAGCAGGCGGCAGTTGAGGAATACTAATCCATAGGGGTTGCCGATATTGGTGCTGGGTGCGGTGACATAGCCAGTCGTGGTCATCTGCCTGGCGCGCGGGCGGTTGATGATATCGCTGTTTTCAAACAGCACAGTGCCGGCGCCGAAAATAAAATCCACATTGCCAAGAATTTCGCTGTCGAGAAAATAACTGCGGCCGCTGTTGGCGTAGAGGGTGTCCTGGTAGCCGGAGAGGCGCACGTTGCGGAAGGCGGCACGGTCGCTGTTTTGTGCCAGGGTCAGGGCCACCGCCTGGGTGCCGCGTACTTTTTCCGTGGCATCCGGGGCCAGGGCGTCGTTGGCCAGGAAGTCGAAGCTATTTTCTATGGTGAGGTCTTCCGCGCGGAAACCGGGCGCATACACGGAGAGGGTGGCGGAGCGGAAGGTGCCCCAGGTTTCCTCGGAGCCGGGCATTTTCTGGCCGGCGTAGGTGTCGTGGCTGATTACCGTGTTGTCCCGGTTCTCACCCAGCAGGGTGATGTTGGGTTTGTCCACGGTGAGTTTTTCGTGGTAGTGGCCGTTGCGGATATAGATTATGTGGGGCTTTTCTGCCGCGGTGGGTGCGGCTTCGAGAGCGGCGCGGATGGTGCGGTAGGTGTTCTTTGTGCTTGAGGAGAGTGGGTCCACTACCGCGTGGTAGTTGGGTTGGGCGATGCTACCGTTGCAGAAGAAGAATACCGTAATGAAAAAAATCAGATATCGCATGGTGTTGCCTGCCGAGTTTTATCTGAGTCCGTGGGGCGGGCCCGCGGCCCGCTTGCGGAGCTGGAGCTCCGCGGTCCCGGGGGCACTTTGTAGGAGCCTGTTGTGACCGCCACGGACGGCGGAAATGCAGATTTTGCAGGAGCAAAAAATCTGCCAGGCGAACAGGCCAGAGCTCCGTAGTTATTCGCTTGCAAGCAAGCCCCTACAGCGCACAATCATTCCGAGACCAGAGTCCCGGTCAATAGCTGAACGTCAGGTGTTTGGCTTCCGGTTCGCGTAATTTCTTTGCCAGTGGGTGGCCCATTTTTTTCATTTCCCTTAGTGCCAGCTGTGCAACTTCCCGCGCGCCCAATTGATTCAGGTGGGTGTCGTCGCGTACGCCGTTAGGGTAGTTTGGATGGGTGTCCGGCGGTATATGCAGGAAGCGCAGGGCGGAGTTCTCGTCGCCCTGTTGCTGGAAGTGTTCGCGGGTAATGGCTTCCATATCGATAAAATCCACCTTCTCTTCCTTGGCCACTTCCCGGCTCAAGGGAGCGTAGGGATGGGTGTGTTTGATGGTGCCGTCTTCGTTGAAATAGCGCCGGGTGATTGGGCTCATCAACAGTGGTGTGGCGCCCTTGGCGCGGGTTTCGCGGATAAAACGAGCCAGGTTGGCCTTGTATTGTTCCGGAGGAGTGTAACGATCCTTCTTGTGTTCCGACTCGTCATTGTGGCCGAACTGGATAATTACGAAATCGCCGGGCTGAAGGGATTTTTCGATGCTCTCCCAGCGCCCCTCCTCAATAAAAGTGCGGGTGCTGCGGCCGTTCATCGCGCGGTTTTCCACTTTGATACTTTCATTGAAAAACAGCGAGAAGGGCATACCCCAACCGTTTTCCGGGAGGTCCTTGACCGGTTTGAACGCCATGGTGGAATCGCCGGCCATAAAGACGGTTTCGGCCTGGGCGAGCAGGGGGAGAAGTAGGGAGAAAGCGCAAAGTATTTTTTTCATTTTGTCGCCTTGTTCATGTGTATTTTGTAGGAGCGGCCGTTGGCCGCGATCGGTGTCCAGGGCAGCCCCCTCCCCCACAAGCGGGAGAGGGGAGCGGATTGGAGTGTAGCCTCATCTACTGGCAGGAAACCTTGCCAAGGCCCAGAACGTAGTTCATGTCGTTGGACAGCGGCGAGTTGAAGGGCGTTTCGCCGTATTTGCCCGCAGTGGCGCTGACGTAGTCCACTAAGTCCTGGCCGGCTTCGGTTTTCACTGAATCGACTGAATAGCCGGTAGCTTCTACGGTACCCCAGGCATTGGTGATTTCGATAGAGCTGGCCTCATTCAGGTTGCAGGCGCTATCGGAGAGCCACACAAAGGTGCCCTCGGCGCGGAAGTTGCTCTGGTTGCTTGTATCGTCGTCAGAGTAATTGTCGCGCGCCAGATCGTTACGCAGGATGCCGGGGGACACGCCGTGTACCTCGTTCACTATTAGGGCGTTGTTTTCCCAAAGTACCTGGGCGCCGACCCGCGCGCTGAACACGTCCTTGCGGTAGTTCATAAAAAGGTTGTTGAACGCATGGGTGCGGCCGCCGCGGATCAGCGGCACCCGGCGTGCGGTGCCGGAGAATTCTTCGAACTTGGCGTCGCGGGTGACGAAGGCATTGTGGTGCATGGTGGTGCGGATATTTTCTATGCCCGTCTCTGTATCACTCGAGCCGTGCAAACTGGCCCGCTTCACGTCCATCAGCCGGTTGAAGGACATGGTGATATTGTGCGCAGCGTTTTTCACGTCGAAGGCGGAGTCGCCAGTGAGGTCGAAGCTGTTTCTGTGAATCCAGACATCCTGCGCCCCGTCATTGCGGATCATGTCCGGGTCCAGTGCATGATCCTCGACGTGGCCGGCACCGCGGAAGTCAAGGCTTGTGAGAATCACGCTCTGGGCGCCGTCCACCTCAAAACCGTTGAAACGGAAATAGGCGTTGCTTTGCCGGCCGTCCAGAGTGGTGTTGGAGCCCACATCCGCATTGCCAATGGGCAGGCCGCTGACATTGAGGCGGTTGTTGAAGAACTCCGCCACGCAGTTGGCTTCAGCCACGCCTTTGTCGGCGCACCACTGGTGGTAGTCGATACACTGGGCTTCTGTGCCTTCGATCGCCGATTGCACAGAAGAGCGGTTGCAGTAAACCCGATGCATGGAGACTTCCGTTTCCTCGGCGAAGTCAAGCTTGTCGAACACTATCCAGTTGTGAGCGCTGCTGCTGACCGCATCGTAGATCTGCTGTTCGACGGACGTAGCCTGGTTTTTCTTGATAACTACCAGTTTGCTGCTGCCATTCGGGTCGTAGCCGCCCAGGGCGTTTTCACCGTAGCCCACGGCGCGGCCCAGGGTTTGGGACAGGCACTCTACGATTTCCTGGTCCGTATCCAGCTCCGCGGAATCCCGCCAGTTGACGTTGGGGTTGGTGGCCAGCGTGCGGCATTCCTCACTGATATTGGCGGAGCCGGTGTTGCCGCCGGACGAGCTTGAACTGCTGCTGGACGACGAGCCTCCCGAAGAGGAGGATGAACTCGACGAGGATGAACTCGAGGAGGATGAACTCGACGAGGATGAACTGGAGCCATTGGCCGGCGGGATGGTGTCGGAGGAGCCGCCGCCACCGCCGCAGGCGGCGAGTAGCAGGGATGCGGCCAGGGCCAGTGGTGTGGGAAACAACTTCATTGACGATTCCTCTGATGATGCAAATTCAAAATATTTTTGTAGCGTGGATAAGCGAAGGGCATCCACCATCTCCATGACCCGATCCCTTTCAGTGGACGCCTTTCGGTTGATTCGCGCCATCCTTGGCGCTCACCTGCTTCGCAGACGCCTTCGGCGTCCAAATCGGCTATCCTGCCGATTTGTATCCACCCTATCCCTTATTCGCCCCCTTTACTTTGCTCCATAACGCAAAAAAGCCCCGCGAAGGCGGGGCATGGGGCATAGATGCTAGAAGTCCATTGTCAGGCCCAACTGGTAGCCGGGGCCGTATTGCTCCACGTCGAACAGCATGCGGCCGCCGGAGTACTGGTTGCCGGTGAAGTAGTACTGGTCAACGCTGTCGGTGAGGTTGATGGCATCCAGGTAAACCCGCATGCCATCCATCACGCGGTAGGTGGCTTTGATATCGAATGTCACCGACTCATCCTGGTATACATCCGCCCAGGCCTGACATTCGGTCGGCAGGCCGGACGCGGCGTCTGCAGCCATATCCGCCTCGGTACAGCTGCCGATACGCTTCAAGATTTCGCCGGTGTAGTTGGCGATGAAGCGCACGGAGAGGTCGTCGTTTTCCCAGCCCAGGGTCAGGTTGGCTGCCATGTCAGCCTGCTCCGGCAACCGGATGCTGCCTGCGCGCACGGTATCGCCCACCTTGCCGTCGCTCTTCTGCACAGTGAGGTTGGATTGGATGAAAATGTTGTCCAGCCAGCGGCCGATATAGTGGTCTTCCCAACGGCCTTCGAAGTACTGGCTGTAGCTTAGCTCGGCACCGTATACGGCTGCGCTTTCACCGTTGAGGTAGGTGGTGGCGTTGGTGATGACGAGGTCTTCGGGAATATTGAACATGGTCACCTGCTCCACCGGCAGGCGGAAGGGCAGATCACTGATGGCTATGTTCACACCGGAAGCATCGACGATAAAGTCCTTGATGTCCTTGTAGAAGAGGGCACCTTCGAGGAAAGTTTCCTCGCCGTAGTAGCTCAGGGACAAGTCCAGGTTGGTAGCCCGCATCGGGTCCAGGCCGGGGTTGCCGATGCGCACTGAGTTGTCCGAGGACATCTCGAAAAACTGCGCCTGGTAGTCCACGTCGCCGCGAGCGGAGCCGATATCGGCCGGGTCCTCGTTGCAGCGCTCTTCACCGGTGTAAGCCGGATCGGTATTACAGAAGACCACCCGGTCCGTTACCTCGAAGAAGCCGCGGCTCTTGCCAAAGTCCGGACGGCTGAAGCTGGTCCAGAGGGCGGCGCGGCCTAGCAGGTTTTCGCTCAACTCGTGGCGGTAGTGCAGCGCCGGCAGGAAGCTGTCGTACTTGTTGCCGACATTGTCCAAGGGTAGGGCTATGTCGAGGGACTGCAGGCCGTCTCCTTCCTCGTTGCGATCGTTGCGCATGGCCATATAGCCGGTGGATTCGAACTCGGTGCGCTCGTAGCGAGCACCGGCGATCAGGGTGGCCTCCGGCAGCACCTGGAATTCCGCCATCAGGTAGGCGGCGGAAGTGTCTTCGCTCAAGTCGTAGTCCAGTTTGGTGGAATCCACCTCCCGTCCCGCCTGGTCGTATTGGTCGCCGATGGCGCGGGTGGCGGCGATCAGGCGCTCAGCATCGCTCCGGGTGATGAAGGCGTGGTCGAAGTTGACGTTCTCGGGGATATAGGTGGCGAAGTCCCCCAGGGTTGAGCGGGCCAAGTCTTCGCACACCAGATCGTCGCCGCAGCCGGCATCGTACTTGTCGCCTGGCACTACGCTGGCGCGGTTCTTGTCATTACTGCGATCCCGTTGTTGCGCCTTGACGCCGGTCTTGATGTAGTTGAGCAAGCCGCCATCCGCCCAGTCCTTGCGCAGATTAAATGAGAATTGGTCCACCGCGTCTTCGCGCAGGCTGTCTTCCAGAAAGATGTTGTCGTAGCCCATATAGGGCTGGGAAACTTCGCCGAAGCGGTAGCCGGCGCCATCCTGGCCTCCGGTGGAGGGGACGCTTTTGCCGCTCACCTCCTCCAGCCAGTCCCGGTCAACGATCTGGCCGTTGATGTAGCCGTCGCCGTAGCGGCCGATGGCGCCCAGGTTGCGAACGCGGAACTGTACCCGTCGGCCATCTGGCTTCTCATTTTCACTGCGAGAACTCACCAGCTCGTAATCCACTTCCCAGCCGTCACCGAAACGGTTCTCGCCGCCGAGGGCAATAGTATTTGTGGTGACCTCCGATTCCTGGATGAAGAATTGCTGCTGCAGGTCCGCGCTGCCGCCGCCGAACACGTTGTTGGCCGGGTCCAGATAGACCACATCATTGGAGCCGCTGTAGTTGTAACGGTAGTACTCGCGGAGGGCGATATCTTCGTCCGAGTAGCTGTTGTGATTGACTTTCAAGTGGTAACGGCTGTCGTCGTCGGGCTGATATTCCAGGTTGAGCAACGCCGCCACCCGCTCGCGCTCGGCGTTTTCCTGGCGGGTTTCGAATTCCCACGGGATCAGCATGGTCGTGTCGTCGACAGTGACGTAGCTGGGGAGAGAGTTGGCATGGTGGCGGGTTTCGTAGCCCTGCGTCACGCGCTTCTCCCAAGAGGCGGTGTAGGCGACGCCAATGGTGTCGTCGAGGAAGAGGTTGGTGCCCTGCAGGGTGAGCTTGGGGGAGTTCTCCTCCGCCTGGTCCTGGTAGTAGTTCTGTGCGCGGATCTTGAAAGTGTTTTTGCCGCGATCCAGGGCGGACAGGGTTTTCACATTGATACTGCCGCCAATGGCATCCAGGTCCATGTCCGGCGTCAGGGATTTGTTCACCTCGATGGACTGCAGTACGTCGGAGGGCAGACTGTCGAGGGAGAAGGCGCGGTCCTCCAGGGTTTCATTGGTACCGCCACCGGCGTTGGCCATGGTGCTGCCGTCCATGCGCACGCTTACCATGCCCGGGCCCAGGCCGCGCAGGTTGACGAACTTGCCCTCGCCCTCGCTCTTCTGCAGTGTGATGCCTGGCATGCGCTGCAGTAATTCTGCCGCGTTTTGGTCGGAGAAGTTGCCGGCATCGTCCTGGGTGACGATGGAGCTGAAGTTGTCCTTGCTGCGCTCCGCGGCGCGGGCGTTGGCATCAGCACTGCGCACGCCCTCTACATAAATTTCTTCGAGGGCGGCGTCGTACAGGGTATTTTCGTCTTCCTCTTGGGAAAACGCTTGGGCGCTGGCCAGGGCTATGGCCAGGGGCAGGATTTTTTTGCTGTGGTGTTTCATTGTTTTCTCACCTTTGCCGGGCGGCGCGGCTATTTCGCTGCCGCCTTTATTGTTTTTTGTGCGGGGCCCGCAGGCCCCGCTGTTCGCCTGCAAGCAGGCTCCTACAAGATCACAGTGCGGGGGCGTAAGGGCCGAGTTCGCCTATGCCCTCGGGCAGCTGGCCCACCAAATCGGCCGGTTCCAGGCCAGCGGTGGTGGCGTCGTCGGTCCAGATCAGCCAGTCCACGTCGGCCTTGTAGGCACTGCTGCTGCCCTCGCCGATGCGTAGGCGGGGGGAGCTGCTGCCGCCGTCGCGGCCGGTGCCGCTGATTTCCACCGAGACCTCGTCGCCCGCGAACAGATGCGAAATGTTCTCGCCATCGCGGTAGACGCGCGCGGTGATGTCCGTCGTGCCGTTCAGGGTGAGGGCGACGTGGTAGATATGGTAGCTGTCGTTCATAGCCACGTCGGCTTGGGCCGTGGTGGAACCGTCGGTGAATCTCTCCAGTTGGATGCGACCGTCACCGCTGTCTGGGCGAAGGATAGCCTTCACCCGGCGGCCGTCCGCCTCGCCGAAGGAAATCTCCACCTCGAGGCCACGGGCACTGTTGGTTGGGGTATTGATACGCCCGATCCAGGTGAAGTGCCGTGGGTAGCCGGCGCTGGAATCAGCCATTACCCCGGAGAGGTCCGCGTTGGGCGTGAGTGAGGCATCGCTGGTGGTGTCAAGGGAAGTGGTGCCATCGTCGTTGGTGGTGTAGTAGGCCTCGTTTCCGTCAGACACGGTGAAGTTTCCGAGTTCGCTACCGTTCACCACCACTGCGCCAGCCTCATTGGGTGCCAGGCAGCCGTCCCACACATCCCAGGAAATAGTGGTATCCACTGTTGTGGTGGGCGAGCAACCGGCGGGCGCTTCCGGAGTAGCGGCGGCGGAGGGGCTCCAGTCGCTCGGGCCGGCGGCGTTGACTCCGCGCATGAATACGAAGTGTTGGGTACCGTTTTCCAGGCCGTCGATCACTGTACTGGTGCCGTCAATGCCTTCAATCAGGGTGGCGCCATCGGTGCTGTCGCTGGTATTCCAGGCCAGGTCGTAGGTATTGGCTGTTGAGAGGCTGTCCCAACTGACGGACAGGGAGCCATCGCGGGGAGCGAGGGCCGGGGCGGCTTCCGGAGCGGCCGGCGGCGTGGCGTCAGTAAAGGTGTTACAGGCTGGCAGGCTTTCCTGGCCGTTGTCGCCCTGGGATTCGATCAGCAGGTCGTCGATGATTATCTGGACGCCACCGGAGCTGGGGACGCGGAATTGCAGGAAGGAAGTGGCGCTGCCGATCTGGTCTCCGCCGGTATCTCCGGGGACATTGATTTCGAACCTCTCGCCCGGCACCAGGTTGTCTGTACTGGCGGCGACGAGGCGCGGGGTACTGTGGATGGAGGTGCCGGTGGCCGTACTGGCCTGGTTGCTGTCGGCGTAGACTTCCAGGGTGCCGCCAGTGCCGCGCACCGCCTTGACACAGAACGAGATGCGGTAGGGCTGGCTCAGGTCGAACTCGCCCCAACTGCCGGTTTCGGGGGTGGCGTCGCCGGCAGTGGAGTCTCTCTTGGGATCGGTATTCTCCGCGCTCTTGGCGGTCGGGTTTGCCAGTTCCGAGCGGGTCTGGCCGAGAGTGATCCGAGCATTGCCGATCAGCAAGGACGGGTTGCCGTCGTCACTGACGATGCCCAGGCGGGCTTCGTGGTCTACGGTGATATTGGCCGGGTCTGGATTATTGTCGTCCTCGAAGAAGCAGCAGGAGGGATACCAGAGGGCCGGATAAGAGTCTTCGTATTCGGCGTTTTCCTGCGCCGTCATCAGGCTCTTGTACTGAGAGCTGAAGAAATAAATGGTGTCAGCTTGGTCGAAGGCGGTGAACAGGCCATCGCCGAAGTCCTCGTGGAAGGGCATTGGAGTATTGGTTATGCCACTGCCCGAGGAGCCGCCGGAAGAGCTGCTTCCGGAGGAGGAAGACGTGCCCCCTGAGGAAGAGCTGGAGGACGGTGTGGAAACCACATCCCCCTCATTGCCGGAATCAGAGCCGCCGCCGCTACAGGCGGTCAGGACGCTCATGCTGGAAAATAGGACTAAGGGTATCGCAGTGCTAGGCCAGGATTTCATGGCTTTTCCTCTCTACGTCATCGGTTAGTTATTTTTATCGAGCTTCGAAAATACGCAGGCTCGGTTTGGAAACCGCTTTGGATAAGCAGTGTAAGCAAATTGGCTTGACCATATCAAGTGGTTTGTGACTTTGGTCAAACCCCTCTGAGCTTATTTTGGAATTTTGGCGTATTTTTCTTTCATATTATCGTATTTTTCGTCCTGTTGAAGGGGGGGCGGTTAAAAAAACCGCAAAAAAAGGCGCCACAAGAGACGCCTGAAGTGCTGTGAGACTGAAAGATTGAAAGAGGTCAGCCACTCTCGCCGGTGGTCAGGCCGGCGCCGGGTTCGCCATCGCCGCTAACCGGCTCGCTGCTGCCACCGCCGGTTTAGCCCTCGATGATGTCCTCGGGAACGCCCAGGCAGTCACGGCTCACCCTGCCCACGCCGGCGTTGGTCAATACGTAATCCTTCACTTGGGCGCCTTCCACCACCCAGGGCAGGGTGTAGGGTGGCTCATAGCTGCTCAAGTCGATGGCCCCGAGGTTCTTGCTGATGGCGGTGAATTCCCCACCGTTCTGGGTGGTGCTTGGCTGGCCGCCCCACACGCAGTCTTCGCTGCTGGTGCAGTTGCTGCTGGGGAAGGGGCCCCATTCGACGTTCAGGAGGAAGTTGCCGCTGGGGTTCCAGAAGCCGATTTCGATGCTGTCCTGGGAGATCAGCGGGTTGCTGGCATTCTCGAAGTAGTTGTTTTCCACCCGCATCTCGGCGCCCATTCGCGAGTTGATGGCGGTGCCAAGCACATCTTTGTAGTAGTTGTTGGCCACATGGCCCTTGCCGAAGCGGAACAGCGGCAGGCGCGAGTTCACGTTCTCCCAGCGGTTGCCGATAAAGCTGATGTGACGGTCGAAGTCGTTGGTGTCGCTGGAACCCCACAGGGAGGTCTTCCAGCTATCGTGCATGTAGTTGTAGGAGAGGGTGACGTTGTCGATGCCGTCCTTGCCGCTAACCAGCTCGTCGTAGTAGTCCTTGGCCGTCTCGAGATCGTTGTACAGCTCGTTGTGATCGATCCAGATGTTGCTGCCGCCGCCCTGGATGCTGATGGCATCCTTCTGGCCGATGCGCACATAGCGCATAGTGACGTTGCGCACCGCGATGTTATTGGCGCGCACGATATTGATGCCGATGCCATCGAACAGCGCCGCGTTGCCCACGCCGATGATGGACACATCCTCCATGTCCTTCACGTCGAACTGATTGGCACCGCCCGAGTTCTCTGGAGTGATGGTGCCGTTGACGTAAATGGTGAGCGGGGTCGGGTTGTCCTGCTTGCTGGCCAGGGCAGCCACTATATCGGCGCCGGTCGTGGCCACCACGTAGGTGCCGCCGGCGCCGCCAGTGACGCCGCCATTGAGCGAGGCGAAGCCCTGCACCGTGTTGGCCTGTTCGCAGGAGAGCAGGCCCTCGACTGGGCCGCCGGAACTGGAGCTGCCAGAGGAACTGGAAGAGCTGCTGGATGAACTGCTGCTGGAGCTGCTCGAAGAGCCTCCGGACGAACTGCTGCTCGACGAACTGCTTGAAGAGCTGGAGCTGCTCGAAGAACTACTGGACGAGCTGCTGGATGAAGTGCTGCTCGAGCCGCCGTCCGAACCGCCACCACCACCGCCGCCGCAGGCGGTCAGGCCGCTCAGTAAAAGCAGGGTGAGTGTCGTGTTGGGGAAGAACTTCATGGTAGGGCCTTCGACGTTGCGCTTTTTGTTGTTGTTGAACTCGAGTACACAGAAAGACTCAGTTTGTGAAAACGGTATTGGTCAGACAATTTAGTCTAATTGGTAAGGCTTCGGCAAGAAGATTTACACCCACTGGGTCCCGGCACGTCGTCGCGCCTGTCCCAGGCAGGCCGTCGATGCGCATGGCGTGGAATCGGGTTATGGCTCCGGTTTGGGTGCGTTTTCGGCAAGCGCGGTGGAAAGGAATTCGTCCAGTTGCGCTTCAACTTGGCTGAACCAGGGCTCGAACAACCAGAAGCTGTGCGGCGCGCCGGTGTAGTGGTGGTGACGGAAAGGCACACCCAGGACCGGAGCCTGGGCGGCGACGGTTTCTATGCCGGCGGTAAAGCGTGGGTTCTCGCCACTGAGGGCGAGCAGCGGCGGCGAGCCGGCTTTCAGGTAATTGATGGGCGAAGCCCGGCGCCAGGTGTCCGGTATTACTTCGAAACGGCCGCCGAGGAAGGCGCTGGCGGAGGTCACCGGCCGTGCCGGATCGTTCTCGAACTTTAGCGCCAGCGGCGTGGTGAAATCCCACAGACCGTCGATATTGACGATGGCCGCCACTGGCGCACCACCGGGATTACGGTCCGGGTCCCCGGCCCAAAGGCCGGCCAGGGTCGCCAGTTGGCCGCCGGCTGAGCTGCCGCCGATGGCCAGGCGTCTGGGGTCGAGGTTGAAATCCCCCGCGTTGGAGCGCAGCCAGGCCAGCGCCGCGAGCAAGTCTTCCACCGCAGCGGGAAATACCGCCTCGGTGGAAAGCCGGTAGCTTGCGGTAGCTGTCACATAGCCGCGCGCGGCCAGGCCCTGGGCCAGGGGTGCAAGCAGGGATCTGTCCCCCGAGCGCCAGCCGCCGCCGTGTACCAGCAGCAGGCCGGGCCGTGGCGCCGGGGCGTTCACCGGCGCAAACACATCCATTTGCAATTGCCGTCCATCCACAGTGCGATAGGTCTGCGCCGGTCGGTGGCGTACGCCATCGGCCGGCTGCAGCCGCACCGGCACTATGTCCGGGTGGCGGGGTGACAGCTTTTTGTAGGTGTTGTCCAGGGTGTAGTCCTGCGCTCCGGCAAAACAGCTCCAGAGCAACAGCCACAGCCCCCCTGTCAACAACTGCAGGAATTTCACTGCGGCCCCGCTCTGCCTTCCAACTGGGCCGGCAGGTCGTTGGCGTCGTCGAGAGTGTAGTCGTACAGATTGACGTCGCCGAATACCGAATCGCCGGAATCGCGTTCGTCGTCCGTAGCGGATTGGCCGGTGTAGACGTTGCCGCTGGCGCTCATATAGCCGGATAGATTCCAGTGGGGGTAGTGGGTGTCGTCGAAGTTGTTGTTTTCCACCAGCGCTTGGCCGTTGTCGCTGGTATTGACGCCGAAGAAACTCACTTTCTTGTAGTAGTTGTTGTAGATGTGGGCCCGGGAGGCGCTGCCGTACACTTTCGGGTTGCGTCCGCCGGTGTAGTCGAAGAAGTTGTGGTCGAAGCTCACCTGGGTGTCCCCTACCACGCTGACGTACCAGTGCTGGTTGGCACACACATAGTTGTTGCGGCCATCGAAGTGGTTCCAGCTCAGGGTCACGTTCTCACTGTTATTGGCGTCCACGTGACCGTCGGAAATCATGCTGAAGCCCACGTGGTCGATCCACACGTGACTGGAATTGTACAGGGTGATGCCGTCGCCGGCCTCCACCAGGTGCGGGTTGACGTTGGCGATGGTCAGGTTGCGCACGATGATGTTGCTGCTGCCGGACAGATTGAGGGTGGCGCCCTCGATGCGGCTGTTTGGCCCCAGGCCGATCAGCGTCTTGTTGTCGGTCACGTTGATGCGGGTGTCGTATCGGAGCACGGTAACGGTGGCGTCGCTGACGGAGCCCAATTCGGTACAGCTGTGGGTGCTCGGCGGAATCCGGAAGGTGATCTCCCCCGGGTCCTGGTAGTCGGGGCAGGCGACGGCACAGGCCTGGGTTGCCCGGCCCTCACTCAGGCAGTCGATGGTGGTGTTGTCGGGGATATGGATGATCTCCGGCGAACTGGAGGTGAGCGCTGCGGTGAGTGCGCTGCAACTGGTGACGGTGGTGGTGCTGGTGGCTGCGGAGCCGCCGGTGGTGGTGCTGAGGCCGTCATTGCCGGGCTGGGCGGCGAAACCTGTGGGGCCATTGCCGCAGCTGCCGTTCACCGGGTTGAAGTACCAGCGCTGCAGACTGTCGCCGGACAGGGGGGCCTGGGACACGTTGGCGCCCTGGCTGCTGCTCTCGGCGGCAATTACCTTGCCGGAGTGGCGCGCGACCACCGCAAAGCCGCCGCTGCTGGACTTTTTCAACTGCCACTGCTGGTTGCTGGCGCCGCTGTAGGCCATCTGCTGTATATTGGCGCCGTCGCTGGTGGACGAGCCCGCCACATCCAGGGAGTCGCCGCTGTGCACCGCCAGCAGGCTCCAGTAGCCATTGCCCAGGTCGGTGGCGAGAAATTGCTGGTTGGTGCCGGTGTGCTCGCTCCACTGCAGCACGTTGGCGCCGTCCTCGGTGGAGTTGCCTGCCACGTCCAGGGCATAGCCGGAGGCGCGGTTGATCAGTTTATAGGCGTCGCCGCTGGTGGGCGGGGCGTCGCAGTTGTCCGCGCGGACGTCGCTGGCGGCAAGAACAATCAGGGAGGCCAGGCCGAGAAGCCAGGTCCGCCCTTCGAGCATTTTTAGTGAATTCATTTTTTCTGCTCCTGAAGGGAATTATCGTTGTTTTGTAACTACTTACCCTCGGAATAACGGGTACGTCGATATTTCCCTGTAAGAGCCTGCCCAGCAGGCGACCCGGATTCGGGCATTGTCGAAGCCTTGTCGCCAGCAGCGCTGGCTCCCAAAGGGAGGGCCCGGTGCGAAATAATCGCCGGGCCCTCATTGCGGCACCTTTCATCGCCGCACCTTTCATTGCGTCATTGCGGCCCCGTGCCAGCTTCCAACTGGGTCGGCAGGTTATTGGCGTCGTCGAGCGTGTAGTTGTACAGGCTGACGTCGCCGAATACCGAATCACCGCTGTCGCGATCTGGGTCGGTAGCCGAACGGCCGGTGTAGACATTGTCGCTGGCGCTCATAAAACCGGATACATTCCAGTGGGGCGCGCGGGTGTCGTCGAAGTAGTTGGCCTCTACCAGTGCCTGGGCGCTGTTGATGGTTTGGATGCCGAAATAGGTGATCTTCTTGTAGTAGTTGTTGTAGAGGTGGGCGCGGGAGGCGCTGCCATCCACTTTCGGGTTGCGCCCGCCGGTGTAGTCAAAAAAGTTGTGGTGGTAGCTCACCTGGGAGTCCCCTACCAAGGCGACGTACCAGTGCTGGTTGGCGCACACATAGGGATTGCGGCCGTCGAAGTGGTTCCAGCTCAGGGTCACGTTCTCGCTGTTATTGGCGTCCACGTGACCGTCGGAAATCATGCTGAAGCTCACATGGTCGATCCACACGTGACTGGAGTTGAGCAGGGTGATGCCGTCGCCGGCCTCCACCAGGTGCGGGTTGACGTTGGCAATGGACAGGTTGCGCACGATTATGTTTTTGGAATCGCGCAGGTCCAGGTTGGCGCCCTCGATGCGGCTGTTGGGACCCAGGCCGACCAGGGTCTTGTTGTCTGCTACCCGGATGTTGGTGTCAAAGCGGTCACGGGTGACGGTATCGTTAGTGTTCGAACCCAGCGAGATGCAGGTTTGCCCGCTGCCGGGAACCCGGTAGGTGAATTCCCCAGGGTCCTGGTTGTCGGGGCAGGCGACTTCGCAGACCTCGATGGGGCGACCCTCGGTCAGGCAGTCGATGGTGGTGTTGTCGGGCACCTGTACCACCGCCTCGCCATCGGCCTCCAGGGCGGATTTCAGGGCGCTGCAGCTGTCGACGGTGACCGGTGTCGCGTTGCCGCCGCCTTTGGTGGTGGTCAGGCCGTCGCTGCCGGATTGGGCGGCGAAACCTGTGGGGCCATCACCGCAGTTGCCGTCCACCGGATTGAAGTACCAGCGCTGCAGGCTGTCGCCGGACAAGCTGGTCTGGGAAACGTTGGCGCCGCGGCTGCTGCTCTCGGCGGCGATGGGCTTGCCGGAGTGGCGCGCAACCACCGCAAAGCCGCCGCTGCTGGATTTTTTAAACTGCCACTGTTGGTTGAGGTCGCCGTCGTAGGTCATCTGCTGTAGATTGGCGCCGTCGCTGGAGGACGAGTCCGCCACATCCAGGGAGCTACCGCTGTGCACCGCCAGCAGGCTCCAGTAGCCATTGCCCAGGTCGGTGGCGAGAAACTGCTGGTTGGTGTCGGTGTGCTCGCTCCACTGCAGGACGTTGGCGCCGTCAGCGGAGGATTTGCCTGCCACGTCCAGGGCGTAGCCGGAGCCGCGATTGATCAGTTTGTAGGCATCGCCGCTGGTGGGCGGGGCGTCGCAGTTGTCCGCGCGGACGTCGCTGGCGGCGAGAGCAACCAGGGCAGCCAGGCCGAGAAGCCAGGTCCGCCCTTCGAGCATCTTTATTGAGTTCATTTTCTGCTCCTGAAGGATTTATCGTTGTTTTGTAACTACTTACCCTAAGGTGAATGGGAAGGTCGATATTTCCCTGTAGGAGCGGCGGATGGCCGTCCCGCCGCTCCTACAGGGAGGAGTAGTTACTCTGTTTTTTTAATGGTTCATGGTTACTGCTTGCGAATAACTTCCTTGAAAACCCCGGGGAAATTCCCCGGGGTTTTTGGGTGGAAGCCCACCCTTTCCATTTATTCCCCGCTGACGCCGTCCACCTTGAGATCGTAGATGCCGAGGTACTTTCCGGTGCTGGTTGCGCCTGAGGCATTCCAGGGGAAAATCCGGACGTACAGGGTGTCGTTGTTGGGGTCTGCGTCCGTGGGATCCACCGTGCTGATCACACTGTATTCCTGCACCGTAAGGTCAGTATCATCCCTGGGGAGGAGGGATGTTTCGTTCAGTTTGACCGGCTCTCTGAAATCGGCGAACAGGGAGTACTCGATATCGGCCTCTACGGTCGAGCCTCCGCTGGAGGCGAGGTAGACGGAGATGGTGTCGACATAGAATTTCTGCGACTCGGCGGTGACGGCGAACTGCAGGTAGCGGTCATCGCTGCGGGCGACCATGGCCTCTCCAAACACCTGGAATCTGGCGACACCGGTGTCCTGCCCATCAACTGCCATTGTTTTGGTATTGCCCGCCTCCAGGTTGTTCACCAGGGCGTCGCTTGCGCTCACCAGGCCGTCGGTGATTGCGGTGGTGGACGCCCCTTCGGTAAACCAGCGGGAATAGGAAGCCACGCCTGCGCCCACCGCGACGCCGGTGCCCGACACGGCCACGGTGCCCAGCTCGGTGCCATCCAACGCAAAGCTCACGTCTCCCGTGTAGGCTTGCTCGCTTGCCGCGGTGAATTGCACGTAGAGGTTGGAGGTGAAAGCGCCATTGGTGAAGTCAATGGTAGTGGAGCTGCTCCATACCTCGGAGTCCGCCGAATTGCTCAACAGGAATCCGTCCGGTGCGGTTACATCGACGGAGCCGGTTGCCGGCACGAGATCGAAGGCGGAAATGGTGAGTTCTTTGGTGTTGGGAACATCGACATAGCGATTTCCCCAGTCCAGGTTGTCGGGGCTGGCCACCAGGGAAGTGGCTTCGACAATATGTCCCTCCATCAGGCCCTGGGACTCCAGGCCCTGGACGGCCGCCCTGGCGATCAGGATGGCAAAGAGCTTCGCCGGGTGGGTGCTGTCGGCAGCGATGTACAGGTGCTCTGTCGCCGCTTCATCACCGTAGCTTTCCACGATGGCTTTGGTCTCGGCGGTGAGATCCACGAACGGTACGCCATAGGTGTCCGCAACCGCTTTCATTGCGGCCGGGTAGTCGCCCCGCGGGAAGTTTTCCCCATCGTACTTGGTCTCAAGATTGTGCTGTCCTTTTTCGGTGATGGTACCGCCGCTGAAGTATTTGCGGACGATCGGCGTCATCAGAATCGGGATTGCGCCTTTTGCGCGGGTCTCGAGCACGTACCGCTTCAGGAACTGGTAGTAGGAGTGCTCATAGTAGGGGGCCGCGGGGTCGGGGCCCTCGAGGTCGAGGTCCTCGGGGCAGCCCTCGCCGTTCTCGGTGCCATCGGGGCAGTAGGCAAAGGTACCGGCCTCAGCGTAGTCGCCGCCGCGCCTCTGGTCGTTGTGGCCGAACTGGATGATGACGTAATCGCCCGCTTTAATGAGTGGCAGGACGGCCGGCCAGCGCTCGGCCTCATAGTAGAAACTGCGGGAGCTGCGTCCGCCCCTGGCCCAGTTGTTGATGACCGTCTCTTCGCTGAAGAACATCGGCATTGCCTGCCCCCAACCCATTTGCGGCAAGCGATCTTCGCCGTAGTCAGTCATGGTGGAGTCGCCGAGCATATGGATGGTCGGTGCTGCGCCAGTGGCGCCGCCGGAGCTACTGGAACTGCTCGAGCTGCTGGAGGAGGAGCTGCTCGACGAACTGCTGGAAGAGCTGCTCGATGAACTGCTGGAAGAGCTGCTCGACGAACTGCTGGAAGAGCTGCTCGATGAGCTGCTGCTGGAAGAGCTGCTGCTTGAACTGCCGCTATCACCGCCGCTTCCGCCTCCGCTCCCGCCGCAAGCGGTAAGCAGGGCACCCAGTAGAATAGATGCGATTAAATAACCAGGGGTTTTCATTATTATCTCTCCGCTGATGATGGATTGTTAATTACTACTGAGCCCGTCCCCGGTTCATCGGCATACTTCAGCCGGGATGGGCTCATGGTGCTCAAGATTATGGTGCTCAATATCACGGTGCCGCCTCGATCAACAGGTCGTCCAGCACTACGGTGGCGGCGCTCTCTGTCCTCAGGGTGAGGAAGGAGGTGCTGCTGGCGGTCAGGCCCGGCACTGTGTAGGTCTGGCCCGCAACCAGTTCACTCAGGAGCACCTGGTAGAACTTGGAACTGGAGCCCCAGACGGAGTTGCCGCTGGAGAAGGTGTTATTGTCCACGTAGAGCTGGAAGTACTTGCTGGTGTCGCCGCCGACGCTGACCACCTTGAAGGACACCTGGTAGGGTGCGCTCAGGTCGAAGACGCCGGTGGTCGAAGTGTCAGTGGGGGCGGTGGCGACCTCGGGGGTGCTGTTGCCCACGGACACGCGGCTGCCGGTGAGGCTGAGCGCGCCGCTCTGGATCTCCGCGGTGCCGGTCACCCGGTGGTACATGGGCGTGCCGTTGCCGGGAGCGCCGGACAGGTCGCGGTAGTCGCTGGTGAAGAAGGTGCCGGTGTCGGTGGCGAAGTTTTCCGCGTAGGGCAGGGCCACGTCCTCCAGGATCGGTTCCTCCTCTGCCGGTACTTCGTCGGCGGGGGTGACCGGGTCGGGGATTTCCAGGCCCGACTGGTCCAGTTTGCCGACGCCGGCGTTGGCGATGACCAGTTCCTTCAACCCGTCGGTGGGGTCCAGGGTGTAGTCGTAGGGCACGGTGTAACTGGAGGTGGACTCGCCGCTCTGGGCGGTGATGTCGTTTCCGCTGTCATCGCTCCAGGTGACCCCTGTGCCGAACACATTGCCGTTGAGATTCCAATAGCCGATGACGTCTGAGTAGAAGGACACGATCGGGTTCTTGGTGTTCTCGAACACATTGTGCTCGATCAGCATCTCGGCGCCGGCGCGGGAGTTGATCCCGCTGGAGGTGATGTTGTTGTAGTAGTTGTTGTACACGTGGCCTTTGCCGTGCCGGTACAGGGGCACGCGCGCGGACAGGTTCTCGAAGCGGTTGTGGTGGAAGGTCACCAGCCGGTCGGTGTCCGGGTTGCTGTCGGTGTCCGTGTGCCCGTGCAGGGAGGTCTTGTGCGCGTCGTGCAGGTAACTGTAAGAGACGGTGATGTAGCGCGCGCCGCTCTTGGAATCGATCAGGCCGTCGTAGTAGTTCTTGTCCACGGCGAGGGAGTTGTACAGCTCGCAGTGGTCGATCCAGATATGACTGGTGGTGGAGCCGTCGTCGTCGCCCTCGATGTCGATGGCGTCGCGCTCCTGGCCGGGCCAGGCCTCATGGAAGGTGAGGTTCTGAACGATGATGTTGTTGGCGCGCCGAATGCCGAGGCCGATGCCGTCGAACTCGCCGTTTTCGCCCACACCGATCAGCGACACATTGTCCATGTCCTTGATTTCGATGTCGGTACCGGTACCGGTGTTGAGGTCGGTGATGGTGCCGTCAATGTAGAGGGTGACTGGCTGGCCCGCGGTCTTGGCCTCGTCCAGTTTGGCCTGCAGGTCGGCGCCGTTGTTCACCGTGTACACCAGGCCGCCGGCGCCGCCGGTGAGCAGGTAGTCGTGGCCGGCAAAGCCGCCGTCGGCGTTGCCGCCGGAACCGGAGCCACCGCTGGACGAACTGGACGAGCTGCTGGAGCTGGTGGAGGAGCTGCTCGATGAACTGCTGCTCGAACTGCTACTGCTGGAGGAGCTGCTCGAAGAGCTGCTGCTCGAGCTGCTGGAAGAGCTGCTGCTCGAACTGCTGGAAGAGCTGCTGCTCGAACTGCTGGAGCTGATGCCACTGTCGCCGCCGCTACCACCTCCGCCGCCGCAGGCGGCCAGGCCGCTACACAGCGCCAGGCTCAGCAGGATTTTCCTCGAATTACACATGATTTTTCTCCGAAGGCCACGCGGCGGGCGCCGCGTGGCCTGGCTTAGTGGGCACCGGCCCGGGTTCTACAAGGTAGGTTCCGGGGATCCGGTGCCGCTCGGGTCTAGTATTACTGCACCAACTGTATGTCCTCGAAGGTGTAGGTCTGGTCGCTGTAAGAGGGTGCAACGAAGAGGCCCACTTTCATCGTGTCCGGCAGGTTGGTGTCGGAGTAGGTACCGGCGCCTAGGGACACGTAGGTGCCGCCGCCGTCCATGGAGTAGAAGGTGTAGTACTTATTGCCCACTCGCTGCAGCTTCAGGTAGAGACTGTCGCCCGGGGTCACCGAGAACTTACCGCTGGAGGTGCCCCAGGTGCCGCCGTCTTCAAGTACACGGGAGTACTGGGTCAGCCAGCCGCTGTCTGTTGACAAGTACGCGCCCGAGGTCGCAAGTGGCGATGTGGCTCCGCTCGCTGTGTCGCACTCGCACATCATCAGGCCCACCGGGAGTTGGGGGTGGGGGTAGGGCTCGCCCACGGACTTGAGCTTGGCGGTGAGCACGAAGTCTCCGGTCACTTCCTGCGAGGCCAAGTAGAAGGACTGGGCAGTTTGCTCGAACTTGCCGCCGCTGACGGTGAAGGTGATGCTGGTATCCGTCTGTGCGGTGATTTCTCCACTGACCCCGGTGCTGCTGCCGCCCAGTATCATGGCGTTCCCACTCCACAGGCTCGGCTCGGGTACCGGCTCTGCAGGGCAGAGTTCGTCATTGGGCTGCTCCGGCATGGGGTCCCAGCCTTCGCCACTGTTCCAGCCGGCGAAGATCTGCGCCCGGGAGCAGAAGCGCTCGGCCACTTCCGCCTCGCTCAGCAGATAGCAGGTGTCGCCGCCACTACAGCGATTGGAGAGGTCCAGCGGGCTGCCCGCGAGGTCCATGCTGCCGTACTCGCGCCAGCCGGCATCGGCAGTGGCGATGGCCGGGTTGGGGGTCCGGTCCGGATGCCAGCCGATATCGGCCACGTGGGTGTCCATCTTGGTGTTGATAAAGGCGATGTTGTCGTAGTAGCTGGTGCTGCCGCCACTGCGCGCCAGATAGTGGGTGCCATCGGCCACGCCTGCATCGCGGGTCAGGGTGGAGTTCAGGAACACGAAGCCCGGCGAGCTTTCGGCGGTGCGCGCCTGGAGCACGTAACCGCCTTGGCCACCGTCGGTGCGGGTCATAGTGCGGATCTCGCTGTCTTCGAACACCGCCGCCTGAGCCGTGCCCCAGATGAAGTCCACATTACCGGCCACCAGGCTGTTGTAGAACCAGCTCCACCCCTTCAGCAACAGGGTGTCCTGCTCGCTGATGAAAGCGGCGTTGGTGGCGATGAGGCGACCTCCGTCGTTGTTGAAGTAGATGGTTTCCGCCTGGCCTCCCTCGCCGATCAGGGTGGTGTTGATCAGGGCGAGATCCTTGAGGGTGAGCATGTCGGAGCTCTCCGCCAGGAAGATAGGCCGTGTGCTGGTGCCGGGGTTGAGCGCGTTGTTGTTGCTGTAGCGGATCACCGTCGCCCCGGAGCCTTCGCCCTGGATGGTGACGTTGTCCTTGCCACGCAGGAACAGTACCTCGCGGTAGTCGCCGGCTTTGATAGTGATGGTGGCTGGGTCGTTTGCGGCCACATTCTCCATCACATGGTTCAGCGCTCCCTGCACCGTGCGGAAGTCCGCAGCGCCGTCGTCGTCCACCGTTACGTCGGCACCGCTGGGGCCGGCGGCGCGGGTGGTGAAGCTCCAGCCGGCGTCTTTGCCCAGGCCGACGAAGTCGGTTCCGTTCAACTGTACGCCGGGCTCCAAAAAGGTGCTGCTGATGGCCACATAGTACTCAACGCCGTAGTCCAGTGCGCCGGTGTGGGGCGAGATGGTCAGGGTGTTGCCATCTATTTCGAACGGATTGACGTTGAGGGTGCGCGTACTGCTCTGCCCTTCGTAGCCGAGGGTGTCCATCTCGCCGCCGGCGCGGAGGGCGTCCACCTCGGTGTCGTCATCGGCGCGGAAAATGCGCACCGAGCCGACTTCGGCGAGGGTGGGAGCACCGTCGAAGGTGATGCTGAGGCGGGTGTCCTCGTACTCGCCGGTGTTGCCCGGAATCGGGCTGACCCGGGTGCTCAGGTCGCCGTAGGTGGCGGTGGGCATTTCGAAGGCCTTGGCCACGCTGACTTCGATGGCCTTCTGCAGGCTGGTATCGGAGTCGCTGGTAAAGGTGATGGTGGCGTCGCCCTCGGCCAGCGGAGTCAGGGTCACTGTGTTGTCGGTGACATCCACGGAGACCGCTGCCGGATTGCTGGACTCTACGGTAAAGGTGTCGGCAGTGACGCCGTCGCTCTTTATCGCGGTGACGTTCACTTCCAGCGCCGGATCGCCGGCGGTGGTGACCCAGGTGGATTCCGCGTAGTCCAGGGTGAGCTGCACCGGTTTGATGTTGGGGTCGCCCACCTTCACATAATCCACCTCGAAGGAGCGGTTGTAGGTGAAGAAACCGATGCGGCCGGCGGTCTGGTAGAGACTGTCGGGATCGGTAAAGGAGCCCAGTTCCTCGCCGTCGAGGTAGAGGGTGACCGTGGAGCCCACCATATCGAAGCGCACTGTGTACCAGGTGCCGTCGGTGCCGCCCTCGGTGCCGAGTTCCAGCGGCTTTCTCGCCACTGCCAGGCGACTGATGCCGCCATTGGCCAGCCCAGCTTCCACCTGGGTGGTGTCAGTGCTGTTCTGCATATTCAGGCCACCGAAATACCACTCCAGTGGCCCCTGATAGCGGCCCATGGCGAAGAGGAACTTGTTGCCGGTGTTGCCATTGGCCCGCGGGCGTATGCGGTACTCCACGGAGTAGTCCACAGGCACACCGGAGAAGGCCGCCTCCTTGACTAGGATCAGTTCGCCCTCGTTCAGGTTGTCGCCGCGGGTGCGAGCGGTGAAGCGCAGGGACTTGCCGGCGTCGCCCTCGTCGAGAATGTCGAAGGTGCCCGGGTCGGGGAGACCGTAGCCGTCGATCACCGCGTCCCAGTTGCTGGCGAATTCGCCGTCTTCGAAGTCGTCGCAGAAATACAGGCTGCCGTCTTCCGGGCAGGTGAAGGCGGTGGTGGCGCTGCCGCCGGAACTGCTCGAGGAGCTGCTTGACGAGCTGCTGGAACTGCTTGACGAGCTACTGGAGCTGCTTGACGAGCTGCTGGAACTGCTTGACGAGCTACTGGAACTGCTTGACGAACTGCTGGAACTGCTTGACGAACTGCTGGAGCTGCTTGAAGAGCTGCTTGAGGTATCGCCGGGGTCCGAACCGCCGCTGGAACCGCCGCCACAGGCGGCAAGCCATCCAGATAGGGCGACTAGCGTGAGCAGGGAAGGTGTTTTCATTGGGACTTGCTCCTCTCATTTATTCTTGTGAGCAATACTGCTGGCCGTCTTGTGGTGTCAGTTCGGCGCAAATTGCGCAAATAGCATACCTTTGGAGATTTGGTAAGTCCACTTTGGATAGACAGAATCTAATGGTTGGAGTGACAAGGCAAAAAGTGCGCCAAACCATCAGGATCTGCGCTCGGATACCGTTTTTGGGCACTTCCCGTTGTCGGAACGTCGGAAAAGGTGCTACTAAGCTAAGGATCGGCAGGACAATTGGCAGGCGGATGGGCAAAGCGTAGTGTGCTTATCGAGGCCCTGAGGGGAGCACAAACAGGCCATCCTCCGAAATCGGGGGGTCTGTACCCCGGGTAGGCAACTCGAGTTTCGGAGTTCGAGGCACCTGCCGATGGCGGCCCCCATCCCGACTCGGAATTGAACTCCGAAACTTGAAGTTTTGAAGCAGGGGAACAATTTCCCGGATTAAAAAATAGAGGCGCTCATGATGGAGAGCGAAGTGCGCCCCTATCGACAACCGAGAACTTGGCCCAGGGAAGATGGGCCACGCTGCGCTTTGCCCATCCTACAAGGTGGCCCCCTTAAATCACTGCGGTTACATCCAGAGAATGCTGACTAGAACTTCTTGCTCAGTCTAAGGTAGTAGCTACCACCGTTAAATCCGGCAATGTGGTTGACCGGATAGATCGCCCCCAGGAAGCCAGGCGTGCGTCCATTCCAATCATCAATTTTCCACTCATCCGGCTGCTCGTCGAACAGGTTCTTCGCACCGACAGCAACAGAGAAGGTGTCGTCGAAATCCCATCCGAGTTCGGCATCAACGATGACGAGGGGATCCGTTACCAACGGAAGATTCGGGTCATTAAACAGGCTCTCGTAGGTTTCATCATAGTAATTGATACGAAGCAGCCCGCTAAAAGCGCCCTTGGTGTGGGACACGGTGAAGATTGTGCGAGTGTCCGGCAAAGCGTCTTCGATTTCATGTTTACGACCATCGCTGATCGCCTGTTCACGACCCGTAACCGTGGTGTCATTCCAGTTGAATGATACGGTCTTCGCGCGCTGCCAGCCGGGCGCACCATCGTCGCCGCATCGGAATTGGGTTCCCGATTTGCATTGAGGGAAGGAACGATCGAGATTAATGCTTCGATGGTTTTTGTATTCCCCTGGCGCTGGAGATCTGAGCCGGTGAGAACGTCTACCGGTACTGGAAAAGATAGCGCTGATCTTTCCACTTGCGCCGGGAGCCAAGGACGGAAACCTCCTCAATCCCTTCCTGCATACCCGCACTGTTGTTTTCTTGCTGGTCAACTGTAGTTGCCTCTTGAGCAAGTGAAATTGCAGGCAGAAAGCTGGCCGGGACGGCGGGATAAGCCCCCCGGTAACCATTTTCTTTATCGCATTTTGACAACATAACAATAAAGGGAGGGCCAACATTTGATTGAGCCTCTGGTACTTTTTACCGAGACTCTTTCAATATCTATTAGCGTTCTGCGGGGCTTTTGCCCTGATGTCCTGCCAATAGCCATTAACCAACTCAAGTTCCGGAGTTCGCGGAACCAGCCCTGCTGGCGAACAATGGCGTTGCCATTTAGCACTGTCTTTTCGCCTGCAGGGCAGGCCCCGCAGCAGACACAGCGGACCACCATGCGGCACGGCGCCTTGATCTGAACTCTGAAACTTGAGTAACCAGAATGCGAACTGCTCTCTGTCTCGCCCATCCTGTGTGTAATTACGCGCCAATAGGCTTTACAGGAATACTAAACAGGTCTAGCCTCCTGCCGGATTTGGTTTTGCCAATTTATTGAGGTGGCAACCAAAATCTTAGCGGTACAGCGATGAGACCGGGAGACTTCCCACGGCTCGTCACCAATAACAGACAATAAAAAGGACCGTATCATGAAGAAATTCTCAAGAGCGCCAGCCCTTCTGGGCCTGGTGGCGGCCGGCCTGCTGCCTGTCGCCACCTGGGCACAGCCGGTGGGCTATGCCACTTTAAATGGAGGCACTACCGGCGGCGAAGGGGGTGAAGTCGTCTATGCGACCACCGGCACCGAGATTCACGCGGCATTGTGCAATCGCGCCTCCAGCGACACGCCCATCATCATCCAGGTCGAGGGCACCATTAATCACGGCAATACCAGCCAGGTCTCGGGTGACAGCTGCAATACCGCCGCAGACAAGATCGAGCTCAAAGAGGTCAGCAACGTCACACTCGTTGGCGTCGGCAACGGCGCCCTGTTCGATGAGCTGGGTATCCACCTGCGCAGCGCATCCAACATCATTCTGCGCAACCTGCATGTGCGCAACGTCAAGAAATCCGGCTCGCCGATTTCCAATGGCGGTGACGCCGTTGGTATGGAGAGCAATGTATTCAACGTCTGGGCGGATCACCTCACGCTTGAGGCCTCCGGCGGCGAAAGCGCGGGATACGACGCACTCTTCGATATGAAGAACAACACCAAGTACGTGACCCTCTCCTACAGCATCCTGCGCAATTCGGGCCGCGGCGGCCTGGTCGGTTCCAGCGACAGCGACGACACCAACGGACCGGTGACCTACCACCACAACCTGTACGAGAACTTGGACTCGCGGGTGCCGCTGTTGCGCCATGCGACCGCGCACGCGTTCAACAACTACTATCGCAGCCTCAACAAGTCCGGCCTGAATCCGCGCATCGGCGGCCAGATCAAGGTGGACAACAATTATTTCGAGGACTCCAAGGATGTGTTGGGAACTTTCTATACCAACGACATGGGTTTTTGGGACGTAAGCGGAAATATCTTTTCCAACGTTACCTGGTCCGAGGAGGGTGATAGCAATCATCCCGCAGGCCCGAACCCTGTATCGACAGTTTCCATGGATATTCCCTACTCCTACACCCGGGACGATGCCGGTTGCGTGCCGCAGATAGTTCTGGCCACAGCGGGCGCCGATACTGGCCTGCTGGAATCCGACGGCAATTGTCAGTCCAGCTCATCGAGCTCATCCAGCAGCAGCTCTACGTCTAGCAGCTCCAGCAGTTCCAGCTCTTCCAGCAGTAGCTCTTCCGGTGGTTCCGGTGGCGAACTGGGTACTAACCTCTCCATCGGTGCGGGCGCTGACGGCAGCAGTAAGGGTAGTGGCAGCAGCTATGGCAATGTGATCGACGGCGACCTGCAAAGCTACTGGCAGCCCGCATCCTCCAGCGGTGAGCGCGTCTCGGTTAAATGGAGCAGCGCCACCGCGTTCAATACCGTGATCATTCGCGAGATCGGCAGCGCGGTGCAAAACTGGCGGCTGGTGAACCACGACACCGGTGCAGAACTCGCCTCCGGCACAGGCATCGGTTCTGCACTGCAGGTGAATCTCGGCGATGTAAGCATGAGCAAGATCAATCTAATGATCGACACTGCCAGCAGCGCGCCGCAGATAGCCGAACTAGAGGTCTACAACGCCAGCGGCGACCCGGCCACCACCGTCACCTTGGAGGAAAACGCCAGCGGTTTCTGCTCTGTAAACGGCGCGGTGGAAAGTGAATGGGCAGGTTACACCGGCAGCGGCTACGCCAACACCGACAATGCCTCCGGCAACGGGGTGAATTGGGCGGTATCCGCACCTGCGGCCGGCGTCTACACCCTGCAGTGGCGCTTCGCCAACGGCGGCAGTGACAGGCCGGCAGATATTCTGGTCAACGGCGGTGTCGTTGCCAGTATCGGCATGCCCGGCACCGGCGCCTGGGATAGCTACGCCGACAGCGGCACTGTGGACGTGGGGCTGAATGCAGGCTCTAACCAACTGCGTTTGCAGGCCACTGACAGCGCAGGCCTGGCCAATATCGACCACCTGGATGTCACCGGCAGCAGCCCGCAGCCGGGCAGCTGTAACTAATCCATATTCATTGACATTCCTCCCCTTCCTAAAGGAAGGGGATTTCTCCCACGAGAAGCTCATGCCCGAGCGCGAGAATGTTCCTGGCCGCGTTCAAATCGCGGTTGTCCGAGGCATCGTTCTCGCAACAGGTCCACTCCCTTATTCCGAGCGCCGCCCTATCTTTCGGGCTGCAGTGGGGAATAACCCCGCAGCGCGAGCAGCACTGAGTGGCTCCCTTCGGGCGGGCCGCTAAGCGGCCATCTGCGGCGTTACATTTACTTGCCGTAGCGGGCTAGGCCTGCGCAAAGGCGCTTTGCATCTGGCGCTTGGCGGCCCACTGATATCTGCATTTGAATACCGTGTCTCCACTTCGACAACGACGTTGACGGTCCGGCCGCTCCACGTACTCGCGGTATCTGCGGTCCTGCCGTTCTGTCAGGTGTCATGCATTGACAGTTTTGTGCTGGACGTCACGGAAGGTGGCTTTACAAATTTCTTTTGAGAGCGCTAACATTCCAAGGCAAATTGGTTTTGCCAATTTTTGTACTTGCAGCCAGCGTCCCGGTACAGCGATGCCGAGAGAACCCTCGCGGCCTTTCCAATAATCGATAATAAATTTGCCATATGAAATCACTCCTGAGAGCAGCGGCTTCCCTGAACCCGCCAGTACCCGGCAATGACAGTAACTCCCCTTCCTCGTCGTCTTTCGCAGGCGGCTCTTCCTGCAGGGAAACTTAACCGCTTGGCGCGGGCGAATAGCCAGGGCCAAATTGGTACCTGAGCACTGTTATTTTCAAACGTTTTGGTACCAGTGCTCAAACGAAAACTAACTACTACTAGAATGGAGCGAATAAAAAAAATGATCACATCAAGGAAAAAAGTCTTTTATGGCTTGGGATTAACGCTACTCCTGTTTGGGTCGGCGAGCCCGCAAGCACAAACAGGCGATAATCTTTCCATCGGTGCCGGCGCTGACGGCTCATCAAAGCTCAGCGGCACCAGTTACGGCAACGTTATTGACGGCGACATCGGCACCTACTGGACACCTGACAGTTCAACCGGTCGCGTATCCGTGAAGTGGCCTGCGGCAACCACTGTCAGCAGCGCAGTGATTCGTGAAGCCGCAGGCTTCGAGGGCAATATCGGTTCATGGCAGATGGTCAACCACAATACCGGCGATGTCCTTGCAAGCGGCGCGGGTGCAGGCACAATCAACTTCAGCAGTACCAGCCTCACCAAGCTGAATTTTGAAATCCTGAGCAGCAACGGCACGCCAGCGGTTGCCGAGTTCGAAACCTATGAAAGCAGCTCATCCGGCGCCACCGGAAGCGTAAACCTCGCTGTAAGCGTTTCCGGCGCCAATGCCACCCTGAACTGGGACGTCAGCGACATTGATGTTTCGTACCAATCGGTTTACCGCGATACCGATCCAAACCCGCAAGGCCGCACCCGCATCGTCGCCAATGTTGCGGGAAACAACTACACCGACCGCGATCTCCCCGACGGTACCTACTACTATTGGATCAAAGTTGTTGACACCAGCGGTAACGCCTTCAACTCCAATGGCGATGACGCCGTTATCTCCACCACAACAACGCTGAACCTTCAGGAAAGCAGTGGTTTCTGTTCGGTGGACGGTTCAATAGATAGCAATCATGCCGGTTTTACCGGCAGTGGATTTGTCAATACGGATAACAAACTCGGAGCGAGCGTTACCTACAGCATCAATTCGGATTCCGCGCAAAGTGTGCAGGTCGATATTCGATATGCTTCGACCAGTAATCGCCCGGCAAACGTCGAGGTGAACGGTTCCGTAGTGGGCACGGTTAATTTTAATTCCAGCGGGGCATGGACAAACTGGACCAGCGAAAGCCTTACTATTCCTTTGCAGGCAGGTGAAAATACCATCAGACTGGTTGCGCAAACCGCAGATGGATTGCCCAATATCGATTCCCTGGCAGCTGTTGGTGTTAGCTTGAGCCCGGGAGCCTGTGGCGCTGGACCTGACACTGCTGACTGTAATGACGTCACAGGCGTACCGGTTATAACGGTCGCTAAGGACGGCAGTGGACAGTACAGCACGGTGCAGGCTGCCATCAACAGCGTTTCATCCTCGAATAGCCAGCCGACACACATTCGCATCAAGCCCGGCGTCTACTATGAAAAACTCGTTATCGACCGGCCGAACCTGACTCTGTGCGGTGAAACCGGTAAAACCGCTTCAACGGTTCTGACCTATGACGATACCTCGGCCACACCCGACGGAAACGGGGGCACCCTCGGTACTTTCGGTAGTACGAGTGTTGCTATTAGCGCGGACGATGTTTCGGTGGAAAATATCACCATGGAAAACAGCCATGGACCGGGAATCCAGGCGGTAGCCGTACGGATTACGGCGGATCGTGTGCAATTCCGTAATACCCGCTTTCTCGGCAACCAGGATACGCTCTATGTGCACAGTGGGTCCCAGTACTTCAAGGACTGCTATGTCGAGGGAACTGTCGATTATATTTTCGGCCGCGCCACGGCGGTCTTTGATAACTGCCAGATTCACAGTGTAGGCGGCGGCACGTCGATCACTGCACCCAGTACGGAACAGGCACAGCCTTATGGTATTGTCTTTCTTGGCGGGCAAGTGACAGCTTCTTCCAGTGTAAGTAACGGCAGTGTTGCACTCGGCAGAAACTGGCGCCCCTACGGTTCAGCAACCTATCTGGGAGTAGACCTGGGTGCGCATATTTTGCCTGAAGGCTGGAGACCCATGGGCGACAACACGCTCGATACCGCGCGTTTTGCCGAATATGAAAACACCGGGCCCGGCTCGAATACTTCGCAACGCGTGCCCCAGTCAAGGCAGTTGTCCTTCGCGGAAGCAGCGAACTACACCGTGGAGAATATCTTTGACTCCTGGGTGCCGAGCTATAGCAATGGCAGCGCTGATAGCGCCAGCGCTCCTGTGCTATCACAGGAGGGCAACCCGGTACACAGCCGCTTTAACAGGTATTTGACCGAGTGGAGTCTGAGCACCAATCAGGCGGACATCATTCTCTCTTATCAATACGACAACGGCGGCTGGCCGAAGAATCAATCCTACAGCAGCATGGGCAGTGGCGGCAGCGGTTCCGCAACCATTGATAACGGCGCGACCACGCTGGAAATGGCCTATATGGCGGAGATGTATAAGCGCACCGGTAATACCACCTACCGCGATTCCGCCAGAAGGGCCATGAATTACCTGCTGGAAATGCAATATTCCACAGGCGGCTGGCCACAGTTCTATCCTTTAAGGGGCGGATACTCGGACCATGTCACCTTTAACGATAATGCCATGACGCGCGTTTTGACTGCCTTATATCATGCGGAGAGAGGCTCAGCGCCTTTTGATACAGATGTTTTCAATAGCAGCGACCGCGCACAGTTCCGGGCTGCAATTGACAAAGGAGTGGAATACACCCTGCGTGCCCAGTGGAGACAAAACGGTGCATTAACAGTGTGGTGTGCGCAACACGGGGCAACGGATTATTTGCCAAAGGCTGCGCGTGCGTACGAACTTGAATCACTCAGCGGCAGTGAATCGGTTGAAATTATCGCGTTTTTGATGACACAGCCGCAAACACCGGAAATTGAAGCCGCAGTGAAAGCCGCTCTGGCCTGGTATCGCAGTCCGAATACCATTCTGGAGGATTACACCTACGATAAATCCACCATAGAAAAAATTATCTCCTCACCTGGTGACAGAATGTGGTATCGCTTTTACGATCTCGATACCAACGAAGGTTTCTTCAGTGATCGTGATGGCGGCAAGTATTACGACATCATGGACATCTCGGAAGAGCGCCGCGAGGGTTATAGCTGGGGCGGAAGTTATGGGGAGAAAATAATTTCCTATGCCGAGAGCGTAGGTTACTGATAAACAAAATGCCTCGGGATCGGCAAATTCCGAACCGGAGGAAACCCTTTCCAAAGCCGCTTTCATAAGCGGCTTTTTTATTGCCATCATAGCCCAATGGCATTAGGTTTAAGGGGCATGAGGGCAATTTTTGCAGGATGGGCAAAGCGTACACGAAAAAATGCTCCATGCGTTTGCACCGAGCACCTCCAGGTGCTCGCCCTGCGGGAGCTTCGCTGTGCCAAATTGCTCCGTCCATAGCGGGCTCGTTCCCGTCAAGGCCCGGAAGATGGGCACACCACTGCGCTCCTTGATCCCCGCTGTAGGGTGCGCCGTGCGCACCCTCCCAGAACTGACACGAACTCCACTCTTTCATGGTGCGCACAGCGCACCCTCGCCAGAAATTTATAGAGTCCCTCAATTACTCCTTTTGCAATTTAGCCTCAGCTATTTTGCGAACAATTTTCCAAATTTCACTCCAGGTTGAGGACGAAGTTGCCGTCTGGTGCCAACCCGTGCACATAATTGGTTTTGCCAATTTTGCATATTGGTAACCATCGCCGGCCTGTGTTGTAATCAATCCACGCGATCGTGTGCCCTGAGCCCCGACTCCGCTCAGGGGTACGTGGCCATCCCTGCGGTTTCCGCGGAGTTGATGCCTCATGCGTTCTCGTCGTTATCTGCATCCTTCCATTCGATGCTTGGGGAGTCGTCACTTATTAAATAATAACCAGGTGATTTATGAGAAATATCTACGCGATTGGGCTTGCGTCAGCGGTGGCGCTATCCTCCCCCGCTCTTGCGATCGATTACTTCGTCGACCCGAGTGGCGCTGATGGTGCCTATACCACCATCCAGGCGGCGGTCGATGCCGTCGCGGGACAGACGGCCACCGACCGGGCCAACATCTTCATCGCGCCGGGCACTTACAACGAGATTCTCACCGTCGGCAAGCCCTATGTCAGCTTCGTCGGCCAGGGCGCATCACCCGCTGATGTCACGGTTGCGTTTACGCGCACCCCTACGATGGACGCTACTGGTCAAGGCGAGGTGGTGAGCATCCGGGCGAGCGCCACCGCCTTTATGGCCCGCAATGTCACTTTCGAAAACACAACGCCTGATCAAAATGTGACCCAGGCCTTAGCAGTCCGGTCCAGGGCGGACAAAACGATCTTTGACAACGTGCGGTTCCTCGGCTACCAGGACACGATCCTTATTGACGGCAATTCGCGGCAGTACTTCACCGATTGCTTCATCACCGGCGACACCGATTTTATCTATGGCGATGCCACGGCTGTCTTTGATCACTGCCTCATCGAGAGCACCAATCGCGGCTACATCACCGCGGCCAATACCAAGCGGACCACGGCCAATGGCCTGATCTTTCTCGACAGCACATTGGTCCCGGGCACTGACCGCAATGAGCTCGACGACGGTACGACGGCTGGAGATAACTCGGTTTTTCTCGGAAGGCCCTGGCATTGGTATGACGAAGACACCATGCCAAGCGTGATCTTCATCCGCACGAAGATGGACTCACACATCCGCATCGATGCGTGGGATCCCTGGAATGGCACCGGTGATGCCACCGTGGACCCCGACGAAGATCGCGACCCGCACACGCGTTACTCGGAGTTCGCCCCCATGGATCTGGAAAGCAACCTGTGGCCTATCGACCCCGTGACGGGGCTGCCCGAGGGCCGCGTGGAGTGGGCTGACGCCATGACCGACGATCACGCCCAGCACTACACCCTCGACAAGATCTTCGGCACCGTCGACTTCTGGAACGACAATCCATTAGCCCAGCCGGAAGGCACCGGCCAGACCTATCTGCCCCAGGGCGATGGCCTCGCGTGGGATCCCCTGGCCCAGTTGGCGTTGCTGCCCGACCCGGTTTTTCCCGAGCCCGGTTCGTGGAAGCACAAGAGAAACAACAGGAACTCGTGCGCCGAGAATTGAGGCGATCTTCTTTTCGGGGCGTTTCAGGTTTGGCCTGAACGAATCCACCTCATGGATGGCCGCGCATGTGGTGCGGATCGCTTGTGGGCCATGCGGTTAATTCGGTAACCAAAGCACACAGGCTCCAGGGCAAGGCGAAAAGGCGCAGGACTGGCAGCGCTAGTTCAAGCTTTTTCAACGCAGCACTGGGGCCTGTGGCAAAGTGATCGGTTACAGAATTTGCCGCATGGCCCACTGGGCGACCGGCCAAACGCATCGGTCCGCGTGCCCATCAAGGCCCGGAAAATGGGCAAATCGCTGCGCTCCGATCCCCGCTGTAGGGTGCGCCGTGCGCACCATCCCTGAGTTGACGCGAACTCCAGCTCCCATGGTGCGCACGGCGCACCCTACGTTCGAAATTTATAGAGATCCTTGATTACTCTTTCTGCAGATTTAGCCGCCATTTTGCGAAATATTTTCCGGGCGCTCGCCGTTGAGGGTGAAGCGGCTCGCTTCCAACCATCTCGGGTGTAACTCCACGCCAACAGGCTTTACAAGTTTATTACACAGGACTAGCCTCTCAAATGAATTTGGCTTTGCCAATTTATCTTGTTGGCAACCAGATTCCTCCAGCGGTACAGCGATGATGCCGCGGCAGTCCCCTCCCGCGGCCCCTATTCAATAATTGAAAATAAATAAGGACCGTATCATGAAAGTACTCTCCAGAGCGCCGGCCCTCCTGGGCCTGGTGGCAGCGGGCATGCTATCCGTCGCCGCCTGGGCACAGCCGGTGGGTTATGCAACTTTAAACGGAGGCACTACCGGCGGCGCGGGCGGCCAGGTCGTCTACGCAACCACCGGCACCCAGATTCACGCGGCATTGTGCAATCGCGCATCCAGCGACACTCCCATCATCATTCAGGTGGAAGGTACCATTAATCATGGCAACACCAGCAAAGTCTCGGGTGACAGCTGCAATACCGCCGACGACAAAATCGAAATCAAAGAGGTCAGCAACGTTTCGATCATCGGCGTCGGCAGCGGTGCCCTGTTTGATGAGCTTGGCATCCATGTACGCAGCGCGTCCAACATCATTCTGCAGAATCTGCATGTGCGCAACGTGAAGAAGTCCGGCTCGCCGACTTCCAACGGCGGCGACGCCATCGGCATGGAAAGCAATGTGTACAACGTATGGGTGGACCACGTCACACTGGAAGCTTCCGGTGGCGAGAGTGAGGGATACGACGGGCTGTTCGATATAAAAGCCACCACCAAGTACGTGACTCTTTCCTACAGTATCCTGCGCAACTCGGGCCGCGGCGGCCTGGTCGGCTCCAGCGACAGCGACAGCACCAACGGGCCGATTACCTACCACCACAACCTGTTCGAAAACCTGGACTCAAGGGTGCCGTTGTTGCGCCATGCAACCGCGCACGCGTTCAACAATTACTATCGGGGAATTTCCAAGTCCGGCATGAACCCTCGCATCGGCGGGCGGATCAAGGCGGACAACAATTATTTCGAGAACTCCAAGGACGTGTTGGGAACCTTTTATACCGACGATATGGGCTATTGGGATGTGAGCGGAAATATCTTTTCCAATATCACCTGGTCCTCGGAGGGTTCAGACAATCATCCGGCAGGCCCGAACCCTGTGTCGACAACATCCATCAGTATTCCCTACAGCTATACGCTGGACGACGGCGGTTGCGTGCCGCAGGTGGTGTTGGCCACCGCGGGGGCCAATACCGGCCTGCTGGAATCCGACGGCAATTGCCAGGGCGGCGGCGGTTCTTCAAGTTCCAGCAGCAGTTCTTCGTCCAGCAGCTCCAGTTCCTCCAGCAGCTCATCCGGCGGTAGCGGTGAGCTGGGCCCCAACCTCTCCATCGGCGCCGGCTCCGATGGCAGCAGCAAAGCCAACGGCACCAGCTACGGCAATGTGCGCGACGGGGATCCGCAGAGCTACTGGCAGCCCAGCTCCAGCAGCGGCGAGCGCATTTCCGTGAAGTGGACCAGCGCCACCTCCTTCAATACCGTGATCATCCGCGAAATCGGCAATGCGGTGCAGAACTGGCGGCTGGTAAACCACGACAATGGCCAGCAACTGGCCTCCGGTAACGGCATCGGCTCCGCCCTGCAGGTAGTTCTCGGCGATGTGAGCATGAATAAGATCAATCTAATGATCGACAGCGCCAGCAGCGCGCCGCGAATCGCCGAGTTCGAGGTCTACAGCGCCAGTGGCAGTGGTGGCGGTGGCAGCACCGGCACCATCACCCTGGAGGAAAATGCCAGCGGCTTCTGCTCGGTGGACGGCGCGGTGGAAAACGAGTGGGCCGGCTACACTGGCGGCGGTTACGCCAACACCGACAACGCCTCCGGTAATGGAGTGAACTGGGCGGTATCCGCCCCCGCCAGCGGCGTCTACACCCTGCAGTGGCGCTTCGCCAACGGCGGCAGTGACAGGCCGGCGAATATACTGGTGAATGGCAGCATCGTCGCCAGCCTCACCATGGGCACCACCGGTGCCTGGAACAATTACGCCGACAGTGGCACCGTGGACGTAGGCCTGAATGCCGGCAGCAATCAGGTGCGCCTGCAGGCCACCGGTAGTGCGGGCCTGGCGAATATCGACCATCTGGATATCACCGGAAACGGTCCACAGCCGGGCAGTTGCAACTGAGGCTTCCTGATCTCACTCCATCCTCACAGGATGCGGGCGCCCCTCGCGGGCGCCTGTTTCATTGAGGCAGCCAGCTCACCCGACTGCGCTCAGAGGGGCAAGATTATGATCAGGCTCGAGGGCGAGGCCGGAGGCGAATTCAGCGGGCTTCATTCCTCCGCCGGGTATAGGATCGGCCACTCGGACGGTGCCACTGGTTCGCCCCCGCATTCACGGGCACGAAACTCGACAAGTTGAAATGTGCCGGTGCGCAAGAGCCACTTGCCCATGGAGCCGCAGTCGCCAATCCCGCGGGCTTTGTTGAAACTGGTCAGCACACCACTCTCCGGATTGAATTCGACGTTGACCAGGACTTCCGTTGGTGTGCGTTTACCATCCGGCAGATATTCGTCAAACGTAACCAGCTGCGGTTCCCCACCCTGTGCCTCCGTCATGAAAACCAGGCTGCCGAGATTGTAGGCGCCAGCCCAGCAGGGGACGATATGAAGTAGTTGGCCGGCGCCGAGGGAATGGGTCGTCGGCTCAAGTCCTTCCGGGAGTTCTTCGTGTCGGCATTCCGCGTGGCTGTCGCGAAGCTCGAGAGGGAATCCATCGGTGGAAGCGTTGTCGGTTTTGTTCCCTGGGTTGGCGTAAGTGGCCGCTGCGGCCGCAGCGAAGGCTACCGCGACGGCGATGAAAAGAACAAAGTTTCTATTGGAAATCATAATGGGTATCTCTTCTTCCATGTCACCCGCGTAGTATCGGATCTCTGTCCAGAAAATTCTTTCCCTACTATAAACTGCCTGTCATCGATAGGCATCCGCAACAGTTATTTGTCTTTGGTAATCAGCACCTGGGACTGACGCAGGCAGCCGTCAGCGCGGAACTGGTCGTGAGCCAGCTAACTGGAAAAAATACCGCGGCCATTGATACCGCGCCGTTTAGCGTTGACAGGTTTTAGAGGTATCGGCAGAACCGAAAAACACTGGGACAAAAAAAGGCGCCCCGAGGGCGCCCAATAGATCCTGTGAGAGAGAGGATTTTACTGTTGACCGGCGCTGTACCGGCGCCGGGTGGTGGGATGAAAGCCCCGGCCGTTTACTGGCATGACACCTTGCCCAGTCCCAAAATGAAGGCCTGGTCGTTGGCCAGCGGCGAGTTGAACGGCATTTCGCCGTATTTGCCCGCGGTGGCGCTTACGTAGTCGGCCAGGTCCTGGCCGGCAGCGGTTTTCTGGACACTGATCACATCCCGCGATGCCTGTGAGTAGTTCTGGGAGAGATCGCCTACGGTGCCGGAGGCGTTCAGGATGTCCCGGGATGAAGTCGTATTCAGGTTGCAGGCGCTGTCGGAGAACCACAGGCGCACGCCGTCGGCGCGGAAGTTACCGTCGGTGATATCGCGTGCCAGCTGGGCCTGCAGGCCATCCAGGGATGCATCCAGTGTGTCCCCTTCCATATGTGTTTCGTTCACCAGGAACATATTGTCTTCCCACAATACGCTGGCGCCGACCCGCACACTCAGCACATCTTTGCGGTAGTTCATAAACAGATTGTTGAACATATGCGAAGTGCCGCGGCGGATCAGCGGTACCCGACGGGCGGTATTGCCGAAGGTGAAGTACTTGTCATCGCGGGTGACGAATGCGTTGTGATGCATGGTGGTGGTGATCTGCTCGTTGATGGTCCGGCTGTCGCTGGAACCATGGAGGCTGGAGCGTTTCACATCCGCCACCCGGTTGAAGGAGATGGTGATGTCATGCGCACCCACTTTCACATCGAATGCCGCATCGCCGGTGAGATCGAAGTTGTTCTTGTGAATCCAGATATCGTGGGAGGCGCCGGTGGAGCGGATCATATCCGGGTCCAGGCCGTGGTCCTCGGTGTGTCCCGCACCGCGGAATTCCAGATGGGTGAGAATCACACTCTCGGCGGTCTGGGTGGGAGTGCCGGAGCTGTCCTTGCCGATGGCGAAGCCGCTGAAGCGGAAGTAGGCGTTGCTCAGGCGGCCGTCGATGGTGGTGTTGGAACCGATCACCGGGTTGCGGATGGGCAGGCTGTTGTCGTTCAGGCGGTTGTTGAAGAATTCCGTCAGGCAGGAGTCGCCGGAGCCGAAACCATTGTCGGCGCACCACTGCTGGTAGTCGATACACTGTGCCTCGGTGCCGCCGATGGCGCTCTGTACTGAGGAATCGCCACAGAAATTGCGGTACATGGCGACTTCGGTTTCATTGGCGAAATCGAATTTGTCGAACACGATCCAGTTGTGTTCGTCGCCGGTGATGGCGTCGAGGACCTGCTGCTCCACCGAGCGGCCCTGGGAATCGTTCTTGGTGATCACCGTCAGCACGCTGTTGCCGTTGGGGTCATAGCCGCCGAGTGCGTTCTCGCCGTAACCCACAGCGCGACCCAGGGTCTGCGACAGGCACTCGACAATTTCCTGGTCGGTATCCAGGGTCGCGGAGTCGCGCCAGTTGACATTGGGGTCGGTGGCCAGGGTTTGGCACTCGGTGCTGATACCGGCCGAACTACCGCCGGAAGAGCTGCTGCTGGAAGAAGAGCTGGAGCTGGAAGAGCTGGAACTGGAAGAGCTGGAGCTGCTTGAGGAAGAGCCGTCGTCACTCAGGTTGTAGACCTCGAGTTCGGCTATCTGCGGCGCGCTGCTGGCGCTGTCGATCATCAGGTCGATTTTGCTCATGCTCACGGTGCCGAGGGAAACCTGCCGCTCCGAGCCAATGCCGTTGCCGGAGGCCAGTTGGTCGCCGGTGTCGTGATTCACCAGCCGCCAGTTCTGCGCCGCGCTGCCGATTTCGCGCAGGATCACTGTATTGAAGGTTGTGCTGCTGCCCCATTTCACCGAAACACGCTCGCCGCTGCTGGAGGCGGGCTGCCAGTAGCTGGCCAGGTTGCCGTCGCGCACATTGCCGTAGCTGGAGCCGCTGGCTTTGCTGCTGCCATCGGACCCGGCGCCTATGGCGAGATTGGTCTGCGCCAAAAGGTTGGTAGACAGAAGTAATCCGCCCAGCAATGCGCCGAGCATTACGGACTTTTTCGTGTTGCTGTTCATCTAGTAGTGTTCCGATTTTATTTTGGAAGGTCAGAAGCGTCCGGCAGTTGGCCGCGGTGGGGAAGCCCGCTGGGGGTAACTGGCCGCCGATCATCGCTTAACCGTTGCTTCAGATTTCGGCCTGCCCGATCCTGGAATTGGCAATACCAAAATCAGGAAAAAGGTTAGTCAGGTGGTGAATTTTTGTAAAGTCTGTTATTGGAAGGAATATGCAAATTGGCAGGAAAGCTGAGAGAGTTGCGCGCTGGTGCACGGTAATAGGTTGATTTTCGCGCCAATGGCACAAACGGAATCTGACGTCTAGTCTTCGTAGAGTGGCGTATTTTTCGCCCGGTACCTTACCGATTGACACCGATTGACCAGTAGTTCCGAGAGAGGTAGACCATGACCAAGGCCGCCAAGAGAGAAGTGCACCGGAAAGAGCCCCCGCAGCTCAAAACCCCCACCGCCCTGGGTGAGAACGCAAGAGAGGATATTTCCGCGGCAGTCAATGCCCTGCTCGCCGACACCTTCGCCCTCTATATGAAGACAAAGAATTTCCACTGGCATGTAAGCGGTCCCCATTTCCGGGACTATCACTTGCTGTTCGATGAGCAGGCGGGGGAGATTCTGGAGACGACAGACGAGTTGGCCGAGCGCGTGCGCAAGCTCGGTGGCACCACCCTGCGCTCCATTGGCCACATCGCCAAGCTGCAGCGGTCCTCGGACAATGACGCGGACTTTGTCGATCCGCAGGACATGCTTGCGGAGTTGCGCGAAGACAACCTGACGCTGGCCGAGCGCCTGCGCGAGACCCACGAATTGTGCGACGAGCACCGGGACCTGGGCACCAACAATTTGTTGGAAGAACTGATCGACCAGGCCGAAGAGCGCGCCTGGTTCCTGTTCGAAGCCAGTCGCGAGGGCCCTGTAATTCGACACTGACGGGTGTGGCGGCTGCGATACCAACAAGGAGTAGTATGAGACATCACTGATATGTCACAGCGAGATGACCTTCTGCTCTGGATCGGCGGCCGCTATACCTCCGCCAGTGGCGGGAAATTCTTCGATACCCTGAACCCCGCCACCGGCGAGGTGATCTGCCGGGTCGCCGAGGCCAGCGCCGAGGATGTGGACCTGGCGGTGGAAGCCGCGGCGCGGGCGCAGCCCGAATGGGCCGCCATGGGCGGCGCCGCGCGGGGCCGGATACTGGCGCGGGCCGCGCAGTTGCTGCGCGATCACTGTGACGAACTGGCGCGGCTGGAATCCCTGGACGGGGGCAAGCCGCTGGTGGAGACCCCGGAAGCGGATGTAGGCTCCGCCGCGAACTGCCTGGAATTCTTCGCCGGCCAGGCATCCTCCCTCGCCGGGAAATACCAGCCTGTGCCCGGCGGTTTTTTCTATACCCGCCCGGAGCCCCTGGGTATCTGCGCCGGCATCGGCGCCTGGAACTATCCGCTGCAGATCGCCGCCTGGAAGTCCGCGCCGGCCCTGGCGGCGGGCAATGCGATGATTTTCAAGCCGGCGGAACTGACCCCGCTGTCCGCATTGCGTCTGGCGGAGCTGTTCCGCGAGGCGGGCCTGCCGGACGGGATCTTCAATGTGGTACAGGGGTTTGCCGAAACCGGCCGCGCGCTTACCCGTCACCCGCGCATCGCCAAAATCTCTCTTACCGGAGAGGTGGGCACCGGCAAGGCGGTGATGCGCGACGCCGCCGAGGGCCTGAAGGCGGTGACGCTGGAGCTGGGAGGCAAGTCGCCGCTGATCGTGTTCGAGGACGCCGACCTGGACAACGCCGTGGGCGCGGCCATGCTGGGTAACTTCTACACCCAGGGGCAGATCTGCACCAACAGCACGCGGGTATTTGTGCACGAGTCGGTCAAGGATGCCTTCGCGGAAAAACTGCTAGCGCGCACTGCAAAGCTCAAAGTGGGCGACCCCCTGGACCTGGATACCGACGTGGGACCGCTGATCAGCGCCGAGCATATGCAGAGTGTCCTGAATTACATCGACAAGGGGCGTCAGGAGGGCGGAAAACTACTGCTCGGTGGGAGCAGGGTCAGGGTGCCGGGCTTCGAAGAGGGGAATTTTGTTGAGCCCGCCATCTTCGACGGCCTCGATGACGATATGACCATCGTGCGCGAGGAGATCTTCGGGCCGGTACTGTCGCTGCTCAGTTTCCGCAACGAGGATGAGGTGCTCGCACGGGCCAATGACACCGCATTCGGCCTCGCCGGCGGTGTGTTTACCCGCGATATTCAGCGCGCCCACCGGGTGGCGGACAACCTGGACGCGGGTATCGTGTGGATCAACCACTACAACCTGACCCCGGTGGAAATGCCCTTCGGTGGATTCAAGCAGTCCGGTATCGGTAAGGAGAACAGCCGCCGGGCCTTTGAGCACTATACGCGGCTGAAAACCGTATATGTCGCCCAGGGGGATGTGGAAGCGCCTTATTAATGCGGAATGCGGAATGCGGAATGCGGAATGAACGGGTGCGTGGATGTCCCGGGAACGCGGAGCTCCAGCTCCGCAAGCGGGCCGGAGGCCCGCCTGAATAAAGGTTCGGTCTTCGCCGGTTATTCCGATCGCGGCCAGCGGCGGATGGCCGCCCCGCCACTCCTACAAAATCTTCGAAATTAATTTACTTCGGCGACCGATCCGGTTCCCTTTCTCTCTGGGTATTTTCCCAATTCTCTGCCACATAGCTCTCCGCGGAAGAAGGCTCCAGTAACTTTTTCCCCAGAATATGATCCGCCGCTTTCTCCGCGATCATAATCGTCGGTGCATTGATATTGCCGTTGGTCAGCGTGGGCATGATGGAGGAATCCACCACGCGCAGGTTTTCCACCCCGCGCACCCGGCACTCCGGGTCCACCACTGCCATGTCGTCGGTGCCCATGCGGCAGCTGCCGGCTGGGTGGTAGGCGGTTTCGCAGCTCTCCGCCAGCCAGTTGTCAATTTCGTCGTCGCTCTGCACCTCCGGCCCGGGGGATATTTCGCGGCCGCGGTAGGGGTCCATGGCCTTTTGCGCGAAAATCTCGCGGGTGAAATGCAGGCCGGCGCGGAAGGCCCGCTTGTCCTCTTCGTGGGAAAAATAGTTGAACACCATCTCCGGCGGCTCCTCCGGACTGGTGGATTTCAGTTTTACCCAGCCGCGGCTCAGGGGTTTGTTCGCCCCCAGGTGCACCTGGAAGCCGTGTCCCTTGACCGCGCTGGAACCGTCGTAGGCGATGGCGCCAGCGAGAAAATGATACTGGATATCCGGGTACTTGAGTCCGGCGCGGCTGCGGATATAGCCGTTGGATTCGAAGTGGTTGGAAGTGCCGAGTCCGCGCTTGAAGAACAGCCAGTTGGCGCCGATCCAGGCCTTGGCCAGTGGATTAAGCCAGCCGTTCAGGGTGATTTTCTGCGTGCACTTCTGCTGCACCCAGCATTCCAGGTGATCCTGCAGGTTCTGGCCCACCCCGGGCAGGTCCTGTACCACCTCGATGCTGTGCTCCTTTAAATGCTCCGCCGGCCCTATGCCGGAGAGCATCAGCAGTTTTGGGGAGTTGAATGAGCTGGCGGAGAGGATGACTTCTTTTTCCGCCTTTGCCCTGAAAGTTTTACTGCCCTGACGGTATTCCACGCCCAGGGCTTTTTTCCCCTGCATGATCACCCGGGTGGTGAGCGCATGCATTTTCAGTTCGAGATTTTTGCGCGAGTAGGCGGGCTTTAAATACGCCAGCGCGGTGGAGCAGCGCACGCCGTTGCGCACGGTCATATCCATGCGCCCGAAGCCCTCCTGGCGGTAGCCGTTGTAATCCTCGGTAAAGCCGTAGCCCGCCTGCTCACCCGCCTCGATAAAGGCGCGGTACAGCCGATTTTTCATATTGTTACCGTTGCAGATGGTCAGCGGCCCCTCTGTGCCGCGGTATTCGTCGGCGCCGTAAACGCAGTCCTCGGCGCGTTTGAAATAGGGCAGCACGTCCGCATAGCCCCAGCCGGTCGCACCCTGTTCCACCCACTCTTCGAAATCCCCCGCGCAGCCGCGCACGTACACCATGCCATTGATGGAAGAGGAGCCGCCGATTACCTTGCCGCGGGCCTGGTGGATGCGACGCCCGTGCAGGCCGGGCTCCGGTTCGCTGTAAAAACCCCAGTCGAAGCGCGGCATATTCAACGGAATGGAAAATGCCGTGGGCATTTGGATATAGATGGAATTGTCCTTGCCGCCGAACTCCAGCAGCAGCACGGTATTTTTGCCGTCTTCACTGAGGCGGTTGGCGAGCACCGCACCGGCGGAACCGGCGCCGACGATGACGTAGTCGAATGCGTGGTCGAAACGGATTGCGTTCATTACCGGTTTCCTATGTCGGGCCGGGTTGGCCCTCTTCCCCCGGCGTGCGGGTGGCCCTCTCGCGGCGCGTATACAGATACTGCAGATGGGCTTCGAAGTGATCGACGATATCGCCGATGACCTGGTCTCTGGTGTAACCCATAAGGTTGTAGGTGAGGCCGCCCTCTCGCAGGTGCGGCTCCAGTCGGTAGTAGCTGGAGCGCGGTTTCTCCGCGAGCAGGGTAAAGGCGGGCATGGAGCATTGACGCGGCCACACCTGATAGGTGAAATCCACCTCCTCTCCCAGGTCCACGTCCAGTTTCAGATGCAAATCGTCACCGGTTCCGCCGCTGATCCGGACGGGATAGCCTTTTTCGGTGAGTTCCTCCTTTACCGCCTCGAAGGCCGGCTGCACTTCGCGCTGGATGTACTGCTCCACTTGCTTCAGGGTTGGGCAGCTTATCGCCCGCGACAGCCGCTGGGCCCAGTTGCTGGGGCCTTCCCGGGAGATGGTGCGGCCCGATAGATGGCCGGAGAGGGCCTCCTGCATGCTGGCGGATTTCAGCCCCTCCAGACTCAACGCCCTGTACAGGCTGAGCATGATCAGGATCAGCACAATGGCGAATGGCAGGCCCATGATCACCACCGCGCTCTGCAGCGCTACCAGCCCGTCGGCCATCAGCAGAGCCACGGTCACTATGCCGATGATCGCTGCCCAGACGATGCGCATCCACGGCGGCGCGTCGTGGTTCGGGTCCTTTAGGCGGCTGGTGAGGTTGGACAGTACCAACGAACCGGAATCCCCGGAGGTGACGAAAAACACAATGGACAGGATGGTGACTGAAATCGTAGTAATCAGCACCCAGGGCAACTGTTCCAGGAAAAGATAGATCGCCGAGCCCGGGCGAGCTATCGCCTGCTCGCCGAACGCGGTGGCGCCGCCCATCACCATGTCGATCGCCGAGTTGCCCATGATCGCCATCCACGCGGCCATAAAGGTGAATGGCAGTATCAGGGTGCCGGCGACAAAGGCGCGGATGGTGCGCCCGCGGGATATCCGCGCAAGGAAGAGCCCCACAAAGGGCCCCCAGGCGATCCACCAGGCCCAGAAGAACACCGTCCAGGCGTTCAGCCAGTCGGTGGGCGGGTCGAAGGCGTAGGTGTTGAAGGAGAGCTGCACGAAATGCTGCAGGTAGTCCCCCAGGTTGGTGACAAATGCGTCGAGCAGGAAGCGGGTCTTGCCGCTGACCAGCACGAACAGCATCAGCAGCACCGCCAGCAGCATATTGAACTCCGACAGGCGGCGGATACCCCGCTCCACCCCGGTGGCGGCGGAAATGGCGGAAAACAGCACAATCATCACCGCCAGCGCCGCCTGGGTGGCGGTGCCCTCCGGGATGCCGAACATATAATTGAGGCCGAAGTTGAGCTGGATAATGCCGATGCCCAGGCTGGTGGCCACCCCGAACACCGTGCCCAGCACCGCGGCGATATCCACCGCGTTGCCCACCGACCCGTAGATCCGCTTGCCGAACAGCGGATAGAGCGCGGAGCGGATGGTGAGCGGCAGCCCGTGGCGGTAGCTGAAAAAGGCCAGTGCCATACCCACCAGGGTGTAGACCCCCCAGCCGGACAACCCCCAGTGCAGGAGGGTCAGCTCCATCGCGTGGCGCGCCGCTTCCACGGTACCACCCTCCATCTCCGGGGGCGTCAGGAATTGGGTCACCGGCTCCACGATGCAGTAGAAGATGAGATCGATGCCGATACCGGCGGCGAACAGCATCGCCGCCCAGGTGACCACATTGAACTCCGGCTCCGCGTGGTCCGGCCCCAGCTTGATATCGCCAAACTTGGACACCGCCACCACGATCACGAACACCAGGTAGGCCACCACCGCGAGAAAATAGAACCAGCCGAAGCTGCTGGAAATCCACGACAGCACCAGGCCGATCACCTCGTTGGCCTGCTCGGTAAAAAACATGACCCAGAGGGAGAAGAGCACTATGCCGATCACCGAGCCGTAGAACACCAGCGGCTTGATATGGGCTTCTTCTTCTGTGGCTTTGGACGTCTCTGGTGAGGACTTCTCGGCGTGCATGGCACATTCCTTTGCCGTGATCCGTTGATGGACGCTCATAGGATAGACGACTGGAAATAACGGGTCATTCTTCAGCCTTGTTGTGCACTATATGTAGATCATTAAAGGGATATATGATCTACATATAAGCCAGAAAGCTTTACAGTCGTTGAAATGGATATTAGTGTTCCATCTATAGAGCGTAAAAAGGGTTCATGAATTATGTATGGAGCATTACTCATGCCGAAATCCAGCCCCAGGACCTATTCCAAGCACAGTCAGGCCGCGGTCGCTCTGCTCGGCGAATTGATCCGGGCGGCTCGGATCGAACGCAAAATCCCCGCCCAGGAACTGGCCGACAGGATAGGTATTTCCCGCGGACTGCTGCAGCGGATCGAAAAGGGAGATATGAAATGCGAGATAGGCGCCGCCTTCGAGGCGGCCGACATTTTGGGGGTGGCGCTCTTCGATGCGGACGAGCGCACCCTGGACAACTATGCCCGCCAGGCCCGGGCCCGTCTCGCTCTGCTCCCCAAGGCCGCGCGCAGGCCGGCCAGGAAGATCGACGATGAATTCTGAAAGGCGCTACCGGGAAGCCTATGTATGGATCTGGCTGCCGGGGCAGACCGAGCCCGTTGTTGCCGGGAAGCTGGAAGCGGATCGCGGCCTGGTGCACTTCAACTACGGCCGGAGCTACCTGGACCGCGCCGACGATCCGGTGTCCGCAATACCGATCTACCTGCCCGAGCTGCCGCTCAAAGCGGGGCGAATCTCGCTTCAGGACGATCTCCGCGAACCCGGGTGCATCCGCGATGCCGCACCGGATGCCTGGGGCCAGCGGGTTATTCTGAACAAACTGATGGGCGCCAGGGGAGCCGGAGCCGACACCGCGGAATTGGGGCTTCTGGCCTATCTACTGGAGTCCGGTTCGGACCGGATCGGGGCTCTGGACTTTCAGGCGTCCCCCTCGGAGTACCTGCCGCGGACCGCGGATGGCGCTCCCTTGGAAGAACTGATGGAATCCGCGCACAAGGTCGAACAGGGAATTCCACTTTCCAGCCCATTGGACCAGGCACTTTTTCACGGCAGTTCCATCGGGGGCGCCAGGCCAAAGGTGCTGATACAGGATGAAAGCGGCAAGTATATCGCCAAGTTCTCATCCACCAGTGATCTCTACAACGTGATCAAGGCGGAATATATCGCCATGCGCCTGGCCGCCCTGGCTGGAATTACCACCGCAAAGGTGAAGCTGGTGAAAGCTGTAAACAGGGAGGTGTTGCTGGTCGAGCGGTTCGACCGGGAGAAAACCCCGGCGGGGTGGACCCGTAAAATAATGATTTCCGCCCTGACCCTGCTGGGCCTTGACGCCATGCGCGCCCGCTACGCCAGCTACGCCGATCTCGCCGAGATCGTCCGTCACCGATTCGACAACCCGAAGGAAACGTTGCGCGAACTGTACCGCCGCCTGTGCTTCAATATTCTCTGCGGCAACACCGACGACCACGCCAGGAACCACGCCGCCTTCTGGGACGGCAAGTCGCTGCAGCTCACCCCCGCCTACGATATCTGCCCGCAGTCCCGCACGGGCCAGGAGGCCTCCCAGGCGATGGAAATATCCGGCGGAAACCGGATGAGCTGCCGCAGCGCCTGCGTTGAGGCCGCGGCGCATTTTCAACTGGAGCCCGCGGCGGCGGCAGCCGTGTTTAATGATATGGTGGGAGTGATTGAGGGGGCCTGGAAGGCCGTATGTGATGAAGCAGAGTTGGGAGAAGTCGATCGCAAGTTGCTTTGGGGTAGGCAGTTTCTGAATCCGTTTGCCTTTGGCTGAGTTGTCTCACTTGCAGACTTGTCAGTGCCATACAAACGGGAACGCCTTATTCACCGTTGAAAAGGCGGTCGTCAAATATATCCTGTATGGATTCGACGAGGGTAAGATCGCCGGCACCTGAGTGGTCCGGGTTGAGCAATAGGTTGGTGCAGGCTCCCAAGGGTTTGGCTACCACGCTCGGGACGCGTAGCAGGCAGCATTCCATGAGACTCGAATCCCCTAATTTTTGTATCTCGGCCAGCCTGGGTATGGTGGCCCACCTTTCGTTCGTGCGATTCGCCTGCTCAACCGTGATCTCGCGAGTGAGTAGAGAGTCTGGGGCCTCATAGGCTCCGAGGCGATAATCATCGGGAATGAGCTTTGGGCTGGGCAGATAGTTACCCATTTCCAGCATGGCTGTTGCCGGGCTGTCAGAGAAGTACACGACAGGTGTTCCGGGCAGATTCCAGCGGCCGCCACGGCGGAAACTGGTGCCTTTGCCGCTGAGATCCGCCAGGTAGCGTTCCGGGGCTATCCGGTAAAGCCTCACGCAAAGTCACCGGTAGCGATTCGATCCAAGGCCTCATCCACCATTCTGCGTCCCTGGGCATACCGCATCAGCTCCGCCGGCGTGGCTCCCTCCAGTGCGGGCACCTTACTCTGCATCCAGGCGTTGGCCTTCTCCTGTGTGCCGAAGACCTCCGCGGCGCGAAGCCACAAGCGAACCACGTCCAGAACCACCTCCGCCTGGGACTGGGTGAGCTTCTTCCTTCGAAAGACTCTGCTCAGATTGGATGAGGTCAGCCCCAGAGCATGCTCCAGAATGACCCTATGCATGTGGGACTTCAATACCACCTTCTTGGCATCGGGCCCGGAAATCCCCTTTTGGACGGCTTTCACTTGGGCGGCGGGCGACAAGAAGGTGATAGGGTCTTGGTGCAGAACCTCGGCGGCCTGTTCATAGCTAAGGACGGCGGTCATCACTCTACCTCGTATCCATTGCGCTGATTATCATAATGATAGCTTTTGATGCTCATATTGACAATCATGGTTGCAGCTATACAGATCGCCAGTCCCGAGAAAATCCTCTTCCCTGCCGGCGAGCACTGTTCTACCAGAAGCACTGCCCCTGTGGGCGCTGCTGTGCGCGTACGTGGAGGTGGGGAAAGCAGTCTGATCGCGGTGGCGGATGCCGCGGACCTGGGCGCTCTGGTGCAGATGGACGCAGTTTCACAGTTGGAGGCTGCCGCCTGGACCGGCTGGTGCTAAGGCTTTTTGCTTTGGATTTGGGCCTCCGTCAACTGAAGAAACCATAACTATCTGAAAATTTATGTATTTTCTGCTCTGTCTGGTCAGTATGTGCCCCCAAAAGAGCCCCCGAAAATGCAGGCCTGATGCGAATGAAGATCCAACTTTGTATAAAAAGCGATCGATCGCTCCTCGTCATTAATTGCAATCTACAGTGAAAGGGCTAGGATATCGCCACACAATAATGAGCTGCCAATAGGCGGCCTTTTCTTTCTGATCAAAATTTATCCGGGATGGCTGGCAGGCAGTGATTCGTGGTGGTATGAAAGTGTCTGCAAGTTCCAACGTCGCTGTGACGATGGCTACTTAATAGGGAGCGTGTTCCAAGTGAATTTGTTAGGGATAAGGGTACAGCCTCAAAAGGCGAACTTTGTAGTTGTCGATAGCTCCGGAGAGCAGTCAGAGATCATAAATAGTGAGCTATTAAAAATTCCGGCAGCTTTGGATTTCCCCGAGAAATTAAAATATGTGCGGAATAGTGTGCTGGATATTATTTCCGAATACTCTATCGAAATTGCAGGGATTAGAGTTGCAGAAGGCAACTCTAAGAACCTGAATATAACTAGGCTTCACATTGAGGGGGTGATCCAGGAAGCATTTTCTAGTAGCTCTGTTGGCTCTTACTTTGTGGGAAGAAAAAGTTCAATAGCGTCACGGTTAAACGTAAGCGTGAAAGACCTAGGGAACCTCTGATCAACTCGCCATTCCCTCGGGAATTAACCGGGAGGGTCAAAAAGTCGATCGCTTTATAGTCAAATTTCCGATGTTTTCACGTAATTCTCCCAGTTTTCCTTGCCTGAAGCCCGCTATCCGCGGATTTCAGGCGCACTGCCCCTAGGCGGGCAGGTATTTTCTCCCGATTAACAGGTTGGTGAAGCCTGCCAACAGACACAGGCGTTCGGTATTCTTCTCCAGCCCACGATAGCGTACCTTATCGTAGCCAAACACGCGCTTGATATAACGGAAGGGGTGCTCCACCTTCGCCCGAATTTGAGCTTTGATCTTTTCCATTTTCCGAACGGCGTCTTGTCCGGGAAGGGTTTTCTGCTTGCTCGGTTTAATCGCTATATGCCATTCGACTTCCCGATATTTGAGCTCTTCCCGGTTCTCTGCGCCGGTGTAGCCAGAATCACCCCAAACTCTTTTTTCTTCTCCGTGGAGAACCTGCTCAGTCGCGGTAATGTCATGCGTATTTGCGGCGGTTGTGTCCACGCTATGAATGATTCCCAACACGTCATCGACGCCAATATGCATCTTCATACCAAAATGCCACTGGTTGCCTTTCTTGGTCTGGTGCATCTCTGGATCTCGAGCCTTCTCCCGGTTCTTGGTTGAGCTCGGCGCAGCGATAATAGTGGCATCCACGATACTGCCTTCTCTCAACAGCATGCCATGACTCTTGAGATGGCTATTGATCTCCTCAAATAGCTGGCGACCAAGTTGATGCTGTTCAAGTAGATGGCGGAAGTTAAGGATAGTGGTTTCATCCGGAATTCGGTCTGTCAGTGTCAATCCGCTAAAATGGCGCATGGACTCAATCTCGTAAAGTGAGTCCTCCATCGCGGGATCACTGAGGGCGTAGGACAGCTGCATACAATGGATTCTCAGCATGACCTGTAGCGGGTACGGTTGGCGACCGCGCCCGGCCTTCGGATAAAAGGGCTCGATCTTCGCTTCCAGGCGCTCCCAGGGAACCAGAGATTCCATCTGCTCTAGGAACTTCTCGCGGCGGGTCTTGCGGCGCTTGTTGCGGTATTCGGCTTCGGCAAAGCTGACTTGGTGCATGGCTTGTGCTATTTTCGTTGGCTCAATGCTATTTTACCCCATCTGGCTGGGACTTATTCAGAGGTTCCCTAGAGCAGTTTTTTTCCGGAAAGATGATCTTTGATTTGTTAGGTCGTTGGTCTGAATTAAAAGATTCCAGCTCTCGAGAAGCGGCGTTGGTGGCTATGGGAGCTTTAGGATGATTTTTCCATATCAGAGAGCGCAAGTTTCATTTAAAAAAATTGAGGAAATCGGGCAGGAAGGGCGAAACTCTAGAGTCTACCGCGCCCATGACGAGCACCTTGATGCAGAGCTGGTCATTAAAGAAATAGATTTGAAGGGTAGGGACCCGCGAGAGTTCTTTTCTGAGGCTCAATTGCTTTACCGGGGGGCACACCCGAATATCTTGGAAGTCAAATATGCATGTCTAGATAAAGAAAGAATCTATATAGCGACGCCATTTTATAAAAATGGCTCTTTAAAAAAATTTATGGCGCATAGATTCATAACTGTTCGGGAAATAATCCGTTTTTCAACTCAAATTTTGAATGGATTGCATCATATACACTCTAAGGGTTTGATACATTTTGATGTTAAACCGGATAATGTGCTTCTATCCGACAGAAATGAGGCGCTTCTTTCAGATTTTGGCATGACGAAATTAATGGGTGAGGAGGGGGAGGCAACTCCTAATGGCTTTTATAGCAAGCATGTCCCGCCAGAAGTGTTCTCGGATACGCAGATTTCTTTTGATAATAGATATGACATATATCAAGTAGGGCTGACGATGTATCGGATGTGTGTCGGTGACTGGCAGTTTGATGCCCAGTTTGGTGAATTGATGCGAGGGGTAAAGAGTCAGGATGAGGCCAAAGTAGTGCTTGCGCGTGCCACTAGAAAAGGGGTTTTTCCTGACAGGCGGTCATATCCGCATCATATTCCACGTAAGTTGATTTCTGCTATTAGTAAATGCCTTAAGCCAAATCCTGGAGAGAGGTTTGGGTCGGCAATCGCGGTTGTCAATGCAATTTCTGATATTGATGGACCTATTCTGCATTGGCAATTCGTGCCTGATGAAAAAGTAATGCGCTGGGAGCAGTGTGTTGATGGGGCCAGGAAGGTATTAGAAGTTTGTAATACGAAGCGAGAGTCAAAGGCTTACAGGCATAGAAATGGTGCCGATCCTCGCAGAGTAGCGAAATTTTGTAAAGAAGAAATTTCAGATAAGGAAATTGTGGAGTTCTTAGAGTAATGAAGAAAATAAATGATAAGCCCGGCGTGAATTTTTTGACAAGATCTCAGTTAATAAATCAGAGGCGGAAAAGCTCTGAGCGAGAAACCCTTTCTAAGGGCTTTTCCGTTGAGCATGTAAAAGGTGGCCCCGCTTTGGATTTTACAAAGGGTCAGCACTTTGAATTGTGTTTAAAGTAAATTTTTTGAGTTATTGTTAAGTCGCAAATTTAGAGTTTCTCTTGGGTTGTGCTAGGTCTAGGGGCTCAACGAGAATTGCAAAAAACATAGCAGACTGCATGTTTGGCACGCGGGTGAATCACCTTCTGAGAGGAGAGGCGTGCCTGATGGAGCCCCTCGGAACTACCGCCAGACAATGGCACTTGAGTTGGAATTCTGGCCTGCCTAGGCCCAGTTTGCCTGGCAGCTAAATTGTTAGCAAGCGTTGTAAAGCGGCATTGTCGCAGGCTCAAAGTGCGACTTCACTAATGGAATAAGGAAACAGTGGCGCCAGATCGTATTCGAGTTCTGCAGCGCGTAACTTGATTTGTTGAAGCTTCTCTTCAAGGTTGCCGCCTTGCCTGTTTAAGGTTTCCTGTCGACTTTTCAGTTTGTCCGCCTTGGACAGAATTTCCTCTATCCCAAGTTCTAGGCGCTTCCGGAATCTAGCATCATAGGCGGGGCCGATTCCTGCATCGGCCCATGAATACCAAAGATAAAGGACAGCGATGCAGGATAAGGTTATCGTCGTTCCGGTTGCGAGCGTCTTTTTTCCTGAAAAGAACAAGAATAAATAAATGGCTGGAAGTGCTACGGCCGACGCAACTGCCACCCATTTTCTTCGGGTGCGGGCCAATTTTCGAGCCCTGTCTTTGGCTTCTTGAGCGGCCTCTTCAGCAACCCTTTCAATACGAGAAATTTCTTCTTCTGCCTCTTGTAGCTGTCTTTTTAGCGATTGGCTTTCGGCCTGGTCGCTGCTCGCCAGTCGAGATTCTAGCTGCGCGAGCTCGCTTTGAAGCTTGATATAGTTGGCAATTTTCTCTTTGTGTTCAGTGAGCTGTTCAGCACGATGCCGGATGTAATACGCCTTCGCTTTTCTCTCGTCGAAATCGGAAAAAGCGTGGGCCTTGGTCCAGAGTCCTTGCAGGATCGCGCCGTTTTCCACTTCCTGGGCAACCAGGCTATAGATCAGTTCGTCATCGTGGGTGTGCAGGTTCAGCTTGGCATGTAGTTTTTTTAAAATATTCATAGTTTGGGCACTGGCTGCTCTATCTGTTTTTCAATTTACCCATAAGGCCATCGTTGATGGCGATACCTAAGGATATTTTCAGTAGGTATCATCAGCCTGCGATGGCTTTTACGCTGGCCCTTTTCCGTCGCGTTTTCTTTCCCGGCTTGGCCATGGCCTGGATGCGCTCCAGCAGCAACGCCGCGCTGTTGTCGCCATTGATCAGATTCGGATTGTCCCGGCGCCACTGCTCGGTGAGTTCACCGCGGAAGGCCTTGGCGAGAATGGACTGGGTGAGGTCCCCCTGTGTCAGGATAGTTGTCGCCTCTACTGAACCGAAGAAGCCAAGACAGGGGGCGGTAAAGAGGAGCAAATGCCCCGTTATTCCACAGAACGCAAAGCCTCAGTGTTGAAGAAGCTGCTGCCGCCGGAGAACCGGCCCATCCCGGACGTCGCGGCGGAAGAAGGCATCAGCGAAGGCACCCTGTACAATTGGCGCCAGCAAGCCAAAGAGAAGGGTATACCGGTGCCGGGTAGTGGTAAACAGAGCGAAGATTGGTCGGCGGAAGCCAAGTTCGCGGTCGTCGTTGAAACCGCCAGCCTCAGCGAAGCCGCGCTGAGTGAGTATTGCCGCAGCAAGGGGCTGTACCCGGAGCAGGTACAGGCCTGGAGGGCGGCCTGTATTCAAGGCACGTTGACCGATGCCGAGCGCCGCAAACAGGAGCGGGAAGAGGCGCGGCGGGCCAAGAAGCGCATCAAGGAGTTAGAGAAGGATCTTCACCGAAAGGAAAAGGCCCTCGCGGAAACGACAGCGCTGCTGGTGTTGAGAAAAAAGCTGAATGCCCTCTGGGGAGAGGACAGCGGGGAAGAATGACCCCGGCCCCGGAGCGGCGTCAACTGATTGGGTGGATAGAAGAGGCTGTGGCTGCGGGTGCCCGCAGAGGCCGGGCCTGTGCGGAGGTTGGGATCAGTCTGCGGACCCTGCAGCGCTGGACTGCCCAGGGGGCGCCGCAAGAAGACCGGCGACCCGATGCACAGAGGCCAGAGCCACACAACAAACTGGCGGAAGAGGAACGGCAGGCGATCCTGGCCGCGTGCAACAGTCCGGAGTTTGCCAGCAAGCCACCGGGCCAGATAGTGCCCACGCTGGCGGACCGCGGCGAGTATATTGCGTCAGAATCGAGCTTCTACCGAACGTTAAGGGATGCGGACCAACTGCATCATCGCGGACGGTCGAAGTCCAGGAAGAAACGCAAGGCCCCCGCCACCTTTGTGGCCGAGGCGCCCAACCAAGTGTGGACCTGGGACATCACCTATTTGCCGTCATCGGTGAAGGGGCTGTATTACTACCTGTATCTGGTGGAAGACATCTATAGCCGTAAGGGCGTGGTCTGGGAAGTACACGAGAGCGAGTCCGGCGAACATGCGGCGGTGCTGATACAGCGGGCTATGCTGCGGGAGCAGTGTTTTTGCAGTCCCCCGGTATTGCACTCCGACAACGGCGCGCCGATGAAGTCGCAGACCTTGCAGACCAAGCTGTACGATCTGGGCATCCAGGCTTCGCACAGTCGCCCACGGGTGAGCAACGATAACCCCTACTCGGAATCGTTGTTCCGCACGGTGAAATACTGTCCACGCTGGCCCTCGGAGGGCTTTGCTTCACTGGACGAGGCGAGGCAGTGGGTAGAGAGATTTATGCACTGGTACAACCACGAGCATCTGCATAGTGGCATCAAGTATGTCACCCCGGCGGACAGGCATGACGGCAAGGATGTGGCCCTATTATCCGAGCGGGAGAAAGTCTACAAGCTGGCGAGGGAAAGAAATCCATCGCGCTGGTCTGGAGAGACAAGGGACTGGACACCGGTTGGTGCAGTGGCCCTAAATCCACAGAAAGAAGAACCAGAAACCAAAGTCGCAGCGTAACGAAAAAAGGCGACAACTATCTTGAAAAACGCCGAGGTGGTCGACCCGCGCCAGGGCGTTGTTAACCTGTTTTTCGATGGTGTCGGCGTAGGTGAAGAGTTGCTCGACCTGCTGTACGATTTTTTCTTGTTCCTCGAGTGATGGAATTTTGACCGGGAATGCTAAAATTTGCTTGCCGCTGATGTGAGGGATGTCGCTGCCCGTTTGATTTGGCTGTATGTAATTTGTAAACGCCAAATCGCTTAGTAGAAGGTATAAGTAATCTGCTGAAAGATCGGAAAAATCTTTAAATCGTGCGACTCGTTGAACAAGAACGCATGGGAGATCGATTGGTTTCACTCGGCCTAGCTTCAACCCCGTTGAGATTATCGGGCGGTCCATAGCCAGGATAACGTCATTTTCGCGAAGGAAAAGGTGTGAAAACTCATCAAGTTTCTGCTCAGGAAAGTACTTTGTCTCTTTCCACTTTAGTGCGCCAGGTTCAATGTTTTGGCCTCTAAGTAGGCGAATCCCGGTGTCAGTAAACTCTTTGCTTTTGAAGGCATGGCCCACATCGATCGCCACGAAATCTTTCAAAGCCCCTGCTTTAGATGCGAATTCTGACCGCCCGCGCCAATCCTCCGTCAGTTTGCCGGTAACTGCTGTCGCCAGCACAGACTGCCGGAAGCGCTTAAGGATCTGGGGGATGCGCTCGAGGCGGGCTTTGGTGTTTTCCACCTGGACTAGCAGGGTGTCGAGTTTGTCGGCGATGACTTTTTGTTCGGCTATTGACGGTAAAGCAATTGGGGCTTTGGAAAATTTTCCTTTGTTAATAATGGCAACCGTTGTTGCTGAAGCCTCAGATTCGAGCCATGGTTTCAATGTGCACAATTGATGATATAGGAATCTATAATCCAGCAGTTTGCTTGGGATAATAGAGTTTATCTGCTGATTCGTGGCTGAAATCGAAGTAGTAATGCCGACTTTTCCCAAGTTCCCAATACATGTGACAGCGATAGAATATTCTGGCAGTGTAGGAACGGAGCTGGCTCCGTTTTTAGTTAAGCTGTCAGCGGTATGCCGTATGTATCCTCCAGCATCCAAGTCGCCCGGTTTTATAAAAGGTATATCTCCCCCAAAGTTATCTGGGTTCTTCGTGCTGGGGGTTTTTCCAGTGACGATTTGACCAAGCTCGTGTAATTCAGTTGTGCACCATCCCGCCGAGAGCTTTTTGCCGGCCATTACTTAACCTCACCCAGCATTTCACCAAGCAATACCTTTTGAGCATCTGCCTCCTCCCCGGCCCCCAGCTCCCGCATCAGACCGTCCAGCTCTCCCAGTGCCTGCACCAGCTCGCCCATCGCTTCACCGGCTAGTACGGCAGGTTCTGGCAGGTTCGCCGCGTCCACGCTGTCGGCGTCCTTGAGCCAGCTGATATCTAGCGAGTCGCTCTTGTGCTCGGCGATCCACTCGCGGCTGAAGCATCGCCAGCGGCTGTGCGCCAGTCGCTCGTCCACGTCCTGATTTTCGTCGGCTCTCTGGGCTTCGGGCGCCAGATCGATCTCCTCGGCGCCGAAGCTCCACTCGCCTTCGCTGCGCTTGCTTGTGCCGTCCGCTTTCTTGCCGTACACGGTCTCGAACGGCTTCAGGTGCAGCTCGCCGAACGGGGTGCGCTTGCCGAAGCTCGGCATATTGGTGCGCAGGTCGTAGACCCACACATTCTCGGTGCTGTTTTCTTCCTGAAGCTTGTCGGTGGCACTGCCCTTGGTGAAGAACAGCACATTGGTCTTCACCCCCTGGGCGTAGAAGATGCCGGTGGGCAGGCGCAGGATGGTGTGCAGATTGCACTTGTGCATCAGGTCGCGGCGCACCTCGGTGCCGACGCCAGCTTCGAACAGCACGTTGTCCGGCAGTACCACCGCGGCGCGGCCGCCGGGCTTCAGGTTGCGGTAAATATGCTGCAGGAAGGCCAGCTGTTTGTTACTGGTCTTGTAGGTGAGGTCGTCGCGGGTGATGCTGGCCTCGCCGCCCTTGGCAGTGCCGAACGGTGGGTTGGCGAGGATAATGTCGGCTTTGGGCAGGCTGGCACCGACCTGGCCGAGGGCGTTGCCCAGGTGCACGACGCCCTCTTCGTCGCCTTCCATACCGTGTAGCAGGCAGTTCATCAACGCCAAGCGGCGGGTTCCGGGTACCAGCTCGATACCGACAAAGGCCTGGTTCTTCTGGAATTTCTGTTCCCGGGGCTTCAGGTCGAACAGCTCGTCGGTGTTGTCCTTGATATAGCGGTCGGCGGCGATCAGGAAGCCGGCAGTGCCGGCGGCCGGGTCCTGAATCACTTCACCCGGCTGAGGCTGGATACAGCGCACCATGGAGTTGATCAGCGCACGCGGGGTGAAGTACTGGCCGGCGCCGGATTTGGTTTCGTTGGCGTTCTTCTGCAGCAGTCCCTCGTAGAGGTCGCCGAGGCCGTCTTTCTGTGCGCTGAACCAGTCGATCTGGTCGAGGGATTTGACCATCTGCTCCAGGTGGCGCGGTTCGCGCAGGCGGGTCTGGGCGTCGGCGTAGATGGCGCTGATCAGCGGGTCCTCGTGCACGACGTTGCCGTAGCCGTCCTTGCCGGTGGAGAGTGTCAGCAGTATGCGCTTGTAGTCGTCCAGCAGGTTGATACCGGACTTGCCGTTGAGATCGCTCCAGCGGCAGCCCTCCGGCAGCGGGTGCTTATGCAGGGTGCCGGCCTCGGTGTTCTCGTGCACCATTTTGATAAACAGCAGCAGCACCAGCTCGGTGACGTAGTCCGAGTAGTTGATGCCGTCATCCCGCAGCACGTCGCAGAGGTTCCATAGTTTCTGGACGATGTCGTTGTTGGTCATTGGGTACCTATCAAACTTTTGAATTTGGGGGCGCTCAGGCCTGCTCGATGAGCAGGGCGCAAAGGGATTGGTTGATGTAGTAATTGCTGCGGCCGACCTTCTCCTTTATGAGAAAGCCGTATTCCACCAGCTGGTCCAGATACTTGGTGGCGGTGATACGGGTGACATCCAGATCTTCCACCACATATTCGATCTTGGTGTAGGGGTGCTTGAACAGGTTGTTCAGCAGCTCCTGCCGATAGATCTTCGGCAGTTCGTCGCGCATGCGGTGCTTGTAGGCACCCATCAGCTGTTTCATCTGCTGGATCAGGGTGATGGTGGCCTGTGCTGTATCGATGACACCGTCGAGCATGTAGATTAGCCAGGGCTCCCAGTCGCCGGTATCGCGCACTTGCTGCAGCTGGTGGTAGTAGCCGCCCTTATTGCGGATAAAGTAGCGACTCAGATACAACACCGGCAGGTTGAGCAGGTCCTGCGCCACCAGGTACAGGATATTCAGGATACGCCCGGTGCGACCGTTGCCGTCATAGAAAGGGTGAATGCTCTCAAACTGGTGGTGGATGATGGCCATCTTCACCAGCGGATCGGCGTCGCAGAGGTCGTTGTCGTTGATGTATTCCACCAGGTTGGCCATCAGCAGCTCGATCTCTTCGGCGTGCTGCGGCGGCGTATAGACCACTGCACCGGTGCGGGCATTTTTCAGGTCGGTGCCAGGCAGGCGGCGCAGGCCCGCGTTATTGCGCTCCAGGTGCTGCTGTACCGTCAGTATGTCGCCCAGGCGGATAACCTTCTGCCGGCGCACTACTGCAAAACCCTCGCGCAGGGCATAGGCGTAGTCCTGCACTTCCTTGGTGGCGGGGGTAACTGCAGCTTCGGTCAGCAGGCTGGCTTTGTAGAGTTCATCGTGGGTGGTGACGATATTTTCGATCTCGGAGCTGTCTTTGGCTTCCTGCAAACTGAGGGTGTTGATCAGGATTGCCTCGTTGGGGATGGTGGCGGCGACCCCTTTCAGTTCGGCCAGATAGCGGTGTGCCTCCGCGGTCTTCTTGAGCACGGCCCGGGTTTCCAGTGCCTCTATGTCGCTGAGCGGTAGCTTGGGGATCGTGTGATTGCTCATGTCCGGCGTCGCAGGCTCCAGGGAGGTGTCAAAAGGGCTAAATATCGGCAGTCCGGGAGAGGCTATGCATATCCGTCCCGACATGTATAACAATCGCCAACCACTATGCGCGTCGCGCGCATTGTATATAGAAAATCCATATTTCTATACATAAGGCGGCCAAAATGCGGTCTATCACGCATGCTGTGCCTCCTGTTCTGGCCAGAGAGAGCTGTTCAGCGCCCCGAGAACCGTGTCTAACTGGTCACCCAGCACCTTGTCCAGCCGTCTGGCGCCGCCTTCAAAGGCGGGCATCTGGTTGATGGTGTTGCGGTCGATGATGACCTCGTGGGTGAGTTGTTTGGCCAGGCGGCCCAGCCATCGGCGCTGGGCGGGCGTCCAGCTCTGGTGGGTGTAGATGGTGTCCATCGCCTTGGCGACTCGTTGCTCGAAGGGCACCAGCGCCTCCCCCAGCGCAGCGCGGCGGATATGGCCGATAATGCTGGCGGCGATGTCCTGGTTGGTCTGGTTGCGCACGGCGCTTTGCAGGTTGGCTTCCGAGTAGCCGTGGTTGTCCAGCAGCAGCTTCACTTCCTTCAGTTGCTCGCGAGTGAGGTCGCGGGGCCGGTTCACCACTACCGCCAGGGCGGCGGACTGGTTGAGCTGGTCTTTGATGAACTGGTTGAAGCTATCCAGGTAGTCATCCGGCCGCTGGTGCGCGCCATAGCTTTGGGTGCGCTCGCGGATCTCGTCTTCGTGCTCGGAGATCAGCGGCATCTTTTCGCTGCCGAGCAGGGTTTTGACTTCGGTGAGTTGATTTAGCAGGCCGGCGTGCTGGCGTATGAATTCGGCTGCCTGTGTGGGCCCGAGGTCGCGCAGGTGCTTGTGCAGTGATTTGGGCGCGATGCCCCACTGGTGTTCCAGATCCCCCAGTTTCTGCTTGAGTGCAGGCTTGCCGTCGGCTTTCTTGTCCGCCTTGCGCAGTACCCGCATCAGCTTTTGGCTGAGCTGGCTCAACACCACATCCGCGTGGGATTCGCCTTTCTGCTCACCGGGACTGTTCAGCGCCCGCTCAAGTTGCTCCGGATCGGTAAGTTCGTCCACCAGCTGCTCAAGACTGATGTTGGGGTCCTTCACCAGGGGTTTCATGGTGTTTACGTCCTGCAGCGCCGCGTAGATATCCACCGGGTCGTAGATGCGGAACACCGTCTTGCCGATCTCGTCGCAGCGGCGGGTGGCGCGGCCGATCATCTGCTCGTACAGGATGCGCGAACGCACCCGGCGCAGGAACACCAGGTTGCAGATCCTGGGGACATCGATGCCGGTGGTGAGCAGATCCACAGTAATGGCGATATTGGGGTAGCGCTCGTTCTTGTACTCGCGGATCAGCTGGTTCACTTTGTCGCTCTGGCCGGTGATCTTGGCTACCGCGGCTTGGTTGTACTCGCCGTTGTAGAGGTCCTTGAAGGCGTCATCCAGCAAGCGCTTGACCATGTCTGCGTGCAGGTCGGTGGCGCAGAAGATCATGCTCTTCTCGTCGCCAAAGGGGTCTAGTTCCTGCACCAGCTGCTCGCAGATTACGCGATTGAAGTTCTCGTTGATCACCCGGCGGTTGAAGGCCTCGACATCGAAGTTCAGTTCGTCTTCCAGCTCGGCCGCTTCCACGGCTCCGGTCTGGATGTTGATGGCCTGGACTGCGGCGCCCTTCTCGAATTGGATACCGTTCTGGGTCAGCAGGGTTTCGTAGCGGATGGGCGGCTCGTGGTCGATCAGCCAGTCGTCGGCCACTGCCTCGCGGTAGGAGTAGGTGTACACCGGTTTGCCGAAGATCTTGCTGGTGTGCTTGGCCGGTGTGGCAGTGAGGCCAACCTTCACCGCATCGAAGTAGTCCAGCACGCGGCGGTAGGCGGACAGGTATTGACTGGCATCGCGGGTGGCCAGCTCTCCCTCGGTCATTTCCTGGTCGAGCGTATAACCGCGGTGAGCCTCGTCCACGATGATACAGTCGAACTGGTCCACCGGCGGCGGGGTATCGCTCATGAAGACGCGCTTGACCATGGCCTGCACGGTAGCCACCTGCACGCGGGTCTCCGCCTCCGCGGCCATATCGCCCAACTCGGCCACGTTGTAGATCTTGGACAGGGTGTGGTTCTGCTCCAGCGGCGCTTCGTTGAAGGCGTCGATGGCTTGCTGGCCCAGGGCGGTGCGGTCCACCAGAAACAGGATGCGCTTGAAGCGCTCGGCTTTCAGGAAGCGGTACATCAGGCCGATGATGGTGCGGGTCTTTCCGGTACCGGTGGCCATGGCCAGCAATGCCTGGCGGACGCCGGCGGCAAGCGCGTTCTCGGTGGCGACGATGGCCTTCTCCTGGTAGTCGCGCAGCTTGAGATAGCCGAAGGGTTCCTGCTGAAGTTTCTGCTCCGCCTGTTCCTTGCTGCGCTTGAGCAGGTCGAGTAGGCCGTCCGGGGTGTGGAATTTGGGTAGCGCGCGGCGGGTATTGCTGGGTTCGCGCACATCGCGGAACCAGGTGCCGGATTGCTCCTCTAGCTGCGGGACATAGGGGCGGCCGTTGCAGGAGTAGGCGAACGGCACCAGGTAATGGCCTTCCGCCTCATCCGGCCACGCCACGGTACGGCCGGCCAGCTCCCAGGCGCCGATTAGTGGGGCGGCAACTTGAATGCCCCGGCTATAGCGTTCCGCCTGGCGGATCTTGCCGGCAACATTGGTGTTCTCTTTCTTGGCTTCCACTACCGCGATGGGCGTGAGGCCGACGAAAAGGACGTAGTCTGACCGGCCACCTTGGGTAGGCCATTCTGCAATGGCTCGATTGATGCCCTTTTCCGGCCGGGCGCCTTTCTGGTAAGTCAGCTCCTGGCTGTCGGCCTCCCAGCCGGCTTCTACCAGCTGCTGATCGATCAGAATGCGGGTTAGCTCCTCGTTCAGCACGATGTGCTGGCTGGCGGCCTGGGTCCGCTTGGCGACCTTCTGGCGCTCGGCGGTGATAGTCTTGTCGCCCTGTGCGGTCAGCTGTTGCTGTAGCGCGTTGATCTTCTGCTCGTATTCCTGCCGCTGATGCGCCAAAGCCTGCTCGTGGGATGCTGCCTCTTCGGCTTTGGCCCGGGACTCCTCGTCCATCGCCACCGCCAGGGCCTCGTATTCTGCCTTCTCCTTGGCAATCAGGTCGTTGAGCTGTTGGCTGGAGTCCAGTTGGACGTTGGCCTCCTGCAGATCGTGCTTGAGCTTCTCAATCTCGGTCTGCAGCTGGCGAAGCTGTTGGCTTGGATCAGTCGGGGGAACAAAGGGGCCGGGCTTGAACTTGGTGCCCGAGCTGCTGAAGGACTGATGGAACCAAATAGCCAGGGCCCGGGCGACTTTGAGGCCGTCCAGCGCTTCTCTGTGTTGGGTCCTGAATTCGTGAGTGGCCTTGTTACCTTCGATACGCAGGGTGTGGAACAGCTCCCGCACTACAGGCTCCAGGCGCAGCTCCCGATTGAGGCGGTAAAGCAGGTCGGCCTGGCTGGTCTGCTCATCAATCTCGACGCCCACCCGGGCTGCGATGTGCTGTGCCAGGGCTTCGCCAAGCTGGCGCAGCTTGATCAGGGTGGTGTTGGGATCACTGGAGAAGGCGCGCTCGGCGGCACCAGCCAACTGGACGAACAGCTCATCGTGCTCGGCCAGGAAGCTGAAATTCATCGACAGTCCGGTATTGGCGTCCCTCACTGCTTCCCCTTTCTTATTCTGTTGATATACCGAGAAGCCTGCCTGGCTAGGGCACCAACTTCCGTGCGCATAGCGCAATGACTCAGCCGAGCGCTGAAGCCCCTTCCTGGGGCCATGACGCCTTTGTCGGGTTATCTCAGACAACTGGATGATTCTACCGGGGAATGTGAGGGAGTTCACGCCATGAAAGCGGATACCAATTGACCAAATAGGGTTTTATAGAATCGGTCGACGCTGTTCGCTGAGCGACCAGATTCCAGAGTACCGGGTCAAAGACGAAGTAGTTCGCGATATGGCTCGTCCCCAGCGTTCAAGTCGAGGTGGTGAGAGCTGATTTGAATGTAGGGTTTTGTAAGGTGTTGTTTTTTGAGCGCATTGGGCGGGGAAGGGCTTCCGAAATTGGTGTTTCGCCTTTAAGTCCCCAATAACCGTCACTTCACAAAAACCTCTCGTGACCCCCTTGCACGAATCCGAACAGGAGCATGGTAGATATCTATAAGCCTCGTCGCGTCTTGCGGGCTTTCTTGAGGCTGGTTTCCGGGTACACACCTAGGGCGAGCTGTCGCTCTCTTCTGGTGTGGGGGTGGCGATACTTGAACCTCCAGTATTTGGCGCCGGTCTTCTTCAGCAGCAGGTCCGTGCTCTTTTCGTCGGACATCTTGTAGTCCTTGTCCTTCGGTTTTGCTTGCTTACTTGCAATTCCGTCAGAGCCATAGCGCTAGCCCTGTGGCGGCGGCTGAATTTGAGGGCACCTACTGGTGCGAAATTGCGGGGTGCACCAGATGCGCCCCCAGACCCCCGGCTTTGCGAGGGCACAGACTGGGCGCCTACCACAATATGAGAGACCGCCTACGAAGGGTTGTTTTTGGAGCGCAGGCATATGAGGAAGCCGACGGCCTTATTGCGCCGCATTGAGGCGCTAGAGCAGAAGCGGGGCGCTACTGCAAATAGGCCCCTGGTCCCGCGTTTAATGTCCTGTGATGAGTGGGAGGCGCTGGCAGTGGAGCGGCAGCAATGCCCCGGGGCGTTGTCGTATGAGCTGAGCGGTTACGGCTCGATAACGTCGTCGCTGGTGCTCAGTACCGATTCATCGAAAGCTTTTAACGCTTCCTCTTTTATCCAGCGCTTAAAGCCGCGAAGGTAGACAACGTCATTGCTGGCAAAGACTACCTCATCACTTTCTTCGTCGCCGTTCTTGATGATATCGAGCAACTTCTCTTCTCTGTCACACAGGGCGCGCCAGATTACGTTGACGTTAGTTGCATCGAGAGAAAAATCATGGCTTCTCATGTTCAGGCGCTCTTCTTCTTAAATACTTTGGTGCAGCGTAATGCCAGTTCTTCGAGTAGTCCGACGTACTTATGGTAGGGCATGTTATGGGCGGCGCAAACGTGGTAATGGCCTGCAATCTTGGGGTCTTTCCATAATCTCAGCCCCGGGGGCAGAGCTGTTCCCGTTTTGATCTCGTAGACCCAGCCGGACAGCGGTGCGTCATCCAGCCCGGTCTTGTTGTACAGGCTCACACCTTGGTCATTTGCGACAACCGTCTTAATTCCGCCCACCTCGACAATCCTTACCTCGCCCTGTCGTACGTCAGCAAGTTTGGAGGAAGATGCGTTGCCGATGCGGTACAAATCTTCTTGGGTGAGGTACAGCGTTTCCGTGTTGCTCATCAGTATATCCCTATTGGTTGTTTCGGCTGGTCATCTTGCCATAGAGCAGTCTTCCTTTACTTAACTTTGTTCACATTGCTGGTGCAGAAGGGTTAAGCGCACCGCTCCGGGCCGCAGGCCGCGCACCCTGGCGGCTACTGTGCCCTCTGCGTGGCCATGTACGCCTGTGTCAACAAATTTTGAGGGGGCCGGTCTTTGGGGGAGATGCGCTACAGCCCGCATGGTACGGGGCTTTGAGTGGTGGGCCCGGACAGACTTGAACTGTCGACCTGCCGATTATGAGTCGGATGCTCTAACCAACTGAGCTACGGGCCCGCAATTTTCAAAATGCTTACATGGTGCGAACACGGAGCAACATTGCGTTGCTGGAGGTCACTGTAAGTCGTTGTTTTTTAATGTGTTTTTTCCGCTCTGCCTTACCGTGGCCCTCCCCGATTATGAGTCGGATGCTCTAACCAACTGAGCTAAGGGCCCCCACGGCGCCCGCGGCGAGACGCGCGAGCGGGTTGGCAAATTACTCGATTTTTCCTTGTGGATCAACGCCTTTCGGCACCCGACGGCGGCCGAAGCGGCAGGCGCCATTGCGCCGGGCTGGATCGCGGGTGTCGGCAGAGAGGGAAAAAAGGCAGGGGCCTTCCGGCCCCTGCCGCAGGCGGTTACTCGAAGTCGTGTGCGTGAGGGTGGGTGTCCCGGCCCTTTTCTTCGCTGGGCCTGTCGGCCACCATCACTTCCGTCGTGAGCATCAGGCCCGCAATTGACGCGGCGTTCTGCAGCGCGGAGCGGGTGACCTTGGTGGGGTCGATAATGCCCAGCTCGAGCATATCGCCGTATTCACCGGTCTGGGCGTTATAGCCGTAGGCGTTGCTCTCTCCGGTGCGGACCTTTTCCAGTATCACGCTGCCGTCGACGCCGGCGTTGGCGACTATCTGGCGGAAGGGCTCCTCCATCGCACGCAGGGCGATGTTGATACCCAGCTGTTGGTCGTCATTGGCGCCCTTCAGGCCGGATTTGCGCAGTTGGTCCGCGGCGCGCACCAGGCTGATGCCGCCACCGGGCACTATGCCCTCTTCGACGGCGGCGCGGGTCGCGTGCAGGGCGTCGTCCACCAGGTCCTTTTTCTCCTTCATTTCCACCTCGGTTGCCGCGCCCACCTTGATCACGGCGACACCGCCGGCGAGCTTGGCCACGCGCTCCTGCAGCTTTTCGCGGTCGTAGTCCGAAGTCGACTCCTCGATCTCGGCACGGATCTGGGCCGTGCGCGCGTCTATGTCGGCCTTCTTGCCGGCGCCGTCGACGATAGTGGTGTTCTCCTTGCTGATCACCACGCGCTTGGCACTGCCCAGTTGCTCCAGCTCGACTTTCTCCAGGGCTAGGCCGACCTCTTCGGAGATCAGGGTTCCGCCGGTGAGGGTGGCGATATCCTGCAGCATGGCCTTGCGGCGGTCGCCGAAGCCCGGTGCCTTGACCGCGGCGGCTTTGAGTATGCCGCGCAGGTTGTTGACCACCAGCGTTGCCAGCGCCTCGCCCTCGATATCCTCGGCGATGAGCAGCAGCGGGCGCCCGGCCTTGGCCACCGCCTCGAGCAGCGACAGCAGGTCGCGGATATTGCTGATCTTTTTGTCGAACAGCAGGATATAGGGGTTTTCCAACTCGACCTGCATCTTGTCCTGGTTGGTGATGAAGTAGGGCGACAGGTAGCCGCGGTCGAACTGCATACCCTCGACGACTTCCAGTTCGTTTTGCAGCGACTTGCCTTCTTCGACGGTGATAACCCCGTCGCGGCCCACTTTCTCCATCGCCTCGGCGAGAATCTCCCCTATGTCGGTGTTCCAGTTGGCGGATACCGTCGCCACCTGGCCGATGGACTTACTGTCGTCGCAGGGCTTGGACAGCTCGGTCAGCTGTTCGGTGGCGGCCCTGACGGCGGCGTCGATACCGCGCTTGAGGTCCATCGGATTCATGCCCGCGGCGATGGCCTTGTGGCCTTCGCGAACCAGGGCCTGGGCCAGCACGGTCGCGGTGGTGGTGCCGTCGCCGGCCACGTCGGCGGTCTTGGATGCGACCTCCTTCACCATTTGCGCGCCCATGTTTTCGAACTTGTCTTTCAGTTCGATTTCCTTGGCGACGGATACGCCGTCTTTGGTGACCCGCGGTGCGCCGAAGCTTTTATCGAGCACGACGTTGCGGCCCTTGGGGCCGAGTGTGGCCTTTACCGCGTTCGCCAGAATGTTGACGCCGGACAACATGCGCTCGCGGGCATCGTCGGAAAATTTTACGGTCTTCGCACTCATGCTGCTTGCTCCTGTACGCTGGTTTGATCCAGTACCGCCAAAATGTCGGATTCCTTGATGATCAGGTAGGTCTCGTTGTCGATTTTGACTTCCGGGCCGGAGTACTGGCCAAACAAAATGCGATCGCCGGCTTTAACCGCCAGCGGCCTCAGTTCTCCATTGTCCAGTAGAGCACCTTCACCCACCGCGTAAACCTCACCCTGGGTGGACTTTTCAGCGGCCTTGTCCGGAATAACAATGCCGCCTTTGGTGACGGTTTCTGCAGGAAGACGTTTGACAACCACCCGGTCGTGGAGCGGTCTGATACTCATTGGATTTCCTCCTATAAGTAAACGCAACAATTGCAGGTAAAAGCAGAAATCATAAAATGGATGCAGGAAAGCTGGGGAATGCGGTATATATTCCTCCCGGCCTCCTGAACGGCAAAATAGGATCGACCCGATGCTTTTCAAGAGAGGCCAATGGGTAATTTTTATAATTTTTTTTTATTAAAAGTGACCCAATGAAAATGGAAATTTTCTAAGCTTGGTTTATAGTTTTTAAAAGGCTTCTAAGCGAGCCTGAAGAGCCCGAGGAGGTCCCAGATGTCCCTGGTGCAGCAACAAAAATTTGCAATGACCCTGGCCGACTACTTTCGCGAGCGACTGGAGGAGCACGGACAGCAGCTGACGCCCCCGCCGCACAAGGACACGCTCTGGTATATGGCCACTATGCTCGCCCGTTTCGGCGACAGTGACCAGCTCTTCAGCTACGATCGGGGCGAGGTGAGTATCCGTCCCCTGGCCCTGCTCTACAAGGACGCCTGGGAGGCCGTCGATCCCGGGGAGCGCTGCCTGATCCTGCGGCAGTTGGGTGACCTGGCGTTGTTTCTCGGGGCGCTGTTTCCGGAGAGTTTCGCCCGCCGCGGCATTCTCAAGGATTACTTTATCGGCATGGGTGGCGGTGCCTATGACTATCTCTCTGAAAATTCGCGGCAAAACCGCCATATCTTTTCCGAACTCGCGGCGATGTTTGCGCGTATGCTGGAGCTCGTTGCGCAGGTATGCGCCCGACAGAAGCTGTTCGACGCCGCCGATGTCCTGAACCTCTACCAGCGCTGGCGCCAGAGCCGGGACCCGCGACTCGCCGGCCAACTGTTGGCCCTGGGAATCAGTCTGCCCGAGTCGGACTTGCCGCATTAGTGTGGTGTAAGGTACTAAATGCGGTTATCAGAGCCCCCCAAAATGTTCACAGCAAGGCGCCGCTCGCAGGGAATGGCTCGCCCTTTTCAAGAGCGGCAACGCGGCTGTGGACATTTTGGGGGGCTCCCTTCGGGCGGGCCGCTAAGCAGCCATCTGCGGCGTTGCATTTGCACGGCTACCAGCGCCAGTCGAAACCCAGGTTGGCGCTGCCCCCCTCCCAGTCCAGGTCGTCGATGGAGCGCTGGTAGCCGATATTGGCGAAGGCGCTGCCGCCGCGCCTTTCCAGCCATACAAAGCCTGCCCCTATCTCCGCCCAACTGGCGCGGCGCTCGCCGTCCAGGCGGGTCTTGCCGAACAGCAGTTCGTCGTTGCCGCTGAGGGTGTGCCAGAGGTTGGTGAACAGGTAGTAGCGGTTGTTCCCGCGGCTGTTGTAGCCGCGCAGACCGGCGCGCAGGGTGGCTTCCGGGGTCATGTCCGGTTCCGCGAGGGAGATGCCGTCCTGAAAGGCGCTGAGGTTGGTGTAGTTGGCCACAGCCTGGAGCTGGGGCTCCAGGTTGATGCCGTCGGTGGCGGCGAAGGTGAAGCCTTTCTCCACCGAGATCGTCAACTGGGGGCCGCGCACGGTGTCGCCGATATCCCGGGTGGAGAGGCTTTCCAGTTCCAGTAAGGCGGCCCTGAATACTATGTCCAGGTAGCCTCGGTCCGCCCGGTGGTGGGTCATATAGCCGCCCAGGTAGTAGCTGTCCAGTTCGTTGTGGCCTGCGTGGTAGTCTTTGAAACCCCGGGCGAATCCGCGCACGTCGCCCCCGGTGCGGCTGCCGCCGAAAAACAGACCCCACTCCCGCAGGCCGGCATCGGTAGGCCAACTGAAGAGATTGGCCCCCAGTTGAAAGCCGCTGGTACGGCCATCGAAGCGATTTTCCACTGCGCCTCCCCAGCCGAGCCGTCCGTCCTTGTGGTGCAGGCGCACCCAGGCGCAGCTGTTCGCTTCGGTCCAGTTGCCCTGGTCGCCGCAGCGGTCGTGGTAGCTGCCGACCTCCTCAAGGGCGACCCGGTGGGCCAGGGGTTTGGCCTGGGCGTAGAGGGGGATTTCCGGGCGGTAGAGTGGCAGCGGGGCCGCGCCCGGCGGTGGTGCCGGTGCCACCAGGGTGGGAGAAGAGGTTCCGGCGGCCGGCGGTGCGCTGCCCGGTAGCACACTGGAGCGCAGGTACCAGTTGTTCTCCAGGGACCGGTTTCCGCCGGCGCCGCGAAACAGGAAGTATTCGTAGGGGCCGGCGGACAGGGAGCCCTGCATGTGGAAGGCGCCGTCTGCGGTGGAGCCGTCGCCAGTAGCCTCTACCAGGAGTATGCCGGTGTCCGTCTGCTCCCCCCTGCCGCCCGCCCAGTTGACCTGGATTTCGGTGCTACCGGTGGCGTGGCCGCCATCGATGACGAGTCTGTCCGCCGGGGAATCGTCGCCCAGGAGCACCGCGTCCAGGTGCAGGGTGCCGCTGCCGATGTAGTCGCCGCCGATGGTGAGGTGGTTCGCGGTATTTCCCCGCAGATCGATGCTCCCGCGATTTTCCACCAGCAGATGTCGTCCGGCGGGAGGGGCGATACGGGCATTGAGCTCCGGTATCCGCAGTACGCTGCCGGGGCCGACGATCAGGCGGGTGGGCAGTGAGTCGCTGTCGGCGGAGAGGGCGATTTTCGGGTCGCAGTAGCCGGCGCAGAGCGTTAAGAGGAGAACGGCAGCGCGGCGGATACGGGAAATACGCGGGCGCGTCATAAACCTGTCCCTGGTTTATAGCGGTATTGGTACTTTAGTGCAGGAAGTCTAGTGGAGTCGGGGGAAGGTGGTGGCTGCAGCGGCGGATAAAGCTCTGGATTGGGGCAGGGGGCACTAAGTTAAGATGGGGCGGGCCTGCTACCGGGGGTTCTTTGCGGGACACGCCGTGAATACGTCCTTGTAGGCTTGTCTGCGAGGTCCCTCTCGCAAACAGTCCCGCAAAGAACCCCCGGTATCAGGCCCTTCGCATCACGTCTATCGCTTAACTCAGTGTCATCCAGATCAGAGCCAGCGAGGCAGCAGGATGCAGCCCCAGGTGGTGAGCCACAGCAGGAGGGAGAGGGAGACGGCGGCGGAGCCGGTGTCCTTGGCGATTTTCGACAGCGGGTGCTTTTCCGGACCCACCCGGTCCACCACCGCTTCCACCGCGCTGTTGAGCAGTTCCACAATCATCACCAGCAGGGTGACGCCGACCAGCAGTGCGCGCTCGAGGCCGCTCTGTCCCTGCCACAGGGCCATGGGGATCAGGAAGATTGCCAGGGTTACTTCCTGGCGGAAAGCGGCTTCATTGCGCCAGGTGGCGGCGAGGCCGTGCCAGGAGTAGCTGGTGGCGTCGATCAGGCGGGCGACACCGGTTTTGCCGGGTTTGTTGACGAACTGTTCTTGCATGGGCATTTCTTTGTGTCATCTCCTTACCACCCTCTCCCGGCCCCTCTCCCGCAAAGCGGGAGAGGGGAGGGTACGGATGGCGGATTAACCTTCGTCCAGGAAACTGCGCAGGTGTTCCGAGCGGGACGGGTGGCGCAGCTTGCGCAGGGCCTTGGCCTCGATCTGGCGGATGCGCTCGCGGGTCACATCGAACTGCTTGCCCACTTCCTCGAGGGTGTGGTCGGTGTTCATGTCGATTCCGAAACGCATGCGCAGCACCTTGGCCTCGCGCGCGGTCAGACCGGAGAGCACGGAGCGGGTGGCATCGTGCAGGCCGGTCTGGGTGGCGGTGTCAATCGGCGAGGACTGGTTCTGGTCCTCGATAAAGTCGCCCAGGTGCGAATCCTCATCGTCGCCGATGGGGGTCTCCATGGAGATGGGCTCCTTGGCGATCTTCAGCACCTTGCGCACCTTGTCTTCCGGCATCTCCATGCGCTCGCCCAGCTCTTCCGGGGTGGGCTCGCGGCCCATCTCCTGGAGCATCTGCCGGCTGATGCGATTGAGCTTGTTGATGGTCTCAATCATGTGCACCGGGATGCGGATGGTGCGCGCCTGGTCCGCGATGGAGCGGGTGATGGCCTGGCGGATCCACCAGGTGGCGTAGGTGGAGAACTTGTAGCCGCGGCGGTATTCGAACTTGTCCACCGCCTTCATCAGGCCGATGTTGCCCTCCTGGATCAGGTCCAGGAACTGCAGGCCGCGGTTGGTGTACTTCTTGGCGATGGAGATCACCAGGCGCAGGTTGGCCTCCACCATCTCCTTCTTGGCGCGGCGGGAGCGGGCCTCGCCGATGGACATGCGGCGGTTGATCTCCTTGACCTGGCCGATATCCAGGCCGGCGCGCTCCTGGCACTGGGCCAGCTTGCGCTGGGCGCGGATGATGTCCTCGGCCACCTGGCGCAGGGCGTCGGAGTAGTCGCGCTTCTTCTTGATGATGCCCGGGATCCAGTCCTCGTTGGTCTCGTTGCCGGGGAACTCCTTGATGAAGGTCTTGCGCGGCATCTTCGCCCGCTTGATGCACAGGTTCATCACGGTGCGCTCCTGCTCGCGCACGTCGTCGAGAATGCTGCGCACTTCGTTGTACAGCGGGTCGAACTGGCGCGGGGCCAGCTTGAAGTAGCGGAATACCTCGCCCACGTCCTCCAGGGCCTCTCCGGCCTGTTTGGAGTCGCGGCCGTGCTTCTTGATCGCGGCGTCCGCCTTCTTCTGCGCGGCGATCAGCTTCTTCATACGCTCGGCCAGCTCTTCCGGGTCGATGCCGCCGGTGTTCTCCTCTTCCTCTTGGGTAGAGTCGTCGTCGTCATCGTCGTCGTCGGAGCTGCTGTCCTCGGCTTCGCTGTTGGTGTCGGCGCCCTGGCCGGTCTGTGCCCCCGGGGGCACGTCCTCAGCCGGGTCGAGCCAGCCGGCGATCACGTCGGGGATACGGCGCTCTTCCTTCTCGATCAGCTTGTACTCGTCGATGACATGCTGCACGGCGCCGGGCCAGTACGCCAGGGCGGCCATCAGCTCGCGCAGGCCCTCTTCGATGCGCTTGGCAATGGCGATCTCACCCTCGCGGGTGAGCAGCTCCACGGTGCCCATTTCGCGCATGTACATGCGCACCGGGTCGGTGGTGCGGCCCACGTCGGATTCCACCGCGGCCAGGGCGGCGGCGGCCTCGGCGGCGGCGATTTCATCGGCGGAGCTGTCGCCTTCGGCCATCAGCAACTCTTCGGCATCCGGTGCGGTTTCGTACACCTTGATGCCCATGTCGTTGATCATGCCAATGATGTCTTCCACCTGATCCGGATCGGAAATGTCCTCCGGCAGGTGGTCGTTTACTTCTGCGTAGGTCAGATAGCCCTGCTCTTTGCCGCGGGCGATCAGTTCCTTAATACGGGAAGTCTGCTGTTGGGTGTTGTCGGTCATGCACAACCCTGAAAAAATTTGGTGGGATAATAACGGGACAAAGACTCGGGATTATAGCGTATTTGCGATAGCAATAACCACTCTGACTGTCAAGCGACGTCTGGGTTCGGTGTCTGGAGTGCTCGGGTTTCCCGGCCCCGCCCGGGGTTGACTGGATATGGTGTTGCGTCGCGGGTTTTCAAGGGCTGCGCCGGGGTTATTCGCGACTGCGCCGCCAGTGTGCCAGCAGCGCCATCTGCTCCTCCGCGCTGAGCTGGCCGCTGCCGCCTTTCAACTGCTCCAGCAGGTCGCGGTTGCGCTGCTTCTGCTCGGCCAGCTCCAGGCGTTGCAGGCAGTCGGAGAACTCCGCCTGGGGATCGTATTCCATTTGCCTGTCGTGGTTCCCGGCAATCGGGTGGCTGGAAGACAGCCGGGTCAGGATATCCAGTGACTGCTTGTCCTTGTGCGCCATCCAGTGGCCGAAGAACTGGTTCTGGTTGCAGTTCGGGCGCTGGTGCATGACCTGAAGCACCTCGCCGAAGAGTTGCAGGTCGGGGTGATCGCTATCGAGAAACCGGCGGCTGTCGCCGATCTGCTGCGCCAGTTGGGGGTGGTGCAGCAGTAGGGCGATCAACATCCGCTCCGCGGGCAATCGATACTGGCCGCTACGGCGGGGTTCGGGGGAGGGTGATCGCCGGGGCTCGCGGGCCGGTTCGTATCCCGGCGGCGGTATATCGCCGGGGTCCTCGGGGTTGGGGGGCGGCTCGGCCCCGGCCTGTTCCGGCTGCGGTTCGCGCTGGGCCTGGGCCCTGGCCTTTTCCGCGATGATCACTTCTTCCAGGGTGTCCCTGTCCAGGCCGGTGCGCGCGGCCAACTGCTGGAACATCAGTTGGCGGTAGACGCCAGGGGGCAGCAGGTCGAGCAGTGGCGCGGCCAGTTTGGACAGACGCGCGCGGCCGTCCATGGTCTGCAGGTTGATGCCCTCGGCGAGCAGGTCGAACAGGAAGTCCTCCAGGGGGCGCGCCTGCTCTTCGATCAGCCGGGTAAAACGCTCCCCGCCCAGTTGGCGCACCAGGGTGTCCGGGTCCTCGCCCTCCGGCAGCAGCAGGAAGCGCAGGCTGCGCCCGTCCTGCATCTGCGGCAGGGCGGATTCCATGGCGCGGCGGGCGGCGCTGCGCCCGGCGCGGTCGCCGTCGAAGCAGAACACCAGCTCCGGCGCGTGGCGGAAGGCCAACTGGATATGCTCCTCGCCGCAGGCGGTGCCCAGGGTGGCCACAGCGCAGCGGATGCCGAACTGGGCCAGGGCCACCACGTCCATATAGCCCTCCACCAGGATCAGCCGCTCCAGTTCGCGGTTGGCCTGGCGGGCCTCCCAGAGGCCGTAGAGCTCGCGGCCCTTGTGAAAGATGGGGGTCTCGGGGGAGTTCAGGTATTTGGGTTTTTCGTCTCCCAGCACCCGCCCGCCGAAGGCGATGGCGCGCCCCTGGCGATCGCGGATCGGGAACATGATGCGGTTGCGGAAGCGGTCGTAGTGGTGGCGCGTGCCGGGCTTGGTGGTGCCGTCGCTGTCCTGGCGGCGGATGGCGAGGCCCGCGAGCTCCAGCTGGTCCGCCTTCTCGGCGCTGTCGCCCAGGTGGTTGAGCAGGTTGTCCCAGCCCGGCGGCGCCAGGCCGATGCCGAAGTCCCGCGCTATTTCGCCGGACAGGCCGCGCTGCCGGAGGTAGGCGATCGCGCGGCCGGCGGCCGGATGCTCGCGCAGCTGCGCGCGAAAGTAGTCCGCAGCCTTTTCGGTGACCTGGTACAGCGACTGGCTCCGACGCTGGCGCTGCTCTTGACCCGGGGCCAATTGCTCTCGCGGGACTTCCAGCCCCTGGCTGGCGGCCAGTTTTTCCACCGCCTCGGGGAAGCCCAGGCGGTCGTACTCCATCAGGAAACCGACCGCGTTGCCATTGGCGCCGCAGCCGAAGCAGTAGTAGAACTGCTTTTGCGGGCTGACGGTAAAAGACGGGGTCTTTTCATCGTGAAACGGGCAACAGGCGGAATAGTTTTTCCCGGTCTTGCGCAGTTTGACCCGGCTGTCGATCACCTCGACGATATCCGCCCGCGCGAGCAGGTCGTCGATAAAGTGCTGGGGGATCTTGCCGGCCATAGTTTCTCGATGTGTGTAAGTAAGCCCTAGCCGAGCTGCGCCTTGACCAGTCTGCTCACCGCGCCCATGTCCGCGCGGCCCTGCACCTGGGGTTTCACCAGGGCCATCACCTTGCCCATGTCCGCCATGCCGCTGGCGCCGGTTTCTTTTACCGCGGCGGCGACGATTTCACTGATCTCCGCCTCGGAGAGCTGCTCCGGCAGGAATTCCTGGATCACGTCGATTTCCGCCTGTTCCACCGCCGCCAATTCTGCGCGGCCGGCTTTCTCATACTGGGCGATTGAATCGCGGCGCTGTTTGGTCATCTTGTCCAGCAGGGCGAGAATGCGCGCGTCGTCCAGCTCGATGCGCTCGTCCACCTCCACCCGCTTGATCTCCGCATTGATCAGGCGCAGGGTGGCCAGGCGCTCCTTGGCGCGGGCTTTCATGGCGTCCTTGGTGGCTTGGGTGATGGAGTCCTTCAGTGTGCTCATGGTTCTTATTTCCGGGTGGGGTTGCACTGATTCTGTAGGAGCGGCCCATGGCCGCGATCGGGCTTTACGTTGGCAGGGAGCCCGATCGCGGCCATGGGCCGCTCTTACAGGAGGCGGCAAGCTTGTGAGTGAGTGCCAAGAATAACGCTTTCCCCAACAACAAAAAACGGCGCGCGGGTTCGGCCCGCGCGCCGTTTTTTGTTCTGTTCCGGGCCTCTGGCTTCTGGCCAGTGGCGCCTGCAGCCTCTTAGTGGTGCTGCAGTCCTTAATAAAGACGCTGGAACTTGCGGTTCTCGCGCTGCAGCTTCTTGGCGTGGCGTTTCACAGCCGCGGCCGCCTTGCGCTTGCGCACAGCGGTGGGCTTTTCGTAGAACTCGCGGCGGCGCACTTCAGACAGTACACCGGCTTTTTCGCAGGAGCGCTTGAAGCGGCGCAGGGCGATGTCAAAAGGTTCGTTGTCTTTCAGTCGTACTGATGGCATTTGTTTACCTGTAATTCGTTTCTCTCGGCCTTTCCGGCAATTGCGTCTCGCAGCTGCATTCCGGAGGCCGGTCCAGAGCGAGGGCGCAAATTCTATACACTCGCCCCGGCGATCGCAAGCCTCATTTCGGGTATGATAGCCGGCCTCGAAAATGGTCCCCAACGGAGTCGAAGTGCGAGTCCTCGGTATTGAAACCTCCTGCGATGAAACCGGCGTCGCGCTGTACGACAGCGAGCAAGGACTGCTCGGTCACGCGCTGTTCAGCCAGGTGGACCTGCACGCGGACTACGGCGGTGTAGTGCCGGAACTGGCCAGCCGCGACCATGTGCGCAAGCTGCTGCCGCTGGTGCGCCGGGTGATGGAGCAGACCGGCACCCGCCCCGGCGACCTGGACGGCGTCGCCTATACCGCCGGGCCGGGGCTGATCGGCGCATTGATGGTGGGCGCCTGTGCCGGCCGTGCCCTGGCCTACGGCTGGAATCTGCCGGCGGTGGCGGTGCACCATATGGAGGGGCACCTGCTGGCGCCCATGCTGGAGGAGAACCCCCCCGCCTTCCCGTTTGTGGCCCTGCTGGTCTCCGGCGGCCACACTCAATTGGTGGACGTGTGCGGCCTGGGGCAATACCGGCTCCTGGGGGAATCCCTGGACGACGCCGCCGGCGAGGCCTTCGACAAGGCCGCCAAGATGCTCGACCTGGACTACCCCGGAGGCCCGCGCCTGGCGGCGCTGGCGGAAAAGGGCGACCCGCGGCGTTTCACCTTCCCCCGCCCGATGACCGACAGGCCGGGCCTGGATTTCAGCTTCTCCGGGCTCAAGACCTACACCCTGAATACCGTGCGCGATCACGCCCTCGAAGACGGCCTGCCGGACCCGCAGACCTGCGCGGATATCGCCGCCGCCTTCCAGGAGGCGGTGGTGGATACCCTGGTGATCAAGTGCCGCCGGGCGATCCGGGCCACCGGGCGCAAGACCCTGGTGGTGGCCGGCGGCGTGTCCGCCAACAGGCTGCTGCGCGAGCGGCTGGAGGCACGCCTGGCGCAGGAGGGCGCAGGCGTCTACTACCCGCGTCACGAATTCTGTACCGACAACGGCGCGATGATCGCCTACGCCGGGTGCCTGCGCCTGAAGGCGGGCCAGCGCGAGAACCTGGACATCACAGTGCGGCCCCGCTGGCCGCTGACGGAACTGGCGGAGAGCTGATTGGATGGAGAGTTGAGTTGGATATCGTCTATATACGCGATTTGAAGGTGGATACCATTATCGGTATCTACGACTGGGAGCGGGAAGTGCGCCAGACGGTGAGCCTGGACCTGGAGATGGCGTTCAATATTGCCGAGGCCGCGCGCACCGACAATATCGAGCACACCCTCAACTACAAGGCGGTGGCCAAGCGCCTGATCGCCTTTATCGAGGGCAGTGAGTTCCTGCTGGTGGAGACCATGGCGGAAAAGATCGCGGCCATAGTGCGCGACGAGTTCGAGGTGCCCTGGCTGCGCCTGCGCCTGTCCAAGCCCGGTGCCGTGCGCGGCTCGCGGGATGTGGGGGTACTCATAGAGCGCGGCTCATTATCAGCCTCAGCCGCGGGCGCTTTATCGGCCGCAGGCGCCAAACCGACCGGGGCCGGATAACCGTGGCACAAGTATTTCTGAGTCTGGGCAGCAATATCGACCGCGAACGCCATATCCGCGCGGGGCTGGACGCGCTCGCAGCCCAATTCGGCGAATTGCAGATTTCCCGCGTCTTCGAGAGCGAGGCGGTGGGTTTCGAAGGCGACAACTTCTACAACCTGGTGGTCGGAGTACACACAGATTTGCCAGTGGGGCAGCTGGCGCTGCGCCTGCGCGAAATCGAGGACGCCAACGGCCGCCTGCGCAGCGGCCCAAAGTTCAGCGCGCGCACCCTGGACATCGATATCCTCACCTACGATGACCTGAGCGGCACCGTCGACGGCGTCAAACTGCCCCGCGCCGAAATCGAGAAAAACGCCTTTGTACTGCAGCCGCTGGCGGAGCTGGCGCCGGACGTCGTGCATCCACTGACCGGCAAAACCTTTGCGCGGATGTGGGCGGAGTACGACAAGTCGAAGCAGAAACTCTGGCCGGTGGAATTTATCTGGCCGTAGCCTCGTCTTTTCTCCCCTCTCCCATTTATGGGAGAGGGGCCGGGGGAGAGGGCCAGGCCGGGCCCCATTTTCTGTAGGAGCGGCCGTTGGCCGCGATCGATATTTCAGGTTTGCTCCAAGCCTGATCGCGGCCATGGGCCGCTCCTACAGGGACTATTGAGCTTCGTAGCTCCCGGCCTGCGCCAGCAGCCGGACAAGATCCAGCGATTTGCCTATCTCGCCGCGCATGGCGGCCACTATGCCGTGCATCGCCAACAGCCGCCGGTCGATGGCCTCTCCTTCTTGTTGTTGCATTTGCTGCAGCTTTTCTCCCGCCGTTGCCCTTCCCCGTTGTTCATAGGCCAGCAGTATTTCCACGGTATTTTCCGCTGGCGTGATTGCGCGCGGAACCGGCTTGTAGCCCAGCGCCGTCACCATCGCCTCCGCCACGGGCCAGGTGGACCAGGGATTCTGTCCCGTCAGCAACTGGCCGTCGATACTGACCTGCTTCAGGTAGGCCGGCCCCGGCTCGAAAATCGCACCGCTGTTGCGCAGCCGGTCTTCCAGCAAATAGGGAAATATTTCCCGCGCATCGGGAATTAGGAACAGCTCCTCTTCATTGGTGAAGCCCGTCACCCGACGGTTGGACACCAGCGATTCGCCGTTTTCCAGCGTGACATTGGCCAGCGCCGCCGGCCCGTGACACACGGCGCCGATCACCTTGCCGTCCCGGTATAGCTCGCGCACCAGGCGCTGGATCGCCGGGTTGTCGGGAAAATCGAACATGGCACCCTTGCCGCCGACAAAGAACACGGCCCGGTAATTTTCTTCGGCTACCTGATCTACCGGGATGCTGTTGTGCAGCTTCTCCTGTGCCTGTGGATCGTTGAGAAAGGCGTAGTCGAAGGGACCCATATCGTCGTTGTCGATAACGACTGGCGGCAGGCCGCCCTCGGGGCTGGCGATATCCACGTCAAAACCGTTGGCGACAAACACATAGTAGGGCCGGGCCAGTTCGGTCAGTTCGTAGCCGGTGGACTTTCCAGTGCTACCCAGGGTGCCGGTGCTGGTGACCACCGCGAGTATTCTGCCCCGGCTTTCCGCCGGCCTCTGCCGCAGGTAATCCAGGTCGGCGGGGACGGTTTGCGCCAGTGCGTGGTGATCCTGCGGCGGTGGGATCAGGCTCTTTAACCAGAACCCGGTTGCCAGCAACAATAAAAGAAAAGAGGAAAATATAAACAGCAGTTTTTTACCCATGGTGCAGTTCTCCTGATTGACAGGAGAACCTTACAAACCACCGGGTAAAATTCCGGTGAAGGATGGATACCTTCAAGCCGCAGCCGGATAGACAGCGCAGGTGAACAGCTTTTCATCGCACTTGGTGGACAAGTCCCAGCCCAGTGCATCGGCTATTCTTTTGACCAGGTAAAGGCCCTGGCCCATGCCGTCGTTCTGTTCACTTTTTTCTCCCGGGAGCAGGGAGGTATCCGTATCGAAGGGCTCGCCAATCGGGTTCTCGAAAACCAGGGCAGACCCATCTTCCCGGATGTGCAATTGCGGCCGGGACGCGTGTCGGACGGCGTTGTTGAGCAGGTTGTCGATCAGCAGGGTCGCCAAGTGGCTATTGCCGGCAATCGGGTAGCTGTCCGGTATCTCCAGCCGCACCTGGAACCGCCTTTCCGGAACTCTACGGTGCAGGGCGAGTATGCGGTTTTCCAGCAGTGGGCGGAGGTCGAATGGCCTCTGTTCGACGGACTCGGCGCGCGCCAGTGCGAGCAGCGCAGAGATGGTGTTCTCCATGGCTTCTACGGTAGTGCGCAGCTCTTTCGTCTCCTGTGGTGACAGGTTTCGCAGGTGGGAGAGCGCCAGGGTGTTTTTGACAATGGTGATCGCGGTGCGCAATTCGTGGCTGACGTCTCGGGTAAATTCGGATTCGCGCCGCAGTGCGAGTTTCAGTTGATTGAATGATCTTTCCAGGGTCCTGGCCAAAAAACCGATCTCATCCCCTGCGGAACAGGAAGGTAGAGACAGTGGCGTGTCGGCGTACTGCTGGTTTTTGACTTCCCTGGCGAGTGCGATCACCGGTCGGATGGTTCTGGATGACAGCCGGTAGGCCATCCAGATCGCCAGCGCCGAGGTCGCCAGCAGCGCGGCAACCAATAGCCATAGCAGCTCGCCGGACTGGCGGGAAACCGTCAACAGCCGGCCGACCTCCGCGGCGAGTATCGGCGAGGTATCGCCGTTCAGATTCAGCTTGCGCAAGTGGAAGTGCCGCACGCCGTCGCTGAACCACTCGGCTTTTGTCGCGCCTTCGGGCAGTGCCGCGAGGACATCGGCCGGGGGCGGGTTGCTCTCGGAATAGAGCTCGATATAAGGAAGCCGCGGCGGGGGAATTTTTCCGCTGGCCCGAAACCGCTGTTCGATATAGTGGGCCTCATCGGCTAGCAGGTTGTCCAACACCTGGTCCTCGATGATATAGGCCACCAGCACGCAGATGCCGGTGTAGACGAGGCAGAGCAGCAGGGTGAAAGCGCCGAAGGTGGCAAACACGCGCCGCTGGATGCTGCGGTCAATTTTCACCGGCTGTTTCCAGTTGGTAGCCCACATTGGTGATGGTTTTAAGCATGGGTGTGGCGAAGGGTTTGTCCAGGGACTGGCGCAGGCTGTAGATATGGGATTTCAGCGCATCGGTTTCCGGCGGATTGTCCCCCCAGAGCTGGTGCGTGATGGCCGAGCGGCTCACCGCTTCCGGGTAGGCGCGGGCGAGGATGATCAGTATGCGGAAGCCGGTGGCAGTGAGTTTCAGCGGCCGTCCGGCCCTGTGTGCAAACTGTTCGCGGTGGCGAATGGTCAGTTCGCCGATACAGATCCGGTTGCTCCGATGCAACTGGTTTCTGCGCGCCAGGGCGCGGCAGCGCAGCGCCAGTTCCCGGGGGTCGAACGGTTTGGTGAGGTAGTCATCGGCGCCGGTATTAAAGCCCTGTGCCTTGTCCGCAAAGGCGTCCCGCGCGGTGAGCATCAGCACCGGTATGTTCACCTGGGCTCCCTCCCTGATCTGCCGGCAGACATCCAGGCCGTCGATATCCGGCAGGTTGAGATCGAGGATGACCAGGTCGTAGATCTGTTCCAGTGCGAGTCCGATGCCCAGGCGCCCATTGTGGGCGAAGTCCAGTTGCCAGCCGTGCGCCTGGAGGAATTCGCCGACCTGGCGGGCGATGGTGGGGTTGTCTTCGATCAGTAGTATTTTGAGGGGAATCACCGGCGCGCTTCTTTATTTGTCATCTGCTCGCCGGGTCATTGTGACAAGGTGCGGGTGAAATTGAAGTGAAATCTGTAGCGGCCGCGGGGTAAATCTGAAGGCGCGATCGCGGCCATGGACAGATTTTTGCTCCTGCAAAATCTGCATTTCCGCCATCCCTGGCGGTCGCCGCTCCTACAGGGCAGCCATTTCTTCTTCGGGGTTTTTAAGCCTGCTCAGCAGCTCCAGGTGCTTTTGCAGGGCGGGTTTGTGCCGGGCGATTTCCTGCGGAGTGAGGCCCTTGAGCTCATGGGGAAACACCAGCCACTCGTCGGTGCGGTGCAGGTAGTAGTCGGGCTTGCGCCCGGTCTGGTTGCGGCCGGGTTTGTAGTAGGGGCAGGCCACACGGATATCCGGGGTGTTTTTCTTGCAGGCGTTCCGCAGGTCGCTGATCGCCTGTTGGATGCTCAGGCCGGTGTCGTAGACGTCGTCGACGATCAGCAGCGATTCGTGGGACTGCACCCGCTTGATCAGGTAGGTGAGGCCGTGCACCCGGACCTCTTTGCGCCGCTGGTCGATGCCGTGGTAGGAGGAGGTGCGGATGGCAATATGGTCGGCGTGCATGCCCAGGTAGTCGAACATCTCCTGCACCGCGATGCCCACCGGCGCGCCGCCGCGCCAGACGCCGACGATATAGTCGGGTCGGAAGCCGCTCTCGAATACCTGCAGGGCCAGGCCGTAGGAGTCTTCCAGCAGGGTCTGGGCGTCGATAAAGGTTTTGCTGTTCACTCCGCTTGCTCCCGCTTCAAATATTGAGGCTGCGGCCGCCGTCCACCGCGATGACCTGGCCGCTGATATAGGGCGCCTCGCTCACCAGGAAACGCAGGGTGCGGACTATATTCTTCTCACCGCCGGTGCGGGCCAGGGGAATGCGCGAGAGTATCCGCGCCCTGGCCGCGTCGTCCACCCTTTCCTGCTCCGGCCACAGAATCGCGCCGGGGGCGATGGCATTCACCCGCACCCGCGGTGCCAGTTCCAGCGCGAGGCTTTTGGTCAGCATCACCAGACCGGCTTTGGCGGCACAGTAGAGGGTGTGGCGGGGCATGGGACGCTCGGCATGGATGTCCGCCATATTGACGATGCAGCCGTTGTCCCGGGCCAGTGTCTCTGCCAGGGCCTGTGAGAGAAAGAAGGGCGCCTTCAGGTTGCTCCCGATCATCTGGTCCCACTGTTCCTCGTTCGCATCGCCGATCGGTGTCGGGTGGAAGGCGGAGGCGTTGTTGACCAGGGTATCCACTCCGCCCCAGAGGTCCACCGCTTCCGCGGCCAGCCGCTCGCAGTCGCCGGCGCCGGCCAGTTTGCTGTGCAGGGCCGCTGCGGAGTCGGGGCGAATCCCGTTGAGTTCGTCCACCAGCCCCCGCGCCGTCGCGGCGGAGTGACGGTAGTGCACTATCACCCGGTGATCCCGGTGCAGCTCGCGGGCCATGGCGCGGCCGAGGCGGGCGGCGGCTCCGGTGACAAGGGCGTTACGCATCGTAGGTTTTCCTCAGCCGGGTGAGGGCGGCGATGCGCTCCCGGTCCAGGGCTTTGCCCAGTTCGGCGCCCTCGAAGCCCTGCGCCATCAGCGCCTCCGCGGAAACTGCCGCGGCGGCCTCGCGCACCGCGCGCAGGTAGTCCACCTGCGGGTAGTCCCGCTCCCGCAGCCCTGTGCGCCCGCGGGCGTCGGCTTCGCAGGAGAGCAGGAACTGCTCGAAACGTTCCGGTCGTCGGAAGGCGTCCAGGGCCCGCAGGATCTTGAGCAGGGTTTTCGGGCGCAGTTCGAAGGCCTTGTGGCAGTGCAGGTGGTATTCGCACACGCCCAGGGCCAGGGCGGTGAGGTGCCGGGGGACGCGCAGCCGCCGGCACACATCCCGCACCAGCGGCAGGCCGGCCTGTTCATGGCCGCGGTGGCTGGGCAGTATTTCCTTCGGGGTCACCCCCTTGCCCAGGTCGTGTACCAGCACCGCGAAGCGCACAGGCAGCTGCGGTGGAGCCGCGCGCAGGGCCAGGAGTACATGTTCACCGGTGTCGATTTCCGGGTGGTGCTGTGGCGGCTGGGGCACGCCGAACAGGCGGTCCACCTCCGGCAGCAGGATTGCCAGTGCGCCACAGTCCCGCAGCACGCGGATGAATACGTCCGGGTCGGGCTCGGTGAGGGCGCGGCTCACTTCCTTCCATACCCGCTCCGCCACCAGGTGCTGGACTTCCCCTGCATCCACCATGCGCCGCATCAGCGTCATAGTGTCGTCGGCGATGGTAAAGCCCAGGTGGTGGTAGCGGGCGGCAAAGCGGGCCACGCGCAGGATGCGCAAGGGGTCTTCGGCGAAGGCGGGGGAGACGTGGCGCAGCAGGCGTGCCTCCAGGTCGGCGCGGCCGCCGTAGGGGTCGATCAGTTCGCCGTCCTCGCCCTCCGCCATGGCGTTGATGGTGAGGTCGCGGCGCAGCAGGTCCTGCTCCAGGGTGACGTCCGCCGCGGCGTGCACGGCGAAGCCGCCGTAGCCGTGGCCGCTCTTGCGCTCGGTGCGTGCCAGGGCGTATTCCTCGCCGGTGTCAGGGTGCAGGAATACCGGGAAGTCGCGGCCGACCGGAGTAAAGCCCAGGTTGCGCATCTGCTCTTCGTCGGCACCCACCACGACCCAGTCGCGCTCCTGTACCGGGCGCCCGAGCAGTTTGTCGCGCACTGCGCCGCCCACCAGGTAGACCTTCATGTTGCAGTTCCGCGGGAGGGAGTGGTTTGCCGGGTAGCGCTGTGAACTGCCATAGATTCGCTGGTACTGGCGCCCCAGAGGGGCGAAGGGAGGGAATTGGAAGAATCCGGCAAGATAAAAAAAAGGCCCCGAAATTGCAAGGGGGCCCAGGGTCTTAGGGTAATCGCTAGGGGAATATCCACTCGCCGTTCAATATAGGCTATTCTATTTAACCTGTCATAACTGTCAACTCTATCTTTCGAGGTTTTTTTGAGGGGCTTGGCTTTCTGTTCGTCACACAAATAGCAAGGCCGAGCTAAAGTCTGGTTTTGCAGTATTGAGCAGCATAATTTATAAGGTTTGTGCGGAATAACAGAATTTTTTGTGACAAAGTGCCGGTTTTGGTCATTTGCACAAAAAAATACTATCGCAATGACTTATTTAGCAATCGCAGGATGTTTGGGGGAGAAATAATAAGATGAACGAACTGCACGTGCTCACCACTGGAGAGGCGGCCAGATACTGCGGGGTGAACTTTCGCACCGTAATCCGCTGGATCGAGCGGGGCCAGTTGAAGGCCTACAAACTGCCTGGGCGCGGCGACCACCGTATCTGTGTCGAGGACTTTGTCGGCTTTCTGCGCGACAACGCCATGCCGGTACCGAACGAACTGGCCGCCGCCAGTCGCAAGGTGCTGATTCTGGCTAGCGATCCGGAGCTGACCGCCGCCGGGCGCCAGGCGTTGCAACAGGCGGGCTGTGATGTGGATGTCGCCGGTGACATCTTTGTGGCCGGCACCCTGATGGCCGGCTGCAAGCCGGCGCTTCTGGTGCTGGACGCCGGACTGGTGGGGACGGACGGCTTTCGCATACTGGACCACCTGCGCTCGCGCAGCGAGTACTCCACGGTGCGCGTACTGGTGATAACCCCGGCGGGGGAGTCGGACAGGCAGCGCTGGCTCGATGCCGGTGCCGATGCGCTGGTGGCGCACCCGGGGGAACGCAGCGAGTTGGCGGCCAAGGCCAAGTTGTTGCTGGAGGTGTAATCAGTCCATCAGTGACCAATGGCCAATAGCCGGTTCTCCGCTTTTGGTCATTAGTCAAATCGGCTTAGGTACCAGCATCGATTCCTCTTCCCCTTCCATTCTGTCGCGCCCCAGCTCCGGGCAGTGGTGACTGGCGGTGATTTCGTCCCCGTGCAGGCTGTGCAGGTGGACGTCGAACCCCCACAGCCGGTGCAGGTGGCGCAGTACTTCGCCGGTGTCCTTGCCCATGGGGCGGCGGCGGTGCTGGGTGTGGTGCAGGGTCATTGAGCGGTCCCCGCGGGTATCCACGGAGAACACCTGGATATTCGGCTCGCGGTTGCCCAGGTTGTACTGCCCCGCAAGATTGGCCCGCAGCTGGCGATAGCCGTCTTCGTCGTGGATGGCGTTGACCACGATTTCGTTTTCGCGGTCGTCGTCGCTGATGCAGAAGAGTTTCATGTCGCGCATCACCTTGGGAGAGAGAAACTGCAGGATAAAGCTCTCGTCCTTGAAGTCGCGCATGGCGAATTGCAGTGTTTCCTTCCAGTTGCTGCCGGCGATGTCCGGAAACCACTCGCGGTCCTCTTCGGTGGGGTTTTCGCAGATGCGTCTCAGGTCAGTGAAAATACTGAACCCCAGGGTGTAGGGGTTGATGCCGTTGTAATAGGGGCTGTCAAAGGGCGGCTGGTAGATCACACTGGTGTGACTCTGCAGGAATTCCATCATGAAACCTTCGGTCACCCGGCCGCGCTTGTACAGTTCGCTCAGCAGGGTGTAGTGCCAGAAGGTGGCCCAGCCTTCGTTCATCACCTGGGTCTGCCGCTGCGGGTAAAAATACTGTGCCAGTTTGCGCACGATACGCACCAGTTCCCGCTGCCAGTTTTCCAGTAGCGGTGCATGCTTTTCCACGAAATAGAGAATATTCTCCTGGGGTTCCTCGGGGAAGCGCTGCTGTTCCTTTTCCTCTTCCGCACCACCGAGGTTGGGGATGGTGCGCCACAGATCGTTGAGCTGGCGCTGGCGATATTCCTCCCGTTCTTTCTGTCGACGCTCCTCTTCTATCGCGGAAATGGGATAGGGGCGCTTGTAGCGGTCCACGCCGTAATTCATCAGCGCGTGGCAGGAATCGAGGATTGCTTCCACCTCGTCCACTCCGTGGCGTTCCTCGCAGCGGGCGATGTAGTTTTTGGCAAAGATCAGGTAGTCGATGATGCTGCTGGCATCGGTCCAGCTGCGGAACAGGTAGTTGCCCTTGAAAAAGGAGTTGTGGCCGTAACTGGCGTGGGCGATCACCAGCGCCTGCATGGTCATGGTGTTCTCTTCCATGAGGTAGGCGATGCAGGGGTTGGAATTGATCACTATTTCGTAGGCCAGACCCATGAGCCCGCGCTGGTAGTTGTTTTCCACGCTGATAAATTGCTTGCCGAAGGACCAGTGGTTGTAGCCCACGGGCATGCCCACCGAGGAGTAGGCGTCCATCATTTGCTCGGAACAGATCACTTCGATCTGGTTGGGGTAGGTGTCCAACCCGAACTCTTCCGCCAGCGCGGAGATTTCCCGATCGTATTCCTGAATCAGTTCGAAGGTCCACTCGGAGCTGGTGGAGATGGGCCGGCGCTCGGTGGGTTCTGAGGTGGTGAAGGTATCGAGCATCAGGCGGCCACCTTCTGGCTGAACAGTTGGCGAAATACGGGGTAGATGTCCTGCACGTCGACAATCTGTTCCATGGCGAAGTGATCGGGGAACACCGCCCGCACGCTCTCGTATTCCTCCCACAGTGCCTGGTGGTCCCGCGGGGTGATTTCCACATAGGAGTAGTACTGCACCTGGGGCATGATGTCGTCGATCAGTATCTTGTGACAGGTGCTGGAGTCGTCGTTCCAGTTGTCGCCGTCGGAGGCCTGGGCGCCGTAGATATTCCACTCGCTGGCGGGGTAGCGCTCGCGCATGATGCGGCGCATTAATTTGAGTGCGCTGGAGACAATGGTGCCACCGGTTTCCCGGGAGTAGAAAAATTCCTCTTCATCCACTTCCTTGGCGCTGGTGTGGTGGCGGATAAACACAACTTCGGTGTACTCGTAGCTGCGTTGTAAAAACAGGTACAGCAGCAGGAAAAAGCGCTTGGCCATATCCTTGGTGGCCTGGTTCATGGAGCCGGAAACGTCCATGAGGCAAAACATGACGGCGCGCGAGCGGGGTTTTGGCTGGCGTACCAACAGGTTGTACTTGAGGTCGAAGTCATCGAGAAAGGGTACCCGGCCGATGCGTGCGTGCAGTTCTTCGATCTTGCAGTTCAACTGGTCGATTATACGCTGGTCGCGCAGGGTGGGGTCCTTGCTTTCCTCCAGCGCGAGTTCCTTTTCCAACTCGCGGATACTGCGCCGCTTGCTGCCGGTTAGCGCGATGCGCCGGGCGTTGGCGGCGCGCATGGAGCGCACCACATTGAGTCTGCCGGGGGTACCCTCGTTGCTGATGCCGGCGCGTACCACCTGGAAGGATTCGTTGCCGGCCAGGCGGCGCTTGATCATGTTGGGCAGGCGCAAGCCTTCGAACATGAAATCGAGGAATTCTTCCTGGGATATCTGGAAGACAAATTCATCCATTCCCTCGCCGCTGTCGCTGGCGCCGCTGCCGTTGCCTCCCCCGCCGCCTTGTTGTCCCTGGCGGGGAATACGGTCGCCGGCGATGAATTCCCGGTTGCCGGGTAGCACCCGCTCCACATGACCGCCGGGGCCGTGGGTGAATACCGGCTCGTTGATATCGCGGGTGGGAATGCTGATGCGCTCCCCCTTGTCCATATCGGTAATGGAGCGGCTGTTCATCGCCTCTCCTACAGCTTTCTTGATATGGGCCTTGTAGCGGCGCAGAAACCGCTGCCGGTTGACAGTGCTTTTCTTCTTGCCGTTGAGGCGGCGGTCGATGATATAGCTCATATTACTGCCTCGCGATCTGAATGGTACTCGGCCTGCGTAGTGGCGGCCCTGCTGCCGGGCAGCATTTTGCGAGACACGCCGTGAATACATCCCTGTAGGCTTGTCGGCGAGGTCCCTCTCGCCGACAGTCTCGCAAAATGCTGCCCGACATCAGGACCTTCACATCACGGTTCGAATTCAATCAAGCACCATTACCGTCGGACCGCTCCGTTACATTACTGCGACTTGCGCACTCTCAGATACCACTCAGAAAGCAACCGCACCTGCTTCTCGGTATAGCCCCTCTCCACCATCCGCGCGACAAAATCCGCGTGCTTTTTCTTGTCGTCGGCGGAGGCCTTGGTGTTGAAGGAGATTACCGGCAGCAGGTCCTCGGTGTTGGAGAACATCTTCTTCTCGATCACCGCGCGTAATTTCTCGTAGGAGCGCCAGTCCGGGTTCTTGCCCTGGTTGTTGGCGCGCGCGCGCAGTACGAAGTTGACGATCTCGTTGCGGAAGTCCTTGGGGTTGGAAATGCCGGCGGGCTTTTCGGTCTTTTCCAGTTCTTCGTTCAGGGCGCCGCGGTCGAGAATTTCGCCGGTTTCCGGGTCGCGGTATTCCTGGTCCTGGATCCAGAAGTCTGCGTAGGTGACATAGCGGTCGAACAGGTTCTGGCCGTACTCCGCATAGGATTCCAGATAGGCGGTCTGGATTTCCTTGCCGATAAACTCCACGTAGCGTGGCGCCATGTATTCCTTGATGAATCCCAGGTAATTTTCCTGCACTTCCGGGGGAAACTGCTCCTGCTCTATCTGTTGCTCCAGGACGTAGAGGAGGTGCACCGGATTGGCGGCGACTTCGGTGGCGTCGAAGTTGAATACTTTGGACAGGATTTTGAACGCGAAGCGGGTGGACAGGCCATTCATGCCCTCGTCTACACCGGCGTTGTCGCGATATTCCTGGATGGTTTTGGCCTTGGGATCTGTGTCCTTGAGGTTTTCGCCGTCGTAGATGCGCATTTTGGAGTAGATGCTGGAGTTCTCCGGATTTTTGATCCGCGACAGTACCGAGAACTGCCCCAGCATACGCAGGGTGTCCGGCGCGCAGGGCGCCTTGGACAACGAGCTGTTTTCCAGCAGTTTTTGGTAGATTCGGATCTCTTCCTGCACCCGTACACAGTAGGGCACCTTGACGATATAGATACGGTCGAGGAAAGCCTCGTTGTTGCGGTTGTTGCGGAAGGTCTGCCACTCGGATTCGTTGGAGTGCGCCAGGATGGTGCCATTGAAGGGGATGCAGCCCAGGCCCTCGGTGCTGTTGTAATTGCCCTCCTGGGTGGCGGTGAGCAGCGGGTGCAGCACCTTGATCGGCGCCTTGAACATCTCCACGAATTCCATCAGCCCCTGGTTGGAGCGACACAGGCTGCCGGAGAAACTGTAGGCATCCGGATCGTTCTGCGGAAAATCCTCCAGCTTGCGGATATCCACCTTGCCTACCAGCGAGGAGATATCCTGGTTGTTCTCATCCCCTGGCTCAGTCTTGGAAATGGCCACTTGGTCGAGTATCGATGGGTGAACTTTCACTACCCGGAACTGGCTGATGTCCCCCTGGTATTCGTGCAGGCGTTTTACCGCCCAGGGAGACATGATGGTGTTGACGTAACGCCGGGGAATACCGTAGTCCTCTTCCAGGATCTGGCCGTCCTCATTGGGGGAGAAGAGGCCCAGGGGGGATTCGAATACCGGCGAACCCTTGATGGCGTAGATGGGAATTTTCTCCATCAGCGCTTTCAACCGCTCGGCCAGGGAGGATTTTCCGCCGCCCACCGGCCCCAGCAGGTAGAGGATCTGCTTCTTTTCCTCCAGCCCTTGGGCGGCGTGGCGGAAGAAGGAGACGATCTGTTCTATCGCCTCCTCCATGCCGTAGAATTCGCTGAAAGCTTCGTAGCGTCGAATCACTTTGTTGGAAAAGATGCGAGACAGGCGCGGGTCGCGGGAGGTGTCCACCAGTTCCGCCTCGCCGATTGCCATCAGCATACGCTCTGCGGGCGAGGCGTAAGCGCTGCGGTCGGTTTTGCACAGCTCCAGGTACTCCTGGATACTGAGCTCCTCTTCCTGAATGGATTCGTACCTTTCCAGGTAGTGGTTGAAAATCGTCATGACGGTAAACTCCCTGTCGCGTGTTCGGCAGCTCACGGCGTCCATTCCCGGAGCGCCATCTGCACAACTGCACTTATGAATCTCGCCGAGGCCTCTGGCCAGGCTGCAGTGCCAGCTTCCCGTGCTGGCGTCTCGACCGGGCTCCGGAGACCGGACTCCCGTAATACTGGAGGGCGCTCGCGCGCGGGAAACTCTATCTTTATCGCCGGCGGCGTGCCGCCGCCGTTCCATGCCCGGGAAAAAACTGGGTTTCCTCCCGTCTATTGAGCATAGCTTTCCTGTCGCCTATGGCGTCCAATAGTGGTTGAATTTCGTGGCAGTTTTGCGCTCTACTTGACACCCTCGAAAAGCGCCATGGGTTTATAGGGAGTAGCTATGACAGTCCTGGTTACCGGCGGTGCCGGCTATATAGGCAGCCATACCTGCGTCGAATTGCTGGCTGCCGGGCAACAGCCTGTGGTGGTGGACAACCTGGTCAACAGCAGCGAGGAGTCGCTGCGGCGGGTGGAGGCGATCGCTGGGCGCGATGTGCCTTTCCATCGCGCGGATATCTGCGATGCCGACGGATTGCGCAATATTTTTCGCAAGCACTCCATCGACGCGGTAATTCATTTCGCCGGTCTCAAGGCGGTGGGGGAATCCGTTTCCCAGCCGCTCCGTTATTACCGGAACAATGTGGCCGGTACCCTGGCCCTGTGTCAGGTGATGGAGGAATTCGGCGTGCGCCGGCTGATTTTCAGCTCCTCCGCCACTGTCTACGGTGACCCGGCCAGCGTGCCCATCCGCGAGGACTTCCCCACCGGCGCCACCAACCCTTACGGAGCGAGCAAACTGGCGGTAGAGAATATCCTGCGGGACCTGTGCGCGGCGCCGGACAGCTCCTGGAAGGTGAGCCTGTTGCGCTATTTCAATCCCATCGGCGCCCACGCCAGTGGCACTATCGGCGAGGACCCGCGGGGCATCCCCAACAACCTGCTGCCCTACGTGGCCCAGGTGGCGGTGGGTCGGCTGCCCCGACTGCAGGTGTTTGGCGACGACTACCGCACCGTCGACGGCACGGGCGTGCGCGACTATATCCACGTGGTGGACCTGGCCCGCGGACACCTGGCGGCGCTGGAGAAGCTGCGCCGGGGGGAGACTGCCGACGGCTGTTACACCTACAACCTGGGTACCGGTCGCGGCAGTTCAGTGCTGGAAATCGTGCGTGCCTTCGAGACGGCCAGCAGCCGCGAGATTCCCTACCAGATCGCCCCGCGCCGCCCTGGCGACATCGCGGAATGCTACGCCGATCCAACGCTGGCGGAGCGCGAACTGGGCTGGAAAGCCGAATACGATCTGGCGCGCATGGTGGAGGACACCTGGCGCTGGCAGTCACAAAACCCTAATGGTTACGTTGACTCTTAAGTTCAGATTAATTCGTCCTGAATTAATCTGAATACACCGAGTGCGGCACATGTGTTAGTCCCATCCCTGGGACTAACCCTTCGGGGCAGTCAGAGACTGCCTAAATTCGCTCCCGGCGAATTTATCCGCACTCGGCTTCCGCGGTCTGCGCCCGCGCTGGCACCTCCCTGTGCCAGCCATAATAACCCTGTAATGCAGGGTTAATATGAGCGTCACAAACTGCCGCAAGAATGATCCTCGAAAGACGATTTCGAGGGGGCTAGTGTGAACGTAACCATCTTTGGCGTGGGCTATGTGGGCCTGGTCACCGGTGCCTGCCTGGCGCAGGTGGGCAATCGGGTGACCTGTGTCGACATCGATGCGACCCGTATCGACGACCTGTGCAACGGCCGCTGTCCCATCTTCGAGCCGGGCCTGCCCGAGCTGTTGCGCGAAGGTATGCAGAACGGGCGGCTGCAGTTCACCACCGACAGCGCCGCGGCGCTGGAAAAAGCCGAACTGGTGATGATCGCCGTGGGTACGCCGCCGGACGAGGATGGCAGTGCCGATGTGCGCCACGTGCTGGCGGTGGCCCGCACATTGGGGCGCCAGCTGCGGCATACGGTGACCGTTGCGGTGAAATCCACCGTGCCGGTGGGCAGTTGCGATCGGGTGGTGGCGGTGATTCGCGAGGAACTGGACAAGCGCGGAGCGAACTTCCCCGTGGAGGTGGCCTCCAATCCGGAATTCCTCAAGGAAGGGGCGGCGCTCAAGGATTTCAACAAGCCGGACCGCATCGTGGTGGGCAGCGACAGCTCGCAGGCACAACGCCAGTTTCGCACTCTCTATGCGCCCTTCAATCGCAATCGCGACCGGCTGATGTTTATGTCGGTGCGCTCTGCGGAACTCACCAAGTATGCGGCCAATGCCCTGCTCGCCACCCGCATCAGCTTTATCAACGAGATTGCCAATATCGCCGAACATATGGGGGCGGATATCGAGGAGGTGCGCCAGGGCATAGGCTCGGACCCGCGCATCGGCCACCATTTTATCTACCCCGGCTGCGGATACGGCGGCTCCTGTTTTCCCAAGGATGTACGCGCCCTGGCCGCCGCCGCCCGCAACAGCGGCTACCGGGCGGGGCTGCTGGCTGAAGTGGAAAACGTCAACCAGCGGCAGAAGCGCACGCTGTTCCACAAGCTGGAGGAGCTGTTCGACGGCGATCTGCGCGGCAGAACCATTGCTATCTGGGGGCTGGCGTTCAAGCCGGAGACCGACGATATGCGCGAGGCGCCCTCACGGGAACTGATGGAACAGCTGTGGCGTGCGGGCGCGAGGGTGCGCGCTTACGACCCGGTGGCCATGGAGCAGTGCCGGCGTATCTATGGGGAAAGGGAGCCGTTGGTTCTCTGCGACAGCGCGGAGAAAGCCGCGGACGGAGCCGATGCGCTGGCCATCTGCACCGAGTGGCGCTGCTTCTGGGCGCCGGATTTCGCCGAACTCAAAGAATGCCTGCGGCGACCGCTGATCGTCGATGGCCGCAACCTGTTCCAGCCGGACTATATGCGCGACCAGGGTTTTTCCTATCACGGTATCGGTCGCGGCGAGTCCCTCGCGAGGCGTGAATTGCCCCGGAGGGAAGCACTTTCCGCGGTTTAACAAAATGGCAGGACTGCCATTTTGCGCAGCCGAAGGCTGCCCGTAGGGTGAGGGCCAGGGACGGCCCCAATAAAAAAACGGCCGTTTCCGGCCGCAGAGCGAGCGAAAAAAATTTACTGAATCTGGCTGATTTTCTGCGCCAGGGCCGGATCATTCATTACCGCTTGGGCTATCTCATTGTATTTCTCGCGGGAGAGGCCGGCGGCTTCCACGGTGGCGACCATCTTTACATTGGCTTCCTCCTGCAGCTTCTGGGTCTCCTGCGGGTCCTGGGTATTCTGCAGTTGGGCGGATATTTCCGCGCGAATGGCATCCACACTCTGACGCGCCTGGACGAAGGATTTCAGCTCTATATCGCTGAAGCTGGCCGCCGTGGCCGCGGGCTGCGCATAGTCCTGCGCGCCGGCGGTTGGATCGGGCTGCTGGGCCTGGACGGCGAGGCTCGATGCCAGCAGCAGAAGGGCGATCAGTTGGCCAGAGCGAAAGCTAATCCATTTGTGCATTGGTTGTACTCCTGAACGATTTTGTAGAATGATGATGTCCATCACTGATACCAACAGGAGCCATTGCCGCTCAGTTCCAAAAAATGTCCGTTTTCATAAAATTTTCCCGATTTGGGAACCCGCAACCTCTATGCGTTGTTGGCAATGCGCGCTGAGCCTCTGCGGTGATCTGCGCGACAGTGCGCTTCCAGCTGTTAAAAAAAAGCGGCCGTTTCCGGCCGCAGAGCGAGCGGAATAAAATTTACTGGATCTGGCTGATTTTCTCGGCCAGGGCCGGGTCACTCAGTGCGGCGCGTGAAATTTCGTTGTAGCGCTCCCGCGTCAGCCCGGCGTTCTCTACCGCGGCGATCATCTGCATATCCGCCTCTTTCTGCACCCGCTGTACTTCCTCGGGGTCCTGCAGGCTGCTCAATTTACTCGCGAGCTGCATCCGTACCTCATCCACCTTCTCACGCGCTTCCGCGAATGACTGCAGTTCGATGTCGGTAAAGCTGGCAGCGGTGCCCGAAGGCTGGGCGGCGGTGCCCGCGGAGTAGGGTTGTGTCTGGTCGCTTGCTCCGCTGTCAGTCTGGGCGGTTAGGCTTGCCGGCAGTAGCAGAAGAGTGGCGAGTGCGCTGCTGAGGGTGATTGTCCTGTTAATCATCGGTGTTGCTCCTGACTTTGTTTGCATGACGGCGAATAGTTGTGTCACCACTCATACAAACAGCACCCAATACCGGCGGGTTCCCTGGTGGTCGTCTGTTTGTTCAACTCGGAAAACTCCGCCTGCCGGTGGAACTTTCTCGCCCCCACCGCTGTTATTTAAATTGAGTGAAAATAACGCGCATAACGGTCAACCATGAGTTTTGAACAAAAAGTCTGCGATCAGATTCCCCATCTGCGCCGTTATGCGCGCAGCCTGTGTGGCGATGTCACCGAAGCGGAAGACCTTTTGCAGGATTGCCTGGAGAGGGCGCTGCGCAAGGGGCATCTCTGGCGCACCAGCGGCGCCATACGCTCCTGGCTGTTCCGGCTGCTCTACAATATCTACCTCAATCAGCGCGTATCCGCGCGGGCGAGACGCGAATCCACGGCCCCCGACGCGGGGGCCGCGTTGACCGTCGATCCGCGCCAGGAGTCCCACGTGCAATATTGTGATGCGGTGGCGGCGATCGATATCCTGCCACCGGAGCAGCGCGCCGCGCTGATGTTGATAGTGCTGGAAGGCCCCAGTTACAAGGAGGCAGCGCAAATCCTGGGTATCAATATCGGGACTTTGCGCTCGCGGGTGTCGCGGGCGCGGGAAACCCTGCGCCGGCACTGTGAACGGGACGTGGATAGAGCGGAAGATGCCCACCTGAGGAGGGTCAAATGATGATACGTCGAGAAAAGCAGCGCAGTGTGACCCGGGAGGATCTGAGTGCATTTGCCGACGGACAGTTGTCGCGGGGGCACAGTGCCCGGGTGGCCGCTCACCTGCGCGCGAATCCGGAGGACGCGGATCGCGTACACGCCTACTGGAAACGGGAGGCAGAGCTTTACCGCACTTTCACTTCCGCCCGCGAGCAGGCGGTGGAATCTTTTGCCCTTCCGGGCGAGAGGCGATTTCCACTCTATGTCGGAGTGGCGGCCGCGCTGCTGGTGCTGGCAATCAGTGTGCCCTGGCTTTGGCGGGACGGCAGTGGGCAACTGCCTGTAACCGCGGGGATGGGAGCGGCGGGAGTGCAGCCGGGAGGGGAGGTCGCGCCCGCTTACGCCGGCCTGGAGCTGCAGCCGCAAGTTGATGAGAGCTTTGCCCTGAACGGGAACACACTGGAGTATCATTTTACCGCCGCGGATGGTACCAGCCTGACATTCTATGAGACCGACTTACACGGCAACGCTGCCAATACTGTTCCGCCGGGTGGCATCGCGATGGTGGAATGGCTGGATGGTGGCAGGCACTACGCGCTGACCGGGCCGGAAAACGATGCGCGGCTGATCGCTATGGCCGTTCTCCTGCGCCGGCAACTGACTGTACCGGCGGCTGTCACTTCCAGCGCCAGCGCTCTCCCCGAGGCTCCCGCTGCCGATCCGGCGCTGCAACCGATGCAGGAGGAAATTTTGCCCGCCGGGGTCAGCAGAATGTAATTTATTCCACCCCTGGCCAGCGTAACAGCAGGGAACCGCTGTCCCGATCCTCTATCAGCTCTGAACCCAGCCGGCGGCATTCGCGTTTCAGGGTGCGGTGCAGCCACTCCCGCTGCTCCGCCGAAACCCGCCGCAGGCGAAAGCGATACATTTCAAACGGAATCAGTTCCAGGCGCCGCAGCGCGCCGCTGTCCCGGTCCAGGTCGACGCAGTAGAGCAGGCGCAGTTGTGACCGGTATTCCTCGTGGCCGCCGATGCCTTCGTAGTCGTTGATAAGGTCCCCGCAGCCGTAGAGCACAGCGCGTTCGCGGTAGATCTCGTTGCCCTGGGGATGGTGGGAGGAGTGCCCGAAAACCAGGTCCACTCCCGTGTGGTCGATCAATGCGTGAGCAAAGTCGCGCTGGGCCTGAGCAATCCGGTAGCCCCAGTTACCGCCCCAGTGGATGGACATCACAGTGAGGTCCCCCGGGCGGCGATAACAGTCCACCTCGTCGGCCAGCTGTTGTGCGCTCTTCTCCGACAGATCCTGCAGGACATTGACGCCGGGTTTGTCCGCCCGCGCCCTCCACTCGTCGGGGACGCCGCTGCTGGGGTGCCCGAAGGCGAACAACAGCACTCTGCGGCTGTTATGGGAGAGCACCGCGGGGGCGCCCGCCGCAATTGAATTTTCCCCGGCGCCGGCGGTTTCTATATCCGCGTTGCGCAATGTCGCAACCGTCTCCGCCAGCCCCTCGTAACCCCAGTCCAGCACGTGGTTGTTGGCCAGGCCGCAGGCGTCGATGCGGGCCGCCTCCAGGCAGGAGACATTGTCCGGGTGCATGCGGTAGTTGATACCCTTGCCCGGCCAGTAATCCTCGCTGCGAGTGACTGCGGTTTCCAGGTTGATGATTCTGAAATCAGGGGCACGGGCGTCCATTGCCGCCAGTGCATCGCCCCAGAGGTAGGCGGGTTCAGCCGGTTGGGGGATCGGGCCGCTGTGCTGTTCGGCGAGCGCTACATAGCCCTGCGCCGAGCGCATATAGGGCTCGTAGATCTGCGCTGGGGAAGGGTGCGGCAGTATCTGGTCCACACCGCGGCCGGTCATCACGTCGCCGGCCAGGATCAGACGCACCGTCTCTTCGCTCATGGCTTTATCCTCCAGCAGGATTGGCTCCCTGGGAGCGCCGAGCTCCAGCTCGGCTTGCGGGCCCTAGGCCCGCTATCGCAGCCAGCGGCCGCTCCTACAGGGGACATCCGCCGCCGGTTGGTGGATGCGCTGACGCTTATCTACCCTACAATCCTGCCCTGGTCCCGATCAAAGGGTACAGTCGCTGCAGAAAAATTTCTCGCTGCCCAGGCGCATGGCGGTGAGATAGCCGCCCCAGACACAGCCGGTATCCAATGCATAGACATTTTGGGTATCGGCGCGGCCTTCGAGGGCGGCCCAGTGGCCGAAGATGATTTTATCCTTTCGGGTCTTGCGCTCGGGGAAGCTGAACCAGGGTTTGAATTCGCCGTGGGCCGCCTGGGGACCGCGCTTGGTGACCAGGTCGAGGGTGCCGTCGGCCTTGCAGAAGCGCATACGGGTGAAATAGTTGGTGATGGAGCGCAGCCGCTCGATGCCGATCAGGTGGTCGCTCCAGCAGTGAGGTTCGTTGCCGTACATGCCGTAAAAGTAGGCCTTGGCCATGGCGTCGTCGGCGAGGGCCCGGTGTACTTCGCGGGAAAGTTCCAGGGCTTTGCTGACGCTCCAGATGGGCGGAATGCCCGCGTGCACCATGGTATAGCCCTTTTTGTGCACCGCCAGCGGCAGGCCCTGCAGCCAGCCGAGCAGTTTGTCGGCATCCTTGGCGAGCAGTATTTTTGCCAGGTCGTGCTCCTTGTCATTCAGGCGCTTGGCGCCGTGGGCCAGGGCCAGCAGGTGCAGGTCGTGGTTACCGAGTACCGCGGTGACCTGGCTGCGGTGTTCGTAGAGAAAACGAAGGGTGCCCAGGCTGTCCGGGCCGCGGTGCACCATATCGCCGGCGAGCCACAGTTTGTCGCGGTCCGGGCGAAATTGGATTTTTTTCAACAGTTGCTGCAGCGGCTCCAGGCAGCCCTGGATATCGCCGATGGCGTAGGTGGCCAAGATCAGTCCTTAGTCAATGTCTCGCAGTAATCCGCCAGTTGTACAAATTCCTGTACGCTCAGAGTTTCGGGCCGGCGCCCCGCATCCACCGGCAGTTGTGCCGGGTCCAGTTCAGGATACAGAGGTTTCAGCGCATTGCGCAGGGTTTTACGGCGCTGCTGGAAAGCCACGTTGACGATGCGCTCCAGCAGTTGCTCGTCTTTTGCCGGGTGGGGCGGCGCGGCGTGAGGCACCAGACGCACGATTGCGGATTCCACCTTCGGTGCCGGGCGGAAGGATTGCGGCGGCACCGGAAAGAGCCCCTGTACGCGGCAGTGGTACTGCACCATTACACTGAGGCGGCCATAGGATTTGCTGCCGGGGGTGGCACTGAGTCTATCCACCACTTCCTTTTGCAGCATAAAGTGCATGTCCTGCACCGCACCCCGGAAACTGAGCAGGTGAAACAGCAGCGGTGTGGAGATGTTGTAGGGCAGGTTGCCGACGATACGCAGGGGACGGCCGCCGGCCCTGATATCTCCGGCAAGTGTGCCGAAATCGAATTTGAGCGCATCCTGCTCGATGATGTTGAATTCCGGGTAGTCGCGAAACTTGAACTTCAGCATCGGGATCAGGTCCCGGTCCAATTCCACCGCGGTAAGCGAAGGGCAGCGCTGGAGCAGCAGCCGGGTAATTGCGCCCTGGCCGGGGCCGATTTCCACCAGGTTGTCGCTCTCCTTGGGGGCGATGGCGCGGACGATGCGCTCGATAATATTTTCGTCCACCAGGAAATTCTGGCCGAAGCGCTTGCGCGCTTTGTGTTGGAAAAAGTTGTCCATAGAGAAATCTGTGATTTAAAGGTGGCGCAGTTCGGCCAGTTGGATCGCCTGTGCCAGTGCGGCTTGCAGGCTGCCGCAGTGGGCGGTGCCCAGGCCGGCGATATCCAGTGCGGTGCCGTGGTCCACTGAGGTGCGGATAAACGGGAGGCCCAGGGTGATATTCACCGCGTGCCCAAACCCTTTGAATTTTAACACCGGCAACCCCTGGTCGTGGTACATGGCCAGCACCGCGTCGCAGCGGGCGAGCTGCGGTGGGGTGAACAGGGTATCCGCGGGCAGGGGACCGGTCAGTTGCATGCCCAGGGCGCGCAGTTTGTCCAGCGCCGGCGAGATGATATCGATTTCCTCGCGCCCCAGGTGGCCGCCCTCGCCGGCGTGGGGGTTGAGCCCGCAGACACCGATACGCGGTTGCTCGATACGGAACTGGTCGCGCAGCCCGCGATGCAGGATGGTGAGAACCTGTTCCAGTGACTCGCCGCTGATCGCCGCGCTGACGTCCCGCAGCGGCAGGTGGGTGGTGGCCAGCGCCACGCGCAGTTCGTCGGCGGCGAGCATCATCACCACCCGCTCGACGCCGGCGAGTCCGGCGAAAAATTCCGTGTGGCCGCTGAACGGGATGCCGGCATCGTTGATCACCCCTTTGTGTACCGGACCGGTTACCAGGGCGTCGAAGCGCCGGGAGAGACAGCCCTCGGCGGCGGTGCGCAGGGTTTCCAGCACATAGGTGGCATTGGCGGTGTCCAGCCGGCCTGGCCGCGCCGGCCGCGGGATTGGCACCGGCTGGATATAAAGGCTCCCGGCTGGTGTGCTGGCGGCGGGCGCCTGCGGATCGAAGGGGAGCAGTTGGAGCGGCAGGCGCAGTTGGGCGGCAGCCTGTTCGAGCAGTTGAGGGGCGGCGATAGCGATTATCTGCGCGTGGCTGCCGGAGCCGGCGAGTTTGACGGCCAACTCCGGGCCTATGCCTGCGGGTTCACCGGGGGTGAGGGCGATTCTGGGTATCATGCCTGTGTCAGCTTTGGTCGCGGCCATGGCCCGGCCCGGGGCCGGTGTGCGGAGCTTCGGGATCAATAGCTCCGCGATCCGATGGGTTACTGCTGTCCGGAGTCCTCGGACTCTTCCTGCATATCCGGCAGCTTGATATCCACGAAGGCCTGGTCGCGGATCTCGCGGCGCCAGTTTTGCGCCTCTTCCTCATAGCGGCGGTTGCGCAGCAGGTTGGCGGCCTGGTTGCGGATGTACTGATCCGTCATGTCCTGTTTGCGGCGGCCGTCCACGCGCAGGATATGCCAGCCAAACTGGCTGCGGAACGGCATGCTCACTTCACCCACCGGGGTGTTGTCCATGGCCTGGGTGAACTCAGGGACAAACTGGCCGGGCGTGGACCAGCCCAGGTCGCCGCCCTGGAGCATGGTGCCGATATCTTCCGAATTCTCCCGCGCCAGCTTGCCGAAGTCCGCGCCGTCGAGAATCTTCTGGCGCAGTTCGACCAGCTTGTTGTAGGCGTCGTCGTCGCTGACGATGGCGGAGGTCTTGATCAGGATATGGCTCACCTTGGTCTGCTCCACCACTTGCTCGGTAGAGCCGCGCTGGGCGTGGATCTTCAGCAGGTGGAAACCGGCATCGCTGCGGAAAGGTTTGGTGACATCGCCCACTTCCAGCCCGTCCAGTGCGTCGGCGAACAGGGTGGGCAGTTCCACGGTTTTGCGCCAGCCCAGGTCGCCGCCGGAGAGAGCATTCTGGCCGGCGGAGTTGGCGATCGCCAGGCGGCGGAAATCGGCGCCCTCAGTGGCCTGCCGGGCCAGTTGTTCGGCTTTTTCGCGGGCCTCGGTCACTTCGTTGGCGGGCGCGCTGGAGTTGACCGGGATCAGGATGTGGCCCAGTTCGTACTGGGGGGATTTCCAGAACTCGCCCTCTTTGGAGCGCAGGAAGTTGTCGATGTCCTGGTCGGTGATCTGGATGCGGCGGTTGACACTGCCTTGTTCCACCCGGCGGATCAGCAGCTCCTGGCGGATCTGCTGGCGGAAGGCTTTCATGGACAGGCCGTCCGCCTCCAGGCTTTCGCGAAACTCTTCCGGGCTCGCGCCCATATTCTGTTGCACCCGGGCGATCGCCTGATCCAACTCCGCTTCGGACACGGTGACTCCGGCGCGGTTGGCCATCTGCAGCATCAGCCGCTCGACGATCAACTGCTCCAGCACCTGGCGGCGCAGGATATCCATCGGCGGCGCCTGTACCTGTTGCGCCTGAATCTGCGCGACGATGGTGCTGAGGCGCTGTTGCAACTCGCTGGCCATCACTACATCGTCGTCCACCACCGCGACCACGCGGTCGAGTGCCTGCACCTGGCCGTGGGCGGTGCCGGTGGTCAGTGTGAAGGTGGCCACCAGTGCCAGCAGGGCTCGTGCGGCCATAAACTTACTCGTTATTCTCATCACTGTTTCAGTACTTCTCTCTGGTCAAAGTTGGGGATGCCCTGGCTGAGCATACGGGTGACCGTGGTGCCCAGGCCGGCGAGGCCCTTCAGTTGTACTTCAAGATAGATCCCTTCGTCGTATTCCAGTTCTTCCGGGGTGACTACATCCGCCAGATCGTTGTCCAGCGTGCGGCGCCACACCAGGCGGGCGCGATAGCAGCAGCTGTCGTATTCGATACCGGCCAGGTACTCCAGTTCCCGATCAAAGGTTATATCGTAGTTGGCCCGTGCCAGTATGGAGGTATTGGTGTTGATTGGCACGACGGCGGAGGCGTCCGCCTGCTCGATTGGGCCCCGGAGCAACTGGCCGCTGCTGTCTTCAAACCTCTCGCGGCGCAGGTAGCGGTAGCCCAGGTTGAATAAGCGGAAGTCGTCGTCCAGGTAGCGCAGGCTGAAGTTGCCGCGGTTGAGGTCGCCCTCTGTGTCGTCGTAGATCAGTTCGCTGCCGATGCGCAGGTACTGGATGGGGCGGCTCTCCAGGCGCGCGGCGAATTCCGAGCGGGGCGCCGCATCCTCTATTATCTCAGCGCGATCGATGCGCGTGTCATTCGAATAGAAGATCTGCCCGACGCTGGCGGTGAGCAGGTCGCGGCCGCTCGAGGGATCTATCAGGCGGCTGGTCAGGCCGAAGGCCACCCGGTCGGCGTCGTCGATGCGGTCGTTGCCGGTAAAGCGGCTGTCGCGGAACAGCTGGTCGTAACTGAAGGTGAACAGCGAGGTATCGAACAACAGGTCGTTGCCGCCGTCAGAGGGGCTCTGGCTGACGTTGAAAAAATCCTTCTGGTCCGCGGTGGAGCTGACCAGGGTGAACAGGCGCGGCTCCAGGGTCTGCACATAATCGCGGCCGAAGGCGTTGCCATCGCGCTCGAAGAAAAGACCGGTATCCAGGGTAAACTGGCCGGCGGAGGCCTCCGGCGAGTTGCTGCTCTCCGGGTTGAGGAACTGGTCGTCCAGGCGGTAGGAGAGGTAGCGGGCCGCCAATCCCGGCTTGAAATAGCCCCACAGCCACTGCTTGTCCCAGTCCAGTTCGTAGTCCACGCGGAATCGTTCGCCGGTGACGAAGTTGCTGGTCCGCTCGGTGATGCTGTCCGGGTCCCCTGTGTCCCGGATAAACTGGATCGTCTGGGTGGGCTCGTGGTCCCAACTGACGACTTCGTGGTCCATCGCCAGCAGCCAGTCGCCCCACTGGTAGTCGCCGTCCACATCCAGGCGCGGCAGCTGGGCGTAGGTGTCGAACCTGTCCTTTTCCAGCAACTGGTAATCCTGCCCGCGCAGGGTCGCCTGCCAGTGCTCGCCGGTGAGGCTGCCCTGCACCCTCTGGTTGACCTGCCTTTCCGCGGAGACGCTCAGGTTGGCGGTATCCAGGTCGCGGAAGTAGTCCGGATCGCTCACTCTGGTGTAGTCGATATCGGTGCGCCAGGGGCCGCCGCTGCCGCCCTGCTGCTCGAAGTTGACCAGCCAGCGGTCCTCTCCTTTGGAGGGGTTGACCAAGTCTTCGGGGAAGCCCTCCTCGATCAGTTTGCGCTTATCCTCATCGTCGCCGCCCTTATCGTCCGGCAGACCGGCCATGCGCAGTTCGGTGTTGAACAGTGTGCTCAGGTGGCGCACTTCGAGTTCCGCCCCAGTGCCCCGGTGCTCGATATAGCGGGGCACTATGGTGGCGTCCATCTGCGGGGCGATGTTCCAGTAGTAGGGAACGGCGATATCCCAGCCGTTCTCGTCGCTGTTGCTGATGCTCGGGAACAGCAGCCCGGACAGCCGCGCGTCTCCCACCGGAAAGCGCAGGTAGGGGAAGTAAAATACCGGTACGTCGAGAATCTCCAGGCGCACGTCCCGCGCCACTCCTTGACGCTCCACATTGTCGATGGTGATCTCGCCGCCGCTGACGCGCCAGATTTCCTCGCCGGGCTCGCAGCGGGTATAGCTGCCCTCGGTCAGGGTCAACTCGCCGCTGGCCTCGCGGGCGGCGTGGCGGGCGGCGCCGTGAACGAAGTCGTCGTGGATCACGTAGGTGGCATCCTCGATCGCCGCCGCCTCGCTGTCGGTGTGCACCTCCGCCGCCACACCGCGCACAAGCAGGTTGGGCTCGCGCATCTCGATGGCGCCGCTCAGGTAGGCGGTGTTCTCGTTGCGGTTCACATCCACCCGGTCGGCGAACAACTGGCGGTAGCCCTGGGTGATATGCACGTTGCCGCGCAGCCGTGCGGTACCGTCGTCGAGCCACTCGGATTCGTCCGCAGTGGCGCGCAGCGGGGCCTCGTCCGGTAGCAGGTTCGCGTCGTGATAGTCGCGGGGCGGCGCCACGAAAGCGCCGGAGCAGACCGCCGGCATGGCCGCGCGCTGCTCAGGCGTCAGCTGCCAGCGGGGCAGCCAGTCGAGATAGAGGTAGGGGTTGTAGTCGCCCGCTGCGGGCGGCTCGGCTTCGGCGGCCTGCCCCCACAGCGGTTGTGCGGCTATCAGACCGATGGCGAGCGAGCGCGGGCGTGAAATTTGTGCAATCGCCAGTGTGAGACGACGCCACCGGGAAGCTTCCAGCATCAGGTGATATGTTCCGGCTATCTTTAGAGTTCCGTACGCGCTGTGTGCCGCGCAAAAATCAGCGGTCGATTCTACTTGAATGCAGAGACCGTTAACACTGATTGCGGGTTCCCGGTGCCCGGTTGAGGGAAATAAGCGGCCGCGGCTGGACGGCGGCGCCGGCGCCGTTACAATGCGGCCGGTAATCACTGGAGTAGTATCGGCGCATGAGTGAGCGTCCACTGACAGACGGGACAGACAGGCGGCGCGAGGAGTTGTGCCTGTGGGCCGGCCGCGCGCTGCGGTCGGGCGAATCCGTGGCGCTGCAGACCCTGGCCGGGGACGCGGGCTTTCGCCGCTATTTCCGCACCCTCGACGCGCCCAGCCTGATCGCGGTGGATTCACCGCCGGAACGCACCAATCCCGGGCGCTTTGTCGCCGTGGCCGATTACCTGCGCCGCCACGGCATCCACACCCCAATGGTGGTAGCGGCGGATGTGGAGCGTGGCTATATGCTGCTGGAGGATCTGGGCGACCGGCAGCTTTTGGGCCTGCTGAACGAGGATTCCGTAGAGGGGCTCTACGCGGAGGTATTGAGTGAGCTGCTGTGCCTGCAGCAGATCCCGCCGGAGGACGACCTTTTCCCGCCCTACAACCGGGAGTTGCTGCTGGCGGAAATGCGCATCCTGCCGGAGTGGTTGGCCGGCAGACTGCTGGGCCACTCCCTCAGTGAAGAGGAGAACCGGCTTCTCGAAGACACTTTCAGCCTGCTGTTGGATTCTGCCACTGAGCAGCCCCAGGTGCTGGTGCATCGGGACTACCACAGCCGCAACCTGATGGTGCGCGACGGCGAGCGCCCCGGGGTGGTGGATTTCCAGGACGCGGTCTGGGGCCCGGTCACCTACGACCTGGCCTCTCTGCTGCGCGATTGCTATGTGCGCTGGCCTCGGGAGCGGGTGGAACACTGGGCGCTTTGCTATGCCGACACCGCAGAATCCGCGGGCATACTGGAGTCGGTGCCGCCGCAGACTTTCCTGCGCTGGTTCGACTGGATGGGCCTGCAGCGACATATCAAGGTGTTGGGCCTGTTTCCGCGCCTCTACCTGCGCGACGGCAAACGGGGTTACCTGCCGGACCTGCCGCTGGTGATCCGTTACACCTTGGAGGTGGCCGGGCGCTATCCGGAATTGAAACCCTTCGCCGACTGGTTTCGCAGCGAACTGCTGCCGCTGGCCGAACGCCAGGACTGGTACCGGGACTACCGCAACGCCGGCGAACGGCGCACGCGAGCCGGTGAGATGGCGGAGCAGAGAGTGCCAGAATGAGCAATACAAACAAAATACCTGCCGCCATGGTGCTGGCTGCCGGTTTCGGCAAGCGCATGCGCCCACTGACCGAGCAGGTCCCCAAGCCACTGTTGCCGGTTGCGGGCCGGCCGCTGATCGAATACACCCTGGAGCGGCTGGCGAATGCCGGCGTACGCCGGGTGGTCATCAACCTGAGCCACCTGGGGGAGAAGATCCGCGACCAACTGGGGGAGGGCGCCCGCTGGGGCCTGGATATCCGCTACTCCGTGGAGACAGAGCCCCTGGAAACCGCCGGCGGCATTCTCAAGGCGCTGCCGCTGCTGGATGACACCCCCTTCCTGGTGGTCAACGGCGATGTCTGGTGTGATTTCGACTTCTCCCATTGGCTCGCGCGGCCATTGCCCGAGGGCTGTCCGGGGCGCCTGCTGATGGTACCCAACCCGCCGCACAATCCGGAGGGTGACTTCGGCATCGAGAATGGGCTGCTCTCCGGCACCGCCAAACCCCGCTATACCTTCTCCGGCATCAGCTGGCTGCGCCCGCAGACCCTGAGCGAATACCCCCGAGTGCGCACCCGCTTCGGCCTGGGGGAAGTGTTCACCCACAACGAAGACGGGCTGCAGGCGGAGCTCTACGAGGGTGACTGGTGCGACGTGGGTACTCCCGAGCGCCTGCGGCGACTGGACGAACGCCTGCAGCGGCTGGACGAGCGCCCAACCGGACACAGTGAATAATCATCGAAACAGGAAGCCATATGCCGGACTACAAGATCGCCCCCTCCATTCTCTCCGCCGACTTCGCCCGCCTGGGTGAGGAAGTGGACGCGGTGCTGGCCGCCGGCGCCGACTGGGTGCATTTCGACGTAATGGACAACCACTATGTGCCCAACCTCACCATAGGGCCCATGGTGTGCAGCGCGCTGCGCAAGCACGGCGTCGAGGCCCCTATCGACGTGCACCTGATGGTGGAACCGGTGGACGAAATGATCCGTATGTTCGCCGACGCCGGCGCCACCTCCATCACTTTCCACCCCGAGGCCTCGCGCCACGTGGACAGGTCCCTGCAGCTGATCCGCAGCCTCGGCTGCAAGGCGGGCCTGGTTTTCAATCCGGCCACTGGCCTGGAGGCGGCCAAATACGTGATGGACAAGCTGGACATGATCCTGCTGATGTCGGTCAACCCGGGTTTCGGCGGCCAGAAGTTCATTCCCGCTACCCTGGACAAGCTGCGCGAAGCCCGCACCCTGATCGACGACTCCGGCCTGGATATCCGCCTGGAAATCGACGGAGGCGTCACCTGCGGCAATATCGCTGAAATCGCCGCTGCCGGTGCCGACACCTTTGTCGCCGGTTCGGCCATCTTCAGTAAAAAAGACTACGCGGAAGTCATCTCTGTAATGCGCCGGGAACTGGCTAAATAACTTGAATCCTTCCTCCAAGTGACTCCCTCTCCCACTCGCGGTCCTTCAGGCAGATGTCGCTCGTTGATCGGCGCCTGCGGGACCGCGACCTGATTCCGCTCCGCTCTCAATTCCATGCAAATGCCGCTTATCCGGCGGCGCTCTCGCGAACAGTGCTGCGGTGGATGCATTCGCCGATGTATCTGTTTCCGGCTTTGTTTCCTTCAGGCTGACCCAGGAGCATGAGGATGCTCGAGCCGATTCCTTGTAGCCAGCCGGATAGAGCGGGGGGGCGGTCGGCCCTTCGGCGGCAACGATTACTTTGTTCCTTTTCAGGGTGCGGGCGATGGCAGCGGCCGCGAGGCCCATTCCTGCGCCCCACCCGCTTCGCGGGCAGCCTTCGGCTGTGCAAATTTGTTTTTTCAAGGGGAGTTGCCCCCTTGCCAATGGATTTGTAAACTTGGCCGCCTGCAACGAGGGAATACCCGTGACTCACAACGCCTGCAACAACTGGGCCCCCCACAACACCAGCTGGCGATGGCGCCACTGATCCGCTGATGAGGCCAGAGCCGGTACCCGATACCGTCCGGCCACTCCGTGGGCAAGTCCCCTGTACCGGGGTATTGTCGCCCACCAACCGAACTCCCTGAAACTCTCAGTTTCAAAACCTAGCCGGAGTCACCATGACCCCAAGTGAATACGCCCAACTTGCGTCCGCGGGATACAACCGCATACCGCTGGTGCGCCGCGTGCTGGCGGATATCGAAACGCCGCTCTCCACCTACCTGAAACTGGCCAGCGGCCGCTACAGCTACCTGCTGGAATCGGTGCAGGGGGGCGAGAAGTGGGGCCGCTACTCCATTATCGGGCTGCCCGCGCGCACCCTTCTCCGCGTCCGTGGGAATGCAGTTACCGTAGAGCGTGACGGCGACGTGGTGGAGCAGTGCGAATCCGACGATCCGCTGGCTTTCGTCGAGGAGTTCCAACGCCGCTACCGGGTACCGGAACTCCCGGGCCTGCCGCGATTCAACGGCGGCCTGGTGGGCTATTTCGGTTACGACTGCGTGCGCTATATCGAATCCCGCCTGGCCCACAGTGCGCCGCCGGACACCCTGGGCAACCCGGATATCCTGCTGATGGTCAGCGATGAACTGGTGGTGTTCGACAACCTGGCCGGCGCGGTGATCTTTATCGTACACGGGGACCCGACGAAAGAGGACTCCTATGGCCGCGCCCAGCGGCGCCTGGACGAACTGGTGGGCAGACTGGCACAGCCGCTGCCGAATACCGTGCCCCTGGACCTGGACGGCAACGCCATCGACGAGTCCGCCTTCAAGTCCCATTTCGGCGAAGCCGCCTTCAAGCGGGGCGTGGAGCGGGTGAAGGAATACATACTCGCCGGCGACGTGATGCAGGTGGTGCCGTCCCAGCGCTTGTCGGTGCCCTTCGACGCCCCGCCTCTCAACCTTTACCGCGCCCTGCGCAGCCTCAATCCCTCCCCCTACATGTACTTCCTCGACCTGGGCGACCACCAGGTGGTGGGCTCCAGCCCCGAGATCCTGGTGCACTTGGAGGCGGGGGATATGACGGTGCGGCCGCTGGCCGGCACCCGCCGCCGCGGCGTCAGCGAAGAGGAGGATGCGGCGCTGGAGCGGGAGCTGCTGGCAGACCCCAAGGAACTGGCGGAACACCTGATGCTGATCGACCTGGGCCGCAACGATGTGGGCCGGGTGGCGGAGACCGGCAGCGTGCGGGTCACCGAAAAGATGGTGGTGGAGCGCTATTCCCACGTCATGCACATCACCTCCAATGTGACCGGCAGGTTGAAATCCGGACTCACCGCCATCGACGCCCTGCGCGCGGCGCTGCCCGCGGGCACTCTCTCGGGGGCGCCGAAGATCCGCGCCATGGAGATCATCGACGAACTGGAGCCGGAAAAACGCGGTATCTACGGCGGCGCCGTGGGCTACCTAGCGTGGAACGGCAATATGGATACCGCCATCGCGATCAGAACTGCAGTCATCAAGGATGGTCAGTTGTTTATCCAGGCCGGCGCCGGCCTGGTGGCGGACTCGGACCCCCAGGCCGAGTGGGAAGAGACCATGAACAAGGCCCGCGCGCTGTTTCGCGCCGCGGCAATAGCGTTGTCCAGTAGCAGTGACGCAGAGAAGATTGCCAGCAATGAACGAAGTTAGGATTGCGCAGAGCCCGTCTGTGGCGGAACAGTGCGGACGCCTGGTGGCGGCGCCCTTGTTCAGTCAATTCATAATCGGCCTGATCCTGCTCAACGGCGTGGCCGTGGGCCTGGAGACTTTTCCATGGGTGACCGAGCGTTTCGGCGGCTTGCTGCACGGCGTCAACCGGCTGATTCTCGCCGCTTTTATCGCCGAGGCGGCGATAAAGATGGCCGCCCACGGCAGCCGCCCCTGGCGCTACTTCGCCAGCGGCTGGAACTGCTTCGATTTCACCGTCGTCGCTCTCAGCCTGATCCCCGCCGCGGGGCCGCTGGCCACACTGGCGCGCCTGGTTCGGGTGCTGCGCGTGTTGCGCCTGGTGTCCGCCTTCCCGGAACTGCGCCTGCTGGTGGATACCCTGCTGAAAAGCCTGCCGAGTATGTTCCACATTGCGCTGTTGATGAGCATTATTTTCTATATCTACGCAGTGGCCGGGTATTTTTTGTTCCATGAGATCGATCCCACCCACTGGCGCAGCCTGCCCATCGCCCTGCTGAGCCTGTTCCGCATCGTCACTTTCGAGGACTGGACCGATATCATGTACACCGCCATGGAGAGCATGCCCTGGGCCTGGGTCTACTTCGTCAGCTTTGTGGTGATGGGCGCTTTTGTGATGATCAACCTGTTTATCGGCGTGGTGCTCAACAACCTGGAGGAGGCCAAGCTGCGACGCCTGGACGAACTGCAGCTGCCCCCCAGCCAGACCGAAATCCTGCGCGAACTGCGCGCGACGCAAGAGGCGTTGGCGCGCCTGCAAAGGCGTATGGAAAAATCCGAGAGAGGAGCCGGACAATGATTCTGATGATCGACAACTACGACTCCTTCACCTGGAACGTAGTGCAGTACCTGGCCGAATTGGGCGCAGAGGTGGTGGTTGTACGCAACGACGAAATTTCTGTGGCGGATATCGATGACATGGCTCCGGAGAAAATCGTGATCTCTCCCGGTCCATGCACGCCCAACGAGGCGGGTATTTCCATGGCCACCGTTCGCCGCTTTGCCGGGCAGGTCCCGATCCTGGGTATCTGTCTCGGCCACCAGAGCATCGGCCAGGTATTCGGCGGTCGGGTGGTGCGCGCGGGCCAGGTGATGCACGGCAAGACCTCGCAAATCGTGCACAACAACCTGGGGGTGTTTCACGGGCTGTCCAATCCGTTCGAGGCCACCCGCTACCACTCGCTGGTGGTGGAAAAGGGCAGCCTGCCGGAGTGCCTGGAGATCACCGCCTGGACGGAAACCGAAGACGGCGAAATCGATGAGATCATGGGCCTGCGCCACCGGGAGCTGGCGGTGGAGGGGGTGCAGTTCCATCCGGAATCGATCCTCACCCAGCACGGTCACGATATGCTGAGAAACTTTCTGGAGTCGTAGGAGCCATGGGTTGCGCCGAGGCGGCCCTGCTGCCGGGGGCTTTTTGCGAGACACGGGCTAGGCGCCCCCCCTAAATACGTCCCTGTAGGCTTGTCGGCGGGGTCCCTCCCGCCAACAGTCTCGCAAAAAGCCCCCGGCATCAGCGCCTTCGCATTTCGCTTCTAGTCTTATCGGAGTCTTGGGGAGAAAGATAATGAATATTCAACAGGCCATCGCCAAACTGGTGGACGGCGAACACCTCAGCCGCGCGGAAATGCGCGAGGCCATGGGCCAGATCATGCGCGGCGAGGCGGAGGACGCGCAGATAGGCGCGCTGCTGGTGGCGCTGCGTATCCGCGGCGAAACCGTCGACGAGATCGCCGGCGCCGTGGAGGTGATGCGCGCGCTGGCGAAGAAGGTGGAACTGGACCTGACCAATACCGTCGATATCGTCGGCACCGGCGGCGACGGCGCCAACCTGTTCAATGTCTCCAGTGCCGCCAGCTTTGTCGCCGCCGCCGCCGGCGCGCGGGTGGCCAAGCACGGCAACCGCTCTGTGTCCTCCAGCAGCGGCGCGGCAGACCTGCTCGAGCGCGCGGGCATTTTTCTCGAGCTGACCCCGGAGCAGGTGGCCCGCTGTGTTGACACCATCGGCGTCGGCTTTATGTTTGCCCCCAGCTACCACAGTGCCGTGCGCCATGTGGGTCCGGCGCGCAAGGCGCTGGGTATGCGCACCATCTTCAACCTGCTCGGCCCGCTGACCAACCCGGCGGGCGTCAAGCGCCAGGTGATCGGCGTCTACGACAAGTCCTATTGCCGGATGCTCGCGGAGGTGCTGCAGACCCTGGGGTCCGAGCACGTGCTGGTGCTCCACAGCGAGGACGGCTTGGACGAAGCCAGCCTGGCGGCGGATACCTATGGGGTGGAGCTGAAAGACGGCGAACTGCACGAGCGGGTGATTCGCCCGGAAGATTTCGGTATGGTGCGCCGCAGCCTGGAGGGCCTCTGCGTTTCCGGTGCCGGGGAGTCCCTGGCGCTGATCGGAGAGGCGCTGGGCAAGCGCGAGAGCGAGGTAGCGCAGAAAGCTGCGGATATTATCGCCCTCAACGCCGGCCTGGCGATCTATGTGAGCGGTGTGGCGGATAGCCCGGAACAGGGCGTTGCCATGGCGCAGGACGCTATCCACAGCGGCCTGGCGGGAGAGAAGATTGCGGACCTGGCGGCCTTTACCGGCGCCTTCCGGCCGGAGGAAATACAGCCATGAGCGCAAATACAGCCATGAGCGCGAAGGAGATACAGCCTTGAGTACGCCCACGATTTTAAAGACCATTGTCGAGCGCAAATGGGCGGAGGTGGCGCAACGCAAACAGCAGTGCCCGCTTGAGGAGATACAGGTTCGGGCGCTTGATCAGCCCCCGGCCCGGGGTTTTGTCACCGCGATCGAGAACAAACTGAAGGCGGGCGAGGCGGCGGTGATCGCGGAGATAAAAAAGGCCTCTCCCAGTAAGGGGGTGATCCGCGCGGATTTTATTCCCGCGGAGATCGCCACCAGCTACGAGAAGGGTGGAGCCGCCTGCCTGTCGGTGCTCACCGATGTGGATTTCTTCCAGGGCTCGGACGCCTACCTGCAGCAGGCCAGGGGGGCGGTACGCCTGCCGGTGCTGCGCAAGGACTTTACCGTGGACCCCTACCAGGTGCACGAAGCCCGCGCCATCGGCGCCGACTGCATACTGCTGATCGCCGCCTGCCTGGAAGACGGGCAGATGCGCGATCTCAACGAACTGGCCCTGGAGCTGGGGCTGGACGTGCTGGTGGAGGTGCACAACCGCGCGGAGCTGGAGCGCGCTCTGGTGCTGCCCAATCGCCTGATCGGCATCAACAACCGCAACCTGCACACCTTCGATGTGCAGTTGGAAACCACATTCAAACTGCTGGACCTGATTCCGGAAGATCGTATCGTGGTGACCGAGAGCGGCATCCACACCACCGACGACGTGGCGGCCATGCGCGGGCACGATGTGAATGTGTTTCTGGTGGGGGAGGCGTTTATGCGCGAGGCGGAGCCGGGGCGGAAGTTGATGGAGATGTTCAACTGAGGTGGAATTCCCGGATTCCGGCACTGCGTACCTGCATCCGGGCTGCTCCTGATATCGGGTATTGCCGGGCGTAGCCCGGATGGAGCGAAGAGCAATCCGGGAGATTCACTGAAGTCCGATGTGAAGGCCCTGATGCCGGGATTCGCTTGTGAAACGATTGCCGATGAGGCTGTTGAGCAAGCGAATCCCGGCAGCAGGGCCGTCCCGGAGCCCGCTACAGCCCGGAAACTAAAAAGGGCGAACGGTGCACATGGTTCGCCCTTTTTATTGCGTTCTTGGGAACAGGGAATCAGCGCGTCCCGTAAACCACCATTGTCTTGCCCTTCACCGACACCAGCCCCTGCTCTTCCAGGGTTTTCAGTACCCGCCCGACCATCTCCCGCGAACAGCCCACGATGCGGCCGATCTCCTGACGGGTGATCTTGATCTGCATGCCTTCCGGGTGGGTCATTGCGTCCGGCTCGTTGCACAGGTCGAGCAGGGTGCGCGCCACGCGTCCGGTCACGTCCAGGAACGCCAGATCGCCCACCTTGCGGGTGGTGTTGCGCAGGCGCACGGCCATCTGGGTGGCCAGCGCGAAAAGGAATTCCGGGTGCTGGCGGCTGAGCTCCTGGAACTTGCTGTAGGAGATTTCCGCCACCTCGCACTCGGTCTTGGTACGTACCCAGGCGCTGCGGGTGTCCTGATCGAACAGACCCATCTCGCCAAAAAAGTCACCGTCGTTCAGGTAGGCCACGATCATCTCGCGGCCCTCGTCGTCCTCGATCAGCACGGTCACCGAGCCGCGCATAATAAAGTAAAGCGATTCGCAGCGGTCGCCCGCGTAGATGATTGTGCTCTTGGCTGGGTAGCGTCGCCGGTGGCAGTGGGCAAGGAAATCTTCGATATTGCCGATAGCGATGTTCTCTTCGGTAGCAACCGTCACGGATCTACTCCTTATTTTTTTCGGATTATGGCGCTAAAAACCTGCTCCTGACAGGGGGCCCGGCCGGGAAACTCCCGCAGTGTGATCTACGGCACCTTCCCTTTGCCAACTGCCCTTATAGCGGCTGTGCCGGATGCTGGCAACCGGCGCCTCTCCCACTATACCGGAAATCGTCGACACCGGGAGTGTGACGTGCAAGGGCCTGTCAACGCTATATTCATTGGCTGGCCATTGAAACTGGTGTTGACAGGCCCTAAGCTCTGCGGCCGCGAAATTTGAAGGAGTACAGCGATGCAGGCCACAGTAACCTGGGTGGACGATGTGACTTTTGTCGGCGAGGCCGGCAGCGGCAATTCGGTGGTGATGGAGGGCGGGCACAAGAACAACGGCATACGCCCCATGGAGATGATACTGCTGGGTGTGGGCGGTTGCGCCTCTTACGACGTGGTCTCCATTCTGAAGAAAGCCCGCCAGGATATTCAGTCCTGTCATTGCGAACTGGTGGGCGATCGCCCCGACGCCACCCCGTCGCCCTTTACCCGTATCGAAATGGAGTTCGTGGTGCGCGGCAGGAACCTGAGGGAAACCCAGGTGGCGCGGGCGGTGGAGCTGTCGGCGGAGAAGTACTGCTCGGCGTCGATTATGCTCAGGAATGCTGGCGTGGAGATAGTGCACAGTTACCGGGTCGAGAATGTGGAATGATGAATGGGCGGCTTTACTCCGCATCCATCATTCCGCATTTCAAACCCTGTAGCTGGCCGAAGTCATCACCTTCGACACCAGCGACATCAGCCCTTTGACCGGTGCCGGGAAGCGGGCACCGCCGGCGGCCAGGGCCGTGTGTCCGTGTTTTTCCTCATCGATCAGCATCTGCTCTACCACCGCGCGGCTCTTCCGGTCCCCCTCCGGCAGGCGATTCAGGTGACTCTGCAGGTGGTCGCACACCCGTTCCTCGGTGGCGGCGACAAAGCCCAGGCTTACCCTGTCGCTCACCTTGCCGGCGGCGGCACCGAGCCCGAAGGACAGGCCGTACCAGAGGGGATTCAGCAGGCTGGGTCGGCTGTCCAGCTCGCGAAGCCGCTGTTCGCACCAGGCCAGGTGGTCTATCTCCTCGTCCGCGGCCCGCTCCATCTCGCCGCGCACTTCCGGCAGCTTGGCTGTCAGCGCCTGGCCCTGATACAGCGCCTGGGCGCAGACTTCGCCGCTGTGATTCACCCGCATCAGTCCGGCGGCATGCTTGCGCTCCGTCTCCGTCAGCTCTGCCTCTTCCTCGACTCTGGCCGGCGACGGGCGCCCGTGGGCCGGGGCGCCGGGGCTCAGGGTGCGCAGGGCGCGGTCCGCCTGTAGCAGCAGGCGATCGAGGCCGGTCAGTTTGCGTTCACTCATCTCTGCTCTCCCGCTGTTTGGTTTCATGTAGGAGCGGCGGGGCGGCCATGGGCAGATTTTTGCTCCTGCAAAATCTGCATTTCCGCTGGGCGGCATTCCGCTGGGCGGCATTCCGCTGGGCGGCACCCCGCCATCCTTGGCGGTCGCCGCTCCTACAAGGGGGGATCTACTGCTCGCTGGCCACGGCCTCTTCCCGCGCTATTGCACGATAGCCGATATCCTTGCGGTAGAAGACCCCGTCCCAGTAAATGGCGCGGGCGGCGGCGTAGGCGTTGGCCTGGGCCTCGGCCACGGTATCCCCCAGGGCGGTGGCGCAGAGCACACGGCCGCCGCTGGTGACCACCCGCTCGCCGTCCAGGGCGGTGCCGGCGTGGAAGACTTTGGCGTTTTCGCCGTCGGCCCGCTCCAGGCCGCTGATGGCGTCGCCCTTGCGGTAGCTGCCGGGATAGCCGCCGGCCGCCAGTACCACACCCAGGGCCGGCCGTGAGTCCCAGTCGGCAGTGACCTCATCCAGGCGTCTGTCCAGCGCCGCGTGGCAGAGTTCCACCAGGTCGGATTTGAGGCGCATCATGATCGGCTGGGTCTCCGGGTCACCGAAGCGGCAGTTGTACTCGATCACCTTGGGGGTGCCATCCATGTCGATCATCAGCCCGGCGTAGAGGAAACCCGTGTAGGGCATGCCCTCTTCGGCGAGGCCCCGCACCGTGGGTTCGATAACCTCTTTCATGATGCGCCGGTGCACGGCGTCGGTCACCACCGGCGCCGGGGAGTAGGCGCCCATGCCGCCGGTGTTGGGTCCGGTGTCGCGGTCACCCACCCGCTTGTGGTCCTGGCTGGTGGCCATGGGCAGTATGTGCTCGCCGTCCACCATCACGATAAAACTGGCTTCCTCGCCGGTGAGGAATTCCTCGATCACCACCCGGCAGCCGGCCTCGCCGAAGGCGTTGCCGGAGAGCATCTCGCGCACTGCCAGTTCCGCCTGCTTCTCGGTTTCGGCAACGATCACCCCCTTGCCCGCGGCCAGGCCGTCCGCCTTGACCACGATTGGGGCGCCCTGCTCGCGGATATACTCGATAGCCGGCTCTATCTCGGTAAAGTTGCGATAGGCGGCGGTGGGAATCTGGTGGCGTTCGAGAAAGTCCTTGGTGAAGGCCTTGGAGCCTTCCAGTTGCGCGGCGTCCTTGCCCGGGCCGAAGATGGCCAGATTGCGGCTGTTAAAAAAGTCGACGATGCCGCCCACCAAAGGTGCCTCGGGGCCGACGATGGTCAGCTCCACGCCCTTGTCCTCGGCGAACTCCGCCAGTGCGGAAAAGTTGTCCACGCCGATGGCGACGTTCTGCAGCTTGGGCTCGCGCGCAGTGCCGGCATTGCCGGGTGCCACGAAGACGGTGTCGACGGCGGGGTTTTGCGCGGCTTTCCAAGCCAGCGCGTGCTCGCGGCCGCCGGCGCCGATAATTAGTATGTTCATGTTCGTTCCCTGTGCGTGGCTTTGCAGTTGGGGGAGTTTAACAGACGGGCCCGGGGATGACGGTGTTCTGTAGGAGCGGGCCATGCCCGCGAACGGGGCCGGCTCCCCTCTCCGGGCTCCGATCACTTTCGAGTTTTGAGTCCCGAATAGCGGGCCTGCGGCCCGTGTGCGGAGCTGGAGCTCCGCGGTGACTCGCGCCATCCCTGGCGCTCGGCCTGCGGCCAGCTAAAGCTGTCCAAATCGGCAATCCTGCCGATTTGTCCCAGGGCTCTAGTGCCGGAAATGGCGCATACCGGTAAACACCATCGCCATATCGTGCTCGTCCGCGGCGGCGACCACCTCCTCGTCGCGCATGGAGCCGCCGGGTTGGATCACCGCGCGGATGCCCGCGGTGGCGGCGTTGTCGATACCGTCGCGGAAGGGGAAGAAGGCGTCGGAGGCCATCACTGAGCCTTTCACCTCCAGGCCCGCGTGCTCCGCTTTGATCGCGGCGATGCGCGCGGAGTTGACCCGGCTCATCTGGCCGGCGCCCACGCCGATGGTGCGGCCGCCCTTACCGTAGACGATGGCGTTGGACTTGACGAACTTGGCCACCTTCCAGGTGAACAGCAGGTCGCGGATCTCCTCTTCGCTGGGGCGGCGTTTGCTGACTATCCTGAGGTCGGACTCGGCGACGAAACCATCGTCGCGGTCCTGCACCAGCAGTCCGCCGTTGACCCGCTTGTAGTCCAGCGCGGGTACCCGCTGCTCTCCAAGCTGGCCGCAGGCGCTCCCCCACTGGCCGCACGCCAGCAGACGCACATTCTTCTTCTCCGCCACCGCGGCCCTGGCCTCTTCGCTGACTGAAGGTGCAATGATAACTTCGACGAACTGGCGCTCGACGATGGCTTTCGCGGTGGCGCCGTCCAGTTCGCGGTTGAAGGCGATAATGCCGCCAAACGCCGATTCACTGTCAGTGGCGTAGGCCAGTTCGTAGGCTTCGCCGATGTTGGCGGCGATGGCCACGCCGCAGGGGTTGGCGTGCTTGACGATCACGCAGGCCGGCTCATTGAACGATTTTACGCACTCCAGAGCAGCGTCGGTGTCGGCGATATTGTTGTAGGAGAGCTCCTTGCCCTGCAGCTGTTCGGCGGTGGCGATGCCGGCCTCGACCGGATTGGCCTCCGCATAGAAGGCGGAGCGCTGGTGCGGATTTTCGCCGTAGCGCAGGTCCAGTTTTTTGGTGAACTGGCTGTTGAAGGTGCGGGGGAAGGTCTGCCTGCCGCTGTCTTCGGTCGCTCCCGTGATGGTGCCCAGGTAATTGGCAATAGCGCCGTCGTAACCGGCGGTGTGCTCGAAGGCTTTCACCGCCAGGTCGAAACGGCTGGCCTGGCTCAGGGCACCCTTGTTGGAGCGCATCTCGGAGATGACGCTGTCGTAGTCGCCGGCATTGACCACGATCGCCACGTCTTTGTGGTTCTTGGCCGCCGCGCGCACCATGGTGGGGCCGCCGATATCGATATTCTCGATGGCGTCCGCGAGGGTGCAGTCGGGCTTCGCGACTGTCTGTGCGAAGGGATAGAGGTTGACCACCACCATATCGATAGGCCGGATGCCGTGCTCGTCCATGACCGCATCGTCGGTGCCGCGACGGCCGAGGATGCCGCCGTGGACTTTGGGGTGCAGGGTTTTGACCCGGCCGTCCATCATCTCGGGAAAACCGGTGTAATCGGAGACCTCGGTGACCGGGATACCGGCTTCCTGCAGTTGGCGGAAGGTGCCGCCGGTGGAGAGGATTTCCACGCCCATATCGGCCAGTTGGCGGGCAAAGTCGACGATTCCGGTCTTGTCCGACACGCTGACCAGCGCGCGGCGAATGGATTTTTGATCGCTCATTGGAGTTCCGTTCGGATTTGGAGGTTTGTTTGAAGTTGGGTGGTATTTGGCTAAGTTTAGGTTCGGGGCCTGTGGCGGATGCGCCCCTAAAATGAAAGGCCGCGCTCCGCGCGGCCTCTATCGTCTGTTCTCAGCTTTCTGTTTCCCGAACTAGAGCAACCCGTAGCGCTTCAGTTTCTTGCGCAGGGTGCCGCGGTTCAGGCCCAGCAGTTGGGCGGCGCGGGTCTGGTTGTGGCGGGTGTACTTCATCACCACTTCCAGCATCGGCGCCTCTATCTCGGACAGCACCATGTCGTAGACGTCGGTGACCATCTGCCCGTCCAGGTGGCGGAAATAGTTCTCCATCGCCTGCTCCACAGCGTCGCGCAGAGACTGTTGCTGCGGCTCCGCCAGCTGTGTCTGCCCCCCGCTGGATACCTCATCGCTGCCGGTATCCGGAATAAGTGCTTCGTTATTCATGCCGCTTGTGCCCCTCTCGTTATTCGGCGTTCAAACCAGGTTTGAACGCTGGCATGTTGTGCTTCTGCGCTTTCCAGTTGGAAAAAGGTCTTGCGGAAGGACTCGCTCCCCGCGAGTGTCTTCAGGTACCAGCCCACATGCTTGCGGGCGATACGGACCCCCATCACTTCACCGTAGAAACGGTGCAATTCGCCCAGGTGGGCGAGCAAAATATCCCTGACTTCTTCCAGTGAGGGCTCGGGCAGCCGCTCGCCGGTGGCGAGGTAGTGGGCTATCTCCCGAAGTATCCATGGCCGTCCCTGTGCTGCACGGCCAATCATGACTGCAGCGGCACCGGTGTAGTCGAGCACCTCACGGGCCCGCTCCGCACCGGTGATGTCGCCGTTGGCGAAAACCGGAATTCCAACCCTGGATACAATCTCGGCAATGGTATCGAATTCGGCCTGGCCGTGGTAGCCGCAGGCGCGGGTGCGCCCGTGTACCGCCAGGGCCGAGATGCCGATATCCTCGGCCATTCTGGCCACAGCGACGCCGTTGCGCGAATCGGTGCACCAGCCGGTGCGGATCTTCAGGGTCACTGGTACTGAGACGGACTGGACCACGGCTTCCAGAATATCCGCCACCAGCTTTTCGTCCCGCAGCAGGGCCGATCCCGCCGCTTTTTTGCACACCTTCTTGGCCGGACAGCCCATATTGATGTCGATGATCTGGGCGCCGCGGCGCACGTTCTCCCGCGCTGCCTCAGCCATCATCTGCGGGTCGCCGCCGGCGATCTGCACCGACACCGGCGCCGCTTCGCCCCGGTGGTCCAGGCGCAAGCGGGATTTGCGGCTGTTCCACAGGCGCGTATCCGCCGTGACCATCTCCGATACCACCAATCCGGCCCCCAGGCGCCGGCACAGCTGTCGGAAGGGGCGGTCGGTTACCCCGGCCATGGGCGCCAGGATTACCGGCGCGCCGATAACGTAGGGGCCTATGGCGATATCGCTGGGCAAACCTTGCTCCACTCGGGGGGTCAGAGAGGGAGCCCTCAGCCCAATATAGGACCTTCCGCTCCAAATAAACGGGGCTTTCGGCCCCGGAACAAAGAGCCGCCTATAATAGCCGCTGCCCCGGTGTTGGAAAAGCGAAAAAGCGTGCAAATTGGTCGCAAACTACACGTTTAGCTTGAGGTTTGCGCAGTTTTTGCTGTTTTAAACGCCGTTCTTTGGACCGCGAAGAGACTCAGGGGGAGATGTGCAACTCGTAGTTCACCGCCTCGCGGCCCGGATCGACGATCTCGATGGCGATATGCACCGGGCTTCCCTGCGGCATCTTTTTGCGCCCGGCCAGTTCTCCCTGTAGGTATTCCCTGGGGGTGAAGCGGCGGCTGGCCACCGGCCTGTTCTTGATGTCGGTGAAGGTGAGCAGCAGGCCGGGGAAGGGCTGCGCGAAGGGCGCCGTGTTGAGCAACACGGCGTCCACCATCAATGCGCCCTGGGTTTGGGGGTGGCTGCGCACCACCAGGTTGGAGGTGCGGATCGCCCGCGGGTCCACCAGCGCCGGCAACTGGCAGCCGAGGAGAGGGCAGGCTGCGGCGTAGAGGCCGCGCCAGGGCTCCTGCCTGCTCAGGCTGTCGAAACGGAAATAGGCCAGTTGGGCGGCGAGGGCAGCACACAACAACAGGGCCAGCAGCGTCCAGGCCCAGCTGGGTAGGCGGTGATCGCTAGCCGGGCGCCAGCTGACTTCCAGGGGCGCCGGTTCGATGCCGGAGATCAGCCGCTCGCGCTCGGGAGTCACGGAGAAATCCGGGGGTTCGCTGCTGCGGGCGGTTTTCGCCCGCTGCCCGGTCCGCTGCGGGCGCCGGGGAGGCTCGTCTGTGGGGAGACCCTCATCCCAGCGGGCGGAGAATACGGGCTCGCGCCTCTGCGGTGGCTCGGGGGATTCGTCGGCCCAGGGGTCGTCGCTAAGGCCCGCCGTCAGGGGGTCGCTGTGATCGTCTTCATCTTCATCGGCGTCGGGCTCCGCGCCGGATTCCAGTTCCTGCCACTGGCTGTCGCCGAAGGCTTCGTCGATCAGGGGTTTGTCCCGCTTTTCTTCCGGTTTTACTTCGGGCTCCGGCTCGGTCGCGGGTACGGTGGGCGGTTCCCCCTCGTCGTCCAGGTCGATATCGTCGTGAATCAGGAAGTCGTCGTCTTCCAGCAGTGCCTCCAGGTCCCGGCGCGTGCCTGGGTCACTCTCGGTGAAGACGATATTCTCGTCGGCGCGGAAAACCTGCAGGCAGGAACCGCAGCGCACGGCACCGCGGGCGGCGCGCAGCTGCTGTTCGTTGACATGGAAAGAGGTGCTGCAGTGGGGGCAGCGGGTAACCAGTTGCGACATTCGGCTTCGGCAGTTTTTGTTCGGCCGCCAAGTTTAGGCGGCCATCGATACCTTGGGCAAGGGCGGGCTTCCAGGGGTGAGTGGGTGCTAGCGAACACGGGTGCCGCTGAGGCGCACCCATTGCTCCCGTCGCCCGTCTTCGTCGAAGTCCACCCACTGGCGATAGGCGGCTTTCACCGCTTCCGCCTGGGTGGCGAGCACACCGGACAGGCACAGGCGACCGCCGGTCCTGGTCAGTTCCACCAGTTGTGGCGCCAGCTCCACAAGAGGACCGGCGAGAATGTTGGCCAGCAGGATATCCGCCGGCTCCCGCGGCAGCTGGTCCGGCAGGTAGACCGGAAAGCGCTCCGGATCTATGCCGTTGCGCTCGGCGTTGTCGCGGCTGGCGAGCAGCGCCTGGGGATCGATGTCGGTGCCCATGGCGCGCTCCGCTCCCAGCAGCAGCGCGGCGATGCCGAGGATGCCGGAACCGCAGCCGAAATCGATTGCAGCCCTCCCCGCCAGCGGCTCGGCGGCCAGCCACTGCAGGCACAGGAAGGTGGTGGGGTGGGTGCCGGTGCCGAAGGCCAGCCCCGGGTCCAGCAGCAGGTTGACCGCCTCCGGCTGCGGCGGTTCGCACCAGCTGGGGCAGATCCACAGGTTGCCGGCGCATTGGATGGGCTTGTAGTGGCTCATCCACTCCCGCTCCCAGTCCTTGTCTTCCAACTGCTCCCAGCGGGCATTGGGCAGTGGTTCGCAGAGGAAGGAGGCGGCCCTGGCCTCGGTGACTCTGGTGTCCACGGCGGCGTCGAACAGGCCGGTGACGCGGGTGTTATCCCACAGGGGGGTCTCCCCCAGACCGGGCTCAAGTATCGGCTGGTCGGCGTTGTCCTGCAGGGTGACGGAGGCGGCGCCGGCAAACAGCAGCGCATCTTCAATTTTTTCCGCCTGTTCGCGGCTGGTGTCTACGCGGAGTTGTAGCCAGGGCATAGTTGGGTGGTCTGTGTGTAGGAGCGGCCCATGGCCGCGATTGAGGTCCGGGGTTTTCGGGTGGCCCGCAAAGGCTACGCGGGCGGCCCTGCTACCGGTGGCCGTTTGCTCAACAGCCTCATCGGCAATCGTTTCACAAACGGCCCCCGGCATCAGGGCCTTCCTATGAAGTTTGGGTATTCTTTTCGAGTCCCGAGTCCCGAGTCCCGAGTCCCGAGTCCCGAGTCCCGAGTCCCGAGTCCCGAGTCAAAGCCCCAGCTTCTTCTCGAGGTAATGAATATTCACTCCGCCCTCCGCAAAGGCACTGTCGCGCACCAGGTCTTCCTGCAGCGGGATATTGGTCTTGATGCCGTCGACGATCAGTTCCGAGAGGGCCACGCGCATGCGCGCCAGCGCCGTCTCGCGGTCTTCGCCGTGAGTGATGACCTTGGCGATCATCGAATCGTAGTTGGCGGGCACCGTGTAGCCGGAGTAGAGGTGCGAGTCCACCCGTACGCCCAGGCCGCCGGGGGCGTGGAAGTTGCTCACCTTGCCGGGGCAGGGGAAGAAGGTCTTGGGGTCTTCGGCGTTGATCCTGCACTCGAAGGCGTGGCCGCGGATCTGGATATCCTCTTGCCGCAGCGACAGCTTCTCGCCGGCGCATACGCGGATCTGCTCCTTGATCAGGTCCACGCCGGTGACCATCTCGGTGACCGGGTGCTCCACCTGGATGCGGGTGTTCATCTCGATAAAGAAGAAGCGCTCATCCTCGTAGAGGAACTCGAAGGTGCCGGCACCGCGGTAGCCGATATCGATACAGGCCTGTACGCAGGACTGCTGCACCTGCGCGCGCACTTCGTCGGGAATGCCCGGCGCGGGGGCCTCTTCCAGCACTTTCTGGTGGCGCCGCTGCAGCGAGCAGTCGCGATCGCCCAGGTGCACGGCGTTGCCCTGGCCGTCGGACATCACCTGGATTTCCACATGGCGCGGGTTCTGCAGAAACTTCTCCATGTATACGGTGCCGTCGCCGAAGGCCGCCTGGGCCTCGGACCGGGTCACCGAGATGGCGTTGAGCAGCGCCGCTTCGGTGTGCACCACGCGCATGCCGCGCCCGCCGCCGCCGGCGGCGGCCTTGATAATCACCGGGTAGCCGATTTTGTGCGCTATCTCCAGGCAGCGCTGGCCGTTGGCGGGGAGCGGGCCGTCGGAACCGGGTACCGTGGGCACGCCAGCTTTTTTCATCGCGGCGATGGCGGAGACCTTGTCGCCCATCAGGCGGATCACGTCCGGGTCCGGGCCGATAAAGGTGAAGCCGCTTTTCTGCACCTGCTCGGCGAAGTCGGCGTTCTCCGCCAGGAAGCCGTAGCCTGGGTGCACTGCCACCGCGTCGGTGATCTCCATCGCGGAGACAATCGCGGGGATGTTCAAGTAGCTCTGCGGCGAGGGGTTGGGGCCGATGCACACCGCCTCGTCCGCCAGGCGCACATGCTTCAGGTCGCGGTCCACCTGGGAGTGCACCGCCACGGTGGAGATACCCATCTCCTTGCAGGCGCGCAGTATGCGCAGCGCGATTTCGCCCCGGTTGGCGATCAGTACTTTGTCAAACATGCTGTTTCACCCCGCTCAGACGATGGTCACGAGCGGCTGGTCGAACTCCACCGGCTGGCCGTCCTCCACCAGAACGGCCTCGATGGTACCGGCTTTGTCTGCCTCTATCTGGTTCATCATTTTCATCGCCTCGACGATGCAGATCACGTCGCCGACCTTGACCTGCTGGCCCTCCTTGACGAAGGGCTCGGCGCCGGGGCTGGAGGCGGCGTAGAAGGTACCCACCATGGGGGATTTGACCTGGTGGCCGCTCAGCGCGGGCACGCTTTCCGGTTCCGCCGCCGCGGGTGCCGGTGCGGGAGCCGGCGCAGCCGCGGGGGGCGGCGCTACCGGCGCAACGGCTGCCTGGGCAGCCAGGTGGGCGGAGCCGCGGCTGATGCGCACGGATTCCTCGCCTTCCTTGATCTCCAGCTCGCCGATATCCGATTCCTCGAGCAGCTCAATCAGTTTTTTTATCTTGCGGATATCCATAGTTTCTCTCGCAGTTCTGGTTGAATACCGTTAGTTATTGGGGTTGTTCAAAGTGTTGTATTGCCGCCTGGATTGCCAGGGTGTAGCTGAGTGCGCCGAAGCCGCACACCACCCCCCGGGCCAGGTCGGAAAAATAGGAGTGGCGGCGGAATTCCTCCCGCGCGTGGGGGTTGGACAGGTGCACCTCGACAAAGGGGATGCCCACCGCCGCCAGTGCGTCGCGCAGTGCCACGCTGGTGTGGGTGAAGGCGGCAGGGTTGATCACGATAAAGTCCACCTTCCCGGCGGCTGCCTGGATTCGCCCGATCAGTTCCGCTTCACTGTTGCTCTGCAGGGTTTCCAACTGGTGGCCGGCGGCGGTGCACTGGGCGAGGGCATCGCTGTCGATCTGTGCCAGGGTGGTGGCACCGTAGATCTGCGGCTCGCGGGTGCCGAGCAGGTTGAGATTGGGGCCGTGCAACAGAAGGAGATTTGCCATAGGTTGCCTGCAGAAAAAGCGCGAAAGGTGACAAAAATCAAACGAAAATTGGCTATCTTGCCGACAAACTCGGATTTCCAGTGAGAAATCCCGAGTGCCGCGGCGAGTGTGCCGCAAAAGTGACCCCCTGTCCATGCCTAGCGCACAGTTTGTTGAAGTTAGCCGCAGTTCGGCGAAGTTTCCTTGAAAATCCCCGCAAAACGATTGGAGAGGTGGCCCGATTGCCGGGAAAATTGGCTACAAAGGCTGTTGGTGGAAGAGTTTGGGCGGCCTGGCCGCCGGGAGCGTTTTAGGGGCGCGTTGTGCGCGTCCATCCGTGGCGCAGTGAAGTCCCTGCAAAAAGCTCCCCGGCAGCAGGCCTTCGCATCGCGTTTATCTCGATACGGTTTCCTGCTTTCGCTCACCTGCTCCCTGGCTCGCAGCCGCGCGGAGTTCCGACAGTAGTCCATCGCGAGTGAGTACCTGGGGCAGTATCTTGGCCTCGCCACCGCCGGCGGGGTAGAGGAGGTAGAGGGGCACGCTGGTGCGCCCGTAGCGGGCCAGCAGTTCGCTGATCTGCGGGTCCTGGTTGGTCCAGTCGCCCTTGAGCGCGACCACGCCCAGTTCCTGCACCGCACCGGAGATGGTATCGCTGGCCAACACCATCTTGTCGTTGGCCAGGCAAGTGATGCACCAGGCCGCGGTCATATTGGCGAGCACCGGGCGGCCCTCGGCGCGGGCGCTCTCCAGCCGCTCCGGAGAATAGGCCTGCCAGTAGCCGGCGGTCTCGGGAACCCCGCCGCCGGCGGGTAGCCGCGGCAGCAGCAGGACTGCGGCGGCCAGCGCGGTTACCGCAACCGCGCCCTTGCCCCAGTGCCAGTCCGGCCGCGGCCACAGCCACAGGGCGAAGGCGATGCCCACGCTCCCCGCCAGCACCAGAGCCACGCCGTCGCTGCCGGTCTGCCGGCCCAGTACCCACAGCAGCCATACCGCGGTGAGATACATGGGGAAGGCCAGCAGCTGTTTCAGCTTGTCCATCCAGGGGCCGGGGCGCGGCAACCGGTCCGCCAGCGCCGGGATATAGGTGAGCAGCAGGAAGGGCGCCGCCATCCCCGCCCCCAGGGCGGCGAAGACCGACAGCGCCACTGCGGCGGGCTGGGTTACCGCGAAACCGAGCGCCGAGCCCATCAGCGGAGCGGTGCAGGGGCTGGCCACCACTGTGGCCAGCACGCCGCTGGCGAAGGAGCCGCCCAGGCCCCTGCTGGTACCGAGGCTGCCGCCCAGCCCCATCAGCCGCCCGCCGAATTCCGCCACCCCGGACAGGCCGAGACCCATGGCGAAAAACAGGTAAGCCAGTGCCGCGATCAGTACCGGGGACTGCAACTGGAAGCCCCAGCCCACCGCCTGGCCACCGGCGCGCAGGGCCAGCATCAGTGCCGCGATCAGCACAAAGCTCAATACCACGCCGGCGCTATAGGACCAGCCGTGCCGCTGCCGCCCGCCGGGCAGTTGGGCGATCGCCAGCAGTTTGATGGAGAGCACCGGAAAGACGCAGGGCATCAGGTTCAATAACAGGCCGCCGGCAAATGCCAGCAGCAGCGCCAGCGGGAGGGCCAGGCTGGAACTACTCCCGGTTGTCGGGGGCGGGCTGGCACCGCCCCCGGTCCCCGGGGCGGATACCGGTTCGGCGGTGCCGGTGGCGGGGTCGAGGGAGAAATGGCGCACCTGGGGCGGATAGCAGAGGCCGGCGTCGGCGCACCCCTGGTAGTGCACTTCCAACTGTAGCTGGCTGTCTGTCCGCGGTATCGCCAGCGGCACTTCCAACTGTATCCGGTAGACTTGGGTTTCCTTCTCGAAGTAGTCATCCCAGATGACTTCGCCCTCCGGCAGGGTCAGCGGCAAGGGCGTCTTTTTGTTCCCGTCGATCCGGTACAGGGCCAGTTTGTCGCGGTATAGATAGTAGCCGGGGGCTATCTGGAAGATGGCGCTGGTTCCCTGCTCCGAAAACAGGAAGTCCTGTTGGTAGGCCTCATCCACCGGCAGGAATTCAGCGCCCTGCGCGGCCCCCGGCGACTGGCCGGAGAAGGGGGACTGCGGCTGCGCGGTCGCGCCGCTGCCGAGGAAAAAAATCAGTACAGCCAGTGCGCCGAGGAAATTTTTGTGGAAACTGCCGGTCTTCACAGCCATGGGAATAAAAATTCATTATAGTCGGGTGCGTACAGGTTCGACTGCCCGGACCCGGCTGGGGTTCATTCTGGCCCGCTGAGGGCCGCCGTGCCGGCAGTATAGCGAGCAACATAACAACAGTGGAGGGGCAGGGTCTTGTCGTCGGCGAATATCTTCCGCAGTGGTGGTCTTGTGCTGGCGTGCCTGTTGTGGCTGGCCGGCTGCGGCGGCAGTGCCCCGCCGCAACCCCAGCCGGCGCCGCAACCCCAGCCGGTGAAACCGCGGGGGCCGTCGCCGGAGGAGATCCGCCAGCGGGCGGTGAATTACTTCCTGCAGCGCGCCGAGGAGGCGGAGCGGAAGGGGTTCCTCACCGAGCCCGCAGGAGCCAGCGCCTACGATCACTACCTGAGAGTGCGGCAACTGGACCCGGGCAACACCCGCGCCGCCAGCGGCATCCAGAGCATCGTGCTGGAACTGGTGGCGAGCGCCCGCGACGCCCTGCGTCGGCGCGCCTTCGGCGAGGTGAACAGTTTCCTGAACCGCGCTGAAGAGCTGGCCCCGGGCAACCCCTTGACGGCGGAAGTGCGCGCACAACTGGCCCGCGAGCGCAGTCGCGCCAGTGTAAGCCTGCCCGAGGGGGAATCGGTGCCCCTGCCCGCGGCGCAACTGGCGGCCCGCTCCGACGCGATAGTTGAACTGCTGCGCAATACTGCGCTGCGCATTCGCCGCGACGAGCTGCGGGTGATCATCGTCGCCCGCAACGATGCCGAGGGCCGCTGGGTCTACCAGCAGCTGCGCGAAGCGGTGCCCGGCTACCGGGTGCGCGGGGATATCAAACTGGGCGCTTCGCCCCAACTGCTGCTGACACAGCCAGCGCGGGAGGCGGGACAGTGAACCGGATCGCCGCGCTCCTGCTGGCTACCCTGTTGCTGGCCGTCGTCGCCGGCGCGGAGGAGAGGCAGGAGGAGGGAAAGAAAACCTCGCTGCAGGTCGAGGGCTATGCCCGCGAGACGCCGCCCGCTGTGAAAATGAGTGCGGCCTACCTGACCCTGCACAACCATGGCACCTCGGCGCGACGCCTGCTCGCGGTGGAACTGCCGGGGCAGGGCCAGGCCTCAGCACACCTGCACACCACCGTCGAGGAGGACGGCATCAGCCGAATGCGCCCGCTGGAACTGCTGGAGGTGCCCGCTGGCGGCAGCATACGCATGGCGCCGGGGGGCGTGCACCTGATGCTGCACGGGGTGCGGCTGCGTGCCGGCGACCAGTTGCCGCTGCGGCTCCGTTTTGCCGATGGCCAGGTGATCGAGATTTCGGTGCCGGTGCGCAAGCTGCGGGCGACTGCAGACCCCCATCGCCACCATCACGGATAATTTTTTACACTGGAGGACGTCATGAAAAAAATGCTGCTGTTCCTGGGAGCCATCGCTCTCGCCGCCTGTGCCCACAGCCCGCTGCAGATCCGCTTGCAGCCCCAGGTGGAAGTGGCGCCGGATACCATCGGCGCAGGCCACACGATCAACGTGCGCGGCGCCAACAAGCTGCCCGGCGGTGGCCTCGGCTCCCTGGGCGGTATCTATGCGGACACCTCCAACGTCACCCTGGCCAACAACGTGGAAACCGCCATGGCGGACGCCCTGAGCGAGGGCTTTGCGGCCTGGTCCTTCCGCCCGGTGGAAAGCGGGGCGGCGGATGTCCATGTAGTGGCCAACCTGACCGGGCTCAGCTACGACAGTCCGAACAAGCTCTACACCAGCAAGGTAAACACCTCCGCCGAGGTGCAGTTGCAGGTGACTATCGGCGGCGCCACCTACTATGGCAATTACAGTACCAGCGGCGTGGACCGCAGCCTGGTCAAGCCCGACCGCGCGGAAGTGGAAGCACGGGTCAACGGCCTGCTCAGCACTACCCTGCAGCGGGCTTTCGCCGACGAGAAGCTGAAGAGCTTCCTGCGCCAGCATCTCTGAGCCCGTGCCTAGCGAAGGCTGTGTTTTATGTTGTGTGACGGAGTTGGCAGAGCTGCGGTATCGCCGGTCGAACAGGGCTTCCGGTTTCTATACTCGTTCCCCCTCGTCCGACACAAGATACAAGAACAAGGCGTGGACTTGCACCTTTGACTGAATTTGATCCGAAATCCGTCGAGTACCTCGGCCTGCTGACCCAGGTTGAGGACGAGCTGCTGCCCGGCGGGCAACTCAGCCTGCAGGCGGCGGAGGTGGCGCTGGGTGAGATCGCCGACGGTGTGATAGTGACCGACGCGCGGGGCCGGGTGACCTACAGCAACCCGCTGGTGAGCGAGATGACCGGCGACCTGGTGGGATTGCTGCCGGGTCAGTTGCTCAACGACAGCCTGCAGCTCACCGATAGCAATGGCGCGCCGCTGCCGCCGCTGCTGCCCGCCGCCGATACCGATCCCGCCGATCTGCCCAGTGTGCGCGAATTCCGCGCCTGTATTCTGCGTATCGACGATGGCGCCGAACCGGTAGAGGTGAACGTGCAGGTGATCGCGGTGCGCGAGGCCGCGGTGCTGAAGAATTTCGTGCTGATACTGCGCCACACCACCGCCGCGCGGCGCATCTCCTCCCGCCTCAGCTGGCAGACCAGCCACGATCCCCTCACCCGGCTGCCCAACCGGCAGTTTTTTGAGAGCGAGCTGCAGCGGGTGCTGTCCCTGTGTACCGACAAGCGCCAGCACCATGTGCTGTTGTACCTGGACGTCTATCAGTTCAAGGTGGTCAATGACACCCTGGGCTACAGTGCCGGCGACCAGTTGCTGGTGCAGTTGGCCCAGTTGCTGCGTCACTGCCTGTCCGGTGGTGATCTTTTTGCCCGTGTGGGCAGCGACGAATTCGCCATCCTGCTGCGCGACTGCACCGTGGAGGAGGCGCGCCGCGTGGTGCTGCGCCTGCGCGATGCGGTGAGCGGCTTCGCCTTTCGCTGGGAGGGCAACGACAGCCGTGTGGCGTTTTCCATCGGCGCGGTGACCGCGGACTGCCACGCGCCTCCTGCGAGCCAGTTGCTGGCCTCCGCCAACGATGCCTGTTGTGCCGCGCGCGACCAGGGGCGCAACCGGGTCAAGCTGTTCAGCGACTCCCGCAAGGTGCTGGAGAAGCGCCGCCAGACCACCTGGGTGGCGGAGATCAACGCCGCGCTGAGGGAGGATCGCATGCTGCTCTACCGCCAGCCGGTGGTGGCACTGCAGGAGGGACAACGTATCCACCACTACGAGATACTGGTGCGTATGCGCGGTCGCAACGGCGATATCATCTCCCCCGGAATGTTCCTGCCGGCGGCGGAGCGCTACGGCCTGATCGAGGAGGTGGACCGCTGGGTGATCCGCAAGGTTTTCGCCTATATGGCCCTTGAGCAGCGCCTGGGGGAGGGAGGTTTCAGTTACGCGATCAATATTTCCGGCATCAGCCTGGGGGACGAGACCTTTGCGGACTATGTGCTGCAGGAACTCACCGAGGCCGGTGTGGCGCCTTCACGGGTGCAGTTCGAGATCACCGAGACCAGCGCCATCGACAACCTGGAGCGGGCGCTGATCTTTATCCACAAACTGCGCGCCGCCGGTTGCAGCTTTGCCCTGGACGACTTCGGCCGCGGCGTCTCCTCCCTGGCCTACCTGCGCCAACTGCCTGTGGATTTCCTGAAAATAGACGGCAGTTTCGTGCGCAATATGCTCGAGGATGAGATCGACAGCGCCATTGTCAGCACCGTCGACCACCTGGCCAAGCGCATGGGCATCAGCACCATCGCCGAATACGCGGAGACGCCGGAACTGCTGGAGAAGCTGCGCCTGATGGGGGTGGACTACGCCCAGGGCTTCGGCATCGCCGCGGCCTCCTGCCTGCCGGAAATACACGGTAACAATGCGGAATGATCAATATTCCGCATTCCGCATTCCGCATTCCGCATTCAAAAGCTCGCCGTGCTGTTCCGGGCGCAACCGCGGCCCGTACTGGCTCACCACCCGAGCCGCCGCGCGGCAGGCCAGTTCGCCCGCCTCGGCGAAGGGCATGTCCCGGTTGAGACCATAGAGAAAAGCCCCTGCAAACATATCCCCGGCGCCATTGGTGTCCACCGCATGTACTTTCGGAGACGACACCCGGTACTGCCGCCCGCCGTCCCACAGCAGGGCGCCCTCGGCGCCCAGGGTGATGGCGAAACTGCGGCAGTGGTCGCGCAGGGCCAGCGCGGCGCTCTCCACCGAGTCGGTGCCGGTGAAGCCCAGGGCCTCGTCGCGGTTGCAGAACAGCAGGTCGACACCGCCGCCGATCATCGTCCCCAGGCCGTCGCGGAACAGGTGCACCATCGCTGGGTCCGAGAGGCTGAGGGCGGTTTTGACCCCCGCGGCCTCCGCCTGCTCCCGCAGGGCGATGGCGGCGGCGCGGCCGGTGTCGGAGGATACCAGGTAGCCCTCGATATAGGCCCAGCGGGAGGCGGCGAGGGCCGCGTTGTCCACCTCGGCCACCGACAGCCGCTCGCTGATGCCCAGGAAGGTGTTCATGCTGCGCTCGGCGTCCGGCGTGATCAACACCAGGCACTTGCCGGTGGTGCCGCCATCGGCGCTATCCAGCACCCGCGGATAACCCACCCCGGCGGCATCCAGGTTGGCCAGGTAGAAGTCGCCGTTGTCGTCCGACGCCACCTTGCAGGAATAGAAAGTGCGCAGGCCGAAGTAGCTGGCGGCGATCACGGTATTGGCGCCGGAGCCTCCGCAGGCGTGGCTGGCGGTCACCAGGTGGTCGGTAAGGTCGTCCACCAATTGGCGTTGGCGGGTGTCGTCCACCAGAGTCATCACCCCCTTTTCGACCCCCAGAGCCTCCAGGTCGCGGTCCGAGACTTCGATTTCCGTGTCGAGCAAGGCGGCGCCGATGCCGTAGAGATCGTACTGATGCATGTTTTCCCCTGGGGTTTTCTTTCAAAAGGCGCATTATGGCGGCCCGCCGGTCGAGTGCAACAATTGACAGTTTGCTCTCAAGTCTTATAAAAGGCGCCGGTGAACCAATCGGCAAGCCTCCTATCTATAGTTCATTTGATAAGTCTGGTATTTCCTTAATATATGGCATCCACAAAGCGCCGGCGCAGCAAAGCGTCCAAACCCGGAAGATTTCGCCGCTGGATGGTCCGTCTGGGCCTGCTGGGGCTGGTGGGCGCGCTGGTGCTCGCGGGCTATATGGTGTTCCTCGACGTCCAGCTGCGCGAGCGGCTGGATAGCCGCCAGTATCAGCTGCCCGCGCGGGTGTTCGCGCGCCCGCTGGTATTGAAAGAGGGCATGGTGATGCGCCCGGACGAACTGGCGGCGGAATTCGAGGCGCTCAACTACCGGGAAAAGGACCAGTTGAGCGAACCCGGCCAGTGGTCCCGCGAGGGCATGGACTACCGGGTATGGCGGCGGGATTTCGTGCATGCGGACGGGCGAGAGCCGGCGGCCCAGGTCAGCTTCCGCCTGCGCAATGACGAGCTCAGCAACCTGCGCGGGGAAAACGGAGAGCGGCTGAAACAGTTCCGCCTGGATGCGGCGCCCATCGGCACCCTGCTGGGGGGCGGCGACGACCGCACCCCGGTGCGCTTCGCGGATATCCCGCCGCTGCTCGGGGCCACCCTGATCGCGGTGGAGGACAAGGATTTCGTACATCACTTCGGTGTCTCGCCGCGGGGTATAGCCCGCGCCATGGTGGCCAACATAAAGGCCGGCCGGGTAGTTCAGGGCGGCAGCACCATTACCCAGCAGTTGGTGAAGAATATCTTCTTCGATCACGATCCCAGCCTCTGGCGCAAGTTCAATGAAGCGCTGATGGCGATACTGATCGAACTGCATTACGACAAGCCCTACATACTGCAGGAGTACGTCAACGAAGTGTGGCTGGGCCAGCAGGGCAGCCGCGCCATCTACGGCTTCGGGCTGGCCTCCGAGTTCTATTTCCAGAAGCCGCTGGACACCCTGGAGCCGCACGAGATAGCCCTGTTGGTGGGCCTGGCCAAGGGCGCGTCCTACTACAATCCCTGGCGCAATCCTGAGCGTGCCCTGGAGCGGCGCAACACCGTGCTGGACGTGATGTTGGAGGAGGGGCTGATCTCCGCCGGGGAATACAAGACCTATACCGCCGAACCCCTGGGAGTGGCAACCGCCGGCGCCTCTGCGCAGAACCCCTATCCCGCGTTTACCGAACGCCTGCTGGAAGAGATGCGCCCCTACTACTCCTACGAGGAACTGCGCACCGCCGGTCTGAGGGTCTATACCACCCTCGCACCCTCGGTGCAGAAACTGGCCGAGGATGCAGTGAGCGAGGGAGCCGAGAGGCTGGAGAAGGATCGCGGTATCCAGGCGGACTCCCTGCAGGCTGCCACCGTGCTGCTGGACAGCTACAGCGGCGACGTGCTGGCCATGGTGGGCGACCGCCGCCCCAGCTACCCGGGCTTCAACCGCGCTCTGGAGGCCCGGCGCCAAGTGGGTTCGCTGATCAAGCCGGCGGTGTACCTCACCGCCCTGGAACGCCCGCACCGCTACAACCTGGCCACCCTGATCGAGGACGCGCCCATACGTGTCGAGGGCGACAACGGCAAGGTGTGGATGCCGGCCAACTTCAGCAACCGCAGCCACGGGCAGGTGCCTCTCTACGTGGCGCTGGCAAACTCCTACAACCAGGCCACCGCTCGCCTGGGCCTGGACCTGGGGCTGGAAAACGTGCGCCAGACCATCCGCCGCCTGGGGGTGCAGGCGAACCTGCCGCGGGTGCCGTCGCTGTTTTTGGGCGCAGTGGAACTGACTCCGTTCGAAGTCGCGGGCATGTACCAGACCATCGCCAACGCCGGTGAACACGTGGAGCCCCGCACCCTGTTGGCGGTGTCCGATGCCGAGGGCGAGCAGGTGCAGCATTTCCGCCGCCGCACCAACCGCGGCGTGGACCCGGTGCCGGCCTACCTGCTGCGCTACGGTCTGGAGCAGGTGATGCGCGAGGGCACCGGCAAGAGCGCCTACCGGCGGCTGCCGGGCAGTGTGCACTTCGCCGGCAAGACCGGCACCACCAACGACTACCGCGACAGCTGGTTTGCGGGCTTCTCCCCCGGCGTCACCGCGGTGGTCTGGCTCGGCCGCGACGACAACGAGCGCACCAGCCTCACCGGTGCCACCGGGGCGCTCACCATCTGGACCGAGATTATGCGCCAGCTGCCCCACCGCCACGGCCGTATCGAGCCGCCGCGGGGGGTGGAGTTCAAGTCGGTGAATGCCCGGGGGCAGTACATGGACCCGCGCTACTGCCAGGGAGGTATCGAGCTGCCCTTTTCCTATGAGACCCAGTTGGAGCCAGCTCCCGAATGTGTCGGCCGCGACCGCTGGCGCTGGTTCCGCGACCTGTTCGGCCATGAGGAGGGGGAGGCAGCACCTCGGGAAGAGATGACACCCGGCTGGGGAATAGATCCGCGGGAGCAGCGGCTCCGTGAAGAGCGCGAGCGCCAGTTGCGGGAACAGCTGCGCGGCGACGACGAAATGCAGTGGCCGGAGGAGGAGGAACCCCTGGATATGCCGGGCACTGAGGAGGACCAGCTAGAGCGCCTGCGGCAGGAGGAGCTCTACCTGGAGGAGGAGCGCCTGCGCCGCGAAGAGGAATTACGCCGCAGCCAGCAGCCGGGCGCCCCGGTGGAAGAGGCCGAGCCTTGGCCGCCGGTGGAAGAGGCCGAGCCTTGGCCGCCGGTGGAAGAGGACGAGCCCTGGCCGCCGGAGGAAGAGGAACAGTGGCCCTGATTGCGCCGGGGCCAGCCGAGCGGGGGCAGCGGTGAGCGAATTTCTGTCATCCGCCACCGGGCTGCTGCTGGTGGCAACTACCACTTTCAGCCTGGTCGCACTCTACCTTTTGCCGAGCCTGCTGGCCCGCTGCGCCTTTCAACCCTATCGGGTCTGGCGCGGCGAGCAACTGGGTTCGCTGGTCCTGGCGGGTTTCGTGCACACCAACCTGCTGCACCTGGCGGTAAACATGTGGTGCCTGTGGGTGTTCGGTCCGCCGCTGGAGCGGCAGATAGGCACGCCCGCATTCGCGCTGCTCTACGGCTTGGCGCTGGTGGGCAGCCACCTGCCGACGCTGCTCAAGGAGCGGCAGAATCCCCAGTACGCCAGCATCGGCGCTTCCGGTGCCATCTCCGCGGTGGTGTTTGCGTTTATCGTCTACTACCCGCAGGCGGAACTGTTTCTGCTGTTTCTGCCGATCCCCATCCAGGCCTGGCTGTTTGGCCTGCTCTATCTTGCCTACAGTTATTACGCCGGTCGGGACCGCACCCGGCGTATCAATCACGATGCGCATTTCTGGGGGGCGCTGGTGGGGCTGGTCTTTGTGGCAGTGATCGATCCGGGTGTCTGGAAACGGCTGCAGCTTTAATCCTGCAGTAACCGCGCCGCCTCTTCGGCGAAATAAGTCAGGACCCCGTCCGCCCCGGCGCGCTTGAACGCCAACAGGGATTCCATAACCACCGCCTCCCGCGCCAGCCAGCCGTTTTCGAAAGCGGCGCAGTGCATGGCGTATTCGCCGCTCACCTGGTAGGCGAAGGTGGGTACGCGCAGTTCGTCCTTTACCCGCCGCACCACGTCCAGGTAGGGCATGCCCGGTTTGACCATGATCATGTCCGCGCCCTCCTGAATGTCCAGGGCGCACTCGTGCAGCGCCTCGTCGCTGTTGCCCGGGTCCATCTGGTAGCTGGACTTGCTGCCGCCTTTCAGGTTTGCCGCGGAGCCCACCGCGTCCCTGAAAGGCCCGTAGTAGGCGGAGGCGTACTTGGCCGCATAGGACATGATCAAAGTGTTTACACAACCTTCCCGCTCCAGCGCGCTGCGGATGGCGCCGATGCGCCCGTCCATCATGTCCGAGGGCGCTACCACGTCGGCGCCGGCGGCGGCGTGGGACAGGGCCTGCTGCACCAGCACTTCCACGGTGTCGTCGTTGACGATATAGCCGCTGTCATCCATCAGCCCGTCCTGGCCGTGGCTGGTAAAGGGGTCCAGGGCCACGTCGGTGATCACGCCCAATTCCGGCGCCGCATCCTTGAGTGCACGCACCGCGCGCTGGGCCAGGCCATCGCTGTCGTAGGCGGCGCGGGCGTCGTCGGATTTGTGCGCGGCGTCCACCACCGGGAACAGGGCCACCGCGGGAATGCCCAGCTTCACCATCTCGCGGGCTTTTTTCGCCAGCAGGTCCACGGTGAGGCGCTCCACTCCGGGCATGGAGGCCACACGTTGGGTTTCACCTCGCCCCTCTATAACGAACAGGGGCAGGATCAGATCGTCGACGCTCAGGCAATTTTCGCGCACCAGGCGGCGGGAGAAATCCTGCGCGCGCAGGCGGCGCAGGCGGGTGTTTGGGTAGGTGCCGCGATGAAGGCTGATACTCATAGGAAAAATCACTCCAGCTGGGGAATGGGGTGCGCTTTAGTTGAAGATTCGGGCGACCCCGCTACCGGAAGCTTTTGGGGGACGCGGGCTGGGCGCCCCCCTTTAATACGTCCCTGTACGCTCGTAATCGGCATCCATGCACCCCCAAAAGCTTCCGGTAGCGGGGTCTTCGCATTGCGCAATTACATAGGGTCAAGGTCACTTGAATCGGCGGCAATCATAACAAACAGGCCGCCGCTCAGCTCAGATGCTGTCTAGCCCGGATATTGCACCACGGGCCACGCCCTCGCTTGATCTCTGCACGCTCAGCACATTTTTGCGGCTAATACGTGCAATAAGCATGCATCTACGCCGCAAAAATGCACTGAGCGCACAGATCTCGGCGCGATCATCGCGGCCCCTGGCGCAATATCCGGGCTAGTGCCCGTCCGGCGGCGGCGATATGCCGTTCGAGTATTTCCGCCGCCTCCTCCGTATTTCCCCGCTGCAGCGCTTCCAGCAGTGCGTAGTGCTCCCGTTGGCTGGTGTCCTGGTAGTCGAGGTTGCGGGTCTGGTAGCCGATATAGCGCTCGCACTGGCGGTGCAACTGCTCCACGGTGGCGAACAGGGTGGGGCGGTCGGCGGCGCGGTAGAGGCAGGCGTGGAACTGCCAGTTGAGCGCGCCTATTTCCGCGGCGGAGAGCGTTTCCTCCCCTTCCATCCTGTCCAGAATGTCCCTGGCCCTGCCCAGGATTTCGGCGTTGAGCTTCGGTGCCGCCAGGGTCTGCAGCAGCGGCTCAAGGCGCATGCGCATCAGGTAGATGTCCTCCACCTCGAGCGGATCGAAGCGGGGCACGGCGACGCCGCGCTTGCCGTGGGCGGTGAGCCAGCCCTCGTTTTTCAGGCGCTGGATCGCGTCCCGCACCGGGATGCGGCTGACGCCGTACTGCTCGGCCAGCTCCGTCTGTTTGAGCACGGTGCCGGGAGGGAAGCGCCCGCTCTGCAGATCCGCCTTGAGCTGCTGGTAAAGACTCACTTATCTGCCTCTGTCGAACAGCCGGTAGGCCAGCATGCCGCCCGCCAGGCCCCAGAAGGCGGCGCCTATGCCCCAGAAGGATATCCCGGAGGCGGTGATCAAAAAGGTGATCAGTGCGGCTTCCCGGCTGTGCTCGTCCCCGGTGGCAACCGACAGGCTGGCGCCGATGGTGCCGATCAGGGCCAGGCCGGCGAGGCTGGCGACCAGGGCCTCGGGGAAGGCGTTGAACAATGCCACCACGCTGACGCCGCAGAGCCCGGCCAGCAGATAGAAAACCCCGGCGGCGATGCCGGCGGTGTAGCGTTTGGCCGGATCCGGGTGGGCCTCCGGTCCGGTGCAGATGGCGGCGGTGATGGCAGCGAGATTGAACGCGAAGCCGCCGAAAGGGGTCAGCAGCAGCGAGGTCAGGCCGGTGCCGCTGATCACCGGCGAGATGGGCACATCGCCGTAGCCACTGGCCCGCAGGGTGGCGACGCCGGGAATATTCTGCGAGGTCATGGTGACAATAAACAGGGGCAGGCCGACACCGAGCAGGGTGGACCAGCGGAACTCGGGGGACACCCACACCGGCTTGCCGAGCGTCCAGTGCAGCTGTTCGAAGTGGATCAGGCCCAGCAGCCAGCTGGCCCCGAAGCCGGCTGCCAACACCAGGATAATTGCGTAGCGGGGGAACCAGCGCCGGCCGGCCAGGTAGCAGGCCAGCATAATGCCTACAAGTGCCGGCTGGGTCTGCAGTGAGGTGAACACCGACAGGCCGAACTGCACCAGGATTCCCGCGAGCATGGCGCTGGCGATGGGCATGGGGACTTTGTTCATCAGCTTTTCGAAGTTGCCGGACAGTCCCAGCAGCAGGGTGAGCAGGGCGCTGAACAGAAAGGCGCCGACCGCCTCCGCCATGGGGACGCCCACCAGGCTGGTGGCGAGCAGGGCGGCGCCGGGCGTGGACCAGGCGGTAATCACCGGCGCCTTGTAATACCAGGAAAAGGCGATGCAGGTGAGTCCCATACCCAGGCCCAGGGCGCCGATCCAGGACACCATCATCTCTTCGGTAGCCCCCGCCGCCTGGGCGGCCTGGAAGACGATGGCCACTGAGCTGGCGAATCCCACCAGCACGGCGACGAAGCCGGCGCTGATCGCGGACAGACCGATATCGGAACGGAGGGAGCGGGACAAAATGTATACTCAATTAAAAATGTATACATTTATCATAACCACAACGGACCCGAATACAACCCTCGCGGTTAAGTGGAACGTAGCAGCGCTTTGCCCATCCCTACACAGTCAGCCCGCCGCAGGATCAGTCGGCCAGTTCGGCAAACACCTTTTGTGCGGCGGCGATGGTGCGGTCTATATCCTCGTCGCTGTGGGCCGCGGACATAAAGCCCGCTTCGTAGGAGGCGGGTGCCAGGTAGACGCCCTGCTCCAGCATTCCGTGGAAGAAGCGGTTGAAGCGCTGGTTGTCGCAGGCCATCACCTGCTGGTAGTTGCTCACCTGCGCCTCTTCGGTAAAGAAGAAACCGAACATGCTGCCGACTTTGTTGGCAGTCAGCGGAATACCCGCTGCTTTCGCCGCGTCCAGCACGCCCTCCACCAGGCGCTTGGTGTTGGCCGCGAGCCGCTCGTAGAGGCCGGGCTCCTGGATCAGTTTCAAGGTTTCCAGCCCCGCGGCCATGGCCACCGGATTGCCGGAAAGGGTTCCAGCCTGGTAGACGGGCCCCAGGGGAGCGATCTGTTCCATCACCTCGCGCCGGCCGCCAAAGGCCCCCACCGGCATGCCGCCGCCGATCACCTTGCCCAGGGTGGTGAGGTCCGCGCGCACGCCATAGTAGCCCTGGGCGCCGGTGAGGCTCACCCGGAATCCGGTCATCACCTCGTCGATAATCAGCAGCGCGCCGCTCTTGTCGCAGACCTCGCGCAGGGTTTCCAGAAAGCCCGGCAACGGCGGCACGCAGTTCATATTGCCGGCCACTGGTTCGACGATCACACAGGCGATTTCATTGCCCATCTTTGCGAAGCAGTCGCGCACTGCGTCGGCGTCGTTGTAGCTCAGGGTGATGGTGTGGTCGGCGAGCGCCGCGGGCACGCCGGGGGAGGAGGGCACGCCCATGGTCAGTGCGCCGGAGCCGGCCTTCACCAGCAGCGAATCGGAGTGGCCGTGGTAGCAGCCTTCGAATTTGACGATCTTGTCGCGCCCGGTAAAGCCCCGTGCCAGGCGAATGGCGCTCATGGTGGCCTCGGTGCCGGAGTTGACGAAGCGCACCAGGTCCAGCCCGGGCCACAGGCGGCAGAGTTCTTCTGCCAGTTGGGTTTCCAATTCCGTGGGTGCGCCGAAACTGAGTCCGGAGCGGGCCCGCTCGATCACCGCCTCGATCACCCGCGGGTGCGCGTGGCCCAGCACCATGGGACCCCAGGACTGCACATAGTCGATATAGCGTTTGCCGTCGGCGTCGAAGAGGTAGGCACCCTCGGCACGCTCGATAAACAGCGGCGTACCGCCCACCGCGCGGAAGGCGCGCACCGGTGAGTTGACGCCGCCGGGGATGAATTGCTGGGCCTCGGCGAATAGTTGCTCGGATTTGCTCATAGGAATCGGAATTGGCTTGGGGATTTGGCGGCCTATTATCGCGGCCGGGGGGCGTCTCTACAATGTGCCTTGGATGGCTTGGTGGCGGTCCTGCTGCCGGGGGCTTTTTGCGGGACACGCTGTGAATACGTCCCTGTACGCTCTCCGCGGCCGTCCATGGCCGCAGAAGGTCCCGCAAAAAGCCCCCGGCATCAGGACCTTCGCATTGAGGTTGGTTATTCTTTCCGAGTCCCGAGTCCCGAGTCCCGAGTCCGCGCTCCCGGGTTACTTCTTCGTCCAGAACAACCGATTCGGTATCGGCCGTCCCATACCCAGGCGGCGGCTGTCGGCAATGGCGCTCCAGGTGAATTGCTGGCTGCGGCTGACGGCTTCGATCACTGTGAGGCCGTGGGCGATATGGCAGGCGATGGCGGTGGCCAGGGTGCCGCAGGAGCCATAGGCGGCGGGGGGCAGTTGCTTCCAGTGGAACTGGCGCACCAGGCCGCGTTCATCGTAGAGGCGGTTTTCCAGCTGTTTGTCGCAGGCGGGCACGCCGGTGAGTAGCAGGTAGCGGCAGCCGCTTTCCAGCAGTTCCTGGGCCATGGCGTCGAACACATCCGCCTCCACCGCCATGGCGCGGGCTTCGCGGCGGTTGGGGCAGACCATGGTGGCGTACGGCAGCAGGAGGGAGCTGGCGGCCTCCCACAGCGGCGGCGCCAGCAGGCTTTCCTTGTCCGCCAGGGTGGCGTCCGGGTCGATTATCACGGGAATCTCGGGGTAGTCCCGCAGCACGCTGTGCAGCGCGCGGACGTTTTCCACTGAGCCGAGGTAGCCGATCTTGATCGCTGCAATCGGCATATCCTCCAGGATCGCACGGGCCTGTTCCACCAGCAGACTGTCGTCCACTGGCGCGACGCCCAGTAATTCCCGGGTATCCCCCACACTGATCGCGGAGACCACCGATGTGATGTGGCAGCCGAGGCTCACTGCGGTCTCTGTATCCGCGGTGAGGCCGGCACTGCCGCTGGGGTCGTGGTGGGTTACTGTCAGGACGATGGGTTGGGATGTGTCCATGTCGCTTCGCGGGGTAGCTGCTGGTTGGATAATTCTAGCAGCCCGGCGGCCCCGGCCGACGCTGCAGGGGATAGAACAGTGTCCGCCTAGAAGGGTTTCACTATCACCAGTATTGCGATGACCACCAGCGCTATCACCGGCAACTCGTTGAAGACCCGGAAGTAGCGCCCGCTGCGGGTGACGGTGCCGGCGGCAAACCGGCGCACATAGACGCCGCAGGCGTGGTGATAACCGATCAGCAGCAGCACGAACACCAGCTTGGCGTGCAGCCAGCCGGCGCTCTTGTAGTAATCCCAGTTGAAGCTCAGCAGCCAGATGCCCAGCGCCAGGGTGGCGATCATCGACGGTGTGGCGATGCCGCGGTAGAGCCTGCGCTCCATAATGCAAAAGCGGTCGCGGCTGACCGCATCGGTGGCGTCCTTGTGATACACGAACAGGCGCGGCAGGTAGAAGAGCGCGGCGAACCAGCAGACGACGGCGACCAGGTGGAAAGCTTTGACCCAGAGCATTATTCGGATCCTTGGCGGTTATTTACGGTAAAAGTTGTCGATATGCTGCGGCAGGATAATGCCGGCGACATTGTTGTCCAGTGTTCCGCCGTGGCCGCGATCGATATAGAGGGCATCGGCGCCGCTGGATTCCAGGTGCTGCTGGGCCTCCAGCAGGGTGGCGCGCCAGTTGAGCGGTGCCAGTTGCAAACGCTCGCCGGGGAGTTTGAGCAGGTCCACCGGCGGCTTCTCGCCGGTAGTTTTCTGCTCCCTGCCCTGTTCCCGCGCCTCCGCCAGCCGCTGCATGAAACTGGCCAGGTCCGCCGCGCGCAGCAGTTGCGTTGGCTCCCCGGGGAGATAGATCACAATCCATTGGGGATGCCGTTCTATCAGGCGCACCGCGTCCTCCTCGACGATCTCCCGGGGCGTCACCGCGAAGTCCCGGTCCATGACGCTGGCCACTCCCACCCGACTCAGCATCTGCTGGCGCCAACTGGGAGTGCCGCTTTTGCCCAGTGCGCGCAGGGTTTCCTGGAAAATCCCTTCTGTGCCCAGGAGGTGCCGGGCTACCACGCAGGCCACCACGATCATCATCATCCCGGGGAAAAGCACATTGGGGTTATAGGTGAGTTCGAGAATCGCCAGCAGTGCCGCAAGGGGGGCATTGAGCAGCGCGGCCATCATCGCCGCCATGCCCACCATGGCATAGAAGCCGGGGCTGGCGGTGGCGTCGCCTAAAAAGAGGTTGGTGAGGCCGCCGGCGATTCCGCCCATGCAGGCGCCGAGAAACAGGCTGGGGCCGATCACCCCGCCGGGAATGCCCAGGCCGCTGGCCAGGGCGGTGGCCACCAGCTTTGCCGCCACGATTGCGATCAGCGCGCCGAGCCCCAGCTTGCCCAGCATTGCCATTTCCAGGGTGTCGTAGCCGGTGCCGAGAATCTCCGGTACCCAGATGGCCAGTGTGCCGGTGACCAGGCCGGCGGCGAGGAAACGCAGCAGAGGCGACTTGCGCTGCAGCGGCGCCAGCCGGCGCTGGGCGCGGATAAACAGCCCCGCCAGCAGGCCGATCGACAGGGCGCACAGGAACAACAGTGGAAGCTCCGCCAGGGAACTGAGCTGGATTGCGGGTACATTGAACGCCGGCTGGCTGCCGAAGGTGATCCGCGTGACGGCGCTGCCGGCTACCGCCGCCAGTATCACCGGCAGGAAGCCGGCTACGGAGTACTCCATCATCACCACCTCCATCGCGAACACCACGCCCGCCAGCGGCGTGTTGAAGGAGGCTGCAATGGCGGCGGCCACGCCGCAGCCCAGCAGGCTGCGCACGGAATTGTTGGGCAGCTTCAACCTGCCGGACACCCAACTGCCGCTGGTGGCACCCAGATGTACCGCCGGACCCTCGCGCCCCACGGAGTGGCCGCTGAGGAGCGCGATGGCACCGGCGAAAAACTGTAGCAGGGCGTTGATGCCGGGCATCTGCCCCTGGTGGTTGTGCAGCCGGTCGAGCACGTGAACCACGCCCACGTAGCGGCGGTTTGGCTCGAGCAGGCGGTATATGCCCGCCAACACCAGAGCGCCGATCAGCGGCAGTGCGAAACACCAGTGCGGCGGCAGGGATTCAAAATGTCCCGGCGCTGTCAAAAACCATTCCGCGGGCCATTCGCTGAGGTAGCGAAAGCCGATGGTGACCGCGCCGGCGCAGAAACCGATGAGCAGCGCCATCGCCAGCAGGGGCGCCAGTGCATCCTGGGAGGAGAGTTCCAGGCGGAGTTTTTCCAGGCCGCGCTCCCCGAGCGGCCAGTTCGGCGGTTTGTTTTTGACGGAAATCCGGGGGCGCTGTGACACCGCACATCCTTATCGGATAGAAGCTTGTGGTAGAGTGCCGAACCATTATACAGATAGCTTCAGCAAAGGAGTTTTGGACAAGGTGATCAAGGTAGCAATTGTGGGCGGTACCGGCTACACGGGAGTGGAGCTGCTGCGCCTGTTGGCCGGGCACCCGCAGGTGGAGTTGACCGCTATCACATCCCGCGCCCTGGCGGGCACTCCGGTGGCGGAGCTGTTTCCCAGCCTCCGCGGCCATTGCGAACTGGCCTTTTGCGAGCCGGATATCGACCAGTTGTCCCGCTGTGACCTGGTGTTTTTCGCCACTCCCCACGGTGTCGCCCAGGCCCAGGTGCCGGAGCTGATGAAGCGCGGTGTGCGCGTGATCGATCTGTCCGCGGATTTCCGTATCACGGATGTCCCCGCATGGGAGCAATGGTACAACCAGCCCCACGGCGCGCCGGAACTGGTGGAGATGGCGGTTTACGGCCTGCCCGAGGTCAACCGCGACGCCATCGCCGGCGCCCAACTGGTGGCCTGTCCGGGCTGTTATCCCACTGCGATCCAGCTGGGCTGGATTCCCCTGTTGGAGGCGGACGCGGTGGACCCGCAACAGCTGATCGCCAACGCCGCCAGTGGCGCCAGCGGGGCCGGTCGCCAGGGCAAGACCGAGCTGCTGCTGGCGGAGACCAGCGACAACTTTCGCGCTTACTCCGCTGGTGGCCATCGCCATTTGCCGGAGATCGAACAGGGCCTGCGCCGGGCGCAACCCGCCGGCAGTGCGGAGGCGCGGGTGACCTTCGTGCCGCACCTGCTGCCCATGATTCGCGGCATTCACGCAACCCTCTACTCCACCCTGCGGGGCGGTCGGGAGTTGGAAGAGCTGCAACAGCTGTTCGAGCAGCGCTATGCCGATGAGCCCTTTGTGGATGTGATGCCCGCTGGCAGTCACCCGCAGACCCGCAGTGTACGCGGCAGCAACATGTGCCGGATTTCCCTTCATCGGCCCCAGGGGCGGGATACCCTGGTGGTGCTCTCGGTGATCGACAACCTGGCCAAGGGCGCTTCGGCGCAGGCGATGCAGAATATGAACATCATGTTTGGCCTGAATGAGGCGCTGGGGCTGGAGAGCCCGGCGTTGCTGCCTTAGAATCGGCAGACTCCGACGGGCGATAAACGATAACAACACAGCGGATTCCAATGGCGCGGAAAAAAGTCAAAGGCAGCAAGCAGTACCGCATGAAGGTGGTGCCCCACCGCCCCTTTTTCGGAGTCTTTTCCGTATTGGGGGTGGCGCTGCTGGTGCTCGCCACATCGGCCGCTGCCTACTTCGCCGGCCAGCACAAGATGCGGCTCGGCCTGGACCGGAAAACCCAGGCGCACGAGGAGGCGGAGAGCCATCTGGACAAGTTGCGCAGAGAGAACGAGGAGCTTCGCATGCGCGTGGCGACCGCGGAGCAGTCGGTGGCCATTGGCGAGCAGGCCAATGAGAAAGTGCGCGCGGAGCTGGTGGAGAAGGAAAGCCTCATCGCCGAACTGCGCCAGGAAATCTCTTTCTACCGCGGCATCATGGCCCCCGCCGACGGCAGCGAGGGTGTCTCCATCGGCCGCTTCAGTATTTCCCAGACCGGCGATGTGCGCCGCTACCAGTACAAGCTGCTGGTGCAGCAGTCGGCGGCCCGTCACAATGTGGTGACCGGCAGCGCCACTTTCACTGTTGTCGGTACGGAGGCGGGGCAGCCCAAGCGCTATCCGTTGAGCACGCTGTCGCAACAGGTGGACAGCGAGTCGATACCGCTGCGTTTCAAGTATTTCCAGAATATCGAGGGAGAGCTGCAACTGCCTCCGGACTTTGAACCGGAAGGGGTGGAGTTGACGCTCAAATCCAGCGCGCGCAAAGGCTTCAATATCGAGCGGCGTTACGGCTGGCTGGTGCAGAAAACATAGATAGCGGAGTAAACCAGACTCCGTGAAATGAGAGGTTTCATTTGACTTATGTTGAGAAAAAAAGAGAAGGCAGTTATGGCGAGCTCTGGTGGTAACAACACAACACTGATCGCGCGGCACACCGAGGTGGCGGGCGATCTGCACTTCCGCGGCAATCTGGTGATCGAGGGCAAGGTGCGAGGCAATGTCAACGCGCACAGCGACAGCGATGCGCGCCTGCAGATCGTCGAGGGCGGTATCGTCGAGGGTGAGATCCGCGTGCCCCACGTGGTGATCAACGGCAACGTCAAGGGCGATGTACATGCGACGCGTCACCTGGAGCTGTCCTCCAAGGCGATGGTGGAAGGCAATGTGCACTACAAGCTGATCGAGATGGTCAAGGGCGCCCAGGTGAACGGCTCCCTGGTCTCCAATGTAGAGATGGATTCCGCCGGTGAGCCGCGCATGCTGGAATATTCGGAAGAAACGATAGTGGATGTAGACTAAGCTCGTTTACCAGCGCACCCAGCAATACTTGACTGTATTGCTGGGATTTAAGGATAATGGCCTCCAATTCGCACTGTATACTTTTTGTTCGGTGCGACCTCTTATTGGTGCCGAGAAAAACCTATGTCAGAAGCTGTTTCCTTTTCTCCCGAGCCGGTTGTGGTGACCGACCAGGCGGTAGCCAAGGTCAAAAGCCTGCTGGAAGACGAGGGCAACCCGGAACTCAAATTGCGGGTTTTCGTGACCGGTGGTGGCTGCTCCGGTTTCCAGTACGGATTTACCTTCGACGAACTGGTAGCCGAGGATGACGCAGTAGTCGAGAAAGACGGCATCCAGGTGCTGGTGGACGCCATGAGCTATCCCTACCTGGTGGGCGCCAGTGTCGACTATGAGGAGGGGCTGTCCGGCTCCCGCTTTGTGGTGCAGAACCCCAACGCCTCCTCCACCTGCGGCTGCGGCTCCTCTTTCTCCATCTAGCTGGTACACATCTCTGTGGTGTGGTCGGACTTCCCCTGTAGGAGCGGCCGTTGGCCGCGATCGGCCTATGTTAACCGACCCGACTTCCGTAGCGGGCTGGTGGCGGCTCTGCTACCGGTGGCTGTTTGCGGGACACGGGCTGGGCGCCCCCCTTAAATACATCCCTGTACCTCTCCGCGGCCGTCCCTGGCCGCAGACAAAACGGCAGGATTGCCGTTTTGAACGCCGAAGGCGCCCGAAGGGCGAGGGCCATTGATGGCCCGAGTTACCGTCCCGCAAAAAGCCACCGGCATCAGGGCCTACGCATTTAACTCCAATGTTCTTTTCGAACCCCGCCTTGAGCCCCGCCAAATCAAGCCGGATAAACGCCCCCCAGCACCGTCTCTTCCCGCGCGCCGGTCACACTCGGGCAGTTGCCTGGCAGCCCGCGCAGCGTCTGTCGCGCCAGCCAGGCGAAACCCACCGCTTCCAGCCAGTCGGCGTCTATGCCGTAGCTGCCGGTACAGGCGATGGACCAGGTGGGCAGGCGCCGGCGCAGGCGCGCCAGCAGATCCTTGTTTCTGGCCCCGCCGCCACATACCAGCAGCTCACCGCCATCTGCGAACTGGTGCACCGCCTCGGCAATACTGGCCGCGGTCACCTCCGCCAGCGTGGCCTGTACGTCTGCCGGCGCCAACTCCAACCCGGCGCTGGCCTGCTCAAGCCAACTGGCGTTGAAAATTTCACGGCCGGTGCTCTTGGGGGGCTTGGCGGAGAAATAGGGGTCTGCCATCAACCGGCTGAGCAGCTCCATCTGCACCCGACCACTGGCGGCCCATGCACCGTCGCGGTCGAACGGCTGTCCTTGATGCAGGGATATCCAGTAGTCGAGCAGGACGTTGCCGGGACCGGTGTCGTAGCCGTAGACGGCCCCATCCGCGGCCAGTTCGGTGATATTGGCCATGCCGCCGATATTGACCACCGCGCGGTTGCGGTCGGTGGCGAAGACGGCGCGGTGGAAGGCCGGCATCAGCGGTGCACCATGTCCCCCTAGGGCCATGTCGCGGCGGCGGAAGTCCGCTACCGTGGTGATTCCGGTGAGGGCGGCAATGGTGTTGGGATCGCCCAGTTGCAGGCTGAAGGGCGCGGTAACCGTGCCCGGCGGGCGGTGGCGCACCGTCTGCCCGTGGCTGCCAATGGCGGTGATATCGCCGGCTTCGACGCCGGCTCGCGCCAGCAGGGTGTTGGTGGCATCGGCAAACGCCTGGCCGATCTGTCGATCCAGTTGACCCGCGCGGTCCAACTCGGAGGGGCCGGGGGCGCAGAGAGCGAGAATAGCTTCCCGAAGCGGTGGGTCAATGGGATGGCCGAGGGCGGTGATGATCTGTGGCTTGAGGGTGTCACCGCTGCCGAAGTCGACCAGTACCGCGTCGATGGAGTCGACACTGGTGCCGGACATCAGGCCGATATATAGATCGGGCATCTGGGAGCGTCCTGTCTCGTGCTAAATAATGAAAAGCGGGCCCACTGGCCGGCCAGATGCGAGGCGCATTTACGCCAGCGTAGTTATTCTACGTCAAGCAAGTCAACGAGATGGCCCGGGTTGAAAATGGAATGGCCGCTCCCTGCGAGCTGCGTTAGCAGGCCCTAGTACGAGACGGGGCGCTAGTTAACGCTTTGCTTGTCGCTGTCCTCTTCTTCGCGGTGCTGGGCCAGGGCCGGCTGCTTGAAGCGCTCCAGCTGCGCCAGCAGCGGCTGGGTCTGGGTCTTGAAGCGGGCCATTTCCGCGGAGGGGATCGATTTGGCCTTGGGCAGTTTGCGCACGATGGTGGCGGGATTGCGGTGGCGGCCGTCGACCAGGAATTCGTAATGCAGGTGCGGGCCGGTGGCGTAGCCGGTGGAGCCGACCTTGCCGATCACCTGGCGCTGTTTCACGCGCTGTCCGCGTTTTACCAGGCGCTTGCTCAGGTGCAGGTAGCGGGTGACGTAGCGCTCGCCGTGCTGGATAAACACATAGTTGCCGTTGGACTTGCTGTAGCCGGCCCGGGTCACGCGACCGTCGCCGGCGGCGTACACCGGGGTGCCGGTGGGCGCCGCGTAGTCGGTGCCGTTGTGCGGGCGCCGGGTCTTGAAAATGGGATGCAGACGTCGGGGGTTGTAGTGGGAGCTGATGCGGCCGATATCCACCGGGGTGCGGATAAACGCCTTGCGCATGCTCTTGCCGTCCGGTGTGTAGTAGTTGGTGTCGCCGTTGACGTCGGTATAGCGCACGGCACTGAAGGCCTTGCCCTGGTTGGTGAAGGTCACCGCCTGGATGGGGCCGTCGCCGATCTTTTCCCCGTCCAGGAACTCTTCATCGAAAATCACGCTGAAATGGTCGCCTTTGCGGATGTCCAGGGCGAAGTCGATATCGGAGCTGAACACGTCCGCCATGGCCATGATCAGGTTGTGGCTCAGGCCTGCGTCGCTGCCGGCCACGAACAGGGAACTCTCGATCTCCCCCTGGCGGTAAGCGGTGTAGCTGTCCGCCTGGCGCTGGTGCAGGGTGTACTGGAAGTCGTCGGATTCGCCGCGCTTGAACTCGATCCGGTTGAGCCGGTCGCGGTACAGCTCCAGACTCTGCAGTGCGCCTTCGCTGTCCGTGCGGAAAGTCAGTTCTTCCCCGGGGGTCAGTTTGGCCAACTGGCGGGCCTCGTCGCCGCTGGCCAGCAACTGGTACATCTCCGCACTGCTGACGCCGGCGCGCTGGAAGAGGTCGGACAGGGTGTCGCCGTTCTGTACTTTCAGGTTCTGGCTGCGCAGTTCCCGGCCGGCGGCCCCGTTGTCGACGAAATCTGCTCTGGCGGCATCGCTGTCGATGGAGGACAGGGTTACCGGCAGTGAGTGCCTCTTCGCCTCCACTTCCGGGGTGGAGACAAACAGGGTCAGCGCCAGGGCAAAGCTGGCGGCGCCGGCAGCCAGGGCGTGGGTGCGCGGAAAGTGCTGGCGTAGGACGCCGAACAGACGCGGCGGCGATTTGCGATGGTTCTGCATGGTCTTAACAGGTGGCGCTATTTGTGATTGTTATCCGAGCTCGCGGCGTCCAATGCCTAAAAAACGAACACTGAGGCGGCTTTATAACAAAAATTCTGTCGCCGTTC